>NZ_AP026966.1:4283839-4929607 GCF_027923905.1 Massilia varians
GAAGACATCGGCTTCCTGCCGGGCACCGAGGAAGAAAAGATGTCGCCGTGGATGGGCGCTTTCGACGACAACCTGGAAGTCCTGATGAAGTCGGACAGCGACGGCGGCGACTGGGGCCGCGCCGCGACCCAGGACCTGATCCGTTCGCGCATCAAGATCAAGTCGCTCAACTTCATGCGCGGCCGCACCTTCGTCAACAAGTTCCTCATCATCGACGAGGCGCAGAACCTGACGCCGAAGCAGATGAAGACCCTGGTCACGCGCGCCGGTCCCGGCACCAAGATCCTGTGCCTGGGTAACATCGCCCAGATCGACACGCCTTACCTCACCGAAGGCTCCAGCGGCCTGACCTACGTGGTCGACCGCTTCAAGGGCTGGAGCCACAGCGGCCACGTGACCCTGGCGCGCGGCGAACGCTCGCGCTTGGCGGACCACGCCAGCGAAGTGCTGTAAACGTTTCGTTTCCACGCCAAAAACGCTCGCCTGTCCAGGCGGGCGTTTTTCTTTTGTGCTTCTTATTCATCGCGCATGATCTTCCTGCTCAAACTGCTGCTCGTACCCGTCCTGATCGCCCTCGTCACCCTGGCCGGCCGCCGCTGGGGGCCGGGCGTGGCCGGCTGGCTGTCCGCCTTTCCCATCGTCTCCGGCCCGATCCTCCTGGTGATCTCGCTCGAACAGGGCGCCCAGTTCGCGGCCAGCGCCGCCGCCAATACCCTGCTGGCGGTGCTGGCCATCCTGGTCTTCAGCATCGCCTATGCGCGCTGCGCCCGGCTCGGCATGGCGCGCGCAATGTGCGCCGCCCTGCTGGCCTACGGCATGGCCGTGCTGGCGCTGCAGGCGCAGCCCGTCCTGCCGCCGCCGTGGGCCGGCTTCGCCATCGTCGTGGCCGCGCTCTTGGTGTCGCCCCGCCTGTTCGGTCCGGCCCCGGCGCCGGCTGCCACCGCCAAGCCGGCCGGGGACCTGCCATGGCGCATGCTGGCCGGCGCCCTGCTGACGCTGTGCGTGACCTATGCCGCCGCCGGTCTCGGGCCGCGCTTTGCCGGCCTGTTCGCGATGTTCCCGGTGATGAGCACGGTGCTGGTCGGCTTCTCGCACCGTGCGAACGGTCCGGGCTTCGCGGTGGCCCTGCTGCGCGGCATGGTTCAGGGCTATTACGCCTTCGCGGTGTTCTGCCTGGTGCTGTCGCTGCTGCTGCGCGCGCAGCCGATCGGCATGGCCTTCCTGCTGGCGACCGGCGCCGCACTCATGGTGCAGCTCGCGGTCAAATGGGGCATGCGGCGTTTTTACGCGCAGCAGCATGCCGGAGGAGAAAAGGCGGCATAGAATAGCCGCGTTCATCCACCGAGGAGAGTCCCATGCCGCACATGTTGTTGATCCATGAACCCGTCGGCCAGCGCGCCACCCGCACCGAGCTCGAAGGCCGCCATCTGTACGAGCGCATGCTGCGCTGGGGCGAGGACCTGCGCAGCCGCGGCCTGCTGCTGGCCGCGGAATCGCTAGCATCGACCGACCAGGCGGTGCGCGTCACGGCCGCGGCCGGAAAGGCGCGCATCGTCGACGGCCCGTTTGCCGAGGCCAAGGAAATGGTGGGCGGCTTCTTCCTGGTGAACGTCGGCACGCGCGAAGAAGCGGTCGCGCTGGCGCAGCAGTGCCCGGCGGCCGAATGGGCCACCGTCGAGGTGCGCGGCCTGGCGCCCTGTTTCGATCGCGAAAAATAAATGCGGCCGCATGTCGATTCGCGGCGCCGTCCTTCGTCGTAGGAGCGAGCGTCCCCCGGGCGCCGCCCCACGACAAGGAGAACAGCATGCGTTTCATGATCATCGTCAAGGCCACCCCCGACACGGAAGCCGGCATCATGCCCGCCCAATCCCTGTTCGACGCCATGTCCGCCTACAACCAGGAACTGGCCCGTGCCGGCGTCCTGCTCGACGCCAACGGTCTGCGCCCCAGCCGCGACGGCTGGCGCATCCGCTACGACGGGCAGCGCCGCAGCGTCACCGACGGTCCCTTCGCCGACACCAAGGAGCTGATCGCCGGCTACACCCTGATCCAGGTGCGCTCGCGCGAGGAAGCGATGGAGTGGTCGCGCCGTTTCCCCAATCCGCACGGCGAGTCCGCCAGTGCCGAGATCGAAGTCCGCCGCCTCTACGAGCCGGCCGACCTGCCTTTCTGACGCCCCTTCCGACAAGCCAAGAACCACAACCATCATGAAAGAACAGATCGCCATCACCCTTCCGGTGCAAGACCTCGAACGCAGCAAGCACTTCTTCAGCGCCCTCGGCTTCGACTTCGATGCCCGCTTCAGCAGCCAGAACGGCGCCGGGATGCGCGTCTCCGACGACATCTTCGTGATGCTGGCGCGCGAGGACTTCGCCCGGACCCTGTGCGCCAAGCCGCTGGCCGACCCGCGCACCAGCCGGATCGCGCTGCTGTGCCTGTTCTGCGACAGCCGCGCCGAGGTCGATGCCGTGGCCAGCAAGGCGCGGGAGCTGGGCGCCGCCCTGCCGGAACCGGCGGAAGAACACGGCTTCATGTACCAGCACGGCTTCGAAGACCTCGACGGCCACATGTGGGCGCTGACCTACATCGACAGCACGCCGGCGCAGGCAGAAGACGCGCAAGCCCAGATCTGATGGATGCCCAGGTCGAGCGCAGCATCGCCGCCGTCTGGCGCATCGAGTCGGCCAGGATCGTGGCGGTCGTGGCGCGCATGGTGCGCGACGTCGGCCTGGCCGAGGAGCTGGCCCAGGACGCTCTGGTGGTGGCCCTCGAGCACTGGCCGCGCCAGGGCATACCGGACAATCCCGGCGCTTGGCTCACCACCACGGCCAAGCATGCCGCGCTCGACCGCCTGCGCCGCGACCGCCTGCTGCGCCAGAAGCTGGAGCGCATCGGCCTCGACCTCGAAGCCCAGCAAGCCCTGGTCGTACCCGATTTCGTCGACAGCCTCGACGACGCCCGCCAGGACGTGATTGGCGACGACCTGCTGCGCCTGATGTTCACCGCCTGCCACCCGGTGCTCTCGCTCGACGCCCGCCTGGCGCTCACGCTCAAGCTGCTGGGCGGCCTGTCGACCCAGGAGATCGCCCGCGCCTTCCTGGTGCCGGAGGCCACCATGGCCCAGCGCATCGTGCGCGCCAAGCGCACCCTGGGCGAGGCGCGCGTGCCCTTCGAACTGCCGCCACCGAGCGAGCTGGGCGAACGCCTCGGCGCCGTGCTGGAAGCGGTCTACCTGATCTTCAACGAAGGCTATACCGCCACCGCCGGCGAGGACTGGATGCGCCCCGCCCTGCTCGAGGAAGCCTTGCGCCTGGGGCGCATGCTGGCCGAGCTGGCCCCGAGCGAGCCGGAGGCGCACGGCCTGGTCGCGCTGATGGAGCTGCAGGCCTCGCGCATGGGAGCGCGCCTCGACGCCGAAGGGCGCCCGGTGCTGCTGCTCGACCAGGACCGCGCGCGCTGGGACGGGGTGCTGGTGCGGCGCGGCCTGGCGGCGCTCGCGCGCGCCGCGCAGCTCGGCCAGGCGCGCGGCCCCTATGTGCTGCAGGCCGAGATCGCGGCCTGCCACGCCCGCGCCCGCGCTGCCGGCGACACCGACTGGCGGGCGATCGCGGCGCTGTACGCCGAGCTGGCGCAGGTCCAGCCTTCGCCGGTGGTCGAACTGAGCCGCGCGGTGGCAGTGGGCATGGCCGACGGTCCGGCCGCCGGCCTGCTGCTCGCCGATGCGCTGCTCCTGGACGGCAAGCTGGCCGGCTACCACTGGCTGCCGAGCGTGCGCGCCGACCTGCTCGCCAAGCTGGGACGCCTCGAGGAAGCGCGCCGCGAATTCGAACGCGCCGCCGCCATGACCGCCAACAGCCGCGAGCGCGAACTGCTGCTCGCACGCGCCCGCGCGCCGCACCCCTCTCCGTGAACCGGCGCAGATTGTCGGTGCTGTTGGAAGCAATGGCCTTATCATGCCCGGTATTCCAATAACATCACAATCCGGCTGGGAGTCCCGATGAAATTCCGCTTCTGGGGGGTGCGTGGTTCGATCCCGTCGCCAGGCCCACGCACGGCGCGCTACGGCGGCAACACCACCTGCATCGAAGTGCGCAGCGACGATGGCACCCTGATCATCCTCGACGCCGGCACCGGCCTGTTCCCGCTGGCCCAACGCCTGGTGGCGCAGCCGGCGCCGATCCAGGCCAACCTCTTCATCACCCACAGCCACTGGGACCACATCCATGGGCTGCCCTTCTTTACCCCGCTGTTCATCGAGGGCAGCCGGGTGCGCCTGCACGGCGCCCACGATCCGGCAAGCGGCCAGGGCATCGAGCACGTGATGGCGGTGCAGCTGCAGAACATCTACTTCCCGGTCAGCGAAACCCAGATGGATGCCACCATCGAGTACCGCACCCTCGACATCGGCACGCCGGTCGCGGTCGGCGATGCGGTGGTCGACAACGTCCTGATGAACCACCCGGTCACCAACCTCGGCTACCGGATCTCCTGCAATGGCCGCTCGCTGTTCTTCACTGGCGACCACGAACCCTGGCACAACCCCTATCCGCCGGGCGATTCGGCCTTCGACGCGTTCGAGGCGCACCTGGGCGAGCGCCAGCGCGCGATCGACGCCGCCATGGCGGGCGTGGACGCACTGGTCGTCGACTGCTCCTACACCCGCGAGGAATACCCGTCCAAGGCCGGCTGGGGCCACGGCACCTTCGATGCCGCCATCGAGATGGCGCTGCGCGTGGGCGCGCGCGCCCTGTACTGCACCCACCACGAGCCGACCCGCGGCGACGACGAGCTCGAGGCCGCATTCGCCGCCGTGATGGCGCGCTACCGCGAGCACCTGGGCGAGCTGCAGGTGCGGCTGGCCTTCGAAGGCCTGGAAATCACGCTGTGATGCATGCCGGCCAGGACCATCCTGCATCCTGGCCGTTTGCCGCTTACTCCTCGCCGCGGCTCGCTCCCTTCTCGACGAACACCGCCGCCGTGCGCGCCGGGATCGTGAAGCTGCCGTCGGCGTCGCCGTAGCCGGAGGTCTTCACCACCGGGTCAGTCGAGCTGACCTGCACCTGGTGCAGCTTGAACTTGCGCCCCTTGAGCTCCGGAATCGCGATCGTCTTCGCTTCCTTGTCCACGTTGAACAGCACCGCCACGCTGCGGTAGCGCGCGTCCGGGTAGCGGCCCGGCTGTTCCGCGTCGATGTGCATCACCACCAGGCCGGGCAGCTGGTCCGGCCCGGTATTGTAGAAGCGCAGGCGCTGTTCCACGTCCTTCGCGCTGCGCAGCCGGAACAGGCTGCTGTCGCTGCGGATCCGCAGCAGGTCTTCGAACGCCTCCCTGGCCGCCAGGATCGCCCTGGTGTCCGGCTTGATCAGCGGGTTTTCCAGCACTGGCCGCATCAGGTCCCAGTTGTCGCGGTTCTTGTCGGCGGAAGGCAAGCCCACGCCGAAGTTGTTCGACGCATAGCTGTAGTCGAGGCGGTTGAACCAGTCGCCCGCGTTGTAGCTGTCGCGGTCGAGCGACTTGGAACGCAGCAGCTCCTGGCCCGCATGAATGAAGGGAATGCCCTGCGAAAGCAGCACGATGGCCGCACCCAGGTTCTGCACCCGCACCCGGTCCGCCAGCGAGGTCGATTGCGGCAGGCGGAAGGCGTTGATGTCGAACAGGGTCTGGTTGTCGTGCTTCTCGACGTAGTTGATGGTCTCGACCGGGCTGGCGGTGTAGCCGGCGCGCTGGCCGAAGTAGTCGATGTCGGCATTGCTGCGCAGCGAACCGAAGCGGTCGACGAAGCGGTAGTCGCGCAGGGTGCCCGACAGGCCCACGCGCACCAGGTCGGCCAGGCGCAGCGCATCGTCGCGCGACTGCCTGGCCAGGTGGTTCGGGTCGACCCAGGCGCCGTTGATGAAGCCCTGCTGGCTAATCAGGTTCTCGCCGCCGTCGCAGCAGCCGCCGCCGCGCACCGTGTCGCGCAGGCGGTCGTTGAAGGAGCCGATGCCGGTGCCGAACAGGTTGGCCTGGCGCGCCGTCACGAAGCGCCGGTCATCGGCGACCGCGCCGAAGTTCCAGCCTTCGCCGTACAGGTAGATCTCGCGGCCGGCGGCCTGGTTCACGTGCGCCTGCAAGCCCTTCATCACGCTCAGCGGCGCGAAGCTCATGATGTCGAAGCGGAAGCTGTCGACCTTGTACGCGCTGGCCCACAGCGCCACCGAGTCGCGCATCAGCTTGGCCATCATGGTGTGCTCGGCGGCGGTGTCGGCGCAGCAGCTGTCGTTCAGGTTGGCGCCCTTCTCGTTCAGGCGGTAGTAATAGGCCGGCACGATCTTGTCTAGGGTCGACAGCGGTCCCTGCTGCGAGGCGCTGGTGTGGTTGTAGACCACGTCCATGGCGACCCGCAGGCCGGCCTCGTGCAGGCTCTGCACCATCTCGCGGAACTCGCGCACGCGCGCGGCGCCGTCGTTGGCGTTCGAAGCATAGCTGCCTTCCGGCGCGTTGTAGTGCACCGGATCGTAGCCCCAGTTGAAGCAGTCGGCATCGCGCACCGCCTCGATCGCGGCCTGCTGGGCGCTTGACGCCGGGCCGGCATCCGGGATCGCCGGCGACAGGCAGCCGGCTTCGTTGACGCTGGCGATGTCGAACACGGGCAGCAGGTGCACGTGGCTCAGGCCCGCCTTCTGCAGCGACTGCAGGTGGCGCATGCCGCGCGAGTTGCGTTCGGCGAAAGCCAGGTACTTGCCGCGCCGCGCGGCCGGCACCGAGTCGTCGTTGACCGAGAAGTCGCGCACGTGCAGCTCGTAGATGGAGATGTCGGCCGGGTGCGCGAGCGCCGGGATGCGATGCTTGTCCCAGTTGCGCGGCTTGAGCTCGGGGCTGTCGAGGTTGGCGAGAAAGCTGCGCGCGCTGTTGGCGTTCAGGCTCACCGAATAAGGGTCGGTGACGGTATTCGTCACCAGCGTGTTGTCGGCCCAGCGCGACAGCACCTTGACGGTATAGGTGTAGTAGGCGCGGTTGGTCCAGCCGGCGTTGGGCGCGGTGTAGCTCCATACCCCGGTGGCGCTATCCAGGCGCATCGGCAGCTGGCTGGCGGCGGGGGCGTTCGCGTCCGGATAGATGTCGAGCGCCACCGACTTGGCGGTCGGCGCCCACAGGCGGAAGGTCGGCACCCCGGCGCCGTTGAAGCTCACGCCGAGTTCGGTATTGACGGCGCGCGCGCCAAACACGTCGTCGAGCATGCCGGCGCTCTGCAGCGAGGTCACCTGCACCAGCTTGCCGGCCGCGTCGAACTGGGCGATCGCGAACTGGGCGCTAACCAGGGCCGCGACCCTGGCCGCATCAAACGCCGACAGGGCCAGGCCGGTGCTGCCCGCCAGGTGCGGGTAGTTCGCGCTGACCGCGTCCGGCAGCGGCGCCAGGCGCAGGTCCATGCTGCCGTCGGCACCGGTGACGCCAGCCGCGCCCGAGCCGAGGCCGCCGTTGACGGCGTAGTACAGCTTGTAGCTGCCGCTGGCAGGCGCGCCCGGCCAGGCCAGTGTCCCGGCGGCCAGCCAGTGGGCGCCGGCCTGGGCCAGGCTGCCGTAGCTGAGCGCGGGCGGCACGGTGTAGATGCTGCAGTCGCCCTCCAGCAGCCAGATCTCGTGGCCACGGCTACCCACGTCGGCGGGTAGCGGCGCGCCCTGGTCGGCGCCGCAGTTCTTGGTGCCGCTGCCGTCGGTGACGAGGAACCACAGGGCGGTCTTGTTTGCTGCCAGCGGGATGTCGACCCAGCCACCGAAATCGTCGCTCTGCGTGAACATGAAGCGGTCCGTGATCCAGGCCGAACTGGGCCTGGCCGGGCCGTCCCAGGAATACACGCCCCACTGGGCGGTGTCGTTCTGGACGCGGCGGAAATGGATGCGGATCGTGCCGGGCGCGACCGGCGCGGCGGCGCTTGCCGCCGGCTGCTGGGCGAAGGCACCGGCCGCGGGCAGGCCGATGCCGGCGACCGCCGCCAATAGTCCGCACACGGCCAAACCGTGCCGTAGCGGTGAAGTCAAACTACTTCTAGTGCGCATGGTGTCCCCTTTGTCATTGTTTTTACACGCCATTACCCGGGCAGCGAGGCCGCGAGCGGCAACGGTGGCGAGCGCCACCATGTAATATTACTACCAGCGTGCATACAAATGTAAAGGAACACGAAACAAATCCACGTGGTCGGGAGCCGTACGGTTGCGCTTCGCTCCCTTATGCACCATTGCCGGATCTGCAACTCAAATTCGATAAATTTCTTGCGCAAAGAATCACAAGACCGTAATATCCATTAGGAAATAAACGTTAATAATATTCAACATGGCGCTATCCGCCTTCCTACCCGGAGCTCTCTCATGATCGCTCGCACTACCATTGCGCTTGCCGCAGTCATGCTGTGTTACGCCAGCCAGGCAAACGCAGGACCGCTGTCCGCCAGCGAGATGCTTCAGCAGTTCAACGTTGTCGTCAGCGGCAACCTGAATTCGACCTCGCACGTCGACGGCCGCACCTATGTCGGCGGCAATGTGACTGGCGGAGACTATGTGCAGCACCCGGGCAGGACGGCGCCCTCGCGCTATGCCGGCCTGACCGTCGGCGGCAATACCGGCGGCAACGTGAAGGTGAATGGCCTGGGCGCTGTGGTCGGCGGCAACGCCAGCGGCCTGACCGTCAACGCCGGCGAAAGCCACATCGGCGGCGCGGCGTCGAACGCCAGCTTCAATGGCAATGTCTGGATCGGCGGCGCCGCTTCCAACGTGAATTTCGGCCAGAAGATCCACGCCGCCAGCTACAGCGGCGTCAACCTGAACGGCAAGGTGCTGGACGCGACCACGGCCACGATGGACGGCACGCTGGCGGCGTCGGCCTCTACCGATGTCGGATCGGTAATGGGCAGCCTGTCCTCCCAGTTGTCGGCGCTGCAGGCCACCGCCGGCACCTCAGTCCTGTTCAGCAACAACAACCAGCGGGTCACGTTTTTCGGCATCCCGGTCGACGGCTTGCTGGTGTTCGACCTGACCGCGCTCGACAGCAAGATCTTCTCGTCGACCACCACCGACCTGAGTTTCAGGCTGAACGGCGCCAGCACGGTCATCTTCAACACCGACGACAAGGTCCTGAATCTCAGCGCCAACTTCGACGAGGCGCGCAGCCTGGGCAGTTCGCTGATCTGGAATTTTGCAGGCGCCAACAGCGTGAGCGTCGGGCGCAGCTTCGGCGGCCAGGTGCTGGTGGCGGATGGCACGTTCAGCAATACCGGCGGCGCCAACGTCGAAGGCGGCGTGTATGCCAGGAGCCTAGACCAGTATGGCGAGATCCACCTGCAGGCCTTCACCGGATCGCTACCCGAATCCGTGGCGGTGCCGGAACCGGCGAGCCTGGGATTGCTGCTGACCGGCGTGGGGATGATGGGCTTCATGCGTTGGCGGCGCAAGGCCGCGCGGGTAAAAGGAGCCGGCGCGGCGGCATGAGCGCCAGCCGCTTCATGAATGCGGTTCAAGGCGGGCCCGGACCTGCGGCAGCCGGCACGCGTCCGGCGGCACCGGGCGCGAGAAGAAGTAGCCCTGCCCCTCGTCGCAGCCGAGGCTCTGCAGCAGCCACATCTGCTCCTGGCTCTCGATACCTTCGGCAACCACCCGCATGCCGAGCGCGTGCGCCATCGCGACCATCGAGGCGATCAGCGTGTCCCCTTCCGGTTCTGCGATCCGCAATATGAAGGCGCGGTCGATCTTGAGCACGTCGAAGCGCAGCTTCTGCAACTGCGACAGCGCCGAGTAGCCGGTGCCGAAGTCGTCGATGCACAGCTTGATGCCCAGTGCGCGCAGCTGGCTGAACACGGCCGACTGGCCGATCCCCTCCTGCATCATCGACGATTCGGTCACTTCGATTTCCAGCAGCGCCGGGTTGACGCCGTGGCGCGCAATCGCGCTGCGGAACTGGGCCATCACGTCGGACTGGCTGAACTGGCGCGGCGAGATGTTGACCGAGACCGGCACCAGGTCCGCCCCAGCGCGCGCCCAGCAGGCCAACTGGCGGCACACGCCGTCGATCACCTGCTCCCCCAGGCGCACGATTAGGCCGGTTTCTTCGAGCAGTCCGATGAAGCCGTCGGGACCGGTCAAGCCCTGGCCCGGGCGCTCCCAGCGCACCAGCGCCTCCATGGCGCAGACGGCGCCCGTGCGCAGGTCGACGCGCGGCTGGTAGTGAACGACGAACTGGCACCGGTCGAGCGCCTGACGTAGTTGCATTTCGGTCTCCAGCCTGCCCCGGATGGCTTCGAAGAAGCGCGGCTGGAAGAAGCAAAACCTGCCCTTCCCTTCGGTCTTGACGGCATACATCGCGATGTCCGCGTGCTTGAGCAGGGTCTGTGCATCACTGCCATGCTCGGGGAACAGGGCGATGCCGATCGACGCGCCGAGCACATGGGTGGCGTTCTGGAGCTGGAAGCCGTCCCGGAAAGCGGACAGCAGCTGCCGGGCTGCCTGTGCGACGTCGTCCGGCCCGGCGACCTGCTCCAGCACCACCACGAATTCGTCGCCGCCCAGGCGCACCACATGGTCACCCGGCCGCATCGCCATCTTCAGTCGCGTGCCGACGGTGCGCAGCAAGTCGTCGCCGGCCGCATGACCGAGGGCGTCGTTGACAGTCTTGAAGCCGTCCAGGTCGATGAACAGCACCGCCATCCCTTGCCCCGCGGCGCAGGCAGCGGCGATTGCCCGCGGCAGGTACTGCTGGATCCAGAAACGGTTGGGAAGCCCGGTCAGGGCGTCCGAATTACTGCGGCGCTCCAACTCGGTCAAGTAGGCCTTCGATTCGCTGATGTCGCGGATCGTCACCGCCAGGTCGGCCCCGTCGCGCACCGCCTTGTAGCGGATCCATCGTGCCTGCAGCGGCTGGTCCAGGCCCGGCGACACCGGCAGCTCACGCTCGTAGATGCCGCTGTCGAGTGCCTTGCACAGCCGTTCGCATGACTTCCGGAACAGCGCGCCCTGATAAAACTCGGACAGGCGATGCCCGATCAGCTCATCCGGACGCTTGCCGAACATGGCGGCCCCGTGCTGATTGCAGTCGACGACGCTGAAGTCGCGCACGACCCCATCCCGGTCGCGCACCGGACGGTTGATGAAGAAGCCGTCGCCCGCATTCTCCGTGGCGAGCCGGTAGGTGGCACGCAGCGACTCGATCTGATGGCGGCGCCAGCGCGCGTGGACATGCAGGCCGGCGCCGGCCAGCGCGGCCAGCAGGAGCACCGCGATACCGGCCCGGGTAACGCGCAACGTCGCTTCACGCACTTCCCGGAAGCGCGCCATCGCCGCGCTCTCGTCGAGCGCGACCACGGCGGCCAGAGCGGGGACATGAAAGCGCCGCCACGCCGCCACGCGGGTCCGTCCGTCGGCGAACCATGCGCGTCCGTCGAGCCACTCCGTCCCTTCCGGCGCATGGACAAGCGGCGAGGCCAGCAGGAAGGGTTTCTTGTAGGAATGGATGGTGGAACCGCTGCGGCTGGCGAGGATGGCGCCGTTTGCGTCCATCACGGCAACGAAACCATGGCTGCCCATGGTCGGCGCGGCATAGTGCTGGGTGAAGAACGCAGGCAGGACCGTGATCACGACCAAGCCATCGAAGCTGCCCCCCGACGTCAGCAGGGGACGCGAAAACGCCACCACTTCGCGCCCGGTCAACTCGCCGTCAAAAGGCGCGCTCAGCTGGAGCTGATCGGCACCGGACGCCCGCTGCGCGGTGAAAAACGCGAAGGCGCCGACATCCATGCCGACGGCTCGCGGGTGAGTGCTGGACGTGACCACGCCGTGGCGGTCGATGATGAGAATTGCGGAGATATATTCACGAGAGAATATCCCTGACTCAAGGGTGCCAGCCAGGCCGTTGCGCTGGCCGGGCCTGCCCCAGCCGTGGCGCACCAGCCGCAGCAGGCGGTCGCAGTCGGCAACCGAGCGCTGCGTGCGGATGACCAGATTCTGCATGAAGGCGTCGACCTGGCGCTCCAGCGCGGCTGCATGGTCGCGCTGCGCGTGCCGGATATCGCGCGCTGCATGGTCCCACCAGGCGGCAGCCAGTCCCAATGCACCTGCGGCCCACAAGAGCAGCAGCCACCGCTGACGGCGGAGAAAAACCAGCACTGGCGGGACTACGGCGGAAACGGACAAATGATCGGTCGGCAAGGTCTCTTCGCTGCACGCGTGAATATATGGACGGCATGGACGGGGCGTATCGCAGTATACCCCGTGAAACGATGCCGTCCATACATTCGGCCGCATGCGACCCCGCGCATGAAATCAAAGGCCCCCTTGCCCTGCAAGCTGGCGAGCCTGCGGGACAAGGGGGCCTCGATGATGCCCGAAACGCCGGGCAGCGCATGCCGCTTGGCCTGCTTACATGATGTGGGTGCCGATCCACCAGGCGATCGCCGCCATGAAGGCCGACGCCGGAATCGTGAAGATCCAGGCCCAGACGATGTTGCCCGCCACGCCCCAGCGCACCGCCGACATCTTCTGCGAGGCGCCCACGCCGACGATCGCGCCGGTGATGGTGTGGGTGGTCGAGACCGGGATGCCGAAATAGCTCGACATCAGGAGGGTCATGGCGCCGCCGGTTTCCGCGCAGAAGCCGCCGACCGGCTTGAGCTTGGTGATCTTCTGACCCATGGTCTTGACGATGCGCCAGCCGCCGAACAGCGTGCCGAAGGCGATCGCGGCATAGCAGGAGATGATGACCCAGGCCGGCGGATGGGTGTCGTTGACGCTGACGTAGCCGGCCGCGATCAGGAGCATCCAGATGATGCCCATGGTCTTCTGGGCGTCGTTGCCGCCATGGCCCAGCGAGTAGGCGGCGGCCGACGCCAGCTGCAGGCGGCGGAACCAGGTGTCGACCTTGCGCGGCGTCGATTTCACGAAGGTCCAGGACACGATCAGCATGATGATCGAGCCGAGCGCGAAGCCGAGCAAGGGCGCGACCACGATGAAGGCCACGGTCTTGATCAGGCCACCGGAGATCAGCGAGCCGGTGCCCGCCTTGGCCACCGCCGCGCCCACCAGACCGCCGATCAGCGCGTGCGAGGACGAGGACGGGATGCCGTAGTACCAGGTGATGATGTTCCAGGCGATCGCTCCCACCAGCGCGCCGAAGATGACGTAGTGGTCGACCACGTGCGGGTCGATGGTGCCCTTGCCGATGGTTTGCGCCACCTTCATGTTGACCACGAAGATCGCGATGAAGTTGAAGAAGGCGGCCATGGCCACCGCGTGCTGGGGCTTGAGCACGCCGGTCGACACCACGGTGGCGATCGAGTTCGCCGAGTCGTGGAAGCCGTTCATGAAGTCGAACACCAGTGCCAGCAGCACCAGGGAGCCCAGCACGTAAATGCTGATGTTAATAGTTTCCATGTTTGTTCTTGTTGTGCGCGTGGCGCGGTTGTCCGTTACGCGTTCTCGACGATGATGCCTTCGACGATGTTCGCCACGTCTTCGCAACGGTCGGTGACGGTTTCGAGGATCTCGTAGATGGCCTTCATCTTGATCAGGTTGCGCACGTCCGGCTCGTCGCGGAACAGCTTGGACATGGCGGCGCGCATCACGTGGTCGGCGTCGGATTCGAAACGGTCGATCTCTTCGCAGATGGCGACGATCTTCTGGGCGTTGCCCATGTCATGCAGCAGCGCGACGGCTTCCTGCACCTTCTTGCAGGCCGACAGGCACAGTTCGGCCAGGCGCGCGGCTTCCGGGGTCACGGCGTGCAGGTCGTACAGCGACACCGTCTGGGCCGCGTCTTCCATCATGTCGAGGATGTCGTCCATGCTGGTGATCAGCTTGTGGATGTCGTCGCGGTCGAGCGGGGTGATGAAGGTCTTGTGCAGCAGGTCGACGCATTCGTAGGTGATCTTGTCTGCTTGTTTTTCGATGCTTTCGACGGCGTGGGTGCGGTTTTCCAGGTCGTCGAAGTTGGTCATCAGGCCAACCATTTCCTGTGCCCCCTTCACGCACAGGGCGGCGTGTTGGTTGAACAGGTCAAAAAACTTGCCCTCCTGGGGCATCAGGCGTCCGAACATATTATTCTCCGTTGTGAATCTCTTGGGACTTCGAGACCGCTGCCACGGCTGGCAGCGGCGAGGTGGTAAATTCGCGGCTTGTTGCTGTTAATCGCCCTGATAGATGCTCAGGTTACCGCTGTAGTTGCCAAACTTGGTGTAGGAGCCGATCCAGGTAAGACGAATCGCCCCGATCGGGCCATTACGCTGCTTACCGATGATGATTTCGGCGGTTCCTTTATCCGGCGAGTCGGGGTTGTAGACCTCGTCGCGATACAGGAAGATGATAACGTCCGCATCCTGTTCGATAGCGCCCGATTCGCGCAGGTCGGACATGACGGGTCGTTTATTGGGTCGCTGTTCCAGGGAACGGTTCAGCTGGGACAGTGCGATGACGGGACAATGCAGCTCTTTCGCCAGGCCTTTCAGGCTTCGCGAAATCTCGGAAATCTCGGCGGCGCGGTTGTCGCCCGGCTGGCTGCCCTGCATCAGCTGCAGGTAGTCGACGATGATCAGGCCCAGTTTGCCGCACTGGCGCGCCAGGCGTCGTGCCCGCGCGCGCATTTCGATGGGATTGAGCGCCGGCGTCTCGTCGATATAGAGCTGGGCGTCATTCATCTTCTGAATCGCGTGCGTCAGGCGCGGCCAGTCTTCGTCGTTCAGGCGGCCGGTACGCAGGCGGTGCTGGTCGAGCTGGCCCACGGAACCGAGCATACGCATGGCCAGCTGGGCGCCGCCCATTTCCATGGAAAACACAGCCACCGGCAGGCCGGCCTCGATCGCCACGTTCTCGCCGATGTTGACCGAGAACGCGGTCTTGCCCATCGACGGGCGGCCGGCGACGATCACCAGGTCGCCCGGCTGCAGGCCGGAGGTCATGCGATCGAGGTCGATGAAGCCGGTCGGCACGCCGGTGATCTCGCCCTGGTTCTCGCGCGAGTACAGCTCGTCGATGCGCTCGACCACCTGGGTGAGCAGCGGCTGGATCGGGTTCCAGCCCTGCTGGCCCCGGGCACCGGTTTCGGCGATCGCGAAGATCTTCGATTCGGCTTCGTCCAGCATCTGCTTGACTTCCTTGCCCTGCGGGTTGAAGGCGTTGCCCGAGATTTCGTCGGCGACCGTGATCAGGTTGCGCAGGATGCCGCGGTCGCGCACGATCTCGGCGTAGCGCCGGATGTTAGCCGCCGAGGGCGTGTTCTGCGCCATCGCGTTCAGGTACTGCAGGCCGCCCACCTCCTCGGCCTTGCCCAGCATGTTGCAGGCTTCGTAGACCGTGATCACGTCGGCCGGCTTGCCGGCGTTGATCAGGCGGACCATCTGTTCGAAGATGATGCGATGGTCGTAGCGGTAGAAATCCTCGGCGTGCATGAAGTCGGCAATGCGGTCCCAGGCCGCGTTATCGCGCAGCAGGCCGCCGATGACGGACTGTTCTGCTTCGATGGAATGCGGCGGGATGCGCAGGGAATCGACTTGCGGATCGGATGGGGAATTCATGGCGGGCATTATACCGTTTCCGGTCACACGGCTGAAATAATTGGCGAGTTTCCGGGAATAAAAAAAGCCGGGCGAACCCGGCTTTTTTCAATTATACAACAGCAGCTTAAGCGGCTTCGCCGACGACGGCGATGGTGATCTCGGACACGACGTCGGTGTGCAGCGCGACGGAGACCGGGAATTCGCCGGTGGTCTTCAGCGGGCCGGTCGGCATGCGAACCTGCGACTTCTCGACCGGGAAACCTTGCTTGCTCAGGGCTTCGGCGATGTCGAAGTTGGTGACCGAACCGAACAGACGGCCGTCCACGCCCGCCTTCTGGGCGATGGTGACGGTCATGCCGCTCAGCTTGTCGCCTTGCGCCTGGGCAGCTGCCAGCTTCTCGGCTGCTGCTTTTTCCAGTTCGGCGCGCTTGACTTCGAACTCGGCCACGGCGGCCTGGGTAGCGCGGCGTGCCATCTTTTGCGGGATCAGGAAGTTACGTGCGTAACCGTCCTTGACTTTGACGACGTCGCCCAGGTTACCGACGTTGACGACTTTTTCGAGCAGGATAACTTGCATATTTATTCTCCAGGTATTCTGACTGACGTGCCGCTGATTAAGCGTTGTGCAGGTCGGTGTACGGCAGCAGCGCGAGGTAGCGTGCGCGCTTGATGGCGGTGTCGACCTGGCGCTGGTAGTGCGCCTTGGTGCCGGTCAGGCGTGCCGGCATGATCTTGCCGTTTTCCTGGACGAAGTCCTTCAGGGTGTCGACGTCTTTGTAATCCACTTGCTCAACGCCGGCGGCGGTGAAGCGGCAGAACTTCTTGCGCTTGAACAGCGGGTTCTGCTGTTTGCGCTTCATTTTTTCTTTGGCTTTGTTTTTGTCGAACTTTTTACCGAATGCCATTTCGAGGCTCCTGTATCTAATCTAAGTTGCGCCAACCTACAGTTAGGCGGCACTGAAATCAATGATGTGAAACACCAAGGCTTTGCTGTTGCGGTTTTTTCGTGCAAGGAATCCGTCGAAGCGGTAGGCGGCGCCGAGTTCGGCGCTTTCCAGCCTGCCTGAAATCTCGCCTGCGCCGAGCGCGGGGATTTCAAACGCGACCTGCCTTGCCACTCCGGCCTCGACCTGCTGCGAATCGTGCATCAGGATCGCGCCCACGATGGGGACGCCGGCCGGGGTGAAACGCAGGACGTCTCGCTCCGCGATGGTCGCGATGAGCTGGAACCGGTTCACTGCGCTCTACGAATTCCCGAGAAAAAACTTAGGCAGCAGCGGCCGGGGCAGCAGCAGCTGCTTCAGCGCGGTGGCTCTTGGCTGCGTCTTCGCGCTGGACCGACTTCATCATCGGCGACGGTGCGGTTTCGGCCTTCTTCATCTTGACGGTCAGGTGACGCAGGACGGCATCATTGAACTTGAATGCGGTTTCCAGCTCGACCAGGGTCTCGTTGTCGCACTCGATGTTCATGCAGATGTAGTGAGCCTTCGGCAGCTTCTGGATCTGGTAAGCCATCTGGCGACGGCCCCAGTCTTCCACGCGATGGATGTTACCGCCGCGGCTGGTGACCGTGGTCTTGTAACGCTCGATCATCGCCGGAACTTGCTCGCTCTGGTCCGGGTGGACGATAAAAACGATTTCATAATGACGCATGCAACACTCCTTGAGGACGTTTAAACAAATGCCCACCTCGGCGTCAAGACGAGTGTGGGAAGGGAAAGCCTTCGATTATAGCCTGAAAACTCGGCGGATGGAAACCCGGGCATGGTCCGGGCCGGCGACGGACCGCAAAAAGCGGGCAGGTGCGCCACGAATGCAGCAGTTGCGCACATTTTTTGCAGTTTTCCCGTGTTTGCCCTTGCGTATATCAGAATACTGTACAAAAATACAGTCTGCTCTTACAACTAATGCCGTATACCACCCATGCTCAAGCTCACTGCAAGGCAAGAACAGATCCTTAACCTGATCAAGGAAGCGATCGAAAACACCGGCTTCCCGCCGACCCGCGCCGAAATCGCGGCCGAGCTGGGTTTCAAGTCGGCCAATGCGGCCGAAGAACACCTGCAGGCCCTGGCGCGCAAGGGCGCGATCGAGATTTCGCCGGGCACCTCGCGCGGCATCCGCCTGGTCGGCGCCTCGGTCGAGCAGATCCCGATGCCGCCCCCGAACCTCATGATGTCGCTGCCGCTGGTTGGCCGCGTAGCCGCCGGTTCGCCGATCCTGGCCCAGGAACACGTCGAGGCCACCTACTCCGTGGACGCCGCCATGTTCTCGGCGCGCCCCGACTTCCTGCTGAAGGTCAAGGGCTGGTCGATGCGCGATGCCGGCATCTGCGACGGCGACTTCCTGGCCGTCAAGAAGATCGACAGCGCCAAGAACGGCCAGATCGTGGTGGCCCGCCTGGGCGAAGAAGTCACCGTCAAGCGCTACCGCAAGACCGGCAACCTGGTCGAACTGCTGCCGGAGAATCCGGACTTCAAGGTGATCCAGGTGAACCCGGAAGACGAGTTCGCGCTCGAGGGTCTCGCTGTCGGCCTGATGCGCAGCTGGCACTAAGAGCGCCCAACAATTCCCTTTTTGTTAGGCGCTCCAGTCGTGAAGCCGCCTCCCCGGCGGCTTACTGAATCTTCTTGTCCGCCCAGTGTGAATCCTTCTTGATGGAATTCACTACCTTGTTGTGCTCCGCCACGTAGGCCTCGGTCGCCGAGCGCCAGGCAGCATAGTCGGCCAGCACCAGCTTCGAACTCACCTTCGCTTCCTCGCTCAGGTTTTCCTGCAGCTGCGCCAGGTAGGCGTTCGATTGCTCGATCTCTTCCTTGTTCATCAGCTTCTGGACGTCGGCCGGAATCCGCTTGGACAGCGGCATCGCCGCGTTCAGGTTGGTGACGTACTTGTTGTAGCACTCCTGCCAGGTCTGCACGGCCGCACTGATGCGGTCGATGTCGGCATTGACCTTTGACATTGCCGGAATGCGCGGCGTGGTGCAGCGGAACTCGCCCGATTTCAGGTCTTCGCCGTCATAGCCCTTGATCCAGTAATCGATGTCCTTGCGGCGCTTGGCGCGCTGCTCGATCAGCTCGAGCGAAGCGATCGCGACCTTGTTGCCCTTGGCGGCGGCTTTCTTGAACAGGTCGAGCGCCCTGGCTTCATCGACCTCCCCTGCCTCGCCGTAGAAATACATCTGGCCCAGCGCCTGCTGGGCGGCCGGATTGCCGGCATTGGCCAGCTTGGTGTAGATCTTCAGCGCGCCCGCGTAGTCCTTCTTGTCGAACAGGGCATTGGCGTCTTCCAGCTCGCCGGCAAAGGCGGCGCCGCACAGCAGCAGGGATGCAAGGAACAGCTTGGTCTTCATGGGCAGGTGGATGAGGTAAATGGAAAGCCCATGATAGCGGCAATGTGCCGCCCTGCTCAACCGCTGAAACAAAATGATGGGCATAGGGGTGATCTGGTCCAGTGGACCGGATCACGCTCCGCCGACCGCGCGTTCAACACCAGTATGCATTGCGGCAGAGCATGCCGAAGTTGAACGCGCGGTCGGACAAGCCGACCACCCTACATATGCCTTATGCGTCGAGCGCCTGGCGGAAGTCCGCCAGCAGGTCCTCGGTGTCCTCGATGCCCACCGAGACCCGGATCAGGGACTCGGCGATGCCCATGCTGGCGCGCCGCTCTGCGCCCATCTCGAAGAAGATGGTGTGCGCCACCGGGATCACCAGGGTGCGGGTGTCGCCCAGGTTGCTGGCCGGGATGCCGAGCTTCAGGCGGTTCAGGTAGTCGAAGGGGTCGATGCTGTCGACCAGCTCGAAGCTCATCAGGGAACCGCCGGTACGGAACAGCGACGTGACGATGCCGTTCTGCGGATGCGAAGCCAGGCCCGGATAGTGGACCGCCGCCACGCGCTCATCCGCCTCCAGCATCCGCGCCAGCGCCAGCGCGTTGGCGCTGGTACGCTCCATGCGCAGCGCCAGCGTCTCGGCGCCCACCGCGATGTGGTGCGCCGCTTCCGGCCCGAGGGCCGCGCCGAAGTCGCGCAGGGCCTTGGCGCGCAGCTGGGCCAGGCCCTGGGCAGCTGGCGGCTGCTTGCGGAAGTTGGCCGCGATGTGCGGGTAGGCGCTCCAGTCGAACAGGCCGGTGTCGGTCAGGGCGCCGCCGAGCGCGATGCCGTGGCCGGCGATCGACTTGGTCAGCGAGTTGACCACCAGGCCCGCCCCCACCGCCTTCGGGCGGAACAGGTAAGGCGTGGTCATGGTGTTGTCGACCACGTACAGGATGCCGCGCTCGCGGCACAGCTGGCCGATGCGCGCCAGGTCCGCCACCTGGGTGCGCGGGTTGGCGATGGTCTCGACGAACACCATGCGGGTATCGGGACGCAGCGCCGCTGCCACGTTGGCGACGTCGGTCGCATCGACGAAGTCCACCGCCACGCCCTGGCTCGATACCGTCTGCCACAGGCTGTTGGTGTTACCGAACAGGAAGGACGACGAGACGATGTGGTCGCCCGCCCTCAGCAGGCCCTGGAACAGCGCGCCGATCGCGCCCATGCCGGTGGCGAAGCAGATGGTGCCGACCCCGTCTTCCATCTTGCTGATCTTGTCCTCGAGCGCGCTGACCGTCGGGTTGCCCTGGCGGCCGTAGCGGAAGCCCGGTTCCTTGCCCTGGAAGACCGAGGCCAGCTGGCGCGCGTCCTGGTAGCCGAAGGCCACCGAGGTATGCACCGGCTTGTGCAGCGAGCCCTGCTCGATCGCTTTGCGGCGGTCGTTGTGCAGGATGGTGGTGGTGAAACCGTACTTCTGCTCGCTCATGGTCTTACTCCGCCGTGGCCGGACGGTTGAGGTTGAGCTGATTGGTGGCCGCATCCTCGACGCCCTTGCTGCCGCCCTTGTGGCGCGCCGATTCCTGGCGGTCGAGGTATTCCGGGGTCACGTCGCCGGTCACGTAGACGCCGTCGAAGCAGGAGGCCTCGAAATTCTTCAGCGCCGGGTTGACGTCCGAGATCGCCTTCTTGAGCGCATCCACGTCCTGGTAGACCAGGCGGTCGGCGGTGATCTCCGCGCAGATTTCCTCATTGGTGCGGCCGTGGGCGATCAGCTCGTCGCGGGTCGGCATGTCGATGCCGTACACGTTCGGGTACAGCACCGGCGGCGCGGCCGAAGCGAAGAACACCTTGCGCGCGCCGGCGTCGCGCGCCATTTGCACGATCTCGCGGCTGGTGGTGCCGCGCACGATCGAGTCGTCGACCAGCAGCACGTTCTTGTCCTTGAATTCGGAGGCGATCGCGTTGAGCTTCTGGCGCACCGACTTCTTGCGCATGTTCTGGCCCGGCATGATGAAGGTGCGGCCGATGTAGCGGTTCTTGATGAAGCCTTCGCGGTACTCGACACCGAGCTTCAGCGCCAGCTGGATCGCGGCCGGACGCGAGGAATCGGGGATCGGCATCACGACGTCGATCTCGTCGACCGGGATCTCCTTGCGGATCTTGTCGGCCAGGTATTCGCCCATCCGCAGGCGGGTCGCGTAGACCGAGGCGCCATCGATCACCGAGTCCGGACGGGCCAGGTAGACGTACTCGAAGGCGCAAGGGTTCAGCGACGGGTTCTCGGCGCACTGGCGCTCGTGCAGCTGGCCGTCGTTGGTGATGAACACCGCTTCGCCCGGCGCGATGTCGCGCACGAAGCGGAAGCCCAGGCCTTCCAGCGCCACCGATTCGCTCGCCACCAGGTACTCAAGGCCATGCTCGCCCTCGTTCACGCCCAGGCACAGCGGACGGATGCCGAACGGGTCGCGGAAGGACAGCATGCCGTGGCCGGCGATCTGCGCCACCACGGCGTACGCCCCGCGCACGCGGCGATGCACCGCCGCCACCGCCTTGAAGATGGCGTCGGTGTCCAGCTTGTAGCCGTCGGCCGCTTCCTGGATCTCGTGGGCCAGCACGTTGAGCAGCACTTCCGAATCGGAATCGGTATTGATGTGGCGGCGGTCGTTCTTGAACAGCTCTTCCTTGAGCTGGGCCTGGTTGGTCAGGTTGCCGTTGTGGGCCAAGGTGATGCCGAAGGGCGCGTTCACGTAGAACGGCTGCGCCTCTTCCTCGCTCGAGGAGCCGGCGGTCGGATAGCGGCAGTGGCCGATACCGGTATTGCCCTGCAGCGTACGCATGTTGCGGGTACGGAACACGTCGCGCACGAGGCCGTTGGCCTTGTACATCGAGAACATGCTGCTGTGATTGGTTGCAATACCCGCCGCGTCCTGGCCGCGGTGCTGCAGCAGCAGCAATGCGTCATACAGAAGCTGGTTGACGGGATTGTTCGAGACGACGCCGACGATGCCACACATGGTGCGCTCCTAAAACTGGACTGCTTGATTACGAAAGGTGAATACCGAATTTAGAATCTGATGTGCTGCCCCAGGGCAGCAGGGAGAAAGGGTTTGACCGTACGCGCCCCGGTTTCCGCCATCGGCGAGAACAGCGCATTCCTCCAGAAATCCTGTTGCGGGATGGACGTCATCCCACACAATATGACGGCGGCCAGCACGATTACAATGCCGCGCGCCAATCCAAACAATCCACCCAGGCCGCGGTCCGCAAGGCTCAGGCCGGTTGCCGCGATCAGGGCCCCGATCGCCAGCGACAGCAGGCCCATCAGGATGCGCACGCCGAGGAACAGCAGCACGAAGGCCATGATCAGGCGCGCGGTCTCGCCGGGCAACAGTTCCGGCAACAGCGGCGCCAGTTGCGCGCCGTAGGCGTTCGCCACCACGAAGGCCACGATCCAGCCCAGCAGCGACAGGATCTCCTTGACCAGCCCGCGCAGGGTGGAAATGACGACCGACGATACCAGTACGAACAAGACCAGGTAATCGAAAATCGTCACGCTGCCAGCCCTTGCCTGCAATCCTGGATCAGAGCGGCACCATGGTGCCGGACAAGCCCATCGCGATGAGCTTGGAGCGGATCTTCTCGCCCTCTTCCTTGGTGTACGGACCGACGCGCACGCGAATCAGGTCGCCGGAACGTTCGGTGAAGGAGGACACGCCGGCGTCGCGCAGGCGGCCCTGCAGTTCGTCGACCTTCTGCTGGGTAGCCAGCGCGGCCACCTGCACCACGTATTTCTGCGACGGGCCGCTGGCCTTCACCACTGGCTTGCCCTCCAGGATGGCCATGGCGCGGGCGGCGTCGTTCTGCACTGGGACCGGGGCCGGATGGGCGGCAACCGGCTTGACCGGCGGCTTCTCGACCGGCTTTTCCAACTTCTTCAGCTCCAGCTCGGCGACCTTCGGATGCGCATCAAACTTCGGCTCGCGCTTGGGTTCGGGCTTGACCGGTTCCGCCTTGGGCTCGGCTTTTGCCACGGCGGGTTCGGCGCGGGCGGTGTCGAGGGTGCGGACCGGCGCCGGATCGGCCGGCGGCGTTGCCGTCCTGGCCGCGGGCGCGGGCGGCTGGGCCGAGGCGAGGGTCGGGTCGTCGGTGGGCTCGACGATTTCCTCGTCGCTGTCGACGCTGGCCGCGGCCGGCACCGGCAGCGCCGCCGCCTTGTCCTTCGACGGGATGTTGATCGCGATGTCGGCGCCGAGCGGCTTGGGCTCGGAATCGAGCAGCATCGGCAGGCCGACCGCCGCGGCGAGGGCCAGCGCGATCGCGCCTACCAGGCGGCGGCGCGCGCGCTTCTTCTCGGGCAGGATCGGATCGGCGCCGCCGCGGCCGCGGCCGCGGGTGGCGCCATCGCCGGCGTGGGACGCGCGCTTGGCGCGGGCCTGCTGCCCATAGGCGGCATCGTCGTCCTTGACGAAGTGGCCGCTGTCCCGGACAGTGTCTTGCTTGTTTTTGCTACCGAACGAGAACAAGCCCATGCGTATTAAGAATCAGTGTAGAGAGTGTTTGCGGGCCGCCATGACGCCGGCGACCGTGTAGAACGAGCCAAAGACCACAATTCTATCATTCTCCCCAGCGCGGCTCACGGCATTCGCATAGGCGTCCGCCGGCGTGGCGAAGGTGGTGACCGAAAAATCACCCTCTTTCGCGCCCGCGGGCTTGATTGCCGCCAGCTTTTCCGCCAGTTGCTGCGGCTGCGCCGAGCGCGGCGAGGGCAGCGCGGTCACGCACCAGTGGTCGACGATGCCCTTCAAGGGCGCAATCACGGCCTCGATGTCCTTGTCTTCCATGATGCCGAATACCGCGTAGGTGTAGCGGTGGAAGCCCATGTTGCCGAGGTTGTGCGCGAGGGCGGCGCTAGCATGCGGGTTGTGGGCCACGTCCAGCACCTGGGTCGGACGGCCCGGCAGCACCTGGAAGCGTCCCGGCAGCTCGACCATGGCCAGGCCCGCGCGCACTTCCTGCGCGCCGCACGGCAGCTGCATGCGCAGCACCTCGAGGGCGGCCAGCGCGGCCGAGGCGTTGAGCAGCTGGTTGGCGCCGCGCAGGGCCGGATAGGCCAGCGAATTGCGGCGCTGCCCGCGCCCGCCATAGCTCCACTGCTGCTGGTCGCCCTGGTAGTTGAAGTCGCGCCCCAGCAGCCACAGGTCGGCGCCGATGCTTTCGGCATGCCGGATCAGCGATTGCGGCGGCACCGGGTCGCTGCAGATCGCGGCCTTCCCCGGGCGGAAAATGCCGGCCTTTTCAAAACCGATCTTCTCGCGGGTGTCGCCGAGGTAGTCGGTGTGATCGATGTCGACGCTGGTGACGATCGCCACGTCGGCGTCGACCACGTTGACGGCGTCGAGGCGCCCGCCCAGGCCGACCTCGAGGATGGCGACGTCCACGTTTGCCTGGGAGATCAGGTGCATGATCGCCAGCGTGGTGAATTCGAAGTAGGTCAGCGACACCTCGCCGCGCGCGCTTTCGACTACGTCGAAGCTGGCCACCAGCGCTTCATCGGTGGCCATCTCGCCGTTGATGCGGGCGCGCTCGTTGAAGTCGAGGAAGTGCGGCTTGATGTACAGGCCCACGCGGTAGCCGGACTGCAGCAGGACGGCTTCGAGCATGGCGCAGGTCGAGCCCTTGCCGTTGGTGCCGGCCACCATGATCACGGGGCAGCTGAAGGCGAGCCCCATGCGCTCCTTGACGGCGCGGACACGGTCGAGGCCCATGTCGATGTGGGTTTCGGCATGGCGCGACTCGAGCAGCGCCAGCCAGTCGGGCAAGGTGGTCGGGAGAGTAGGCATGGGATGCGAATCGGTAGGCGTGCGGGGGAAGCACGGGTGCGGATGCCGGGACATCCGCACCTGGAACAGGGATCAGGCCAGCGCGTCGGCGGCCTGGTTTTGCAGCAGTGCCAGCAGGCGGGCGATTTCCTCGCGCATCTTGCGGCGGTCGACGATCATGTCGACGGCGCCCTTCTGCACCAGGAACTCGGCGCGCTGGAAGCCTTCCGGCAGCTTCTCGCGCACGGTGTTCTCGATCACGCGCGGGCCGGCGAAGCCGATCAGGGCTTTCGGCTCGGCGATGACGACGTCGCCCATGAAGGCGAACGAGGCCGAGACGCCGCCCATGGTCGGGTCGGTCAGCACGGAGATGAACGGCAGCTTTTTCTCGGACAGCTTGGTCAGCATGGCGGTGGTCTTGGCCATCTGCATCAGCGACAGCAGGCCTTCCTGCATGCGGGCGCCGCCGGTGGCGGTGATGCAGATGAAGGGCACCTTCTGCTCCAGCGCCACCTGGGCGCCGCGCACGAAGCGTTCGCCGACGACCGAACCCATCGAGCCGCCCATGAATTCGAATTCGAAGCAGGCCACGACGACCGGCAGGCTCATGATCGAACCGCCCTGCACGATCAGGGCATCGGTTTCGCCGGTGGCGTCCATGGCCTGCTTGAGGCGGTCCGGGTACTTCTTGCTGTCCTTGAATTTCAGGGTATCGACCGGCAGGGTTTCCTGGCCGATGTCATAGCGGCCACCCTCGTCGAGCAGCGCATCGAGGCGCTCGCGGGCGCGGATGCGCATGTGGTGATCGCATTTGGGGCAGACGTGCTGGTTCGATTCCAGGTCGGCGCGGTACAGGACCGATTCGCACGACGGGCACTTGACCCACAGCCCTTCGGGCATGGTCTTACTCTTGGCGGCATCGGAGCGCTGGATCCGTGGGGGCAGCAGTTTTTCTAGCCAACTCATCTTTTCTCCTTGCGGCAAGTCTTCGAAGTGGCGGTAGTGTAGCCGCAAGCGTGCCGCTTGTCGAATCATGTCGCCCTGCCAATTAGCATTCCGACATGATTGCTCCGCACTCCCTGGTACCCGTGTTACGCGTCGAAGCGCCTACTTGCCGTCCACTTCGCTGGTCGTGAATTCGAATCCGCCGACCTTGCCGGCAACGATGTTGTAGACCCAGGCGCCGACTGCGGTGAAGACGAAGCCGAGGAGGGTGTACAGGATCGGCATCAGGATCAGCATTGCCAGCGAAAAGCCTTGCCCGCTGGCAGTCGCGGGAATGGCCATGATCGCCACCATCGGCAGGGACATGACCAGATAAAGGACGGCCATGACCTTGGCCGACTGGAGGACGGAAACGTGGACGATCTGTTTTTTCATGGCCGCCTGCCCGGTTGGTTGATAAAAGGGAACACAGGCAATGTAACCCAAGCGCCAACAGAGGGGAATGCCCTCCGCGCATCCCATTCACCGTGCGTAAAAAAGGGACGCCAATCGGGCGTCCCTGCTTGCTACGCGTCAAGCCAAACGTCGTTCAGGCGTCCAGCGCGCTGCGGATCCCCGAAGTAAAGTTGCGCACCGCGTCCACGGCCTGCTCCTTCGGCACCGACTCCAGCTCCTGGATGATGCGGCTGCCGATCACCACCGCATCCGCCACTTCCGCCACCGCGCGCGCGGTGGCGCCGTCGCGGATGCCGAAGCCGACGCCGATCGGCAGTTTCACGTGCTCGCGGATCGCGTTCACGCGGCGCGCCACGTCCGCGGTGTCGATGCTGCCGGCCCCGGTCACGCCCTTGAGCGAGACGTAGTAGCTGAAGCCGCCGCCGTACTGGGCCACCTGCCGCACGCGCTCGGTGGTCGAGGTCGGCGCCAGCAGGAAGATCAGATCGAGGCCGTTGGCGCGCATGGCCTCGGCAAAAGCGGCGCACTCTTCCGGCGGATAGTCGACCACGATCGCGCCATCGGCGCCCGCTTCCTTCGCGCAGCGAATGAAGTTGTCCTGGCCGATGCGCTCGATCGGGTTGGCGTAGCCCATCAGGACCACCGGCGTCGTCGCATTCGTCTTGCGGAATTCGCGCACGAACCCGAACACGTCCTGCAGGCCGACGTTGAACTTGAGCGCGCGCTCGCAGGCGCGCTGGATCACCGGGCCCTCGGCCATCGGGTCGGAAAACGGAACGCCCAGTTCCAGGACGTCGGCGCCGCCCGCAACCAAAGCGTGCATCAGCGGCACGGTGAGCTCGGGGCCGGGATCGCCGGCGGTGATGAAGGTGACCAGGCCGGTCTTGTTCTGCGCCTTGAGGGCGGCAAAGGTCGATGCGATACGGGACATGCTGTTCTTTCTTTTAAAGGTTCACGATGTGCGGGAAGGCGGTCAGCTGAAATCCAGCCCCATCCTCTGCGCCACCGTGTGCATGTCCTTGTCGCCGCGGCCCGACAGGTTGACCAGGATCAGCTGGTCCTTCGGCAGCGTGGCCGCCAGCTTGACCGCATGGGCGATCGCATGCGAGGACTCCAGCGCCGGGATGATCCCCTCGATGCGGCAGCAATCGTGGAAGGCCTGCAAGGCTTCCTCGTCCGTGATGGTCACGTACTCGGCGCGCTTGATGTCCTTCAGCCAGGCGTGCTCCGGCCCCACGCCCGGATAGTCCAGGCCGGCCGAGACCGAATGCGTCTCGATGATCTGCCCGTTCGCGTCCTGCAGCAGGTAGGTGCGGTTGCCGTGCAACACGCCCGGGATGCCGGCACTCAGCGACGCCGCATGCCTGCCCGTCTCGATCCCCTCGCCCGCCGGCTCGACGCCCACCAGCTTCACGCCCGGCTCGTCGATGTACGGATAGAAAATGCCCATGGCGTTGGAGCCGCCGCCGACGCAGGCTACGACGACATCGGGCTGGCGGCCGGTCATGGCCGGCATCTGCACGCGGCACTCCTCGCCGATCACCGACTGGAAGTCGCGCACCATCATCGGATACGGGTGCGGCCCGGCCACGGTGCCGATGATGTAGAAGGTGTTTTCGATGTTGGTGACCCAGTCGCGCATCGCTTCGTTGAGCGCGTCCTTCAGGGTCTTGGAGCCCGATTCCACTGGCACCACGGTCGCGCCCAGCAGTTTCATGCGGTAGACGTTCTGCGCCTGGCGCTGGACGTCTTCGCTGCCCATGTAGACCACGCATTCCATGCCGAAGCGCGCGCAGATGGTGGCGGTGGCCACGCCGTGCTGGCCGGCGCCGGTCTCGGCGATGATGCGCTTCTTGCCCATGCGCCGGGCCAGCAGGGCCTGGCCGATCACGTTGTTGATCTTGTGCGCGCCGGTATGGTTCAGGTCTTCGCGCTTGAAGAAGATCTGGGCGCCTCCAATCTGCTCGGACCAGCGCTTGGCGTGGTAGACCGGGGACGGGCGGCCGACGAAGTGGGCCAGTTCGTAGCGGAATTCCTCGAGGAATTCGGGGTCGTTCGAATAGCGCGCGTAAGCGTCGTTCAGCTCGGCCAGCGCATGCGACAGGGTCTCGGCGACGAAGCTGCCGCCGTAGGGGCCGAAGTGCCCGGTCCGGTCGGGCAGTTGGTAATCGGGGGTCTGGAACAGCGGAGCGGTTCCGCTAGGACGATCTTTCATGATGGTTCTCACTCGATGGGATGGCGTCGGCGGCCCGCACTGCCTCGATGAAACCGGCAAGCTTGCGGGCGTCCTTGATGCCCTTCTGCGCCTCGACGCCACTGCTGACGTCGACCGCGAAAGGACGAACACGTGCCACCGCGTCAGTCGCGTTCTGTGCGTTCAACCCACCACTCAAAACGACCCGAGGCGCGAGCTCTTTTGGGACGAGAGACCAATCGAAGACCTTTCCTGCGCCGCCGTAGGCGTCCACCCAGGTATCCAGCAACAGGCCGGAGAACCAGGGGCTGGCGGCGCGGTATATACGTTCGTATTCTAGCAGTTCATCCGGGCTTGTGTCCGGCCTGACGCGGAAGGCTTTCACGAAGGGGCGCGCGACGTCCGCGGCCAGCGCCGCGCACTGCTCGACCGTCTCGTCGCCGTGGAACTGGATCAGCGACAGCGGCGCCCGTGCGGCGACCGCCCTCACCTCCTCCAGCGTCGGGTTGACGAACAGCGCCACCGCGGAAACGAAGGGCGGCAGCGCCCGGCACAACTCGGCCGCCTGCTCGGGCGTGACGTAGCGCGGGCTTTTGGGATAAAAAACGAAACCGAGCGCGTCGGCGCCGGCAGTGACGGCCGCGCGCAGGTCTTCCACGCGCGTGATGCCGCAAATTTTGATACGGGTGCGTTGCATGACGATCCTTGAAACTGTGCGAATTACAGCCAGGGCAGCGGGTGCGAAGGCTCCTGCGGCAATCCCCACTTGGGATCGTAATCGATTTTGGCCAGGTACAGGCCGTCCGGCATGAAAGTGGGCGCCGCCACGTCGCGCGAGCGGCTCTCCAGCACTTCCTTCATCCAGCCGGGTTCGTTGCGACCCGTGCCCACATAGATGAGCGAGCCGACGATGTTGCGCACCATGTGGTGGAGAAAAGCGCTGGCGCGCACCGTGAACACGAGCACGTCGCCGTAGCGCTGGATGCTGACCTCGTGCATCTGCTTGACCGGCGAATTGGCCTGGCAGCCCGAGGCGCGGAAGGCCGAGAAATCGTGTTCGCCGAGCAGGTACTGGCCGGCCTCGACCATGCGCTCGACGTCCAGCGGACGGAACACCCACCCGGCCCGCCCGGCCAGCAGTGCCGACGGGTTCGGGTTGTTGTAGAGCACGTAGTGATAGGTGCGCGAGCGCGCCGAGAAGCGCGCGTGGAACTCGTTGCCGTCCGCATCGGGCACGACCTCGTGCGCCCAGCGCACCACGATCGAGTCGGGCAGGAAGGCATTCACGCCGCGCACCCAGCTCTGCATGGCACGGTCGAGATCGGTATCGAAGTGGACCACCTGCTCGATGCCGTGCACGCCGGCGTCGGTGCGGCCGGCGCAGGTCGTGTTCAGGGGCGTGCAGGCGAACTTCTCGAGGGCGATTTCGAGCCGGTCCTGGACGGTATTGCGATCGGGCTGTTTCTGGTAGCCGCTCCAGCCCGTACCGACGTACTGGACACCCAGTGCGATGCGCCTCACGCGAGCAGGGAGCGCATCGCGCTGGCCTTGCTCACCTGTTCGCTGCTGCCACCCTTGATGACTTCATCGAGCAGCTCGCGCGCACCTTCCTTGTCGCCGATTTCCTGGTAGGCGATCGCGAGGTCGAGCTTGGTTTCCATTTCCATGTGTTCCGGCGAGAGCGCGGCCGGCTCCAGGGCAGGCTCGGACGACGGCGCCAGGAAGTCGGCATCGAAGGCTGCGGGCTGCTCGAAGGACGGCAGCTCGAGGTCGATGTCGGCCAGGTCGAAGCTCGGCTCGCTTGCTGCGGCGGCAGGCGTTGCGGCCGGCACGTCGTCCAGTGCGAACGGGTCTTCGTCGGCTGCCGGGCTGGCCGCCGCCGGCGGCGCGTCGAACTCGAAAGGCGCGAGCGCCGGCTGGGACAGGCTCGGCGCGGCGTTTGGTGCGGCCGGGCTGCCGAAGTCCATGGTGTCGAGGTCGAACAGCGGATCGTCCGTGCCGCTCGCGCCAGCCGTTGCGCCGAGGACGGCCGGCAGCTCTTCGTGGAACGGGGTCGCCTCGGCCACGGCGGCGGGCGCCGCCGCAGCGGGCGGCAGGCCGAAGTCCATGGTGTAGAGGTCGAACAGCCGATCCTCGTGCGCGGATTGCGCGGCAGGCGCCGGCGCCGCGTCTTCGTCGACCGCCGGCAGCGGCGGCAGCTCGAATTCGGCGGCCAGGCCGGCCATGTCGTGCTGCGCGACCGGGGCGTGCGCGGTTTCCGGCTGGACCGCGGCTTCCGGCTCGCCGAAGCTCATGTCGAAGGCGAGGTCGAAGGGCTCCTCGCTAGCGGGCGCGGGCGCGGCGGCGAGGTCGGGCGGCGGCGAGGTGACAGGGTCACCGAGCGGATCGAGCGCGAAGTCGAGGTCCGGCACGGCGGTGTCGTCCAGCGCATCGTCGCGGCCGGGGCCGGCCATGGCGATCGGCTCGGTGCTGGCGATCGGTTCGAAGCTCAGGCCGCCGAGGTCGAAATCGAGCGAGTTGTCGTCGCTGCGCTGCTCGGCCACGGGGCTGGCATCGGCCGGCAGCGTGGCATCGAAGTCCGGCAGTGCGGTGGCCTCCTGCTCCTGGTCGTGGTCCATCGCGGCGTAGGCCGCACCGGCCATGGCGCCGGCGCCGAGGGCGGCGACCGGGGCACCGCCGCGGAACGAGGCTTCGAGCTGTTGCGACAGCAGCGACTGCTGGTCACGCTCCTGCGGGCTGGGGGCCGGCGCCACCGGCGCGGCGCCGGCGGCAGCGGCATACAGCGGATTGGACGGGTCGATGCCCAGGCCGAGCGCGGCCGCCTGGGCCCACTCGTCGCCGGTGCCGCGCGTCAGGCTGTACAGCTCGCTGGCCTGGGTCTCGAAGGCGCGCAGGTCCTTGCGGGCGGCGTAGATCTCGAGCAGCTTCAGGCGCACCGCATGGCGTTCCGGATGGGTGCGCAGCGCCTCCTTCAGGATCTCCTCGGCCTGGGCGTCGCGGCCGTAGGCGATGTAGACGTCGGCTTCCGCGACCGGATCGACTTCGTTGGTGTCGAGCTGCGAGGCCGACGGTGCGAAGCTGGAATTGAACACGCTGTTGCTGGTGTCGACGCTCTGGCCGCCCGCTTCCGCGTACAGCGAGTGCGCTCCCTGGGTCGGCACGCCCAGCACCGAAGGTTCGGCAACGACGCCCTTGGCGCCATCGCCCTTCTTGCGGCGGCGCTGCGAGATGCCGAGCGCACCCAGCAGCAGGATGGCAGCGCCGCCGGCGACGACATTGATGTTGTCCATCAGCGTATCGGCAAGTCCCTTTTCCGCCGGCTTGGGTTCGGCCGGCGCGGCCGGCTTGGCCGGCTTGGCCGCCGCTGCGGGCTTGGCTGCCGGTGCGGCCGGCGTCGCGGCGCCGGCGACGGCGCCCGCCGCGGCGGCGTTCTGCACCTCGCTGCCGGAACGGCTCTTGACCGTCATCAGCTGTTCCAGCTCGTTGACGTTCTTCTCGAGTTCCTTGACGCGGGCCTGGGCCTGCTCCAGTTCGCGCTCGCGCGCGATGCTGTCTTCGGCGCTGGCGGTGGCCGCTCCCTGGGCGCCGGCGGCGGCCTGGGTGGCTTTCGACAGGCGCAACTGGTCCTGCGATTCGTTGGCCGCGGTCGGGCGTTCCTCGACCTTGGCGGTGATCTTGCCGGCCGCGCTCTGGCCTGCCTGCGGCGTACGCTGCGGGGCGGCGTTGGCCACCTGCCCGGCCAGCTTGTTGCGGTAGGCATTGAAGTCGGCCGCGTGCGCGACCACGATGCCGCGTGCCTCGGCTTCGCCGCTGCCTCGCAGCGCGCCGGAGTCCGGCACCGACAGGATCTGGCCCGACTTCAGGCGGTTCATGTTGTTGCCGATGAAGGCGTCCGGATTGGCGCGGTACAGCGCCACCAGCATCATGTCGAGCGAGATGTCGGCCGGCTTGAGCTTGGCGGCGATCTTGCCCAGGGTATCGCCCTGGCGCACGCGGTAGCGCGACGCGGCCGCGCTGGCGGGAGCCTCGGCCGGGGCGGCGGCGCGCGGCGCCTCGCGGCGCGGCTCCGGCTGCGCCTGCTGCGGCGCCTGGCTTGGCGGCGCGGCCGGCTGCGGGGCCGCCGCGCGCGGCTGGGCGGCCGGCTGCGGCGCTGCCGGACGGGCCTCGGCCGCCGCCTGGGCCGGCTGGGTGTTGCGCAGTTCGGCCGGGTCCAGCAGGAAGGTGTATTCGCGCACCAGGCGGCCGTTGTTCCAGGACAGCTCGATCAGCATGTCCACGAAGGGCTCGTTCAGCGGCTGGGTCGAGCTGACCCGGATGAACTGGCGGCCGGCGCGCTGCTCGACGTTGAAGCGCAGCGCCAGCAGGGCCGGGTTGAATTCGATATTGGCCGCGCGGAAGGCTTCCGGCGAGGCCAGTTTCACTGCCATGCTCGAGGCATCCTCGCCGGCGGTCGTCGTCAGTTCGATTTCGGCACGCAGCGGCTGGCCGAGTGCCGACAGCACCGTCAGCTTCCCGAGGCCCGCGGCCGAGGCGGCGGACGACAGGAGCACGGCACTTGCCACGGCCGCGGTGACTGATTTCAGCGCAAATGCCATGAGCGGAGGACGGTGAGGAAAATGCATAATCGGCAGTGTGAGAAAGTTGGCCAGAGGAAAGACGATTTCCTAGGAGTCTCAACATATCATCATGCTCTGGAGCATGCAAGCTCCCAGCGCACAAGCTCGTCGGAGGAAGCCGAGATATGTGGCCAGAATGACCGATGTGGGGCGTGTTTGATAGCGTTTGATTACAAGCGCTTGGCAATATGACAGCGAGTGTGGCAAGGGTGCCAACACCCGCAGGGGGCCGGAAGACCGGCCCCGGGGATGCTTACTTGTCCAGCACGATGCGCAGCATGCGGCGCAGCGGCTCAGCGGCGCCCCACAGCAGCTGGTCGCCGACGGTGAAGGCCGACAGGTAGTCGTTACCCATCGACATCTTGCGCAGGCGGCCGACCGGAATGCCCAGGCCGCCGGTGACGGCGGCCGGCGACAGCTCGCGCATCGAGGCGTCGCGGGTGTTCGGCACCACCTTCACCCACTGGTTGTGCGAGGCGATGATGTCGCTGATCTCATCCAGCGGCACATCCTTGGTGAGCTTGATGGTCAGCGCCTGCGAATGGCAGCGCATCGCGCCGATGCGCACGCACAGGCCGTCGACCGGAATCGCCTTGCTGCCAAAACCTTCGCCGCGGCCGAGGATCTTGTTGGTCTCGGCGCCGGCCTTCCACTCTTCCTTCGACTGGCCGTTGCCCAGGTCCTTGTCGATCCACGGGATCAGGTTGCCGGCCAGCGGCACGCCGAACTGCTTGGTTTCTTCCGCGGACAGGCCGTGCTGGGTGGCCAGCACGGTACGGTCGATCTCGAGGATGGCCGAGGCCGGATCGTCCAGCAGCGGCTTGACGGCGCCGTTGATGGTGCCGAACTGGGTCAGGAGCTCGCGCATGTGCTGGGCGCCGCCGCCCGAAGCCGCCTGGTAGGTCATGGACGTCATCCACTCGACCAGGCCCTGCTCGAACAGGCCGCCCAGGCCGATCAGCATGCAGGACACGGTGCAGTTACCGCCGATGAAGTTCTTCACGCCGCGCGACATGGCGTTCTTGATGACCTCCTTGTTGACCGGATCGAGCACGATGACGGCGTCGTCGTTCATGCGCAGGGTCGAGGCGGCGTCGATCCAGTAGCCGTTCCAGCCGGCCGCGCGCAGCTTCGGGAACACTTCGGTGGTGTAGTCGCCGCCCTGGCACGAGATGATGATCTCGCACTTCGAGAGTTCCGCGACATCAAGCGCGCTCTTGAGCGTGGTCTCGTTCTTCGCCATGGTCGGCGCGGCGCCGCCCGGGTTCGAGGTGGTGAAGAACACCGGCTCGATGTGGTCGAAATCGCCCTCTTCCTGCATGCGCTGCATCAGGACCGAGCCCACCATGCCGCGCCAGCCTACCAGGCCTACTAGTTTCATTGTTGTTTCCTTGGATATAAAAATTAGCTCAGGGCCGCGACGACCGCGTTGCCCATCTCTGCGGTACCGACCTTGCTGGTGCCCGCTTCGTAAATGTCGGGGGTGCGCAGGCCCTGGGCCAGCACGCGCTTGACCGCGTTCTCGATGCGGTCGGCCTGTTCGGTCAGGCCGAAGCTGAAGCGCAGCATCATCGCGGCCGACAGGATGGTCGCCAGCGGATTGGCCACGCCCTGGCCGGCGATGTCCGGCGCCGAGCCGTGCGAAGGTTCGTACAGGCCCTTGTTGTTGGCATCGAGCGAAGCCGAGGGCAGCATGCCGATCGAGCCGGTCAGCATGGCGGCGGCATCCGACAGGATGTCGCCGAACATGTTGCCGGTGACGATGACATCGAACTTCTTCGGCGCGCGCACCAGCTGCATGGCGGCGTTGTCGACGTACATGTGCTCGAGCTCGACGTCCTGGTAGTCCTGGTGCACCTCGGTGACGATGTCGCGCCAGAACTGGAAGGTTTCCAGCACGTTGGCCTTGTCGACGCTGGTCACGCGACGGCCGCGCTTGCGGGCGGCCTGGAAGGCCACGTGGGCGATGCGGCGGATCTCGCCTTCGGCGTAGCGCATGGTGTCGAAGCCCTCGCGCTGGCCCGCGAACGGGCCGTCGGGGCATTCGCGCACGCCGCGCGGCTTGCCGAAATAGATGTCGCCGGTGAGCTCGCGGATGATCAGGATGTCCAGGCCGGACACCACTTCCGGCTTGAGCGTCGAGGCGCCCGCCAGTTCCGGATACAGGATGGCCGGACGCAGGTTGGCGAACAGGCCGAGTTCGCGGCGCAGGCCGAGGATAGCCTGCTCCGGGCGCAGCGCGCGCTCGAGCGTGTCGTACTTGTAGTCGCCGACGGCGCCGAACAGCACCGCGTCGGCCTGCTTGGCCAGCTTCAGGGTGCCTTCCGGCAGCGGATGGCCGTGGGCGGCGTAGCCGGCGCCGCCGACCTGGGCGGTTTCCAGCTCAAACGATTCGCCCAGCGCGTTCAGGACCTTGACCGCCTGGTCCATGATCTCCGGGCCGATGCCGTCACCCGGCAGGATTGCGATTTTCATGCGGTCTCTCTTATCAGATCGTGTTGGCCAGCCACGGCTGGGCCGCCAGGTGGCGCGCCTCGAACGCGCGGATGTCGTCGGCGTGGCGCAGGGTCAGGCCGATGTCGTCCAGGCCGTTGAGCAGGCAATACTTGCGGAAGTCGTCGATGGCGAAACCGTAGGAGATGCTGCCGTCGCTCGTGCCGATGCGCTGCTGTTCCAGGTCCACGGTCAGCCTGAAGCCCGGATTGCTTTCTACCGCCTTGAACAGGCCGTCCACCGCTTCTTCGTCCAGGACGATCGGCAGCAGGCCGCTCTTGTAGCAGTTGTTGAAGAAGATGTCGGCGAAACTGGGCGCCACGATGGCGCGGAAACCGTACTGCTGCAGGGCCCAGGGCGCATGCTCGCGCGAGGAGCCGCAGCCGAAGTTCTTGCGCGCCAGCAGGATCGAGGCGCCCGCATAGCGCGGCTGGTTCAGCACGAAATCCGGGTTGACCGGGCGGGTGCTGCAGTCCTGGCCCGGCTCGCCGTGGTCCAGGTAGCGCCACTCGTCGAATAGATTCGGGCCGAAGCCGGTGCGGCGGATCGATTTCAGGAACTGCTTCGGAATGATGGCGTCGGTGTCGACGTTGGCACGGTCGAGCGGCGCTACCACTCCCTCATGTACGGTGAATTTATCCATGTTCGCTCCGGCTCCTGTTGATTGATTACTTGCCGCCGGCGCTGGTGACGACCTGGCCGACCTTCTGCACGTCCTTGCCGATGCCCGAGATGGTGTTGCAGCCGGTGAGGGCGATGGCGCTCAGGGTGACGCTCAGGGCGAGTGCAATTACTTTCTTCATGATGTTCCTGTAGTACGGTTAAAGCGGTGTTAACGCATCAAAGTGCGCGTACGTCGACAAAGTGGCCGGCGATGCCCGCCGCGGCGGCCATGGCGGGCGAAACCAGGTGGGTGCGGCCGCCCTGCCCCTGGCGTCCCTCGAAGTTGCGGTTCGAGGTCGAGGCGCAGCGCTCGCCCGGCTGCAGGCGGTCGGCGTTCATGGCCAGGCACATCGAGCAGCCCGGCTCGCGCCACTCGAAGCCGGCTTCCCTGAAGACGCGGTCGAGGCCCTCGCGCTCGGCCTGTTCCTTCACCAGGCCCGAACCCGGCACCACCATCGCCAGCTTGACGTTGGCGGCGCGCTGGCGCCCGCGCACTACATCGGCGGCGGCGCGCAGGTCTTCGATGCGCGAGTTGGTGCAGGAGCCGATGAAGACCTTGTCGATCGCGATGCTCTCGATCGGGGTATTCGGCGCCAGGTCCATGTAGGCCAGCGCCTTCTCGATGGCGCCACGGCGCACGGCGTCAGTTTCCTCGCGCGGATCCGGCACGCGGCCGTCCACCGAGGTGACCATCTCCGGCGACGTGCCCCAGGTGACCTGCGGGCGGATGTCACGCGCGTCGAGCGTAACGACGGTATCGAAGGCGGCGCCTTCGTCCGAATGCAGGGTGCGCCAGTAGGCGACGGCTTGGCTCCATTGTTCGCCCTTGGGCGAGAACGGACGGCCTTCTACGTACTCGATGGTGGTGTCGTCCACCGCGACCATGCCGGCGCGCGCGCCCGCTTCGATCGCCATGTTACAGACCGTCATGCGGCCTTCCATCGACAGGGCGCGGATGGTCGAGCCGCCGAATTCGATGGCGTAGCCGGTGCCGCCGGCGGTGCCGATTTTGCCGATCACGGCCAGCACGATGTCCTTGGCGGTCACGCCCGGCGGGAGCTCGCCGTCGACCTGCACCAGCATCGATTTCGATTTCTTGGCCAGCAGGGTCTGGGTGGCCAGCACGTGCTCGACTTCCGAGGTACCGATGCCGTGCGCCAGGCAGCCGAAGGCGCCGTGGGTGCTGGTGTGCGAGTCGCCGCAGACCACCGTCATGCCGGGCAGCGTGGCGCCCTGCTCCGGGCCGATCACGTGGACGATGCCCTGGCGCTTGTCGTTCATGTCGAAGTAGGTCAGGCCGAAGCTCCTGGCGTTGGCGTCCAGGGTCTCGACCTGCAGGCGCGAGGTCGGGTCCGCGATGCCATGGGCGCGGTCGGTGGTCGGCACGTTGTGGTCGGCCACGGCCAGGTTGGCCGACGTCCTCCATAGTCCGCGGCCGGCCTCGCGCAGGCCCTCGAAGGCTTGCGGACTGGTGACTTCGTGCACCAGGTGGCGGTCGATGTAGAGGACTGTGGTGCCATCGGCGTCGGCACGCACGACATGGGAATCCCAGAGTTTGTCGTAGAGCGTTTTTTGCATGGTCTATCCGGTGAACGCGGTAGCCCCTTGTGCGGGGACGGTTTTTGATTATGCCATAATTGTGCACTGCCGCACCAAGCCGGGGCAACGCATTTTTCTGCCAAGCTCCGATGATCTATGCAAATAATATTTGCATATACAAGTAAAAATGCAAATAAAAAAAGCCTGAGCGGGGAAGCTCAGGCTTTTGTATGCGATTTTGTCACAGAGCGGCGCACTGCCGGCTTTGCGCACTGCGGTAACCACTTACGCGACTGCCGTTGTAGGGCGGACGGCTTCGCCGTCCGCGCGTTCAACCAGCTCATGACCAGCCACACGCTTGTTCAGACCTTGTCTGAACGCGCGGTCGGCAGAGCCGACCACCCTACGAAACCAGGAACCGTCAGGCGGCCAGGCGCACGTTCGAACGGCAGCCATCCATCAGGAAGGACAGGCCGACCACCAGCACCAGTTCGCCCTCGGCCGAGCGCGCGGTGCCGGTGATGCCCTCGACCGACAGCGCGGTCATCGGCTTGATCACCAGGTCGGCCGTGCCGTCCACCGCTTCCACCGCCAGGATGTAGGGCTGCGGGGCGTTGATGACGATGCCGACCCGTTCCGAGCAGGCTTCGTAGCCCAGCGCCAGGGCCAGCGAACGCACCGGCAGCGGGCGTCCCTGGTCCTTCAGCACCGGGGCGCCGCCCACGCACTGGAACTCTTCCGGCAGCTCGACCACGCGCTCGACGACGGCCATCGGCAGCGCCAGCGAGGCGCTCGAGGTCGACACCAGCATGGTCGGGACGATCGACAGCTCGATCGGCAGGCGGATCGCGAAGCGCGTGCCGCGGCCCAGCGTCGACTCGATGCGGATCGCGCCGCGGTTCTTCTCGACCGCCGTCTTGACCACGTCCATGCCCACGCCGCGGCCCGACACCGAGGAAGCTACTTCCTTGGTCGAGAAGCCCGGCAGGAACACCAGCTGGTAGGCATCGTCGTCGTTCGGAGCGCCGTTCTCGCCGATCAGGCCCTTGTCGATCGCCTTGCGGCGCAGCTTGACCGGGTCCATGCCCTTGCCGTCGTCCTGCAGCACGATCATGACGCTGTTGGCTTCCTGCCATGCCTTGAGCAGGATGAAGGCCTTGGCCGGCTTGCCGGCGGCGACACGGTCTTCCGGCGACTCGACGCCGTGGTCGAGCGCGTTGCGCAGCATGTGCACCAGCGGATCGTACAGGCTGTCCACCACCACACGGTCGACTTCGGTCTCGGCGCCTTCGATGGTCAGTTCGACGTCCTTGCCGAGGTCCTTGGCCAGCTCGCGCACCAGGCGCGGGAACTTCTGGAACAGGCGGCCCACCGGCTGCATGCGGGTCGCCAGCGTGGCGCGCTGCAGTTCGGCCGAGTAGCGCGAGGCGCGTTCCAGGGTCTCGGTCAGCGTCGCCATCAGGGCGGCGGCCGGACCTTCGAACTTGAACTGCTGCAGGCGCTCGAGCAGCACGGAGGCCTGGTTGGCGGCCTGCACCGACTCGCCCGCCACTTCCAGCAGCGCGTCGAGCTTGACTGCATCGATGCGGATGCTTTCGTCCTTGGCCGGTGCCGCGGCGGCGCGCGCATCGGCGACCTTGTCGTTCTGGCGGCGGTCGACGCCGTCCCAACCGCCTTGCTTGGCGGCCGGCGCGGCATCCGCGGCAGCGGCAACCGGCGCGGCAGCGGCAACCGGCGCGGCAGCGACTGCGGCAGGCGCCGATCCCGCCGCGATCGCGGCGCCGGCCGGCACCACGGCGTTGTACATCCCGACCCAGTCCAGGCCATCGTCGCCGGCAGCGCCTGGCGCGGCGACCAGGGCGGCAGCCGCCGGCGCGGCGGCAACCGGCTCCGGCGCTGCGGCCACGGCCACCGGCGCGGCAGGCGCTGCGCTCGATGCGCCCTTGCCCTCGATCGCGTCCTTCAGGATGCGTTCGAGGTCTTCCGGCATCGACGCCAGTCCTTCCGGCGGGGTGCCGTTGTTCAGGTCATTGAGCTGGTCCGCCACGAAGCCCGAGGCCTCGAGTGCGGCTTCGATCGCCAGCGGCGTCACCGGCGCGGCGCCGGTACGCAGGGCGTCGAACAGGTTTTCGGTCAGGTGGCAGGCCGCGACCAGCGCGGGCAGGCCCATGAAGCCGGCGCCGCCCTTGATCGTGTGGAAGGAGCGGAACACCGCATTCAGTGTTTCCTTGTTGTCCGGATCGCGTTCGAGGCGCAGCAAATGTTCTTCAACATTCACCGCAAGGTCCATCGCCTCGACGACGAAGTCCTTGAGCATATCGTCCATTAGAACCCCAGATCGGCCAGAAGATCGTCAACGCTGTCCTGGTTCAGTGCCGTATCCGGCACCGACGGGCCCTGCATCAGCGGCGCGGGCACGGGCGGCACCTCTTTCTTCGCCAGCTTTTCCTTCAGGTCGGCCGGCGCGTGGTCGCGCAGCAGCTGCGCCAGCTCGTGCTCGACGGTCTGGGTGATCTTGACCACCTTCTTGATCAGCTGGCCGGTGATGTCCTGGAAATCCTGGGCCATCATGATCTCGAGCAGGCGCGCCTTCTCGGCTTCGGTGGCTTCGTTCACGGCGGTGGCGAACTGGCGCGAATCGCCGGCCAGGGCCTTGAATTCGTCCAGGCTCAGCTTGCCCGAGAACAGGTCGGCCCAGCGGGTTTCCATGTCCTTGGCCTGCTTCGACAACAGATCCTGGGCCGGCATGCCGTCGTCCAGGGTGTTCAGCACCTTGTTGGCGGCCTGTTCGGTCAGGGTGGCGACGTATTCCAGGCGGTCCTGGGCGTCGACGATGGCCGAGGAGGCCTCGGTCAGCGCCTTGTCGTAGCCGAGCTGGCGCAGCGAATCGTGCAGCAGGCGCACGATGCCGCCCAGGCGTTCGAACATGGCGTGTTCGCCGTCGCTGGCCGCGGCCGGCACGGCGGCCGCTGCAACTGCCGGAGCGGCGGCGGCGATCGCCGGCGCGCTTGCCGCCGATACCTGGTCGAACAAGGATTCGAGGTCGTCTTCGTCCGCGCCGGCGGCACCGGCAGCCGGTGCCGGCTCGGCAGCGGGAGCGCTGGCGCGCTGCGCCGCCACTTCCTCGAATAGTGCGTCGAAATCGTCAGCGGCGTCGGTCATAATCCCTGCTTCTCCATGGTGTATAAGTTCGCAATCAAGCGGTGCATTCGGTCATTACTGCATCCATCGGGCGGGCGTAAACGGCGGCGCGGAATGGATCGAAATCTGCATGCGAGTGTAGCAGCGTAGTTGCCACAGGTAAATCTTGGCGACAGAGACGCAACAAAATGGACAGCGAAACTTAATTCCGCGACAATTAAAATGCAGAGTTCCTGCATGTTTACGGGAGCGAGGTGTTGTTTTTCGTAACTCGACGGTTCTTCTTACCATGCTGTTGCAGTTGCTGACAGATAAGAACCCGAAGTTTGATCAAGCTCAACAGTTTGCGTTCTTGCAATCGCCGCCGCGCCCGCTACGCCCCAGAATGACGTGGCCATAGGAGGAGTCATCATGTACCGCAAAATCCTGATCACCACCGACGGCTCGGCCGTGTCGCAGCATACGGCTTGCGCCGGCGTCAAATTCGCGCAACAGATGGGCGCCGAGGTGCTGGCCCTGTTCGTCGCGCCCGATTACCAGTATCCGGTGTACGTGGAAATCATTCCGCCCTCCTATCCGAGCGAAGAAGACTACATGGCGCAGATGCGCCGCATGGGCGAGGAGTACATGGGCAGGATCATGCGCTCCTGCGCCGGGGCGGGCCTGAAGCACAGCTGCATGACCGCGTTTTCCGACACCGCGGCCCTCAAGATCGTCGACGTCGCCGAGCAGGAAGGCTGCGACCTGATCTTCATGGGTTCGCACGGCCGCAGCGGCTGGGGCCAGCTCCTGCTCGGCAGCGTCACCAATAAAGTGTTGTCGCACACGACCAAGCCGGTACTGGTGCACCGCCTGATCAGCGAGCCCGCACCTGCTTGAGAACGCGGCCGGCGTGAAGAAATGCGACAAATGCCGCCGCCGTCCTGTGTTAGTGTGATCCGGTCATCGCTGCTTTCACCGAGAAGGATGGTTTTATGATTCGCATCGTCATTGCCGACGACCATACGATCATGCGCGAAGGCCTCAAACGCATCCTCGATGGCGCGCCGGATATCGAGATCGCCGGAGAGGCGACCAACGGCTTCGAAGTGCTGGCCCAGGTACGGCAGGGCGGTTTCGATCTGCTGCTGCTCGACCTGTCGATGCCGGGCCGCAGCGGCGTCGACCTGATCCGCCAGGTACGCAGCGAGGCGCCCAAGCTGGCCATCCTGATTCTCACCATGCACGAGGAAGAGCAGTACGCGGTGCGGGCGATCCGCGCCGGCGCCCAGGGTTATCTCACCAAGGAAAGCGCGGGCACCCAGCTGGTGGGCGCGATCCGCAAGGTGGCCTCGGGACGTCCTTATATCAGTACCGAAGTGGCCGAGCAGCTGGCGCTCAATATCATGGCGCCCAATGAGCAGTTGTTGCATAAACAGCTCTCGGACCGCGAATTCGAGGTATTTTCGCACCTCGTCGGTGGCAAATCGATCACCGAGATCGCCAACAGCCTGCACCTGTCGGTCAAGACCGTCAGCACCCACAAAACCCGCATCATGCAGAAGATGGGCATGAGCTCCCTGTCAGAAATGGTCCAGTATGCGGTGGTCCACCGGCTGCTGTCCCCGATGAAAGCCTAGGCTTAAGAAGTTTTAGACAAGCCAGCGGCGGTTTTGTGCCGCCGCCTGCCCTCTTCCGGGGGACGTCCGCCCGGCCCCCGCACTGCCGCTCCCTCAGCCCCGCCATGCCATCACTCCCCTCTGTGACCGCAGACTATGGGTCGGAATATTCCTACAAGCCTACCAGTCTTCCTACCTACATATTCAGCCATCGCTGATATCCGTGCCGGACTCGTGTTGGCATACTGAATTCAGCGTTTCGACTTGCTTGCGATCCAAGTCCCAGCGTGAGCCCCATGCTCCGCCCTGTGGTCGCCGAAACCCTGAGTCTTTCACCTGGAGATGAGCATGCAGTCCCAGCCAACGTCAGAACAACGCAACGTCACCCAGCCGACCCTGCATTCACCCATGGAGGCCGGCCGCCAGCGCCAGGGACGCCTTTGGTCCAACCTCAAGGAAGTCTGCGACCTGCTCCGCATCCCGGCCAGCGTCTCGGTGAGCTCCGAAGAATTACTGTTCCAGCACGTCCAGTTCAAGACCGGACAGCGCGTCCACACCATCGGGCAGGCCTTCGACACCCTGTACATCGTCAACTCGGGCTTCCTGAAAACCGTACTCATCGACGAGTTCGGCAACGAGCAGGTGCTGAGCTTCCCGATGAAGGGCGACATGCTGGGCGTGGACGGCATCCACACCCGCCACTACGCCTCGGAAGCGGTGGCCCTGTCCGACTGCGACCTGATCCTGCTGCCCTTCAAGAAACTCACCGCCCTCGGCCGCGTCCATGCCGAGCTCGAGAACATGATGTACGGCGTCATGAGCCGCGAACTGGTGCGCGAGCAGACCATGATCGGCATGCTCGGCGCCCTCTCGGCCGAGGCGCGGGTCGCCCGCTTCCTGGTCTCGCTGGCCGACCGCTTCGCCGCGATGGGCTACTCGAGCAAGCTGTTCAACCTGCGCATGACCCGCCACGAGATCGGCAGCTACCTCGGCCTGACGCTCGAAACCGTCAGCCGCACCCTGTCGGCCTTCAACGAGATCGGCCTGATCACCGTCGACCAGCGCACCATCGGCATCAAGGATGCCGAAGCGCTCAAGACCCTGCGCCGCCTGCCGCCCTCGCGCTCGCGCACCAAGGGTGGCGCCAAGCAGAAGGCCGAGAGCGAGCAGCCGGGCGACGACCAGGTGCTGGCCACTGCCTGAACAGCTAGCTAAAAAACAACAAGGCCGGCGTCCGCGAGGATGCGGGCCTTGCCTTTTTCAGGGTTGCGCTGTGTTCCAGTGTTACTGATCCCGCGACAACACACCATTGTTCACCCGCACCCGGTCCCCCTGGCGGAATCCCGGATCGTTCTCGAACTGCAGAGTCTGGGTCGCGCCGCTGGTGGCATAGCGCACCACCACTTCGTAACGCTGGTCGCGGTTCATGTTGCGCTGCACGTTGCGCCCGGCCAGGCCGCCCGCCACCGCGCCGGCCACCGTGGCGGCGGTCCGGCCGCTGCCGCTGCCGACCTGGCTGCCGAGCAGGCCGCCAATGACGGCGCCGCCCGCCGTGCCCAGGTAGTTGCCGTTACCCGACACTTCGATCACGTTCACCGCCTCGACGGTCGCGCAGTTGGTGCAGTAGCGCGCCTGGCGCGGCTCGCTGACGCGTGCGCCCGCCAGCAGCGGGCGGCCCAGCACCGCGGTGGCGTTATGGCCGTTGGCGCGGATGGTGGCCGTCACGCGGCTGTTCGGGGCGATGCGGTCGGCGTTGCGGATCGTATACACGGCCTCGTACTCGCCCGGCCGCACTTCCGGCAGGAAGAACACGCCGCGTGCGCCGGCGATCGCCACCTCGACGCGGCCGCCCGGGGTGCCGGACACCGTGAAGCGCAGCTCGTTGCCCGGGCTCAGGTCCGGGCTGCCCAGCACGTTGAAGCGCTCGATCGCCGGGCTGCTTGCCAGCTGGCCGCGCCGTTCGCGCGGCGCGTTCGGCTGCAGCAGCGATTCGCTCAGCAGGCTGGTGGCGACCTGGTTGCCCAGGCGCAGGTTGGCAGTGACGCCGCTTTCCGGGCGGATGCGGTCGTGGGTGCCGATGGTATAGGTGCCGGTGTACTGGCCCGGCTCGACTTCGGTCAGGTTCAGGTTGCGGGTGGCGCCGTCGATGCGCAGGGTGGCGGTGCCGCCGGGGCTGCCGTACAGGTCGAAATGCAGCTCGACGCCGGGCGTCAGGCGGCGCACTTCCTCCACGTTGAATCCGTTGATGACCGGCCCGTAGGCGCGGTTGGTCTGGTATGGCTGGGCGTGGGCAGCGATGCCACCCGTCACGACTGGTCCGAGTCCGATTACAGCGGCGAACGCGGCTTGCAGCAGCTTGCGGAAAACCATGGCTTTTCCCCCTTGTCGATGTCGATACCCGGATCAATCTCTAGCTACCAAGAATTGTCGCCCCGGCACGACAGAGGGTCGGTACGCTATCGTACGCAGTGGACGGCCTCGCCCGAGCTGACGTAGATGCTGTCGCCCGATTCCGGGCGGATCGCATGGCCGCCGGTGAAGGCGCCGAAGGATGGCAGGATCATGCGCTCGGGCCCCACCACGAAGCACGGCAGGCGCAGCGCGTCGAAGCGGGTGGCCAGCACGTACACCGGGTGGATGTGGCCGGCCAGGGCGTAGCCCGGGGTTGCGAGGTCGGGATGGTGGCAGAAGGCGAAGGGGCCGAGCGCATGCGGCTCGTCCACCAGGTCGATGGCCAGCTGCGCGGACGGGTCGCCCGCATGGCGGTCGTGGTTGCCGCGCACCAGCGTGAGCTGCAGGTCGCGACGCCGCTCGCGCCAGGCCAGCATGGCCTGCTGGGTGGCGCTGGCATGGGCTGCGCGCGCGTGCAGGAAGTCGCCCAGGAACACGATGTGGCGCGCGCCGTGCGCCTCGACCAGGGCGTCGAGCCCTTGCAGGTTCTCGGTGGTGGTCCCGCGCGGCACCGGCACGCCGAGGGCGCGGAAGGCCGCCGCCTTGCCGAAATGGATGTCGGCGACGACCAGCATCTTTTCAGCCGGCCAGTACAGCGCCTTCTCCGGCAGCAGCAGCACGGTCTCGCCGGCGACACGGACGGCGACGCTGCTCATGCCGCGGCCGCCTTCTCCAGCTCGCGCACCATGCGCGCCACCCGGTCGGACAGCTTCTCGGTGCTGACCTTTTCGCGGAAGCGCTCGACCATCAGGGCGAAGCCGAAGGGCGTGGCGCGCTTGACTTCGCGGTAGGCGACGCGGCGTCCGTGCAGCTCGACCAGCGTCTCGCGCAGGCGCGTCAGTTCCAGCTCCTGCTCCAGCACCTCGCGCTGGGCCTGGGTGAGCAGCAGGTTGCCGGAGTCGTGCTTGCGGAAGACTTCGAAGAACAGCGAGGACGAGGCCTGCAGCTGGCGGTTCGACTTCGGCTGGCCGGGATAGCCCTGGAACACCAGGCCGGCGATGCGCGCCACCTCGCGGAAGCGCTGCTGCGACAGCTGGGTCGCGTTCAGGCTGCCCAGCACGTCTTCCAGCAGGCAGTCGGTCGTGAACAAGTCCACACCGATGCCCGTCTCGGCGGCGAAGATGCGGGTCCAGTCCACCGGCTCGGGCGTGAGCAGTTCGAACCCGTAATCGTTGATCGCGATCGAGAAGGTCGAGGGCTGCACGCGCCCGATCCGGTAGGCGAACAGCGAGGCCAGCCCCATGTGCACCGAACGCCCGGCGAAGGGATAGACGAACAGGTGCCAGCCTTCGCGGCTCTTCATGCTCTCCAGGACCAGGGTCTCATTGGTCGGGAGCGCCGACCAGCGGCACTGGATCTCGATGAGCGGCCGGATCGCCTCCATCTCCGGACTGTCGTAGACGCCGGCCGACGCCAGGCGCAGCTCTTCCAGCGCCGCATGGGCCAGCTCCGAGGACATCGGCATCTTGGCTCCGCCCCAGCGCGCGATCGCCCCGCGGTTGCTGGTGGCGCGCTTGACGAAGGCCGTCATCTCGTGGACCCGCACGAATTCCAGGATGCGCCCGCCGAACAGGAAGTGGTCGCCCGGCTTCATGCGCGAGATGAAGGATTCCTCGACGCTGCCGATGCGTCCCCCGCTCATGTACTTCACCGAGATGGTCGAGTCGGACACGATGGTGCCGATGCCCATGCGGTGGCGCCGCCCGATCGCCGTATCCGGCACCCGGTACACGCCCTCCTCGTCCGGCAGCACGCGCCGGTATTCCGGATAGGCGAGCAGGCTCTGGCCGCCGCGCGCGACGAAGTCGAGCGCCCACTGCCATTCCTCTTCGTCCAGGTTGCGGTAGGACCAGGCGCGCCTGACCTCCTCGTACAAGGCGCTGGAGGTGAAACCGCCGCCCAGCGCCACCGTCACCAGGTGCTGCACCAGCACGTCGAAGGGTTTATTCGGCACGTAGCGCCCTTCGATGCGGCGCGCCGCCACCGCCTTCTTGGCGCCGGCCGCCTCCAGCAGTTCCAGGCTGTTGGTCGGCACCAGGGTCACGCGCGACACCCGCCCCGGCGCGTGGCCGCTGCGCCCGGCGCGCTGCAGCAGGCGCGCGATGCCCTTGGCGCTGCCCACCTGCAGCACGCGCTCGACCGGCAGGAAGTCCACGCCCAGGTCCAGGCTGGCGGTGCAGATCACGGCCTTCAGCTCGCCCTTCTTCAAGCCCATCTCGACCCACTCGCGCACTTCGCGGTCGAGCGAACCGTGGTGCAGCGCGACCAGGCCGGCCCAGTCGGGGCGCTCGTCGATGATGTTCTGGTACCAGATCTCGGACTGGGCGCGGGTATTGGTAAACACCAGGGTCGCCTCGTGCTGCTCGATCTCGCGGATCACGGCCCCCAGCATCTGCAGGCCCATGTGGCCGCCCCAGGGAAAGCGCGCCACGTTCTCGGGGATCAGGCAGTCCACCACGATCTGCTTGCGCAGGTCGCCCTCGACCAGCACGCCCTCGTCGCCGCCGAGCAGCACCTGGCGCGCCAGGTCCAGGTTGCCCATGGTGGCGGACACGCCCCAGATCAGCAGTTCCGGGCGCCAGTGGCGCAGCCGCGCCAGCGCCAGCTGGACCTGCACGCCGCGCTTGCTGCCCATCAGTTCGTGCCACTCGTCGATGACGATCATGTCCAGGTGCCTGAACTGCTCGGCGGCCGCGGCGTGGCTGAGCATCAGCGACAGGCTCTCGGGCGTGGTGACCAGCGCCGCCGGCATCTTGCGCGCCTGGCGCGCCCGCTCGGCCGAGCCGGTGTCGCCTGTGCGGGCGCCGACTTGCCACTCGGGCATCAGCTCGGCCGCCGTCGCTTCGAGGGCACGCATGGTGTCGGCGGCCAGGGCGCGCATCGGGGTGATCCACAACACCCGCAGGCCGGCGGTATGGCGGCCGGTCTTGAGGCCGGCGCGCTGCAGGGCGGCGAACCAGACCGCGAAGGTCTTGCCGGCGCCGGTGTTCGCATGCAGCAGGCCGGACTGCCCTTTGAGCGCCGCCTTCCATACATTGCGCTGGAACGGGAACACTGTCCAGCCACGTGCGGCGAACCAGGCGTCGATGCGTTCGGTGACGGGGTTTTTGCTCATGCCTTGCTCATGCACCAGCCGCGGCCAGCAGGCCTTTCAGCGTATCGAGGGTATCGGCCTCCTCGACCGGTTTGTCGAGACGGCGCCGCAGAATGCGCGGGAAGCGCACCGCGATACCGGCCTTGTGGCGGGTCGACAGGGCGATGCCCTCGAAGCCGATCTCGAACACCATGCTCGGCTTCACCGAGCGCACCGGCCCGAATTTCTCGATGGTGGTCTTGCGCACCGCATTGTCGACCTGCCGGATCTCGGCGTCCGTGAGCCCGGAATAGGCCTTGGCGAACGGCACCAGCCGCCGTTCCTCGCCCTCGCCGTCCCATACGGCGAAGGTGTAGTCGGTGTAGAGCGAGGCGCGGCGCCCGCTGCCGGCCTGGGCGTAGATCAGCACCGCATCCACCGTATAGGGATCGATCTTCCACTTCCACCAGGTGCCGACGTCCTTGGTGCGGCCCACGCCGTACTGGGCGTTCCTCGCCTTGAGCATCATGCCCTCGACGCCGCGCTCGCGCGATTCGGCGCGCAGGCTGGCCAACGCGTCCCAGTGATCCGCCCTGATGACCGGCGACAGGCGCAGTTGCGGCAGGCCGATCGCCGCCACCTCGGTTTCCATCAGTGCGCGCCGCTCGTGCTGGGGCAGCGCGCGCAGGTCGACGCCGCCGAATTCGAGCAGGTCGTAGCAGCACAGCACCGCCGGCAGTTCGTTCAAGAGCTTGGCGCTCAGGGTCTTGCGGCCGATGCGCTTCTGCAGGTCGGCGAACGGCGCCGGCGCCTCGACGCCGGGCTGCCAGATCAGGACTTCGCCATCGAGCACCGTGCCCTCCGGGATGGGCACGCCGGCCAGCTCGGGAAAGCGCTCGGTGATCAGGTCTTCGCCGCGCGACCAGAGGAAATTCTGGCCGCCGCGGCGCACCAGCTGGGCGCGGATGCCGTCGTACTTCCACTCCACCTGCCAGTCGTCGATGTCGCCCAGCGCGGCGGGTTCGCCCTGCAGCTGGTGCGCCAGGAAGAAGGGATAGGGCTGGCCGCCGCGCTGCTTGTGCTCGTCGTCCGACTGCGCGGCGATCAGCTGGAGGAAACTGGTGGCGGTGGGCCGCATCGAGTTGTCGGTCCAGCCCATCAGGCGCTGGGCGATCAGCTTGCTGTCGACGGCGGCAATCGCGGCCAGCGCACGCGTGACCAGGAGGCGCGACACGCCCACCCGGAACCCGCCGCCGATGAGCTTGACGAACAGGAAGCGCTCGCGCCAGTCGAGTTCATCCCAGGCGGCGTACAGGGCTTGCCTGATCGTGCCCGGATCGGCGCCGCGCAGCGGACCGATCCTGTGCTCCATCCATTCGGCCAGGCCGACGTCGCTGCGCCGGGTCGGCGGCGGCAGGATGTGGGCAATGGTCTCGGCCATGTCGCCCACCGCGTGGTAGGACTCGTCGAACAGCCACTCGTCCAGGCCCGCGTAGTCGATCGCGTACTGGCGCAGCAATTTGGTCGGCACCGCTTGCCGGGGCTTGCCGCCGGCCAGGAAGTACACCGCCCAGGCCGCGTTTTCGGGCGCGGCGTGCGAGAAGTAGGACTGCAGGGCGTCGAGCTTGCGGGTAGTGGAGGTGGTGTCGTCGAGTTCGGCGTAGAGGCGGGCGAATTCACGCATCGGGCGCCCCCTCTTCCGCTTCCTTTGGCGCCTCGTTCGGCGCCTCGTTCGGCGCCTTGTGTGCCGCCGCGCCGGCCGGTGGCAGCGCCTCGTCCTCTTCCTCGTCGCCGTATTCGGTATCGAAGCCCTTGGCGTCCAGCCCGTTCTGGCACAGCCAGCGCACCATGGTCGGGATCGAGCCGTGGGTGACGATGATTTGCTGCGCCTCGGTGGCCTTGATGGCGCTCATCAGGCCGGGCCAGTCGGCATGGTCGGACAGCACGAAGCCGCGGTCGACGCCGCGCCGCCGCCGCGCCCCGCGCAGCAGCATCCAGCCGCTGGCGAAGGAATCGCTGTAGTCGCCGAAGCGCTTCATCCAGGGCGAGCCGCTGGCGGACGGCGGTGCGATCACGATCGCGCGCCGTAGTAGCGCCTTGTCGATCTCGCTGACCATGACGGTGTCGGGCAGTTCGACCCCGCCGGCGCGATACACCCGGTTGAGCGGCTCCACCGCGCCATGGCAGACGATCGGTCCGATCGACGGATCCAGGCGCGACAGGATGCGCTGGGCCTTCCCGAAGGCGTAGGCGAACACCACGCTGCAGCGCCCTTCCTCGGCATTGCGGCGCCACCAGGCGTTCATCTCGTCGATGACCTGCTGCTCGGGGTCCCAGCGGTAGATCGGCAGGCCGAAGGTGGATTCGGTAATGAAGGTGTCGCAGCGCACCGGCTCGAAGGGGGCGCAGGTCTTGTCGGGTTCGACCTTGTAGTCGCCCGAGGCCACCCAGACCTCGCCGCCGCACTCCATGCGGATTTGCGCCGATCCGAGCACGTGGCCGGCCGGGTGCAGCGAGATGGCGACGCCGTTATGGGTAATGCTGTCGCCGTACTCCAGGCCCTGCACGTGGATGTCGCCCAGGCGCGACTTGAGCACGCCCACGCCGGGCGCCGCCGCCAGGTAATGGCCGTGGCCGTAGCGCGCATGGTCGCCATGGGCATGCGTGATCACGGCCCGGTCGACCGGGCGCCAGGGGTCGATGTAGAACCCTCCAGGTACGCAATACAAGCCTTCCTTGCGGACGACGACCATGTCCCCCATGCGGTCCCTTTACAGAAAAAGCGCAGGCTTAAGCCGGCGCGAGAAACTCGGCCAGGAAGGTGCGCGGCTCTTCCTGGTCGGGAAATTCCAGTGTCACCTGGTTTCCGGCGACGGCGACGACCACGCCCTCGCCATACTTCGGCGCTGTGGCACGCGCACCGACGTCGAACTTCGGGCCGGACGGTTCAAGCGCCGGTTCGCGCTCGAACTCGTCGTCGCGGATCTCGATCTCCTCGAGCGCCAGCGCCGGCGGGTTGCGGCAGTTGTCGCACTTGCAGCACTTCTCGAAGCCCGCGACTTCGTCGTCGAAATAATCCAGCAACAGCTTCCAGCGACAGAAGCCGCTTACCGCATAGCCTACCATCTGATCGAGCGCTTCACGGTCCCGTTCAGCCTTCTGGACATACACCTCGGCCAATTGCCCGAACACTTGCGGGTCAGGCTCGCCCTTGGCCGGCAGGTACTCGAGCTTGCGGTTCTGGCGCAGCAGCTTGCCGTCCTTCAAGAGTTTGATGCACACCTTGAGCTTGGCCTCGCCCGCTTCCGCCAATGCCTCTTCCAGCCGCGCGGTGGTGACGGGCGCCTCTTGCGCCAGCTCGCGCACGACGGTGTAGACCGTCTGCAACTCGGCCGCCGCCGGATAGTGCTTGACCAGGAAGAATTGCTGGATGCGCTTGTCGTCCTGCAGGAACAGCAGCGTGCAGGTGGCGTCCAGGCCGTCGCGTCCGGCGCGGCCCGACTCCTGGTAATACGATTCGAGGTTGGCGGGAATCTGCAGGTGGATCACGAAGCGGGTATCGCTCTTGTCGATGCCCATGCCGAAGGCATTGGTGGCCACCATCACGCGCCGCTCGCCATCCATGAACAGGTCCTGGTTCTGCTTGCGCTCGGCGCTGGACAGCTTGCCGTGGTAGATGGTGACCGACTCGCCGGCCTCCTCCAGCACCGCCAGCATCTCTTCGGCCATCTTGACGGTGGCGGCGTAGACGATGCCGGTTCCTTCCGTTTCCTGCACCAGCTTGCGTGCCTGGGTCAGCTTTTCCTGGTGATTGGTCACCTGGACCACGCTGTAATGCAGATTCGGCCGGTAGATGCCGGTGTTGATGACGTTCAGCTTGCGGCCCAGCTGCTTGCCGATGTCGGCCACGACCTCCTCGGTCGCGGTCGCCGTCAGCGCCAGCACCGGCGGCTTGCCGAGGGCGTCGAGGGCGGCGGACAGGCCGATGTAGGCGGGGCGGAAATCATGGCCCCATTGCGAGATGCAATGGGCTTCGTCGACCACGACGATGTCGAGCGTGACCTGCTGGAGCACGGCGATGAATTCGGGCGAGACCAGGCGTTCCGGGGTGCAGAACACGATCTCGCAGGCCTCGGTGGCGATCGCCTCGATCGCGGCCGCTTCTTCCTCGGCGTTCAGGCTGCTGTTGACCTGGACCGAGCGGATGCCCAGCTCTTCCAGTTTCTCGAGCTGGTCCTTCATCAGGGAAATCAGGGGCGAGACGACAATGGTGATTCCCTCGAGCATCTTTGCGGGGATCTGGTAGCACAGCGACTTGCCGCCGCCGGTGGGCATGATCGCCAGCGTGTCCTTGCCGTCGAGGACGCTGTCGATGACGCGTTGCTGGCCGTCGCGCAACTGCTCGATTCCAAAGGTGGAACGCAGCAGGCGGCGGATGGTGTTGCGGCGCACGGCGAGCAGGCCGCGGTGCAGGAGTGTGGGTTCGTGTCGGGTCATGATGAACGCTACTCTAGGCCCGCCGCAGCGCCGCACCTATAGGACGCAGCCTACCTGACCCGTAGGAACTCAACTTTTGACATGACCAAAATTCATCGTGACAATGTCACAAGGTTTACTCCTACAAACCCACGGAGGTTTTGCCGATGGTTACGGCCGGAACGGGTGACTAAGATGACACCATCCTCACTACGCTTTCAACCATCAGGGAGTCTCATCATGGCACGCCAACATCCAATGACCTGGACCGCAGTCCACCTGGCACTGGCCAGTGCGGCCACCTGGCTGCTGCTGGAGACCGAAGCGCTGACCGGCGCCCTGCTGGTGGCTTTCCACTGAGCGGTTTTCTTGCCGATTAGTTAAGACTGATGCGGAGCACGGTGCCGCCTGTTGCAAACTGTCCCCCGGGGATGGGACCCGGCACGACGCCGTTGTTCGTCACATAGGCCGCGCCGTCCTCTCCGATGACCAGTCCGCCGGGGTAGAACAGCTGGTCGTAAATGACCGTCCGGCTCCCATCCGGATTCACCCTGATCAGACGGCCAGGCGGCTTCAGCGGCGGAGAGCCGAAGGACGCGCCTCTCCCGATTTCCAGCACGTACATGCGCTGCCAGCAGTCGAAGGCAAGCGCGACAATATTGGTGAAGCCGCTCGCGTAGGTTTGTACCAGACTGCCGTCCGGCGACATCCGATACACGTTGGCGCCGCCGACCGGGAAGGGAAAGCCGGTCAATTCGCCGACGTAGAGCCAGCCATCTTTGCCATCGACGATCGTGGTCGGTACCGACTGCATTGGAATCATCGCGCCGGGAGGCAGCGACAGCGAGGGCGGAGCGGGTACCATCCTTGCCGGGAAGGCGGCCAGTGTGGTGATCGTATGATTGGGCGCAATGCTGAAAATCGCGTTGGCGCCGGCATCGGCAACCAGGGTCTGACGGGGGAGCACGGCCAGGCCGTTCGGATTACTGTCGGCGCCGCCGGGTACCGGATTGTGGGTAAACTCGTAGGTGGCGATGTCCGCCTCTGCTCGGAGCCTGCCGCCCATGTTTAGTTGCAGCACTTTCCCAAGCATCCACGCTTTCCGTCCAACAGCATTTCGTGCCGGTGCTTCGGCGCCGAATCCCATCACGATCCTGGCCTGTCCGCCGGAGAATGCGATGTTTTGCGGACCCGTCCCGCCAAAACCATCCGGCTGCGCGGCGACCGACGGGAGCCCGGTAATGACGCGCCTGGGCCGCACGATCCCGCGCGGGTCGACCCGGGTGACCGCCCCTGTCTCGCCATAACATGCGGTCCTCTGGTCGCCCAGTACCAGGCAGCGTCCGTTTCCACCACTGCCGGCCTCGGTGACATACAGTTGACCATGCGGTCCAAATGCCAGTCCGCGTGGGTTATTCAGTCCTGTGGCGATGACCTCGACCCGCGGCGCAGCTTGTAATGCGGATGCGGCCACCAGCGTGGCCAGCATGAAAGGAAGGCGTAGCATGAGAGACTCCAGAGGAGATGAGGGCGCAGATCAGCATACTTTTTCAGGTCGCAGAAAAATATGATGGATGGGTATCGTTTGATACCGATCAATGATCCTTGTCGCGCACTGTCACGTCGCGGCGCCGCCAGCTAGCGCGATCTCAACCATGCTTGTAGAAGAACGTCGTCGCGCAGAATGTGCCATCGGGCATGAGCGCGTACTTCGGCACCACGCCGGCGCGCTGCCACCCGGCCCGCCCGTACAGGCGCTCGGCGTCGCCGCCGGTCACCGTATCGAGCACCAGCACGGATTTCCCCTCCTCCTTTGCCACCGCGTCGAGCGCCGCCAACAGCCGCTGGCCGATCCCGGCGCGGCGCGCGCGCCGGTGCACCAGCATCTTGGCGACGTCGGCCCGGTGCGGCTGGTTGTCCGGCATCGCCATGACGAGCTGCACGGTGCCGACGATGCGCCCGGCGCCGTCTTCGGCAACCAGCAGGGCGCGCTCGCCGCGCGCGACGCCGTCGGCCACGCCGCGCCAGAAGGCCAGCGCCTTGTCGCGGCCCAGGGGCAGCATGAAGCTGACGGACGCGCCGCCTTCGACGCAATCGACCAGCACGTCGGCCAGCGCCTCGATGGACCTTGCGGCTTCCCCGGCGCCAAGGCGCCGTACGGTGATGCTGTCGCTCATGCGTTTCTCCTGTTGGAAGTGACCAGCGCTACCAGGTAGCGCGCAGCCTTGCTGCCGGGGTTGTGGAAGCTGGTCGGCCGGTCCACGCGCATCGCCAGGCAGTCACCCGCCGCCAGGCGCCAGCGGGCGTCGCCGAGCGTGATGTCCATTTCTCCGTCGATCACCCACACCTGCTGCTGGAGGTCGACGTCGCGGACCGCGGTATCGAAGGCCACGCGCTGGCCGGCCGGGAACACGACCTCGACCAGCTGGATCGGCGACGGCGCCGCCGGAGAGAGGTGGCGGCGCTGGTAGCCGCTGACCGGATCGGTCCACACCGGCTGCTCGGCGGCGCGGGAGACCGGTGACGGCGGGTTGTCGCCCTCGCCGCCCTGCTCGAACAGCGCCGCCAGCGCGACGCCGAGGGCGGTGGCCAGCTTGTCGAGCACGGTGGCGGTGGCGCTGCTTTCGCCGCGTTCGATCAGGGAAATGGTCGAGCGGCCTACCCCGCTCAGCTCGGCGAGAGTGGCCAGGGAAAAGCCCCGTTCCTCGCGCAGGGTGCGCACGCGGCGCGAGATCAGTGTGTTGATGTCCATGAATCCATTATACTGGATTTGCATATCCAGTAAACTGGATACTGCGGACGTAAAAAAACGCCACCCCCATGACGGGAATGGCGTTCTGGTTTTGCTTAGGCCGCCTTGGCTTCCTCGGCCATGCTGTCATCTTCCACCGGCAGGCGCATCAGGTAGTCAAAAGCCGCCAGCGAGGCCTTGGCGCCCTCGCCCACCGCGATCACGATCTGCTTGAACGGCACCGTGGTGACGTCGCCGGCCGCATACACGCCCGGGATCGAGGTCTGGCCCTTGGCGTCGACTTCGATCTCGCCGTGCGCCGACAGGTCCAGCGTGCCCTTGAGCCATTCGGCGTTCGGCACCAGGCCGATCTGCACGAAGACGCCTTCCAGGTCGACGCGTTTCAGTTCGCCGCTGTTGCGGTCCTTGTACGACAGGCCATTGACGATCTTGCCGTCGCCGTGGATCTCGGTGGTCTGGGCCGACTTGATCACGGTGACGTTCTTCAGCGAGTAGAGCTTGCGCTGCAGGACCGCATCGGCACGCAGTTCGGCGCCGAACTCGATCAGGGTCACTTCCTTGACGATGCCCGCCAGGTCGATCGCCGCTTCGACGCCCGAGTTGCCGCCGCCGATCACGGCCACGCGCTTGCCCTTGAACAGCGGGCCGTCGCAGTGCGGGCAGTAGGCCACGCCCTTGTTGCGGTACTCGCGCTCGCCCGGCACGTTGATCTCGCGCCAGCGCGCGCCGGTGGCGATGATCACCGACTTCGACTTCAGCACGGCGCCGGTCTCGGTGTGCACCTCGATCATCTTGCCTTCGACCAGCTTGTTGGCACGCTGAGTGTTCATGATGTCGACCTCGTAGTGCTTGACGTGCTCTTCCAGGGCGACGGCGAACTTCGGACCGTCGGTTTCCTTCATCGAGACGAAGTTCTCGATGGCGAGCGTGTCCAGCACCTGGCCGCCGAAACGGTCGGCCAGCACGCCGGTGCGGATGCCCTTGCGGGCGGCGTAGATCGCCGCGGCCGCGCCGGCAGGACCGCCGCCGACGATCAGGACGTCGAACGGGTCTTTCTTGTTCAGCTCGGCTGCCTTGCGGGCGCCGGCGCCGGTGTCGATCTTGGACAGGATCTCTTCCACGCTGGTACGGCCCTGGCCGAAGTGCTGGCCGTTCAGGAACATCATCGGTACCGCCATGATCTGGCGCGCTTCGACTTCGCTCTTGAACACGCCGCCGTCGATGGCGACGACCTTGATGCGCGGGTTAATCACCGACATCGCGTTGAGGGCCTGCACCACTTCCGGGCAGTTGTGGCAGGAGAGCGAGATGAAGGTTTCGAAGACGTAGTCGCCGTCCAGGTCCTTGATTTGATCGATGACCGCCTGGTCCAGCTTGATCGGGTGGCCGCCCACCTGCAGCAGCGCCAGCACCAGCGAGCTGAATTCGTGGCCGAGCGGGATGCCGGCGAAATCCACGGCGATATCGGTGCCCACGCGCTTGATCGAGAACGAAGGCTTGCGGGCATTGGCACCGTCGGTGCGCACGGTGATCTTGTCGCTCAACGCGGCGATTTCGCGGAGCAGTTCATCCATTTCGCGCGCTTTCGGCGAATCATCCAGCGATGCAACGAGCTCAATCGGCTGCACCACTTTTTCCAGATAGGCCTGCAACTGCTTCTTGAGGGTTGCGTCCAGCATGATGTTTTCCTCGACTATGACGTTATTGTTCAATGTATTGCGGTGCCCGGGGCCGGAAACGGGCCCCAGAAATGCACCGGGCCGCCAGGGCGGCCCGGGACAGTACTACCTTGCTACCAGCTTAGATCTTGCCGACCAGGTCCAGCGACGGGGTCAGGGTTTCTGCGCCTTCGGTCCACTTGGCCGGGCACACTTCACCCGGGTGCGAAGCGACGTACTGGGCAGCCTTGACTTTGCGCATCAGTTCCGACGCGTCGCGGCCGATGCCGTTGTCGTGCACTTCCATGACCTTGATCTGGCCTTCCGGGTTCATCACGAAGGTGCCGCGCAGTGCCATGCCTTCTTCTTCGATCATGACTTCGAAGTTGCGAGCCAGGGTGCCGGTCGGGTCGCCGATCAGCGGGTAGTTCACTTTCTTGATGGCGTCCGAGGTGTCGTGCCATGCCTTGTGTGCGAAGTGGCTGTCGGTCGACACGCCGTAGACGTTCACGCCCATCTTCTCGAATTCAGGCTGGAAAGCAGCCAGGTCTTCCAGTTCGGTCGGGCAGACGAAGGTGAAGTCGGCCGGGTAGAACATCAGGATCGACCAGGTGCCCTTGAAGTTCTCTTCCGTCAGATCGATGAACTTGCCGTTGTGGTAAGCGGTGGCCTTGAACGGCTTGATCTGGGTGTTGATGAGGGACATGTAATCTCCTGTTTTCGGGTGGTTAAAAGATTTGATAGACGTCAGTGTACCGACCTGAGCGTCTTTTGTGAAATTGATTGATGCGATACTGCCGATTGATTTTAACTATCGAGCAAGTATTGCTCTCCCTTGAAGGGACTTATCGAGCCGGCAAACCGGCCCAATCCGTGAGTGTGGACGAAACGACAGCGTGATGCAACCCACGCTTCGATTGGGGAGATGTCGATTCTCGTAGGGTGGGCGGCTTTGCCGCCCACGCGTTCAATCAGCTGGTGATCAGCTGAACCACTATTCATATGAGATTTGAACGCGTGGGCAGGAAACCTGCCCACCCTACGGTATGGAAGAGATCAGGCCGTGGTGGCCGTATCGACCGTCTGCTCGCAGGTCGGCAGGATCAGCGAGAAGGTCGAGCCCTCCCCCGGCTTGCTGGTCACGCGCAGCTCGCCGCCGTGCGAGATCGCCAGCTGGCGCGAGATGTACAGGCCCAGCCCCAGGCCCTTGGGCTCGCCGTTGCGCGCGCCGCGCTCGTAGGGCTCGAAGATGCGTTCCAGGTCGCTCTGGGCGATGCCCTTGCCCTCGTCGCGCACGTCGATGCGCACCGTATCGTCGGCGTACTGCACGCTGACCTCGACCGGCTGCCCGCCGCCGTAGCGCAGCGCATTGGTCAGGAGGTTGACCACCACCTGTTCGATGCGGAACTCGTCCCAGCAGCCCTGCACCGGCGGATGCGGCTGCAGGGACAGCTTGCAGCCGGTGGCCGCGGCCTGCAGCGACAGGTCGCTGACGACGCGCTCGAGCAGGTCCATCAGCTGGACCTGGCCGGGACGGATCGACAGCTGGCCGCTGCGCATGCGCGAGACGTCGAGCATGTCGTCGATCAGGCGGATCATGGCCTTGATCTGGCGCTCGTCGCGCTTGATCATGGCCTCGAACTGGTCGGGCTTGATGGTGGCCAGGGTGCCGCGCTTGAGCTGCAGGCTGCGCATCTGGGCTTCCAGGAACAGGGTGTTGAGCGGCGTGCGCAGCTCGTGCGCCACCAGCGACATGAACTCGTCGCGCATGCGCAGCGAGCGCTGCAGCTCTTCCTGGGTCTGGTTCAGTTCGCGCAGCAGGGTTTCCTGTTCCTGCCGGCTGCGCTCGATCGCGGCCATCTGGCGCTGCATCTGGCGGCGCTGCTGGTCGAGCGTGACGAACACGTTGACCTTGCTGCGCACCGCGTCCGAGTCGAGCGGCTTGTAGAGGAAATCGACGGCGCCGGTCTCGTAGCCCTTGAAGGCGTAGTTCAGCTCGCGGCCGGCGGCCGACACGAACACGATCGGGATGGCGCGGGTGCGTTCGGTACCGCGCATCAGCTCGGCCAGTTCAAAGCCGTCCATGCCCGGCATCTGGACGTCGAGGATGGCCAGCGCGAAGTCGTGCTCGAGCATCAGCGCCAGCGCTTCCTCGCCCGAGGAGGCCTGGTAGACGAGGCGTCCTTCGCCGCGGATCAGGGCGTCGAGCGCGCGCAGGTTTTCCGGCAGGTCGTCGACGATCAAAAGTTTGCTAGGGTCTTGCGAGCTCATAAGTTCCTCAGCATGGGAAGCAGTGTCCGGATGCCAAGCAGCGGCAGCACGAGGTGCGGCGCGCAACGCCGGATCGCCTCGTTCGGCATGGCGCTGGCCTGGGCCTCGCCCGGGTCCTGCACGACGGTCAGGCCGCCGCGCTCGCGGATGCGGCACATGCCCTCGGCACCGTCATGGTTAGCACCGGTCAACAGGATACCGGCCAACGCCGGTCCATAGGCGTCGGCGGCGGACTCCATCAGCACGTCGATCGCCGGGCGCGCGAACTGCACCGGCGGCTCGCAGCTGAGCGAGAAGCAGCGCTCGCGCTCGACTGAGAGATGATAGCCCGAACCGGCGAAATAGATCACGCCGGGTTGCAGCGGCTCCTTGTCGCGCGCCTCGCGCACCGGCAGCGCACTACGCATCTCGAACAGCTCGGCCAGGCGGCTGTCGCGGTCGGGCGGCACGTGCAGGATGCAGGCCACGCTGGGCCGGAAGCCGGCCGGGATGGCGGGCAGCAGCTGGAACAGCGCGTCGACGCCGCCGGCCGAGCCGCCGATGACGACCAGCTCGACGCGGCGGCCGCGCAGGGCCGCGCCGATCTCCGCCAGGACGCTGGCCGGCATGCTCACGGCGCACCCTTGCGGAAGATGCGCTCGCGCCGGGCCAGCACGTCGAAGCGATCGGCATGGCTGGAGAACTCGATGCTCTCCTTGCTGCCCAGGCCCAGGAAGCCGCGGTGGCACAGCGATTCGTGGAACAGGCCGAGCGCACGGTCCTGCAGCTTGCGGTTGAAATAGATCAGCACATTGCGGCAGCTGACGAAATGGGTCTCCGAGAACACGGTATCGGTGGCCAGGCTGTGGTCGGCGAAGGTGACGTTCTCGACCAGGGCGCGGTCGAACAGCGCCCCGCTGTAGGCCGCCGTGTAGTAATCGGAAAAGGCGCGCTTGCCGCCGGCCTTCTGGTAGTTCTCGGTGTACAGGCGCATGCGTTCGAGATTGAACACCCCGCGCCGCGCCGCTTCCAGCGATTCCGGATTGATGTCGGTGGCGTAGATGATGGCGCGCTCGAGCAGGCCTTCTTCCTGCAGCAGGATGGCCAGCGAATACACCTCTTCGCCGGTGCTGCAGCCGGCCACCCATACCTTCAGCGAGGGATAGGTCTTCAGGAAAGGCACCACGTGCTCGCGCAGCGCCAGCCAGTATTCCGGGTCGCGGAACATCTCGGTCACCGGAATCGTCAGGTACTGCAGCAGCTGGGCGAAGCCGTCCGGCTCGTGCATCACCTTGGCCTGCAGGCTCGACACCGTGTCGCAGTCCATCTCGCGCATGGCCACCAGGATGCGGCGTTTCTGCGACGCACCCGTGTAGTCCCTGAAGTCGTAGTTGTACTTCAGGTAGACGGCTTCCACCAGCATCTTCAGCTCGATGTCGAAGTCGTCCGGCGGGGTCGGGTCGATCGGGCTCATTGGCGTGCTCAAATGCGTTCCAGTGTCGGCATCCACACCCGCAGCAGCGAATACAGGCGGGAGAGGTCGATCGGCTTGGCCAGGTAGTCGTTGGCGCCGGCGGCCAGGCACTGCTCCTGGTCGTCCTTCATCGCCTTGGCCGTGATGGCGATGATCGGCAGGCGGTCGAAGCGGCCGTCGGCGCGGATGCGGCGGGTCGCTTCCAGGCCGTCCATGCCCGGCATCATGACGTCCATCAGCACCAGGTCGATACCCGGCACCTGGTCGAGCTTGTCGATGGCTTCAAATCCATTTCGGCCCACCTCGACCCGGGCGCCGCGCGATTCGAGCGCGCTGGTCAGCGCGAACACGTTGCGCACGTCGTCGTCCACCAGCAGGATGGTACGCCCTTCGAACACGCGGTCGCGCCCGCGCACAGCCTTGAGCATGGTCTGGCGCTCGGACGAAAGCTCGCTTTCCACCTTGTGCAGGAACAGGGTCACCTCGTCCAGCAGGCGCTCGGGCGAACGGGCGCCCTTGATGATGATCGAACGCGAATACTTGAGCAGCTCGGCCTCTTCGTCGCGGGTCAGGTTGCGGCCGGTGTAGACGATCACCGGCGGGAACGAGCAGACTTCCTCGCTGGCCATGCGCTCGAGCAGCTCGCCGCCCTGCATGTCGGGGAGTTTCAGATCGATGATCATGCAGTCGAAGATCTGTTCCTTCAGCAGGGCCAGGGCGTCGCCGCCCATGCCGACAGCCCGGATCTCGACGTCGGTGTCGGCGATCAGCTGCACCACGCTCTCGCGCTGGCGCTCGTCGTCCTCGACCAGCAGCACGCGCTTGATCTTCTGGCTCGATTTTTCCTGCAGCTTGCGGAACACCTCTTCCAGCTGCTCGCGGCTGGTGGGTTTCAGGGCGTAGCCGATCGCGCCCAGGTGCAGGGCCTCGCCGCCGTTTTCCATGCTCGAGACGATGTGCACCGGGATGTGGCGGGTGGACGGGTTGTCCTTCAACTGCTGCAGCACCGACAGGCCGGAGCTGTCCGGCAGGCGGATGTCGAGCAGCACCGCGTCCGGCTTCTGGCTGGCGGCCAGCGCCAGTCCTTCGCCGGCGCTGAGCGCCACCAGGCAGCGGTAGTCGAGTTCGTGCGCCAGGTCGAACAGGATGCGTGCGAACTCGGGTTCGTCCTCGATCACCAGGACGGTGCGCGTGCCTGCCGCGGGCAGGTCGCGGTCGTCCGCAAAGCTGGCGGCCGGCTCCACTGGCGCCGGCGCGGCGGTAGGTGCCGGGGGCGCCGCCAGCGCAGGCTGCGCGGGATGCAGGGCCGGTGCTGCCGGCGGGGTGGCCGCGACCGCGCCGCTGCGCGGCAGGCTCAGGGTGAACAGGCTGCCCTCGCCCGGCTGGCTCGACACGTCCAGGCTGCCGCCCAGCAGGTTGGTGAGGTCGCGCGAGATCGACAGGCCCAGGCCGGTGCCGCCGAAGCGGCGGCTGGTGGTGCCGTCGGCCTGGTGGAAGGCATCGAAGATCTTGTCCTGCTGGTCCTGGGCGATGCCGATGCCGGAATCGCGCACGCCGAACTGCACCCAGCCCTCGGGCGTCACGCCCACCGTCATGCGGACCGCGCCGCGCTCGGTGAACTTCACCGCGTTGGACAGCAGGTTCTTCAGGATCTGCTCGACGCGCTGGCGGTCGGTGGTAATCGCTGCCGGCACGTTCGGGTCGATCGTCATGCTGAACTCGAGCGCCTTCTGGCGCGCGAGCGGCTCGAAGGTGCGCGCCAGGCCCTCGACCATGCGGCGCAGCGGCACCTCTTCCGGCACCAGTTCGAGCTTGCCCGCCTCGACCTTCGAGATGTCGAGGATGTCGTTGATCAGGTGCAGCAGGTCGTTGCCGGCCGAGTAGATGGTCTGGGCGAAGCGCACCTGCTCGTCGTTGAGGTTGCCGGCAGCGTTATCGGCCAGCAGCTTGGCCAGGATCAGCGAGCTGTTGAGCGGCGTGCGCAGCTCGTGCGACATATTCGCCAGGAACTCGGACTTGTAGCGGCTGGCGCGTTCCAGTTCCAGCGCGCGCTGGCGCAGCTGCTCCTGGGCGCCGGTGAGGGCCGCGTTCTTCATGTCGAGATTGAGCGCCTGCTCGGCCAGCTGGTCGTTGGTGGCGCGCAGCTCGGACTGCTGGTTCTCCAGCGCGGTCTGCGACTCTTCCAGCGCGCGCGACTGTTCTTCCAGCTCCTCGTTGGCGGTGCGCAGCTCTTCCTGCTGGACCTGCAGTTCCTCGTTCAGGGTCTGGGTCTCTTCCAGCGCATGCTGCAGGCGCAGGCGGTACAGCACCGCCGCCATCGAGGCGCCGACCGCCGGCGCGATCAGTTCCATGAACTCGCGGTCGCGCGCGCTCACGGGGTGCAGGAAGCCGATCTCGATCACGCCCTTGATCTTGCCGTGGTTGTGCACCGGGGCGATCAGGAGTTCGCGCGGCGGCGTCTCGCCCAGGCTCGAGGCCACCTTGATGTAACCGTCCGGCAGGTCGTGCAGCACCAGCAGGCGCTTCTCGAGCGCCGCGCGGCTGGCCAGCGAATGGCCCGGCATGATCACCTGGGCGTCGTCGGCCTTGTCGAAGGCGAAGCCGTAGGCGCCGATGCGGCGCAGGACGCCGTCCTCGCCATGCACGTACATGGCGGCCACTACGCCGTCAAGGTAGCGCGTCACGTAGGTGAGCACGGCGTCGGCCAGCGGTTCCAGCGAATGGATGCCGGCGCTCAGCGCGGCCAGCTCGGTCTGGCCGGAACGCAGCCAGTCCTGGTGGCGCAGCTGGGCGTTGTGCTCGGCCTCGTGCTCCAGCGTCTCCTGGTAGGAATTCGACAGCATGACCAGCTGGCGGCGCCCGAACATGGCCAGGCCGCCGCCGACCAGCAGGCTGAGAAGCAGGAAGGAGATCACCGACCAGGTCGTGACGCGGCGCGCCTCGTCGTTGCGATCGCGCAGCAGGCGGCGCTCGACGTCGAGGAAGTCGTCGAAGGAACGGCGGATCTCGTCCATCAGGATCTTGCCGCGGCCGCTACGCACCGCGTCGAGGTAGGTCGGATCGTTGCGGCGGCGCCGTTCGATCATCTCGGCGGCGAAGGCCTTCCATTGCATCTGCGAGGCCTGGATGCGCTTGATCCGGTCAATCTGGGCCGGATTGTCCGCGACCATCTCGCTCATCGATCCGAGTCCGCTCTGTACGCGCTGCAGGGCGAGCAGATAAGGCGAAAGGAAAGCCTCGTCGCCGGCAAGCAGGTAGCCGCGCATCCCGGCTTCCATGTCGGCCGCAAGCTTGCTGACCTCTTGCGCATTGCCGATGACGCGCTCGGAGTGCTCGACCCGGTTCAGTGCATTGATCAGGTAAGCGATCAGAGCGACGAATACGATTGCACTGACGACGCTCAATCCCAGCGGCAAGGCGACGTTGCGGCTCAAGATGCGGCGAAATTGTGAATTATCGATGGAAGGGCCGGCCATGCGTGACGAAAAGTTAGGAGAAAAATATCCCAAGTGTAACGTATGACACCTATTTTTCGTCACACAATTGAATGAATGATCGACATCTCAATTGTTAATAGGGAAATTAGATTCCGACGAATCCTTTATGCAAGATGGGACGCAAGATATGGCGCCGTGCGGCTGGCCTTGCAGCGCGCCACCTCTTCCGGCGGCCCGGCGCAGATCAGCTTGCCCCCCTCGTCACCCGCGCCCGGACCGACGTCGATCACCCAGTCGCAACCCGCCACCACGCGCATGGTGTGCTCGACCACGATCACCGTGTTGCCGGCGTCGACCAGGCGGTTCAGCTGCGCCACCAGGCGGTCGGCATCGCGCGGGTGCAGGCCGGTGGTGGGCTCGTCCAGCACGTACAGGGTGTTGCCGCGTCCGGCGCGCTGCAGCTCGGCCGCCAGCTTGATGCGCTGCGCCTCCCCGCCCGACAGTTCGGTGGCCGGCTGGCCCAGGCGCAGGTAGTCCAGGCCCACTTCGGCCAGCACCTCGAGCGCGCGCTCGACCAGCGCCTCGCCCTCGAAGAAAGTGATGGCCTCGCCCACCGTCATGCCCAGCACCTCGGCGATGTTCTTGCCGCGGTAGCGCACCTCGAGGGTCCTGGCGTTGTAGCGCGCGCCTTCGCAGGTCGGGCACGGCGCATACACGCTGGGCAGGAACAGCAGCTCGACCATGACGAAGCCCTCGCCGGCGCAGTGCTCGCAGCGCCCCTTGGCCACGTTGAAGGAGAAGCGGCCGGCGTCATAGCGGCGCTTCTTCGCGTCCGGCGTGGCGGCGAACAGCTTGCGCACCTGGTCGAACAGGCCGGTATAGGTGGCCAGGTTGGAACGCGGGGTGCGGCCGATCGGCTTCTGGTCGACCCGCACCATGCGCCGTATTCCCTCCATCCCGGCGACGATGCGGCCTTCGAGCGGCGAGGCGGGTTCCTGTTCCAAGCCCGGTTCTTCAACCTCCGGGGTATCCGCTTCCTGCGCGCCCTGGCCGAGGGCCCTGCTTACCAGCTCCACCAGCACCTGGCTGACCAGGCTCGATTTGCCGGAACCGGACACGCCGGTGACGGCCGTCAGCACGCCGAGCGGGAATTCGGCGCTGATGCCGTCGAGGTTGTTGCGCCGCACGCCCTCCAGGCGCAGCCAGCCGACCGGTTGGCGCGGCGCGCGTTTTTCCAACGGCGCTTCGTTGAACAGGTAGCGCCGCGTCTGCGAATCGGCGACCCTCTTCAATCCGTCGGGCTCGCCGCTGTACAGCACCTGCCCGCCCTTCTCGCCCGCTTGCGGGCCGACGTCGACGATCCAGTCGGCCTGCCGGATCACGTCGAGCGCGTGCTCGACCACGAACAGCGAATTGCCCGCCGCTTTCAACTGGTCCAGCGCATCGAGCAGGGCTTCGGTATCGGCCGGATGCAGGCCGGCCGACGGCTCGTCCAGCACGTAGACCACGCCGAACAGGTTGGAGCGCACCTGGGTCGCCAGGCGCAGGCGCTGCAGCTCGCCCGGCGACAGGGTCGGCGTACTGCGCTCCAGCGCCAGGTAGCCCAGCCCCAGGTCGAGCAGCACGCGCAGGCGCGCGCACAGGTCCTGGGCGATGCGCTGGGTGACGATCATCTGCTCCGGATGTTCCTTTGCGCGGGTCCTGTCCCTGGCCGCTTCGCCGACCGCGTAAGGCTTCAGGAGTTCCGCCAGCCGGGCCAGCGGCATGCGCGACAGTTCCATGATGTCGATGCCGGCGAAGGTCACCGACAGCGCTTCCCGGCGCAGGCGCTTGCCGCGGCACAGCGGGCATTCCGTGCTCACCATGTAGCGCGCCACGCGCTTTTTCATCGAGGCGCTTTCGGTGTTGGCGAAGGTCTGCAGCACGTAGCGGCGCGCGCCGGTGAAGGTGCCCTGGTAGCTGGGCGTGTCCTTGCGCTTGAGCGCGGCCTTGGTTTCCTTCGGCGTGAGGCCGGCGTAGACCGGCACGGTCGGGGTCTCGTCGGTGAACAGGATCCAGTCGCGGTCCTTCTTCGGCAGCTCGCGCCAGGGCGTATCGACGTCGTAGCCCATCGTGACCAGGATGTCGCGCAGGTTCTGGCCGTGCCAGGCCGGCGGCCAGGCCGCCACCGCGCGCTCGCGGATGGTGAGCGTATCGTCCGGCACCATCGACTGTTCCGTCACTTCGTAGACCCGGCCCAGGCCCGAGCACTGCGGACAGGCGCCTTCCGGCGTGTTCGGCGAAAACGATTCCGCGTACAGCAGCTCCTGGCCGGGCGGATAGTCGCCGACGCGCGAATACAGCATGCGCAGGGAATTCGACAGCGTGCTGACGCTGCCCACCGAGGAACGCGCGGTGGGCGAGCCGCGCTGCTGCTGCAGGGCCACCGCCGGCGGCAGGCCGTCGATCTCGTCGACTTCCGGCACCGGCATCTGGTGGAACAGGCGGCGCGCATAGGGCGACACCGATTCCAGGTAGCGCCGCTGGGCTTCCGCGTACAGGGTGCCGAAGGCCAGCGAGGACTTGCCCGATCCGGACACGCCGGTGAACACCACCAGGCTGCCCCGCGGAATGTCGACGTCGACGTTCTTCAGGTTGTGTTCGCGGGCGCCGCGCACCCGGACATAGCCCGCGCGGCTTTCGCCGGCGCTGGAAGGCTGCTCGTGCTTGTGAGGCGTCGGCTTGTGGCGCATGGATTCCCCGGCGTCGATATGGTCGATGCCGTATTTCATCGCAAGGACAGAACATTGTCGGTGCGCTTGCCAACAGTTCAGCGCGCGAGCGATGCCAGCCGTTCGCACAGGGGCCCGAGCTCGGCGGGACCGCAGCGGGCGGACAGCGCGCGGCAGGCCGCTTCCACGGCTTTATTACCGACAACTTCCGCCAGGCGCTGCGCGAGCCGCGGCGCTGTCAGGCGCGCCGCCCGCAGGCTGGCGCCGGCGCCCAGCCTGCCCACCCGCGCCGCGTTGTCGAACTGGTCGTGCGCCAGCGGCACCACCAGTTGCGGCGTGCCGGCGCGCAGGGCTTCGGCCGTGGTGCCGATGCCGCCGTGGTGCACCAGCGCGGCCACGTGCGGCAACAGGGCGCGCAGCGGCACATAGTCCTGCCATAGCACCGGCGTCGGCAGATGCGCCGGCAGCTGCTCGCGGTGCGGCGTCAAGAGGATGGCGCGCAGGCCGCGCCGGGCGCAGGCGTCGAGCGCGCAGAGGAAATAATGCGCCGCCTGGCGGTTGCCGGTGCCGGGCGTGAACACCACCGGCGCAGGCCCCTCCTCCAGGAAGCGCGCCACCTGCGCCGACAATACGGCCTGGGGCGAGGGATCGTACAGCGGGAAACCGGTGCGCGCCAGAGGCTGCGGCCAGTCCGGCTGGGTCGGCGCGAACCATTCCGGGAACAGGGTCACCGACAGGTCGGGCAGCTTCACGATGAAGTCTACCAGGTCGGTCACCGGCGCCAGGCCCTGCTGCGCACGTGCCGCGTTCACGTCGGGCAAGGCCACCGGGTTGATCAGGGCCTCGCCCAGCCGGCGCCACAGCCAGCGGCGCGCACCCGGCGGCACCCAGCGCGGCACCGGCCAGGGTCCCAGCATCAGCGGGTCGTGCACGGTCGGCAGGTTCGAGGGCGCCAGGTAGAGCGCCGCCACCTTCAGCCCGCGGCGGCGCGCGCGGCACAGGTCGGCTTCCGGCAGGGCCAGCGGGTGCGCCAGCAGCACGATGCGCTCGCTATCGGGCAGCGCGGCCACGAAGGCGGGAACCTGCGCCATCGCCGGTCGCGTGGCGCGCCACACCACGGCCAGGCCGCGGGTCGGATGCCACAGGTCGGGATGGTCGAGCACCGCCGCGTCGGCCGGCAGGCCATGGAACGCAAGACCGCTCGGCTCCACGAAGGGCGCGTGCTGCACCGGGCCGAGCATGCTGACCCGGTGCCCGGCCTCGCGCAGCGCGAGGGCCACGCGCATGAAGGGGAACAGGTCGCCGGCCGAACCGATGGTGACGACCACGAAGTGCGGCTGCGGCATCGTGCGGCGCCGTCAGAAGCTGAGCCTGCCCTCGATCGAATCGTCGAGCGTCTTGCCGAGCACCGCGCCGACCACCACCTTGGCGCCGGCCACCGCGTCGCCGTGCTTGTTGTCCCAGTAGTAGCCCTGGCGCGGGATCACGCGGATGGCGGTGATGCGCGGGTCGTCCTCGCCTTCGGTGAACCAGGTCTTGAGCATGAAGTTCCACAGTTCCTTGATGCGCTGGCGGTCGGTGATCACTTCCGCATAGCCGTCGAGCTCGAGAAAGCCGGAATGCGCGCCCTGCTGGAAATACAGTTTCACGGCCGGGTGTGCCGCGATTTCTGCGTTCTTGTGGCTGTCGCTGGCGCTCAGGAACCAGAGTTGCCCGGCGTCGTCCACCTCGCGCACGCTCATCGGACGCACGCCCCGGCTCGGGCCGATGCCGCCCTGGGTGACGAAGAAGCAGCTGTCGGCGTCGTCGGCCATGTCCTTGAGGCGCTGCACGGCCCCCTGGCCGCTGAGGTCGAGGCGGTTCTGTTCCGGCTGGTTGCGGTTGATCGAATCCATGAAGTCTCCCGGTAGGCGTAAGCGGATAGGAGGACTCTACCCGCGATGTGCTTGCGGGTATGTGAACGGACGTACACTGACGGTCGAAACGCCCGGTCAATCCTGTGACGCGCCCGGCTCCAGCGCCGCCGCCTGGGCCAGCCAGCGCGCTACGGTCTGCAGTTCTTCCGGCGTGAAGCCTTCGCTCAGGCGCGCATTCAGCTCGACCAGCACTTCCCCGGCGCGGGTGCTGGCTTCCTGGCCGCTGCCGGTCATCCGCAGGCGCGTCAAGCGCGCGTCGCGCGCATCGGCCACACGCTCGACCATACCCGCCGCCTGCATGCGCTTGGACAGGTTGGTCACGGCGGCCGGCGCCACGCCCAGTTCCGTGGCGATCTCCCCCACCGCGGCGTCGCCGCGCGCCCGCAGCACGAACAGCAGGCCGACCTGGGCCGCGCTGATCCCTTCCCAGGATTCCGGCCGCGCCTCGATCCAGCGCTGCAGGGCGCGCTGGGCGCGGTTCAGCAGCTGGACGAAACGGGGTTTAGCCGATGTCATGCGCGACCTCCCTCGCCTGCGTGGCCCGGGCGTGCAGCCAGTCGGCCACCTGCGGCCACAGCGCCGCTTCGCAGCGGCGCCGGAAGAAGCCCATGTGTCCCACCGCCGGCACGCCGGCCGCACGCGGGTCGATGTTGCGGCGCTCCAGCTGCGCCTTGCTCAGGTGTGACACCAGCATGTCGACCGCCACCGGGTTGGCCCAGGGATCGTCGTCGAAGCCCAGCACCAGCAGCGGGATGTCGACCCGGGCCATGCGGCGCGCGGCGTCGAGCGCCGGGTCATCGAAGAAGTAGCGCGGCAGCGCGGTCCACCTGGCCCATTGCAGCATGACGCCGCGCGGCAGGTCTTCGCCCAGGCCGATGCGGCGTCCCGGCATGTAGCCGAACAGCGCGCACAGGAGCGGCGCCAGCACGCGCAGCACGAAGCGCACGCGCAGGCGCTCGCCAAAGCCACGCACGGTGCGGCTGGCGCCCGCATGGGACGCCACCAGCACCGCGGCGCGCAGGCGCGCGGTCTCGGGCGACAGGCCGATCGCATGGCCGCCCACGCTGTGCCCCACCGCCAGCAGCGGCAAGCCGGGGAAGCGCTCCTCGGTCCAGCGCGTGACGGCGGCGACGTCCTTGTCGATCCAGTCCGTCATGCTCGCCTTGAAGCCGCGCAGGCTGTGCGGGCGCGAGCGCCCGGTGCCGCGGTAGTCGTAGGTCACGACATTGAATCCGCGCCCCGCCAGCCAGGCCGCGAAAGGCGCGTAATAGGCCTGCGTGACCGCCGTGGCCGGGTGCAGGATGACGGTGGCGGCGGCGCCGGGCGCCGTCCAGCAGGTGGCCTCGACCGGGATCCTGCCGGCAGGAATGGAAAGATGTTCGGCTTGCATGGCAGCGATATCGCCTATTTCGTTAACGTGTTAACAAATTTAGCACCAGCCGGTCGGCGCTGCAAGCGGCTGGGTCGAACTCAGGGAATCAGGCGTGCCGCGCGCAGTTGCCCGAACAGGTCGAAGAAGGAGTCGTCGGTGGCCTGGTAAGCCGTGAAGCCGAGCTTGCGGCTGCGCGCCATGTCGGTCATCACCTCGATCGGGCGGCCGAGGTCGAGGTCGGTATGCCAGGGCGACGCCAGGCGATCGAGGTCGGCTTCCGCCAATCCGTGGCGCGCGGCGATGTCGCGCCACAGCGCATGGTCGTTCGCCATCGCGCTTTCCAGCGGCTGCACCGTGCCGTCGAAGCCCGCGGCCTGCACGCCAAAATAGTCGGCGATGCGGCCCCACAGCCAGCTCCAGCGGAACAGGTCGCCATTGACGATGTTGAAGGCTTCGTTGCGCGCCGCGTCGGCATTGGCCGCCCAGACCAGTTGCCTGGCCAGCATGCGCGCATCGGTGACGTCGGACAGGCCGTTCCACTGCGCGCCGGAGCCGGGGAACTGGAAGGGACGTCCGGTCTCCTTGCAGATGGTGGCGTACACGGCCAGCGTGGTGCCGAGGTTCATGGCATTGCCGACCGCCATGCCGATGACCGTGTGCGGACGGTGGACGGTCCAGGTAAAGCGGTCGCGCTCGGCGGCCGCGTAAACCTCGTCTTCCTGGGCATAGTAGAAATTCTCGACGGGCAGGCGCGGCTGGCTTTCGCGCAGCGGCGTGTCCGGCAGCGTGCCGGAAGCGGCATAGGCTTCGAAGGGGCCGAGGTAATGCTTCAGGCCGGTGACCAGGGCCACGTGGCGCAGCGACTTCTTGCTCGACAAGGTGGAGAGCAGGTTGCGCACCATGGCCGCGTTGACGCGGATGTTCTCGCTTTCCGTCGCCTGGCGCATCCAGGTGGTGATGAAGACATGGGTGGGCGCAACATCCGCCAGCGCGGCGGCCAGCCCCCTTTCGTCGAGCAGGTCGGCCGTGACCGGGATCACGCCCGGAACATCATTGCCGGGACGGCGCGCCAGTCCGTAGACCTGCCAGCCGTCCGCCACCAGCGCGCGCGCCGTGTAATTCCCGCCGATGCCGCTAGCGCCCACTACCAGTGCAGTTCGTTGCATTGCCGTTCCTTCCATATCAAAGGAAAAACGGTAGCACGGATGGACGAATCGGGCCGTCTTACAGGAAGCGGTCCAGGATCTTGCGGCTGTGCTTGTCGATGCGGAACATGTCGCGCACCAGGAAGTTGATGCCGTGGTTGTCCGCAATGAGCAGCGAGGCTTCGCCGATGCGGCGGATGTCCTCGTCGACCTTCAGCACGAATTCGGTGTCGCCGCGGTCGGTTTTCACATACCAGGTGCAGGGGGTGGCAAAGCTCGACACATCCTTGATCGTCAGGATCTCGGGAATGAATTCGCGGCCTGCGATTTCTTCCTGGATCAGCGCGCGCACCTGTTCCGGCATCCCGGCCAGGTCGTCGATCCAGGCCACTTCCTTGCCGCCCTCGCGCACCAGCGAAATGCCGCGCGTCGGCGCCTGGATCGGGAAGGCGCGCACCGGAATGACGCCGACGTGTTCTTCACCTTCGGCGGTGGTGAGCACCAGCTTGCCGAAGCTGTCGCGCCGTAGTTGGAAAGTACTGCTCATTTAGTCATCCCGCATTCAATGTTCATCGTCCGGTTCCCCGTCCACGTTGCGCGCCTGCGCTTCGTAGAGACGGTGGTAAGCGCCTTCGCGCGCCATCAGCTCGTCGTGGCTGCCCTCTTCCACCACCACGCCGCGGTCCAGCACCACCAGGCGGTCGGCCCGGTGCAGCGTGGACAGGCGGTGCGCGATGGCGATCGTGGTGCGGCCCTGCACGAGGTTGTCGAGCGCCTTCTGGATTTCCTTTTCGGTTTCCGAGTCCACCGAGGAGGTGGCTTCGTCCAGGATCAAGATCGGCGGGTCGATCAGCAGCGCGCGCGCGATCGAGATGCGCTGGCGCTCGCCGCCCGACAGGCCCTGGCCGCGTTCGCCCACCATCGAGTCGTAGCCCTGCGGCAGGCGCAGGATGAACTCGTGGGCATGCGCCGCGCGCGCCGCCGCGATGATTTCCTCGCGGGTGGCACCCGGCTTGCCGTAGGCGATGTTCTCGGCGATGGTGCCGAAGAACAGGAAAGGCTCCTGCAGCACCAGGCCGATGTGGCGGCGGTAGTCCGCCACCGCGAACGAGCGGATGTCGGTGCCGTCGAGCAGGATCGCCCCTTCGGCCACGTCGTAGAAACGGCAGATCAGGTTGACCAGGGTGCTCTTGCCCGAACCCGAATGGCCGACCAGGCCGACCATTTCGCCGGCCTTGATGTTCAGCGAGATGCCGCGGTTGACCGCGCGGTTGCCGTAACGGAAACCGACTTCGCGCAGCTCGATGTTGCCCGCGACCTTGTCCACTTTGACCGGACTGACCGGGTCCGGCACGCTCGATACGTGGTCGAGGATGTCGAAGATGCGCTTGGCCGCCGAGGCCGATTTCTGGGTCACCGAGACGATACGGCTCATGGAATCGAGCTTCACGTAGAAACGGCCGCTGTAGGCGATGAAGGCGGTCAAGGTGCCCACCGTGATGTCGCCGCGCGAGACCTGCCAGATGCCGAAGCACCAGATCACCAGGAGGCCGATCTCGGTCAGCAACGAGACCGTCGGCGAGAACAGCGACCAGACCTTGTTCAATTTATCGTTGACGGCCAGGTTGTGCTTGTTCGCTTCGCGGAAGCGCGCCGCTTCGCGCTTTTCCTGGGCGAAGGCCTTCACCACCCGGATACCCGGAATGGTATCGGCCAGCACGTTGGTCACCTCGCCCCACACGCGGTCGATCTTCTCGAAGCCGGTGCGCAGCCTGTCGCGCACCACGTGGATCATCCAGGCGATGAACGGCAGCGGCACCAGGGTCACCAGCGCCAGCCAGGGATTCATGCTGAACAGGATCACGCCCGTCATGATGATCAGGAGGACGTCCGACAGGAAGTCGAGCAGGTGCAGCGACAGGAACACGCTGATCCGGTCCGAGCCGCTGCCGATGCGCGACATCAGGTCGCCGGTGCGCTTGCCGCCGAAGTATTCCAGCGACAGGCGCAGCAGGTGTTCATAGGTGGTCGAGCGCAGGTCGGCGCTGATGCGCTCGGAGGCCAGCGCCAGCACGTAGGTCTTGCCCCAGCCTAGCGCCCAGGCCAGCAGCGCCGCCCCGAACAGGCCGCCCATATATAAATAGACGAGTGAGGTATCGATACGCTCGCCGTTCTGGTACGGGATCAGGACGTTGTCCATCAGCGGCTTGGTGAGATACGGCGGAATCATGTGCGCGCCGGTCGAACCCACCATCAGCAGGAAGCCCAGCAGCAGCTGGCCTTTATAGGGCCGGGCGAAGCGCCACAGACGGAACAGGGTCCAGGTCGATGGCGGCGTGTGCAGCACCTTGGCGCACACCGCGCACTCGGCGTCGTCGGCCTCGAGCGGGGCCTTGCAGCTCGGGCAGGTGTGCTGCTCGGGCGGCGTCACCGGCACGCCGGAAATGACGCTTTTCAGCTGTTCGTTGAAATGGTCGACCACCCGGATCGCGCCCAGGTTCTGGCCCAGGGTGAAGCGCCAGGCGCCCAGCAAGCCTTCCGGATCGACCAGTTCAAGATGTCCGACGCCGGCATGGTCGTGGTGGCGCAATTGCAGGCCCGGGCGGTAGGTCCAGTCGCGCCAGGCATCGTCGCCCGGCGCTTTCGCCAGCAGGCGGCGGCTGGTGACCACGACCAGGCCCTTCCGGAAATGTAATTTCGCATCGAGGTCAACCTCGACGCCCGTTAAAACGTTTTCCCCTGGTGCAAGCTGTTTCGCAAGGTCATTTTGCCAGTGTTCCGGCAAAACATCGGCAGCCGTCGCTCTGGCGGCGACCGCCAACGGAATAGCAGGTTGTTGAGTTGTCATGTGTTGCGCCCGTGATCAGGCATTTGGTTCTGGTGGGGTACAAACAGCGGCAGGGCTTGGCAAGGCACAGGACTGCCGGGATGCCCGCTTGCGTGAAGCGTTCCACAAACAGGCTTAACGTTTCTGCGTATCCTTTGGATGACAAAACGTGGCGTTCTGGCAGAAAAAGCTAGCACCCGGGAAACTTCGGGCCGGCAAGTATACATGAAGTGCGCTGCGGGAAACCGGCTTTGGGTACCGTGGCAGCAGGCAGGTAATTAACAGGCAAAGCCGGCGTTGCGCGTAACAGCCGCTGCAGGCAAAGACATTTTTTCATGAACAAGAAGAACGACATCAAGTTCCTCCGCGTGACCCACCTGCGCGGCCCGAACATCTGGACCTACCGACCGGTGATCGAGGCCTGGCTCGACATTGGGGAACTCGAAGACTTCCCCTCGAACAAGCTGCCCGGCTTTACCGACCGCCTGACCGCCTGGCTGCCGGGCCTGGTCGAACACCGCTGCGGCGTCGGCAGCCGCGGCGGCTTCCTGGAACGCCTGCGCGACGGCACCTGGGCCGGCCACATCCTCGAGCACATCGTGCTCGAGTTGCAGAACATGGCCGGCATGAAGACCGGCTTCGGCAAGACCCGCTCGACCGGCCAGCCCGGCGTCTACAAGATGGCCTTCCGCACCCGCGACGAGATCGTCGGCCGCGCCGCCCTCGACGCCGGCCACCGCCTGATCATGGCGGCCATCAACGACACGCCCTTCGACATGGCCGCCACGGTGCAGGCCCTGACCGAGCTGGTCGACCGCTACTGCCTGGGGCCGTCGACCGCCCACATCGTCGACGCCGCCACCGACCGCCGCATTCCCTCGATCCGCCTCACCGACGGCAACCTGGTGCAGCTCGGCCATGGCGCCGCGCAGCGCCGCATCTGGACCGCCGAGACCGACCGCACCAGCGCGATCGGCGAAGGCATCGCCAGCGACAAGGACCTGACCAAGACCCTGCTCGCCTCCTGCGGCGTGCCGGTGCCGGAAGGCGCCCTGGTCAGGAGCGCCGAAGAAGCATGGGAAGAAGCCCAGGACATCGGCCTGCCGGTCGTGGTCAAGCCGGTCGACGGCAACCATGGGCGCGGCGTGACGCTGAACCTGATGCTCGAGTCGGAAGTGCGGGCCGCCTATGCGATCGCCGCCGAAGCCGGCGACAGCACGGCGGTGCTGGTCGAGCGTTTCATCCCCGGCAACGAGCACCGCCTGCTGGTGGTCGGCCGCGAGGTGGTCGCCGCCGCCAGGGGCGAATCGCTGTGGGTGACGGGCGATGGCAGCTCGAGCGTGCTGCAGCTGTGCGACAGCCAGATCAACACCGACCCGCGCCGCGGCGACAGCGAAGAGCATCCGCTCGGCCGCGTCAATCCGCACGACAGCGAAATCATGCTGGACCTGCAGCGCCAGGGCCTCACGCCGGAATCGGTACCGCAGCCGGGGCAGAAGGTGCTGATCCAGGTGAACGGCAACGTCGCCGACGACGTCACCGACCTGGTTCATCCTTCGGTCGCCCATGCCGCCGCGCTGGCGGCGCGCATCGTCGGCCTGGACATCGCCGGCATCGACCTGGTGTGCGAGGACATCGCGCGTCCGCTCGAAGAACAGCGCGGCGCCATCATCGAGGTCAATTCGAGCCCGGGCCTGCTGGCCCACATCAAGCCGGCCAGCGGCCAGCCGCGCGAGGTGGGCAAGGCCATCGTCGCGCACCTGTTCGCGGACGGCGAGACCGGGCGCATCCCGGTGGTGGGCGTCACCGGCACCCTGGGCACCAGCCTGATCGCGCGCCTGGTGGGCTGCCTGGTCCACATCACCGGCAAGCACGTCGGCGTGGCCAACGGCGAAGGCCTGTACCTGGACGCGCGCCAGGTGTCGAACCGCGATTCGACCGGCTTCGAGGCCGGCCAGCGCCTCCTGATCAACCGCACCGTGCAGACCGCCGTGTTCGAATCGAACGCACGCTCGATCCTGCTCGAGGGCCTGCCCTACGACCGCTGCCAGGTCGGCATCGTCACCGACATGGAAGGCCTGGCCGACGTGCGTGACCTCCACATCGACGACCAGGATGCGCTGCGCAACGTGATCCGCAGCCAGGTCGACGTGGTCCTGTCGGAAGGCACCGCGGTGCTCAATGCCGACAACGAACAGGTGGCGGCGCTGGCGGAACTGTCGGACGGCCGCGTGATCTTCTACGCGCTCGACGAAAACAACCCGGTGGTCGCGAACCATCGCGCGCAAGGCGAACGCGTGGTGTTCGTGCGCGACCGGCGCATCGTACTGGCCGAAGGCTTCGACACGGAAGACGTGCTGCTCGACCTGGCGAAGATTCCGCCGGCGACGGTGAAGCACCCGGACAGCGTGCTGGCGGCCGTGGCTGCGGCCTGGGCGCTGGGCGTGCCCTCCGACCTGATTTGCGGGGGGCTGCGCGCTTTCGATGCCACCCCGAAGAAAACGACCCACTAAATAGAAGACTGAAGGTTTATGGAAGTATCTCGTGTACGGGCCCTGCGCGGCCCAAATCTGTGGAGCCATCACACCTCGGTGGAAGCGATCGTCTCCTGCACGCCCGGCGAAGAATCGATCCGCGAGCTGGCCGGCTTCGAGACGCGCCTGCGCGCGCGCTTTCCGCAGGTAGGCGAACTGCAGCCCTACGGCCACGACGGCACCGTGCCGCTGGCCCAGGTGCTCGAGCGCGTGGCCCTGGCCCTGCAGGCCGAAGCCGGCTGCCCGGTCACCTTCAGCCGCACCACCGCCACCGTCGAGCGCGGCATCTACCAGGTCGTGGTCGAGTACAGCGAGGAAGACGTCGGCCGCCTGGCCCTCGAACTGGCCCAGCAGCTGGTCGAGGCCGCCCGCCATGACGCCGCCTTCGACCTGCCGGGCGCCTTGGCGAAGCTGCGCGAAGTCGACGAGGACGTGCGCCTCGGCCCGTCCACGGGGTCGATCGTGCAGGCGGCAATCGCCCGCAACATCCCGTTCCGCCGCCTGACCGAGGGCAGCCTGGTGCAGTTCGGCTGGGGCAGCCGCCAGCGCCGCATCCAGGCCGCCGAGATCGACGCCACCGGCGCGATCGCCGAGACCATCGCCCAGGACAAGGAACTGACCAAGAAGCTGCTCGACGCCGCCGGCGTGCCGGTGCCGATGGGCCGCAGCGTGAGCGACCCGGACGACGCCTGGGCCGCCGCCCTGGAAATCGGCCTGCCGGTGGTGATCAAGCCGAAGGACGGCAACCAGGGCAAGGGCGTGACCGTCAACGTCACGACCAAAGAGCAGCTGACCGCGGGCTTCCACACCGCGTCCGAGTTCCGCGACGACATCCTGGTCGAGCGCTACCTGCCGGGCCACGACTACCGCGTGCTGGTCATCGGCGACAAGATGGTGGCGTGCGCCCGCCGCGATCCGCCGCAGGTGGTGGGCGACGGCGTGCACAGCGTGCGCGAACTGGTCGAGCAGGTCAACAAGGACCCGCGCCGCGGCGACGGCCACGCCACCTCGCTGACCAAGATCCGCTTCGACGACATCGCCCTGGCCACGCTGGCCAAGCACGGCATGAACGCCGACTCCGTGCCCAGCAACGGCCAGCGCGTGGTGCTGCGCAATAACGCCAACCTGTCCACCGGCGGCACCGCCACCGACGTGACCGACGACGTCCATCCGGACGTGGCAGAGCGCTGCATCGCCGCCGCCCACATGGTGGGCCTGGACATCTGCGGCGTCGACCTGGTGTGCGACAGCGTCCTCAAGCCCATCGAGGAACAGCACGGCGGCATCGTCGAAGTCAACGCCGCCCCGGGCCTGCGCATGCACCTGTCGCCCTCGTTCGGCAAGCCGCGCGCGATCGGCGAAGCGATCATGGACACCCTGTTCGCGCCGGGCGACGACGGCCGCATCCCGGTGGTGGCCGTGACCGGCACCAACGGCAAGACCACCACCGTGCGCCTGATCGCCCACCTGCTCGGCGCGTCCGGCCTGCGCACCGGCATGACCAATACCGACGGCGTGTACATCGAAGGGCGCCGCATCGACAGCGGCGACTGCTCGGGTCCGCGCAGCGCCCGCAACGTGCTGCTGCACCCCGACGTCGACGCGGCCGTGTTCGAGACCGCGCGCGGCGGCCTGCTGCGCGAAGGCCTGGCTTTCGATCGCTGCCAGGTGGCGGTGGTGACCAACATCGGCGCCGGCGACCACCTCGGCCTGAACTACATCACCACCCTGGAAGACCTGGCGGTACTCAAGCGCGTGATCGTCCAGAACGTCGCGCTTGGGGGCATGGCCGTGCTGAACGCGGCCGACCCGGCGGTGGCCGCCATGGCCGAAGTGACCCGCGGCGACGTGACCTTCTTCGCGCTCGACGTCGGCCACCCGATCATGGCCATGCACCGCGCCCAGGGCCGCCGCGTCGTCTTCATGGAGGACGGCCAGTTGGTCGCCGCCCAGGGCGACGTCGAACACCGCGTCCCACTGGCGGAAGTCCCGATCACGCGGGGCGGCACGGTCGGCTTCCAGGTCGAAAACGTGCTGGCCTCGGTGGCCGCGGCCTGGGCCGTGGGCATCGCCTGGGACAAGGTCCGCCTGGGCCTGAAGACCTTCGTCGGCGAGAGCGACAACGCGCCGGGCCGCTTCAACGTGTTCGACTACCGCGGCGCTACCGTGATCGCCGACTACGGCCACAACCCGGACGCGATCGCCGCGCTGGTCAATGCCGTCGAAGGCATGCCGGGCGAGCGCCGTTCGGTGGTGATCAGCGGCGCCGGCGACCGCCGTGACCAGGACATCACCCAGCAGACCGAGATCCTCGGCAAGGCCTTCGACGAGGTGCTGCTGTACCAGGACCAGTGCCAGCGCGGCCGCGCCGACGGCGAAGTCGTCGCCTTGCTGCGCAAGGGCTTGCATGGCGCTACCCGCACCAGCCATGTGGAGGAAATCAATGGCGAGTTCGTGGCGATCGACCGCGCCCTGTCGCGCCTGCGGGCCGGCGACCTGTGCCTGATCCTGATCGACCAGGTGGACGCGGCGCTGGCGCACATCAAGCAACGCGTCGCCGAAGCTTGAAACCTGCTTCTCCGACCACCCATGTGCCGGCGCTGCCGGCCGTGGGACCCGCCACGCTGCTGCGGGCGCTGTTCAAGCGCCCGCAGCGCCCCCTTCCCGCCACGATGCCGGAACTGGTCACCGAGTACCGCCTCGACAGCCTGCCGCCGGACGATATCGCGCGCTACCGCCAGGCCTTCGGATTCGCCGGTGTGCACGTCCCGCTCACCTGGTGGTATTTGCCGGCCCAGCGCGCGCACCTGGCGACGATGCTCGACCCACGCTTCCCTTTCCGGATCGCTGGACTGGTCCACATGGAAAACGTGCTCGAAGCGCAGGGCGAGGCCTTGCCGCGCCAGGCGCTGGTGCTGCGCACCGTGCCGCGGATGCTGCCCGCCTCCTCCAGCGGCGCACTGCGCTGCGTGGTGGAGACCACCGGCACTGCGGACGGGGCGCCGGTCTTTTCCTGCGCCAGCACCTACCTGGTCCGGCGCGGGCAGGCGGGCGGCCCGAAGCGGCCCGAGACCCAGCCTGTTCCCTCCGGCCCTGTGCTTGGGCATTGGACGCTCGACGCGGCAGCCGGCCGCCGCTACGCGCGGCTCTCCGGCGACTGGAACCCGATCCATTTGTCCGGCTGGAGCGCGCGCCTGATGGGCATGCGCAGGCCGATCATCCACGGCATGCACACGCTGGCGACGAGCTGCGCGCTGCTCGAGAACGCGGGCGGACGCCGCGCCGTCCGCATCGCCTGCCGTTTCCGCGCGCCTGTGCCCCTGGGAAGCCGGGTCGCGCTGCATACCCTGCCCGGCACCGGCGAATTCATGGTGGAAGCGGACGGAAAGCCCGCGGTCAGCGGAGACTGCGGGCTGGCATGAACAGCGTCAGGGTTTGCGTGCCGGCTCGACAGCGACCTTGATCGACTTGTAGAACACGGTGCTGCGCGCCTCGAAACCGGAATCGATCCCGAAGAAGACCCAGATCTCGCCGTTCGCATTGCTGCTGACCGCCAGTGGGGCCGTGCTTCTCAGCACCTTGGTCTGGTAGACCTGGGGGCCGCAGTCCGGCACGCCATTGGCGACGTTGCCGAGCACCTGGGACGCGGGGCCCGGCGTGGCCTGGTTGCCGCGCTCGAGGTTGACCCTCCACTCGCCATTGACCTGGACGGTTTTCGGTTCCGTCGGCGCCGCGCCCGCGACCACGTAGACGCTTTCGCCCGGCGCGCCGCCGACGCCGACGCAGCCGGACGACTGGTTGCTGGCGATCTCGATCTCGAAGCGCAACAGGTAGGAGGTGGACGGCGCATAGCCGCCGAACTTCTTCCTGCTATAGATGAACAGGTCGTCGCTGCGGTTGGTCCCGCCCGTGTAGTAGGCCTGGCCTGACAAGGGCGCCGGCAAGGGACGCAGCCCCCACACGACCTCGGTCGGCGCCGTCGCGTCCTCGTAATCGGCGAACTCGCCCACCCAGCCGTCGAGCGAGGCGGCGAAGCTGGTGCTGATCTGGGGCGGTGTGTCGTCGAGCGTCTCGCCGCCACATGCGGCAAGCAGGCAGGCAGAACCGATCATGCCCAGGGCGAGTGTTTTTTTGATGAACATCGGCGTTCCTCCAGGAGTTTGGAAGTGACCGAGGATAAGCGTCCGGCATGTCTCGAACTAGCCGGTTTTTTGTCCGAGAATTGTAGGCTTTTGACAACTTTCGATACTACCTGTACATATGCGGCAGGGCCGCGCCGCAGGAGACGGCCCGCAGCATCGCGCTGCCACGATGTCCGTTTTACAGCGCCGGCTTGACCGATCGGGGTAAAATGACGAGTCCGGGCAACAACCGCCTTGCCGTACCGAATCACGACCACATGAACGCTCCCAACGAAATCAATGCCGCCGCCCTCAAGACCGGCACGACGGAAAAAGTCACTCCCATGATGCAGCAATACCTGCGCATCAAGGCCGATTACCCCACCATGCTGGTGTTCTACCGCATGGGCGATTTCTACGAGTTGTTCCACGACGACGCGGAAAAAGCGGCGCGCCTGCTGGGCATCACGCTGACCGCGCGCGGCAGCTCGAACGGCCAGCCGATCAAGATGTGCGGCGTGCCCTTCCACTCGCTCGACGGCTACCTGGCCAAGCTGGTGAAGATCGGCGAATCCTGCGCCATCTGCGAGCAGATCGGCGATCCGGCCCTGTCCAAGGGCCCGGTCGAGCGCAAGGTGGTGCGCGTGGTCACCCCCGGCACCCTGACCGACAGCGACCTGCTGCCGGAAAAGGCCGATCGTCCGTTGCTGGCCCTGTGCATCCTCGCGCAGCGCAAGAACGTCACCGTCGGCCTGTCCTGGCTGTCGCTGGCCAGCGGCGTGCTGCGCCTGATGGAATTCTCGGGCGACCAGCGCACGGTCGAGGCGCGCCTGGCGCATGAACTCGAGCGCATCGCGCCGGCCGAGATCCTGCGCGCAGACTGCGCCGACCTGTTCGAATCGGAGCCGGTGGCGCACACCAACCGGGTGCCGGAATGGCATTTCGACGTGCTCAAGGGCCATGGCGCCCTGCTCGAGCAGCTGGGCGTGGCTACCCTCACCGGCTTCGGCGCGGACGGCATGGGCGCGGCCTTTGGCGCGGCCGGCGCGCTGCTGCGCTATGCGCAATCCACGCAAGGGCGCGGCCTGCAGCACGTGAAAAGCCTGGCCTGCGAGCTTGAAAACGAATACATCGGCCTGGATGCCGCGACGCGCCGCAACCTGGAGCTGACCGAGACCATCCGCGGCCAGGAAGCGCCGACCCTGTTCTCGCTGCTGGACGGCTGCCGCACCGCGATGGGTTCGCGCATGCTGCGCCACTGGCTGCACCATGCGCGCCGCAACCAGCGCGTGGCGCGCGCGCGCCACGAGGCGATCGCCGCGCTGGCCCAGTTTGACGCAACCCACGGCCTGTCGGCCCTGCTGTCGAACGTGCCCGACATCGAACGCATCACCACCCGCATCGCCCTGCTGTCGGCGCGTCCGCGCGACCTGTCCTGCCTGCGCGACGGCCTCAAGCAGCTGCCGGCCCTGCGCGAAGGGGTGGCGCGCTGCTTCGTCCCGGGCGACACCAGCCTGCTGCGCGAGATTCACGACCTGCTGGCGCCGCCCGAGTCCTGCCTCGACCTGCTCAGCCGCGCCATCATGGAAGAGCCGAGCGTGATGGTGCGCGACGGCGGCGTGTTCGCGCGCGGCTTCGACGCCGAGCTCGACGAACTGCGCGCGCTGTCCGAGAACGCCGGCCAGTTCCTGGTCGACCTGGAGGCGCGCGAGCGCGCCCGCACCGGCATCGCCAACCTGCGCGTCGAGTACAACCGGGTGCACGGCTTCTATATCGAAGTCACCAACGGCCAGGCCGACAAGGTGCCGGAAGACTACCGCCGCCGCCAGACCCTGAAGAACTGCGAACGCTACATCACGCCGGAACTGAAAGCCTTCGAGGACAAGGCCTTGTCGGCCCAGGACCGCGCCCTGGCGCGCGAGAAGATGCTGTACGACGCCCTGCTGGGCGACCTGGCGCCCTTCATCGGCTGCCTGCAGTCGATCGCCGGCGGCCTGGCCCAGCTCGACACCCTGGTGGCCCTCGCCAGCCATGCGGTGCGCAACAACTGGTGCGCGCCGCAATTGGTGGACGAACCCTGCCTGAACATCGTCGAAGGCCGCCACCCGGTGGTGGAAAACCAGATCGAGCGCTTCATCGCCAACGACTGCCGCCTGGCAAACGAACGCCGCATGCTCCTGATCACCGGCCCGAACATGGGCGGTAAGTCGACCTTCATGCGCCAGGTGGCCTTGATCACGCTGCTGGCCTACGTGGGCAGCTACGTGCCCGCTACCCGGGCCACGATCGGCCCGATCGACCGCATCTTTACCCGCATCGGCGCCAGCGACGACCTGGCCAACGGACGCTCCACCTTCATGGTCGAGATGACCGAATCGGCGGCCATCCTCAACGGCGCCACCGAGCACTCCCTGGTGCTGATGGACGAAGTGGGCCGCGGCACCTCTACGTTTGATGGCCTGGCGCTGGCCTGGGCGATCGCGCGCCACCTGATCGAGACCAGCCGCAGCTTCACGCTGTTCGCGACCCACTACTTCGAGCTCACCCAGCTGCCGGAAACGCATCCGAGCGCGGTGAACGTGCACCTGTCGGCGGTGGAGCACAAGGACAGCATCGTGTTCCTGCACGCGGTACAGGACGGCCCCGCGTCGCAGAGCTACGGCCTGCAGGTGGCGCAACTGGCAGGCGTGCCGCCCGCCGTGATCCGGGCCGCGCGCAAGCACCTGGCGCGCCTGGAATCGCAGGCGCTGGACACGACGCCGCAGCTCGACCTGTTCGCCGCTCCCGCCGAGGAAGCGGAGCAATCCCTGGCGGCCAGTCCGGCCCCGGAGAGCCGCGCGAGCGACGAACTGCAGCAGGCCCTCGCCGCCATTGACCCGGACGCCCTGAGCCCGCGCGAAGCACTGGAACGGCTCTACGAGCTGAAGCGCCTCCTCGCCTGATGCCGGCGCGCCGCTCCCTTCTCCTCGCGGGCCTGCTCGCCGCTGCCGTGGCCGCGGCGCCGGCCCTCGGCCGCGACAGGAAGAAGGCGGCCGAGGTGCTCAAGGATCCCGATTCCCACCACTTCACGGTGGTGGGCCAGCGCGCTGCCGCGGGTGGAGAGGCGGCCTTGAGGGAGGTCCTGCTCGAGGCCAAGGACCCGGAGCTGGCCTTCCTGGTCGTCACCGGCATCAAGGGCGCTGGCGAGTCCTGCGGCGACCGCCTCTACCAGAAGCGGCGCGCGCTGTTCGACAAGGCCAGGCGTCCGGTGATCCTGTCCCTGAGCGACGACGACTGGACCGGCTGCCGCAATTCGGCGGGCCGCACCAATGCGATCGAACGCCTGAACCGGCTGCGCGAACTGTTCTACAGCGAGCCGGAGTCGCTCGGCAGGGCCAAGCTGCCCGTGACCCGCCTGTCGAGCAGCCCGCGCTTTCGCAGCTATGCCGAGAACGCCCACTGGCAGGTCGGCAAGGTGCTGTACGCCACCATCAACCTGCCCGAGGCCAACAACCACTACCTGGCGGCGGCGGGACGCAACAGCGAGTACGAGGACCGGACCGTGGCCAACCGCTTCTGGCTCAACCGCCTGTTCGCGATCGCCAAGCAGGACAAGGTCGATGCGCTGGTGCTGTTCGCGGAAGGGAATATGCAGCCCCTGCTGCAGCCGGCCAACGGACTGCGCGCGCTGCTGCAGCGTACGCCGGAAGGCCGGGAAGGGTTCGCCGAGACGCGCCGCCAGTTGCAGCAGCGGGCGGCCGGTTTCAAGGGGCGGGTACTGGTGATTGACAGCGCGGGACTGCCGGAGGAAGCGCGCCCGGCGATCGAGTGGCGCGGCAACCTGGGACACTTGTCCGTCGGGGCCCACACGGTGGAAGTGCGGGTGATGGCCAAGGGGGAGAACGTGTTTTCGCTGGGCGAGGCCCGGCGCTAGCGGCGGCGCGAGGCACAGCGGGCTCCCGCCTGCGCGGGAACCCGGGTTGCCGGCACGCCGGGATTACAGCGGCTTGCTGCGGAAGTGGTCGCCCTCTTCGCTGTCTTCCATCTCGTCGTGGTGGTGGCCATGCGCACCGTGCACGTGGCCGTGCGCGACCTCTTCCGGGGTGGCTTCGCGCACGTCGATCACCGACAGGTCGAAGCGCAGCGCCATGCCGGCCAGCGGATGGTTGCCATCCAGGACCACCTTGTCGTCCGCGATGTCGGTGACGGTGAAGATGGTCGGCTCGTCGTCCACGCCTTCGGCCACGCCTTCGAACTGCATGCCGACTTCGAGCGGCTCCGGCAGGCGCTTGCGGTCTTCCACCTTCACCAACTCCGGATCGTAGTCGCCGAAGGCATCTTCCGGCTCGACCTGGATCGTCGACGAATAGCCGGTTTCCTTGCCGTCGAGTTCTTCTTCGATCTTCGGCAGGGTGTTTTCGTAGCCGCCGTGCAGGTACACCATCGGCTGGGAGCCCTCCTCGATCAGGTTGTTCTGGGCGTCCGACAGCTTGTAGTTGACCGACACGACCGTATTCTTGGCAATCTTCATCGCAGATCCTTTCGTTGTAAGCCCCGGATTATACCCTTACCGAAACGAGGCACTTGCCAGTTTGGCTCATTTGGCTGGTTATAATGGCGCATGAAAAAATTACAGCTTCTCGGGAATATTACTCCCGCCCAGTTCCTGCGCGATTACTGGCACAAGAAACCGCTCTTGATCCGCCAGGCCATCCCGGGTTTCAAACCCCTGCTCAGCTTCGCGAAACTGGCCGAACTGGCGCGCCAGAACTACGTCGAATCGCGCCTGGTCACCCTGCGCGGCGGCCAGTGGGACATGCAGCACGGTCCGCTGACCGAACTGCCGCAGCGCAGCGAACGCGAGTGGACCATGCTGGTCCAGGGCGTCAACCTGCACGACCAGCGCGCCGACGAGCTGCTGCGCCAGTTCCGCTTCGTGCCGGATGCCCGCCTGGACGACCTGATGGTGAGCTACGCCAGCGACGGCGGCGGCGTCGGCCCGCACTTCGATTCCTATGACGTGTTCCTGCTGCAGGCGCAGGGCAAGCGCCGCTGGCGCATCAGCGCCCAGCAGAACCTGGACCTGGTCGAAGGCCTGCCGCTCAAGATCCTGGCCGACTTCGAAGCCGAGGAAGAGTTCGTGCTGGAACCGGGCGACATGCTCTACCTGCCGCCGCATTACGCCCACGACGGCGTGGCCGAGGGAGAATGCATGACCTACTCGATCGGTTTCCGCTCGCCTTCCTTCCAGGAACTGGGCGAAGCCTTCCTGCAGTTCATGGCCGACTCGATCGACCTGCCGGGCCGCTATGCCGACCCGGACCTGACGCTGGCGAAGAACCCGGCCGAGATCCCGCGCGACATGCTCGCGACCGTGACCGAGGAACTGAACAAGGTGCGCTGGGACGAAGAGGACGTCACCATCTTCCTGGGCGAATACCTGTCCGAGCCGAAGCACAACGTGTTCTTCACCGGCCCGGCCAAGCCGCTCACGGTCGGCCGCTTCATGGAAACCGCGGCGAAGAAGGGCTTGAAGCTGTCGAGCAAGACCCTGATGCTCTACCGCGGCAAGAGCGTCTTCATCAACGGCGAATCCTTCGCCGTCGGCCGCGCCGACAAGGTGGTGCTGGACGTGCTGGCCAACGAGCGCCGCATCGACGGCGAACTCCTGGGCAGCGCCACCGACGACGTGCTGGAAGCCCTGTACACCTGGTACCAGGACGGCTGGGTGGAACTGGGCTGAGCGGGAGGCGCCATGCAGGAAGCGGCAAGCGGCAACACGGTTCGCTTCGACACCCGGGCGGAATGCGAAACGCAGTGGCGCGCCTGCCTGGCCGCCGCCCGCACCCGCCTCGACCTGTTCGACCCCGACTTCGCGGTATTCCCTTTGGGAAGCAGCGAAGTCGATGCGCTTCTGCGGGAATTTTTCAAACGCGGCGGCGTGCTGCGCCTGGCGCTGCACTCGCCCGCCCACATCGAACGCCACTACCCGCGCTTCCTGCGCATGCTGCGCGACTATGGCCACCTGCTCGCTTGCCGCAACACGCCGCAAGGCCTGCGCCAGCTGAGCGATTCTTTCTGCATCGCCGACGATTTGCACATCGTGCGCCGCTTCCACAGTGCGCACATGCGCGGCGAAGCCAGCTTCGCCGCCCCGCAAGCGGTCGAACTGGCGCGCCAGCGCTTCGATGCGATCTGGGATGAATCTTTTCCTGTCCTTCAGTCAACCATCAGCGGCTTGTGAACGTTATAAGCGTGTTGTTACCAGTTGGCGGCGATATCGTTTCATCTTGTAACAATATGAAGCTTATTAAACCGCAAAATACTTTCGCCAAGGAATGAGTTCGCTATTGCGATTCAGTAAATTTGGCTATAATATCGGGTCAGGAAGGTTCCGTTGCCTATTTGGCAGGTTTGCCTTTAACGAAAGCACGAAAATTCCTCTGAGCAATAATTACCGGTAATTATTATTCAAACAAGCAGTACTTACTTTTGAAATATTAAGGAAAATCATGAAAAAATCCCTGCTGATCGTTTCCCTGATGGCTGTTGCTCTGGCTGCTTGCAGCAAGAAAGAAGAAGCTGCTCCGGTCGCTCCGGCCGCTGTCGAAGCTCCTGCTGCTACCGATGCTGCTGCTACCCCGGCCGCTACCGACGCAACCACCGCTGCTCCGGCCGCTGACGCTGCTGCTGCCGCTTCGGAAGCCGCTTCGACCGCCGCTGACGCAGCTGCTGCTGCTTCGACCGCTGCTTCGCAAGCTGCTGACGCTGCTGCAACCAAGTAATCAGCGCGATCTGATTCAAGACCGGCCTGCGGGCCGGTTTTTTTTCGCCCCACGCTTTTCCTCGTCCAGGCGGCAGGCGTAAAAAAACCGGCCATCAAGGCCGGTTTCCGCACGGGGCTTGCACCCCTGAATTATTTCAGCTCATCCGCCAGCAGCTTCAGGATCTTGGCGCCGGTCTCGCCGGCATCCGGCTTGCCGTCGTTGGTCTGCACGCTCACCTGGCTGGTCGAGGCGCCCTGCTCCGCCTTGACGATTACGCGGTAACGCTGGGCTTCCTTGGCCTTGTCGTCCGCGCCGAAAGTGAACAGCTTCTTGAAGAAGCCATCCTTGTTGGCCGCATCCGGATCGACGTAGCGCACGAAGTACACGCCCTGCACGCGGTCGCGGTCTTCGACGGTGAAGCCGACGCGGTCGAGCGCCAGGCCGACGCGGCGCCATGCGCGGTCGAAGCCTTCGTTGACTTCCACGGCATTGCCGACCAGCGTGGCCTGCTGCGGCGCCACCGGCGCGTTCGCGACCATGGTCTCGGCCGGCTTGGTCTCCTTGACGCCGGTGAGCTGGGCCACCAGGCGGCCCAGGAACTGCGCTTCCAGGCCGGGATCGTTCGGGCGCACGGTCCAGATCGTGGTTTCCTTCTGGGCGCCCTGCAGCACTTCCTCGGCGCCGCGGTGGCTGATCCAGATCTCGGTCGAGCCGTCCGGCAGGCGCTCCAGGCGGGTGCGGAACTTGTCGCGCTCGCCGGTCGAGTAGGCTTTGTCGAACACCCGGCCGAGAGCGTTCCGGATGAAATCCTGTGGGATCTTGGAACGGTTCTCGACCCAGTTGGTTTCCATGGTGCCGGTCGTGGCCGACTCGGTCTCGATGGCGAAGCCCTGGTTTTCCCAGAACTCGCGCAGCTGCGGCCACAGTTGTTCCGGGGTCTGCTTGACCACCAGCCAGCGCTGGTCGCCGTTACGCTGCACGCTCACGGCATCGGTCGAGACCGGGCCGATCGGCTGCAGCGAAGCGCCTGCCATCGCACCCGGCACATTCTGTGCGCCCATCTGCTGCTGGAAACTGGATGCGGTCGCCACGCCCTTGCCGTCCGGGACGGCATAGCGGTTGTCGCGCTGCAGCGCGGTCAGGTCCGGCGGAACTTCCAGGTTGGCAGCCTTCTTGGCGCCACGGTAGTCGACCTTGTCCGATTCGAAGATGGTGGTGCAGCCGGCGAGGCTCAGCGCGATCGTGGTCAGCGCGAGGGTCTTCATAGTGCGATTTGTCATGTCGTTCGATATCAGTTACCAGGAACCGGAACCCTTGCGGGTTCAGGAAGAAAGAAGGCCCGCCTGGGCCAGTGCGCCACGGACGGTATCGTGGAAGGACGAGCCCAGCGGCGCCAGCGGCAGGCGCAGGCCCGACGGGATCCTGCCCATCTCGGCCAGGGCCCACTTGACCGGCACCGGGTTCGGCTCGACGAACAGCTTGGCGTGCAGGTCGAGCACGCGGTTGTTGATCTCGACCGCGCGCGCCACGTCACCGGCCATGGCGGCGACGCACAGTTCGTGCATCGCGCGCGGCGCCACGTTGGCGGTCACCGAGATGTTGCCGGCAGCGCCGCAGAACATCAGGGCCATCGCGGTCGGGTCGTCGCCCGAGTACACGCCAAAGGACTTGTCGACCATGCGCAGCAGCTCGATGCCGCGGCCGATGTTGCCGGTGGCGTCCTTGATGCCGACGATGTTGTCGATCGGCGCCAGGCGCGCCACGGTCTCGTTGCTCATGTCGGCAACGGTGCGGCCCGGGACGTTGTACAGGATGACCGGCAGGTCGACCGCTTCGGCGATGGCCTTGAAGTGGCGGTACATGCCTTCCTGGGTCGGACGGTTGTAGTACGGGACCACCTGCAGCGAGGCGTCGGCGCCGACGTCCTTCGCGTGCCGGGTCAGCGCGATGGCCTCCACGGTGGAGTTGCCGCCCGCGCCGGCGATCACCGGGATGCGGCCGGCGGTGTGGTCCACCGCGATCTTGATCAGTTCGGCATGCTCCTCGGGGGAGACGGTGGCCGATTCGCCCGTGGTGCCGACGATGACGATGCCGTCGGTACCTTCCGCGATGTGCCAGTCGATCAGCTTGCGCAGAGAGTCGCGGTCAAGACTGCCGTCCTCGAACATCGGGGTGACGATTGCTACGATGCTGCCCTTAATCATATGCGTTGGCCGTGCCGTAAAGTAAATAAAAGTTGGATTGTAGCGGATCGCCCGCCTCTATGGTTCATTCGAACCCACATTATGGTCGAGCTTTGCCTCGGTTTTGGCAAAGCCGTGGCCGGCCGCGCACAGGCGCTGCACCTGCGCTGGGTGGGGCCGGTCGAGGTGGCCGTCTTCGAAGGCCAGCACCTGCAGCCCGCCAGCGCGCGCCAGGCCCAGCAGTTCTTCCGGCGCCAGCAGGAAATCCGGATTCGACGGCTTGCCGTAGATCTGGTTACCCTGCGCAAACGTCTCGTAGATCAGGATGCCGTCCGGGCGCAGGCTGGCGGCCAACTGTGGGAACAGCGGGCGGTGCAGGTAGTTGGTGACGACGATCAGCGCGAAACGGCCCGGCTCGAAGGGCCAGACGGCATCCTCGGCCTCGAGGTCGTGCTGCAGCGTGGTCACGTTCGGGCCGGCAAGCGGGCCCAGCAGTTCCGGATTGCGGTCCAGCGCGGTCACCCGCATGCCGCGCGCCGCCAGCAGGCGCGTGTGGCGGCCGCTGCCGCAGGCCAGGTCGAGCGCTTCGCCGGCCTTTGCCAGCGGCGCGAAGCGTTCGACCCAGGGCGAGGCCGGCAGGTTCATCATGTTCATGTGAGCAGCAGGGTCAAGGGCGACGCGATCAGCTGCAGCAGGATGCGGCCCAGGTTCATCACCGGCATCACCCAGAAGGCCAGCAGGTTCATGAAGATCAGGCCCAGCACGATGAAGAAGCCGTAGGGCTCGATGCGCGCGAACTTGTAGGCCAGGGCGTTCGGCAGCAGGCTGGTGAGCACGCGGCCGCCGTCCAGGGGCGGAATCGGCAACAGGTTGAAGGCGAACATCAGGAGATTGGCGAACAGGCCGGCCTGCGCCACCTTGTGCGGGAACTCCTCGCTCACGCCGAAGGCGACCAGCAGCACCGCCAGCACCAGCCACAGGAAGGCCATGATGAAGTTGGCGCCGGGGCCGGCGAGGGCCACCCAGGCCATGTCGCGCTTCGGGTTGCGCAGGCGGTTGAAGTCGACCGGCACCGGCTTGGCATAGCCGAACACGAATCCGGTGGTGAGGTACAGGGCAATGGGAATCACGATGGTGCCGAAGATGTCGACGTGCACCAGCGGGTTGAGTGTCATGCGCCCGGCGGCATAGGCGGTGTTGTCGCCGAAATAGCGGGCGACGTAGGCGTGGGCGGCTTCATGCAGGGTAATCGCAAAGAGGACGGGCAGCGCGTAGACGGCAATGTTACGTATCAGTTCAGGATCCATGTGCGCGATTTTATCAGGTCCGCCGGACCCGCCTGTTAGGAGAAGCTGAAGACCTTACAGGCCGAATGCCGCCGGATCGCCCCTGCCCGCGCGCACCAGTTCCGGCACCGGCCCGGTCAGATCGATGACCGTGGTCGCCTCCAGCGTGCCGGCGCCGCCGTCGATCACCAGCTCGATCTGCTTGCCGAGGCGCGCCAAGACCTCGTCGGGATCGGACAGCATGTGGTCGTCGCCCGGCAGTTGCAGCGTGGTGCCGATCAGGGGCTCGCCCAGTTCCTCGATGAGGGCCAGCATGATCTGGTTTTCCGGCACGCGCACGCCGATGGTCTTGCGCGACGGATGCGACAGGCGGCGCGGCACTTCGCGCGTGGCCTCCAGGATCACGGTGTAGGGGCCCGGCATGGTCGCCTTGAGCAGCCGGTACTGGGTGTTGTCGACGCGCGCGAAGTGCGCGATCGCGGACAGGTCGCGCACCAGCAGGGTCAGGTGGTGCTTGTCGTCGACGCCGCGGATGCGGCGCAGCTTCTCGACCGCGGCCTTGTCGTCGAGGCGGCACACCAGCGCATAGGCCGAATCGGTCGGCGCGGCCACGATGCCGCCGGCGCTGATGATCTGGGCGGCCTGCTTCACCAGGCGCGGCTGCGGGTTGTCGGGATGGATCTGGAAGTGCTGGGCCATGGGTACCGCCTTTCTTCTTGATTGTTAGCGAAGCGCCTGCAGCGCCGCGATGCGTTGCTCCATCGGCGGGTGGGTCGAGAACAGCGCGCCCCAGCCGCCGCCGCTGCCCGAGATGCCGGAAGCGGCCATCGACGAGGGCAGCGCGCCCGGCGCCAGGCCGCCGAGACGGGCCAGCGCATGCTGCATCGGCACCGGACTGCCGAGCAGCTTGGCCGAGCCGGCGTCGGCGCGGAATTCGCGCTTGCGCGAGAACCAGGCGACGATGATCGAGGCCAGGATACCGAACACGATCTCGCACACGAACACGGTGACCATGTAGCCGATGCCGGGACCGCGGTCCTCGCTGCGCAGCAGCACCTTGTCGACGAAGTAGCCGACCACCCGCGCGAGGAACACGACGAAGGTGTTGACCACGCCCTGGATCAGGGTGAGCGTGACCATGTCGCCATTGGCGATGTGGGCCACCTCGTGGCCGATCACGGCCTCGACCTCGTCCTGGTTCATGCTGGCCAGCAGGCCGGTGGACACCGCCACCAGCGCGGAATTCTTGAACGCGCCGGTGGCGAAGGCGTTCGGCTCGCCATCGTAGACGGCCACTTCCGGCATGCCGATGCCGGCGCGCTCGGATAGCCGACGGACGGTGTCGACCAGCCAGCGTTCGGTGCCGTTGGCGGGGGTCTCGATGACGCGCGCGCCGGTCGACCATTTGGCCATCGGTTTGCTCATCAGGAGCGAAATGAAGGAGCCGGTGAAACCGATCACCAGCGAGAACACGGCCAGGTTGCCGATGTCGATCCCCTGCCCCGTGACGGCGCGCCCCACCCCAAGCAGGTTGAGCACGAGCGACACCACCAGCACGACGGCAAGGTTGGTGGCAAGGAACAGGACGATGCGTTTCATGAACAAGCCTCCTGGCAACGGGATGATGTCAGGCTGCCAAGATTGGGCTGTCCAGTCGAAAATTCAAGTAGGGGTGATCTGGTCCAGTGGACCAGATCACGCTCTGTCGTCAGCGCGTTCAAACTTCGGATGAGTTGCCACAGTGCTTGCACTAGCTGAACGCGCGGACGGCGAAGCCGTCCACCCTACCTAGAACCAGTCGTGCCAGACCGGCTTGAGGCCCGCCGGCAGCGGCGGCAGCTCGGCGAACTCCACCCTGGCCTCGCCCGGTGCATGGAAATCCGTCCCGCGCGAGGCCAGGAAGCCATAGCGCCGTGCCAGCTCGGCGTAGATCTGGTACTGGTCCGGCGTATGGCTGCCGGTCACCACCTCGATGGCATTGCCGCCCAGCTGGCGGAATTCGTCGAACAACGCCCCTTCGGCGGTGTCGCTGAACGGGTAGCGGCCCGGATGCGCGATTACCGGGATGCCGCCGGCGCCGCGGATCCAGCCGACCGCATCCGACAGCGTGGCCCAGCGGTGCGGCACGTAGCCGGGCCTGCCCTCGGTGAGATACTTGCGGAACACTTCGGAGGTCGAACCGCAGGCGCCGATCTCGACCAGGTAGCGGGCGAAATGGGTGCGCGAGATCAGGTCCGGGTTGCCGACGTAGCGCAGCGCGCCCTCGTAGGCACCCGGAATGCCGGCATTGTCCAGCTGGGCCCCGATTTCCCTGGCGCGTGCCTGGCGGCCGTTGCGGGTCGCGGCCAGGCCGTCGATCAGGGCCAGGTTGTCCTCGTCGATTTGCAGGCCGACGATGTGGACGGTCTCGCCCGCCCAGGTCACCGAGATCTCGACCCCGGCCACGAAACGCATGCCGAGCTCCCCGGCGGCCTTGCGCGCGGCCTTGATTCCGCCGATCTCGTCGTGGTCGGTCAGCGCCCACAGGTCGACGCCGCCCTGGCGCGCATAGGCGGCGACGGCGGCGGGTGCGAGCACGCCGTCGGAGACGTTGGAATGGCAGTGGAGATCGGCTTTCATGGCACGGCAATGTCATTGGCGATTGGAGCGAAACATTGTACGCGCCAATGCGCCTGCCGTGCTGCTACAACAACCGATCAGTTGGCTTGCAGCATCGAACGGACGGTGCCCTCTTTCGCCAGCACGTAGTCGTGGCCGGCCAGCACCAGGTTGGTGCTCGGCTGGATCACCTTGACGTTGATAAAGACCGCCTCGCGGGTCTCGGCGTACGAGCCCACCACCACCGCCTGGGCGTTGTGGGTGCTGGCCACCTCGCCGATCTCGCGCGTCAGCATCAGCTCGCCCTGTCCGCGCTTGAGGTAGACGCTGTTGCGCAGCTTCATCTCCAGCATCTTCATGCCGCCCTGCGCGAGGCGGGTCGAGAGCTGTTCCGACACCAGCCGGCCCAGCATCGAGGTCTGCTCGAGCGCGTCGATGTTGACGATGGTGGCCATGATCAGGGGCTTTTCGTCGCCCAGCTTGCCGCGCAGCTGCAGCGCCAGCGCATCGGCGGCGCGGTAGTTAGCGGCAACGAAGGCATTCGCCGACACCGAGGTGTAATTGGTGTCGTCCCTGGTCGTCGAGCAGGCGCCCAGCAACAGGGGCAGCGCGAGGACCGCGGCGCACAGGGTCGGGATTCGCTTCATGGCCTCAGTGCTCCGTGCTTAATGGTTGCGGACCGCGAAGGTCCTGGTAGGTTGCGCCGCCGCGTCGTACAGCGCGCGGTCGCTGTCGGTGGTGTAGTACACCGAGGTGGTACGCGCGTAGTAGCGCGCGTCGTCGGCCAGCGACAGGCTGACGACGATCTCGGTCTTCGGCGTGTCGCCGGTGGCACTGGGAACGGAACCAGGAATAGGCGTCCTCGGCGAAGATGGCGGCGGTCGCCAGCCACTCGACGGTGTGGTCGATGTCGGTCAGCACCCAGGCGCCCGCCACCAGCAGGCTGCGCTCGCCGGCGAACTCGTACTGCGGACGCTTGGCAGAAAATGCGACGACTTGCGTGTCGGGTTCGATGCGCAGGGTATTCGCATCCGGCACCTTGACCACGATGTAGCCCTCGTTGACCAGGGCCGTGACCAGGTGGCTGCTCACGCCCTGGGCAAAGGCGCTCGACTGCTGCGCACTGACGTACAGCGGGCGCTTGGCGTTCACTTTCAGCGAAGGCGCCAGCTGGCCGGCCATGTGGCGTGCGATGACGCCCCAGTGCGCGGCCGCCTGCAGCTTGGCCTGCTGGGTGCTGGGGAAATTGGTGGCAACCGGGGCCGGGCTGTAGGGAATGGCGCAGCCCGCCATCAGGAGGGCGCCGCAGAGCGCGAGGCCGGCTCGAAATCGCACGTGTGTCCTGTCAGTCTGAATCGACGGCGCAGGGGCGTCGGGTCGGTTGCGACTGTAGCGCAGGCGTTTCCGTGCGGCAATTATTGCCGCATTGCCTGAGGGCTGCTTACAACGCTAGGCCGGCACCTCGGCGCCGCTCAGGAAGGCCTCGATCATCCGCGCCAGCAGTTCCGGCTGGTCGTGGTGCAGCATGTGCCCGGCCTCCGGCATCATGCGCGCCGTGACCTGGGCCAGGTGCTCGCGGCGGCGGTCGATCTCCGCCCTGGCCTGCTCCTTCGGCCCCATCCAGCGCCACATCTCGGTGTCTTCCGCCTCGACCCACAGCACCGGCGCCGTGATCTGGGTCCAGCAGGCCAGCACCTCGTCGGCATGGTACAGCAGCGGTCCGGTCATCTTGTGCGCCGGGTCGCCCAGGATGCGCCACTGGCCGTCCGCGTCCCTGGCAGCCCAGTGCCCCGCCAGGAAGGCGGCCCGCTCTCCGGACAGGCGCGGATTGGTCTTCTGCAGCCGCGCCGCCACCTCGTCCAGGCTGGCGTAGCCGCGCATTTCCGGCTTGGCCTTCAACTCGTCGAGCCATTTGGCAAAACGGCCGGGCGCCTGCGCGGGGCGGGTCGCCGGCAGGCCGAAACCTTCCAGGTTGATGAGTTTAGCGATGCGCGCGGGGCGCACGCCCGCGTACAGGCTGGCGATGTTGCCGCCCATGCTGTGACCCAGCAGATTGACCGGCTCGCCCGGCGCATAGTGGTCGAGCACCGCTTCCAGGTCGGCCAGGTAGTCGGGGAACCAGTAGGTGTCCGAGTGCGAGCGCTCGCTCAGCCCGAAACCGCGCCAGTCGAAGGCGATCACGTGCCAGTCGCCCTCGAGTGCGTCGACCACGAACTGGAACGAGGCGGCGACGTCCATCCAGCCGTGCTGCATGAAAATCTTCGGAGCGCCCTCGCGGCCCCAGTGGCGCACGTGGGTGCGCAGGCCGCGGATGTTGAGGAATTCGGAACGGGAAGCTGGCATAGGTAAGTAAAAACGCGAGCGAAAAGGAGGTCAAAAAAGTACGACCGTTCGCATTATACCGCGACGACCTTGATTTCGTCTTGCCCGGCCCCATTTGGCATCGACCGGACGATCGCGGACAGGGCGTTTACAATAGCGGCATTTCCATCTTCCGCGAGCACATCCATGGCGATTTACCAGCTGGGCGAGCATGCGCCCGAGATCGATCCCTCGAGCTTTGTGGCCGATTCGGCAACCCTGATCGGCAAGGTCACGCTCGAGGCGAATGCTTCGGTGTGGTATGGCGCCACACTGCGCGGCGACAACGAGCGCATCACCATCGGCGAAAACAGCAACGTGCAGGAAGGCACGGTGATGCACACCGACATGGGATTCCCGCTCACGCTGGGCAAGAACGTGACGGTCGGCCACCAGGCCATGCTGCATGGCTGCACGGTCGGCGACGGTTCGCTGATCGGCATCCAGGCCGTCATCCTGAACGGCGCCCGGATCGGCAAGGGCTGCCTGGTGGGTGCCGGCGCGCTGGTCACCGAAGGCAAGGAGTTCCCGGACGGTTCGCTGATCCTCGGTTCGCCGGCCAAGGTGGTGCGCACCCTGACGGAAGAAGACATGCTGCGCCTTCAGGCCAGCGCCGCGAGCTACGTGGCGCGCGGCCAGCTGTTCGAGGCGCAGCTCAAGAAAATCGGATAAAGAATGACTACAGATACCCGTGACACCCTCCAGAAATTCATCTTCGATAACGCTGCCGTGCGCGGCGAGCTGATCGAGATTTCCGACACCTGGCGCGAGATCCAGGCCCGCCACGCCTATCCCAAGGCGGTGCGCGGCGCCCTCGGCGAAATGGTGGCCGCAAGCGCCTTGCTGTCGGCCAACCTGAAGTTCAACGGCGCCATCGTGATGCAGATCTTCGGCGACGGCCCGGTGCGCCTGCTGGTGGTCGAGTGCGACGCCCAGCTGCGCATCCGCGCCACCGCCAAGCTGGCGCCGGACGCCGAGCTGCCCGACGACGCGACCCTGGCCCAGATGTTCAACGTACACGGCAAGGGCCGCTTCGTGATCACGCTCGACCCGGTCGACAAGGTGCCGGGCCAGCAGCCCTACCAGGGCGTGGTTCCCCTGACGGGCGATGACATGGCGACCGTCATCGAGAACTACATGCTGCGTTCGGAACAGATGGATACCCGCCTGTGGCTGGCGGCCGACGACCAGGTCTCGCGCGGCCTGCTGCTGCAGAAGCTGCCGCGCCACAGCGGCAAGGACGACCAGCAGAAGCAGGCCTCGGAGGCGGAAGACCTGGAAACCTGGAACCGCGCGGTCATGCTGGGCCAGACCCTCAAGCGCGAGGAGCTCCTGAGCACGAACATCGAGACCCTGCTCAAGCGCCTGTTCTGGGAAGAGACCATCCGCGTATTCGATCCGCAGCATCCGCAGTTCCACTGCAGCTGTACGCGTGAGAAGGTCGGCAACATGCTCAAGATGCTGGGCCAGCCGGAAGTGGACTCGGCCCTGGCCGAACTGGGCGAACTGGGCATCAACTGCGACTTCTGCGGCAAGCACTACGCCTTCGACAAGGTCGATTGCGCCCAGCTGTTCGCCAGCGATACGCCGGTAGAGACCATGATGCCGGCGAGCGGCAGCATCAACTAAGCCGGCGCATTCGTTTCCCGCAGATGGGCGGCCTTGCCGCCCATCTGCCGTTTACGGCCCGGGCGCGACGGACGCCTCGGCGAACTCGTACACCACCAGCGCCTCGTCGTCCCAGCTCTTGTCGCGCAGCGGCGCATGATAGCCTTTTCCTTCGTCAACCAAGGGCAGCCTGGCCTTGCGCTCGCCCGACACCACGGTGGCCGACACCAGGCGCTTCGGCGCACGATAGATGTAGCCAGTCATCGGCAACCTGCACAGGCCGCCTGCCGCGACGGCCCCGGCGCGGTACAGCAGCGGTATTTCTTCCCTGCGTACGGCAACGCCGACTTCACATTCCAGCCGCAGGTCGCCCAGGCGCCGCGCATTCGACGGCACACCCGGGGTGCGTACGTGCGGGCGCCAGCGGATCTCGGCCTTCTTGCGGTTCGAGACGAGATCTGCCTGGTCGTCGAAGGCTTCCTGGCTGCGCGGCAGCACGAAGGTGCCGTTCGCATCAAGCGGCAGTGCGATATTGACCGTATCGCCGGCGATGCGCAGTTGCAGGCCTTCGGCTTGCGCCGGCTTGCCGTCCTTCGTCCACAGCTCAAAGCGCAGGTCGGCCTTGGGCGCCAGCGCACGTTTTTCTTCCCATGCATCGAGGCCGCGGACCATGCGGCGGTAGGGCATCAGTTCCGGATCCTTGATACTGCTGACTTCGACCCTTTCGGCGGTAGGCGGCGCTTGCGGCGGCGTACTGTCCTGGGCAAATGCGGGTGCGGCCATCGCCAGCAGCGTGGCGATGATGGCAAGTCGCTGCATGCACGATCCTCGTCGGTAATAATGCCATGCATTGTAAAGACAGTAGCGTTGCCAATACGCACACATTCTCACTGCCCCGCATTTGAACCGGGACACTCAAAATGCGCATTTTTTGCAGCGGTGCTAAGCTGACGCATCTTTGACAGTGTTGTCATTTCCTCACAAACACTGCACTAACCTCAGGAGAAAAACGATGCACATGGATACCGGAATCAGCACCGAAGACCGCGCCAAGATCGTCGACTCGCTCTCGACCGTCCTGGGCGACGCCTTCATGCTTTACCTGAAGACCCACAACTTCCACTGGAACGTCACCGGGCCGATGTTCTCGACCCTGCACGTGATGTTCGAAGAGCAGTACACCGAGCAATGGAATGCGCTGGACGAGATCGCCGAGCGCATCCGCGCCCTGGGCCATTTTGCCCCTGCCACCTCCAAGCGTTACGTCGAACTGTCGAGCATCAAGGAAGAGCCGGAAGTGCTGTCGGCCAAGGAGATGATCCGCCAACTGGTCGAAGGCAATGAAATCCTGGTGCGCACCATGCGCCAAGGCGTCAAGGTTGCCGACGACCTGGACGATTTCCCGACCGCCGACATGCTCACCACCCGCATGGAAGTGCACGAAAAGAATGCCTGGATGCTGCGCTCCTTCCTGGAGCAGGGCGCCGGCGCGAGCCAGGGTGACGCCTCGTCGGATTGATTCACATCGCCGCGGTCGCCGACCGCGGTTTGCAGGGAGTCCGGGGCGTTCAGCCCCGGCCTGACATGTGCAGGTCGACCACCTTCATGATCTCGAGCGTCAGGTCGAGGTTGAATTCCTCCGCCACCAGGGCGGCCTGCAGTTCGTCGCACGGCATGCTCACGGCGGCGGCCAGCGCCCCGAGGCCGGGCGCCTCGGCCACGGCCCGCATGGCCACGGTGATGACGGCGCCGTCGCCGTCCTCGAAGGCATCGGCCAGGCAGTCGGCGATGGCGTCGAGCGAATCGAGCGCCGCGGGATTCGGGGGAGTGTGTTCTTGGGTCATGCCTGCTTCCATATCGTTTTGCTGATCATACACTGCGGCGCTGCTGGCCATAGGCATTTCGCCGCCCTACTTCCGGTAAATTCATTGTAGTCCCATTCCTACATAATTATTGTTTTAAGGAAAGTCAAACATGGGCTGGCCTTGAGGGATTCCAATACGCTTCGCCATATCGAGAGTAAGACCACCGAGCACGCCTGACAAGCGTGGAAGGATCACTCGACGGTCCCACCCCATAGGAGCGTCAATGAAGTGTATGTCCGCAGCGGCAGCAGCCTCAGTCGATCAGGAATGCAATTCCGTACCGGCTCGCCGAAAAATCACGGCCCGTTATCCCATCGCGACGATCGGCTCGCGTACCGTCCAGGGCGGGGAAGTCGTCGTGGCCGATCACGTGGTGCACATGGATGGTTTCCGCATCGCCTGCGTCGGCGACCGGGTCCGCTATCCCGACGGCAGCGAAAGCCGCATCGTTTCCGGCGCGGGCAATGCGTCGACCTTCGGCGACCGGCCGGTTGCGCTGGTCGGCAGCCACGTCGAGAACGGCGACCGGATCGCCCTGAGCCGGCAGAACATGGGAGAGATCGTGCTGTTCGAAGGCGATGCGCCGATCACGGGCCTGCTGCAGCCCGGCTACCTGCTGCCGCGCGGAAGCAGCGAAGCCTGAACCTGTGCGGCGCTGCCGCTGACAGGAAGGGCGGACCTCAGCGGCCGCCCTTTTTTTCCTTCGGGGGCGGCGGGGGCGGCGGCACCGTCATCGAGACCGCGGGCTGTTCGTCCTTGCGCAGCACCTGCACGAAGATCTCGTTCTGCTTGATCATGCCCAGTTCGTAGCGGGCACGCTCCTCTACCGCGCCGGTGCCGTCGCGCAGGTCGCGCACCTCCGATTCGAGCTTGGCATTGCGCGCCTCCAGCAGTTCGGTCTTGTCGCGGGTCTTCTCGACCTGGTCGCGCATGTCGGCGACGTTCAGCCAGCCGCCCTTCCCCAGCCACAGCGGGTATTGGATCAGCAGCAGCAGAACGGCAAGGGCGATGGTGATGAGTCGCATGGGGAGCTAGCGAAATACGAAGCCGGACCACCCGCAAGGGCAGTCCGGCCGTGGACTTACTTCGAGATTACTTCAGATTATAGAACGCGTCGCGGCCCGGGTAGGAAGCGACATCGCCCAGGTCTTCCTCGATGCGCAGCAGCTGGTTGTACTTGGCCATGCGGTCCGAACGCGACATCGAGCCGGTCTTGATCTGCAGGGCGTTCAGGCCAACCGCGATGTCCGCGATGGTCGAGTCCTCGGTTTCGCCCGAACGGTGCGAGATCACGGCGGTGTAGCCGGCGCGCTTGGCCATCTCGATGGCGGCGAAGGTCTCGGTCAGGGTGCCGATCTGGTTGATCTTGATGAGGATCGAGTTGGCGATGCCCTTCTGGATGCCCTCTTTCAGGATCTTGGTGTTGGTGACGAACAGGTCGTCGCCCACCAGCTGCACCTTCTTGCCCAGCGCGGCGGTCAGGGTCGCCCAGCCTTCCCAGTCGCCTTCGGCCATGGCGTCCTCGATCGAGATGATCGGGTACTTGTCGCACCAGGTCGCCAGCATGTTGGTGAAGTCCTGGGCCGACAGGGCCAGGCCGCCCTCGCCTTCGAGCACGTACTTGCCGTCCTTGTGGAACTCGCTCGCGGCGCAGTCCAGGCCGAGGGCGATGTCCTGACCGGCCACGTAGCCCGCCTGCTCGATCGCCAGCATGATCAGCTTGATCGCTTCTTCATGGTTCGCCACCGACGGGGCGAAGCCGCCTTCGTCGCCGACCGCGGTGTTCAGGCCCTTGGAATGCAGGATCTTCTTGAGGGTGTGGAACACTTCGGCGCCCCAGCGGATCGCTTCCTTGAAGGATGGCGCGCCGACCGGGATGATCATGAATTCCTGGATGTCCAGGTTGTTGTCGGCGTGGGCGCCGCCGTTGATGACGTTCATCATCGGGACCGGCAGCTGCATCGCGCCCGAACCGCCGAAGTAGCGGTACAGCGGCAGGCCGGCTTCCTCGGCGGCTGCCTTGGCCACGGCCATCGACACCGCCAGCATGGCGTTCGCGCCCAGGCGGCTCTTGTTCTCGGTACCGTCGAGATCGATCAGGGTACGGTCCAGGAAAGCCTGCTCGTTGGCATCCAGGCCCATGATCGCTTCGGAGATCTCGGTGTTGATATTCTCGCAAGCCTGCAGCACGCCCTTGCCGAAATAACGCTTGGGGTCGCCGTCGCGCAGCTCGATCGCTTCGCGCGAACCGGTCGAGGCGCCCGAAGGAACGGCGGCGCGGCCCATCACGCCCGATTCCAGCAGGACGTCGCACTCGACGGTCGGATTGCCGCGCGAATCAATGATTTCGCGGCCGATGATATCAACGATAGCACTCATGTTTTACAGTCTCCGGAAGGTAAAAAAGCGGTGGCAGCTACTTCGTAGCCAAGGCGCTCAGCATTCTAGCAAATGCGCGCGTGCGCCCGGCCGCCGGACGCACGCAGATTGGCGCTGTCTTGATGGTTTACTTGAAGCTGGCTTCGAGGAAGCCGGCCTGCTTGACGATGCGGTCGATCTCGACCAGCGTGGTCAGCAGTTCCTTCATGCGGCCGAGCGGCACCGCGTTCGGGCCGTCCGACATGGCGTTGGCCGGGTCCGGATGGGTTTCCATGAACAGGCCCGCCACGCCCGCGGCCACGGCCGCGCGCGACAGCACCGGCACGTGCTCGCGCTGGCCGCCGGACGAGGTGCCCTGGCCGCCCGGCAGCTGCACCGAGTGGGTCGCGTCGAACACCACCGGGCAGTTCGATTCGCGCATGATGGCCAGCGAACGCATGTCCGAGACCAGGTTGTTGTAGCCGAAGGAGGCGCCGCGTTCGCAGGCCATGAAGTTATCTTCCGGCAGGCCCGCTTCGCGCGCGGCGGCGCGGGCCTTGTCGATCACGTTCTTCATGTCGCCCGGCGCCAGGAACTGGCCCTTCTTGATGTTGACCGGCTTGCCCGAACGCGCGCAGGCGTTGATGAAGTCGGTCTGGCGGCACAGGAAGGCCGGGGTCTGCAGCACGTCGACCACGCTGGCCACCTGCGGGATCATCTCTTCGTCGTGCACGTCGGTCAGGACCGGCACGCCGATCTCCTTGCGCACGTCGGCCAGGATCTCCAGGCCCTTGTCCATGCCCGGGCCGCGGAAGGACTTGCCGGACGAGCGGTTGGCCTTATCAAAAGAAGACTTGTAGATGAAGGGAATGCCCAGCGCGCTGGTGATTTCCTTCAAGGTACCGGCGGTGTCGAGCGCCATCTGGCGCGATTCGATCACGCAGGTACCGGCGATCAGGAAGATCGGATGGTCGAGGCCGACGTCGAATCCGGCGAGTTTCATGCTGTCTCTCCTTGCAGTGCCGGCGCGCTGTTCGCCGCCGCGTTGGTATTGCCCGCCTGGTGCTTCAGGGCAGCCTGGATGAACGCGGTAAACAGCGGGTGGCCGTTACGCGGGGTCGACTTGAACTCCGGGTGGAACTGCACGCCGATGTAGAACGGGTGCGCGTTGTCGCCGCTGCGCGGCAGTTCCATGATCTCGAGCAGGTCTTCGTTCGGGGTGCGCGCCGACACCACCAGGCCGGCCGCTTCGATCTTCGGCAGGTAGTAGTTGTTGCCTTCGTAGCGGTGGCGGTGGCGCTCGGTCACGACATTGCCGTAGATGTCGGCCGCCAGCGTGCCGGGTTTCACGGCGCAGGTCTGGGCGCCCAGGCGCATGGTGCCGCCCAGGTCGGAATTCACGTCGCGCTTCTCGACCTTGCCGTCATGGTTCTGCCATTCGGTGATCAGGGCGACCACCGGCTGGTCGGTTTCCGGATCGAACTCGGTCGAGTTGGCGTTCGGCAGGCCGGCGATGTTGCGCGCGTATTCGATCAGCGCGACCTGCATGCCCAGGCAGATGCCGAGGTAAGGGATCTTGTTTTCGCGGGCGTAGCGGGCCGCCAGGATCTTGCCTTCCACGCCGCGCTTGCCGAAGCCGCCCGGCACCAGGATGGCGTCGTACTTGGCCAGGTGCTCGCAGCCCTTGCTTTCGATCTCTTCCGAATCCAGGTATTCGATGTTGACGCGGCTCTCGGTATGGATGCCGGCGTGGCGCAGCGCCTCGGTCAGCGACTTGTACGATTCGATCAGGTCGACGTACTTGCCCACCATGCCGATGGTGATCTCGTGCTTCGGGTTTTCCATGGCGTGGATCAGGCGCGTCCACATCGACAGGTCGGCCTTCGGCGCTTCCAGTCCCAGGGCTTCGAGGATGATGTCGTCCAGGCCCTGGTCGTACAGCACCTGGGGCACCTTGTAGATGGTATCCACGTCCCACACCGAAATCACGGCCTGCTCTTCGACGTTGGCGAACAGCGAGATCTTGGCGCGCTCGTCGTCCGGGATGCGGCGGTCGGCGCGGCACAGCAGCGCGTTCGGCGAGATGCCGATCTCGCGCAGCTTCTGCACCGAATGCTGGGTTGGCTTGGTCTTGAGCTCGCCGGCCGAAGCGATGTAGGGCACCAGGGTCAGGTGGACGAAGGCGGCGCCCTTGCGGCCCGAACGCAGCGACAGCTGGCGCGCGGCTTCCAGGAAGGGCAGCGACTCGATGTCGCCGACGGTGCCACCGATCTCGACCAGCGCCACGTCCACGCCTTCGGCGCCGCGGCGGATGAAGTCCTGGATCTCGTTGGTGATATGCGGGATCACCTGCACGGTCTTGCCGAGGTACTCGCCGCGGCGTTCCTTGCGAATCACCGATTCGTAGATCTGGCCGGTGGTGAAGTTGTTCACCTTCTTCATGCGGGTGCTGATGAAGCGCTCGTAGTGGCCCAGGTCCAGGTCGGTCTCGGCGCCGTCATCGGTGACGAACACTTCGCCGTGCTGGGTGGGGCTCATGGTGCCCGGGTCCACGTTGATGTACGGGTCGAGCTTGAGCAGGGTGACTTTGAGACCGCGCGATTCGAGGATCGCGGCGAGGGAAGCGGCCGCGATCCCCTTGCCCAGGGAAGACACGACGCCGCCAGTGACGAATACGAATTTGGTCATTTGTACTGAAGGTGCCGAATGGCACGCGCGGGAAATAGAAATTATACCTTAAACCGCGCAAATACTTCTGGTCACCGTGCCAACTGCCCCCAGAAAGCGCGCATTCGGGCCCATTACCCCGGAAAACGACGGCATCTGCATGACCCGCGGCAAACGCCCAAGAATATGCCCTATCAATTGACCGAGCAACGGGGGTGCCACCTATACTGCGATTTTGCCCGGCCGATCCATGCATACCTTGACTGAGCTGCCCACCGACGTCCCCGCCGCCCCCGAGCTCGAGACGCCATTCGCGGCCCCGCAGCCACGCACGCTGGCGCTCGGCTTTACCGGCGACGGCCGCGAATACTTCCGCATCTGGGTGGTCAACCTGCTGCTCACCCTGGCGACGCTCGGCATCTATTCGGCCTGGGCCAAGGTGCGCCGGCTACAGTATTTCAACCGCAACACGGTCCTGGCCGGGGCGAGCTTCGATTTCCACGGCAATCCACGCGCCGTGCTGGCGGGCCGGCTGCTGTCGGTCGTGCTGCTGGCGGCCTACCACTACGCCTTCGGCTTCTCGACCGCCTTCGGGGCGGCGGTGGTTGCCATCCTGCTGCTCGCCTTCCCCTACCTGATGCGCGGCGCCCTGCGCTTTCGCCTCGGGAACACCAGCTACCGCGGCCTGCGCCTGGGCTTCGACGGCTCGGTGGGCCAGGCCTACCTGGCCTGGCTGCCGCCCGCGCTTGCGGTGGTTCTGCCTGGCACCATGCTGGCCCTGTATCCGGAACAACCCCAGCTGGGAGCGCTCATGCTGCCGCTTTACCTGGCATGGCCGCTGATGCATGCCCGTATCCGGCACTTCCAGCACGCCCACCTGCTGTTCGGCGACCAGCATTCCCGCTACGACGTCCAGGCGCGCCGCTTCTACCGTTTCTACCTGGTCTCCTGCGGACTCGTCGTGGTGGCCACCATCGCCGCATTCGCGGCGGCCTATGTCGCCGGCAAGGCCGCCGGGAGCGACGACCGCACGTCCGCGCTTGCCGGATACCTCATCGGCATCGGCATGCTGTACCTGTTCTACCTGGTGACCGTTCCCTACATGCAGGTGCGGGTGTCGAACCTGGCCTGGTCGAACACCCGCTTCCCCGGCATCCGCTTCCGCTCAACCCTGCCGGCGCGCGCCTCCATGGTGCTGCAGACCAGGAATGCCCTGTTCACTGTCCTGAGCCTGGGCTTGTACCGCCCGTTTGCCGTCGTCAACGTGTACCGTTTCCGGCTGGCCCACCTGCACCTCGAGGTCGACGGCGACATCGACGCCGCTTGCGCACGGGTGGCGACCCGCGGCGGCGCGGCCGGCGACAGCGTCGCCGACGGCTTCGGCATCGACCTCAGCTGGTAAGGGAGACTTCATGAACGCAGCCCACTACTTCGATGGCCGCAGCGCACGCCTGCACCTGGTCGACCTGAGCGCCGGCGATGGCAGCATCCACCTGCGCGGCGAGGCCACGCGCAGCTACCCGGCGTCCAGCACGCGCCTGGCCGAACCCTTCCGGAACGCCCCGACCATGCTCTATTTCGAGGACGGCAGCCAGGCCGAGGTCCATGACCCGGCAATGCGCGCGGCGATGGCCGAGGCGCTCGGCTACCGCAAGTCCTGGGTGCTGCGCTGGCAGGAGCACAGCGCCGCCGCACTGCTGGCCCTGGTCCTGCTGGTGGGTCTGATCCTGTCTGGATGGCAGTGGGGCATCCCGGCGCTGGCCGATCGCCTGGCGAGCCGGGTTCCGCCATCGGCCGACCAGGCGCTCGGACGCAATGCCCTGGACCTGCTCGAGCGCCAGGGCATCCTCAAGCCTTCGCGCCTGAGCGAGGACCGCATCGCGGCACTGGCCGCCATCCTGCAGCGGATCCAGCCGGAAGCGCCGCGCATTGCGCTGCGCCTGCGGGTGTACGCCGCCCCCCAGCTGGGTCCGAACGCACTGGCCTTCCCCGACGGAACCATTGTCCTCACCGATGAGATCGTGCGCGCGGTGATGGGCAGCTCCAACGACTTCGATGCCGAGGCAGCGGCGGCGCTGGCCGGCGTGCTGGCCCACGAGGTCGGCCACATCGAGCAGCGCCATAGTGTCCACACGCTCACCCGCTCGTCGCTCACGGCGGCGCTGTCGGCCACGCTGTTCGGCGATTTCAGCGCGGTCGCCGCCGGCCTGCCGGCGGTCGTGAGCAACATGGCGTACTCGCGCGCGATGGAACTGGCCGCGGACGACTACGCGGCCGAGGCGCTGCGCGCGCGCGGCATCCCATTGAGACCGCTGGCGGACCTGTTCGACCTGCTCGAGGCGCGGGCCGACAAGACACCGGCATTCCTGCGCCGGGCGATGTCCTACACGTCCTCGCATCCCGATGCCTACGCGCGCGGCGAGCGCCTGCGCAAGTCGGCGACCGGCCAGCGACAGTAAATGTTGTAAATCGACGATACGGCTGAGACCATGTAAAGATAAAGCATGCGTTTACATTTCAGTTGGGCAATAATTCTTGCTTTCCATTTGCATGTTTGGTAGGTCGCAGGGCTTGCCGAGCCCATCGACCTATGCGCACGTTTAACAATCTCGGCATCGGCATCCGCCTGGCCGTCGGCTTTACCCTCACCCTCGTCATGGCGGTCCTGATCGCCGGCTCCGGCATGTGGCGTCTCGAACAGGTCTCCAGCGCCGCCCGCGACACCCTGGCGGCGCCGCTCACCAAGGAACGCCTGATCGCCGAGTGGTACACCCAGATTTTCGCGGCCGTGCGCCGCACCGCCGCCATCGTCAAGAGCAGCGATCCCTCGCTGACCGCCTATTTCAAGGAGGACGCCGCCGCCACCGCCAAGACCTCCGCCGACCTGGTCAAGCAGATCGAAACGCTGATCGCGGGCGAGCAGGAAAGCGCCCTGTTCAAGCGCATCACCGAGCAGCGCAAGCTGTACGGCGCAGCGCGCGACAACGCCGTCAAGGCCAAGGCCGAGGGCAACCAGGAACTGGCCGACCAGATCCTGGAGCAGTCCTTTACTCCGGCTGCCAGGGCCTACCAGGAATCGATCCGTGAACTGGTGGCGATGCAGCGCGCCCACATCGCCGCCACCGCCGCCGGCATCGATGCGACCGCCAGCCGCGGCCAGGCGATCATCGCCGGCCTGACGGCGGGCGCCGTACTGCTCGGCGCGCTGTTCTCGTGGATGCTCACGCGCGGCATCACCGGCCCGATCCAGGCTGCCGTCCGGGCTGCGGAAACCGTGGCCGCCGGCGACCTCACGGCCCGCATCGACGCCGACACGAAGGATGAGACCGGCGCCCTGCTGCGCGCCCTCGGCCACATGAACGACAGCCTGGTCAGGATCGTCAGCGAAGTGCGGAGCGGCACCGACACCATCGCCACTGGCTCGGCGGAAATCTCGGCCGGCAACTTCGACCTGTCCGCACGCACCGAGCAGCAGGCCGGCGCGCTGGAGGAAACCGCGGCCTCGATGGAAGAACTCACCACCACGGTGCGCCAGAACGCCGACAATGCGCGCCAGGCCAACCAGCTGGCGATCACCGCGTCCAGCGTGGCCCTCGATGCCGGCAAGGTGGTCGACCAGGTCATCACCACCATGGGCTCGATCAACGATTCGTCGAAGAAGATCGTCGACATCATCGGCGTCATCGACGGCATCGCCTTCCAGACCAATATCCTGGCGCTGAACGCGGCCGTGGAAGCGGCCCGTGCCGGCGAGCAGGGGCGCGGCTTCGCGGTGGTCGCCTCCGAGGTGCGCACCCTGGCCCAGCGCTCGGCCGCAGCGGCCAAGGAAATCAAGCTGCTCATCGGCGACTCGGTCGAGAAGGTCGACGCCGGCACCCGACTGGTGGACCACACCGGCGACACCATGGAGCAAGTGGTCACCTCGATCCGCCGCGTCACCGACATCATGGCCGAGATCGCGTCGGCCAGCCAGGAACAGACCGGCGGCATCGAACAGGTCAACCAGGCGATCGGCCAGATGGACCAGGTGACCCAGCAGAACGCAGCCCTGGTCGAAGAGTCGGCCGCGGCGGCGGCGTCGATGCAGGACCAGGCGGCCCGCCTGGCCCAGCTGGTCGGCGTGTTCAAGCTGGACGCCCATGCTCCGGTCGCCACGACCGCAGTCGCCACTGCCGCGTCGCGCAGCCTGGCGCTTCCGGCCAAGCCGGCGGCGTGGGTTGCGAAACCGGCGCCGGCAAGTGCACGTGCCGCCGCGCGTACCGAGGCCGAGGAATGGGAAACCTTCTGAGTCTGCCGTAAAAAAATGATGAAACGCCCGGCCAAGCGCCGGGCGTTTCGTTTATATCCTTTCCAATTCGCAAATCCAAGTGTCAAATCGGCCATGATTTGACGATTTTGCGCGACACTCGGGCGCAGCCCCCTGTTGTTTCCTTGACGCACTATCCATGCTCGGGCAAAGTTTTGCCTTCCGCGGCCCCGTCCGTTTCCGTTTCCCTCACCGCCCCATGCCCGTCGATTACCAGCAGCCTCCCGCCGAAGTCGCCCAGGTCCAGCCTGCCGCCGCCCCGTTCGAACAACAGTACGAGGAAGCGCGCAGGCTCGCCAACTCGGGCCAGCCCGAACTGGCGTTGGCCGCTTATAACGCCCTGCTAGCGCGCTCGCCGGGCAACGTGGACGTACTGCTCGGGCGCGGTATCCTGCTCAGCCGCCTGGAGCGCTGGAGCGAGGCCGAGGCCGACCTGACGGCCGCTGCCAAGGCCTCGCCGGAATATGCCGACGTCTGGTTCGCGCTCGGCAGGCTGTACCAATGGCAGGACCGGCCGGCGCAGGCCGCCGAGGCCTATGGCCGCGCCGCCGCGCTGCGACCCGGCGATGCCGCCACCCTGGCGGCGCATGCCCAGGCGCTGCGCGCCTTGCAGCCGCATCCGCAACCGTCGCCCCAGCCGTTCACCGGCAATCCTGAAGCCGCGATCGCCGCGGGCTACACCTGGGCCGCCGGCCTTTCCGGCAGCTGGCAGGACGTGGGCGACGGCCCGCGCTGGAACGACCAGACCCTGAGCGTGCGCCACTACATGAAGCGCGGCTCGATCGGCTTCGAGGCGCTGCGCGCCCACCGCTTCGACCAGACCGGGCGTGCCTGGGCCTTCGACGCCTATGCCAGCCTGTGGCAAGGCGCCTATGCCAACCTGCGCTACCAGCGGGCGCCGAGCGAACGCCTGTTCCCGGCCCATTCCGGCCGCATCGAGCTGTATCAGTCGCTCGGCAACGGGTGGGAAGCCTCGGTGAGTGACGACCTGCTCGGCTTCGATTCGCGCGTGAACATCTATGGCCTCAGCCTGGCCAAGTACAGCGGCAACTTCTACCTGCAGCTGCGCCACCAGAACATCGTGTCGGAAGGATCGCGCAGCTCGGGCGACCGCCTGCTGGCGCGCTGGTACTACGCGGGCGACGCCGACAGTTACCTCGAAGCGACGGCCAATCGGGGCCGCAGCGACGACCCGCTCTCGCTCACTGGCGGCCGCGCGCGTTCGGGCGGCGGCAGCCTGACCTGGGTCCACTACCTGTCGCGCGACTGGAGTACGCGAGTTGGCGCCAGCTTTGCCCGGAGCGGAAGCGGCGAGGCGCGCGAGCGCGGCCTGAGCCTCGGCCTCTATCGCCGCTGGTAAGCCATGGAAGGCCTGCCTGTCCGCCAGCGGCTACAAGCCGCACTGAAAGCAGCCCTCGACACCGCCGCGTTCACCTTGTCGTCGCTGCCGGCACTGATGCTCGCCTGGCTGTGCCTGCGCATCGCCGAGGCCATCCATGCCGCAGCCGCCGGCGTGCCGCACTCGACCCTGTTCGGCGTCGGCATCGGCAACGACACCTTGTCGCTGCTGCGCTACGGCTTCGTGTTCCTGCTCGGCTCCCTACCGCTGGCCTTCATCGCCTCGCAGCGCCTGCGCATCGCCTGCCTAGGTACACTGTGGAGTGCGCTGCTGTGCGCCGATGCGGCGCTGCTGCAGTACCACTGGGTGGCGGGCGTGCCGCTCGGCGCCGACCTGTTCGCCTACAGCGGCGACGAAGTCGCGACCGTCATGGCCAGCGGCTGGCAGGCCAGCCCGCTGCTGCTGGCCGCCCTGGTGCTCGGCCTGGGTGTACTGTGGGGCGTGCTCCTGCTGTCACGGCATGAACTGTGGCCGCGCGCCAGCGGGCGCATGGCGGGTATCGCGCTGGCGACCAGCCTCGCGGCCTTCGCCTTCTTGCCGGCGCGCATGGTGCCGGCCGTGGTGCACACCGACGCCGACCTGGGCTTCGTCATCAACAAGGCCGCCTTTTTCGCCGACAGCAACCTGGCTGGCCTGCGCGGCCAAGCGGCGCAGGCCAGCGACCACGGGACGTTGCAGGGCCAGGCGCCGTGGGACGGCAAGGACCCGCACTACCCCTTCCTGCGTGCCGAGCGAACACCCGATACCCTCGGACCACTGCTGCGCCGCGCCGACGCGCCGCCGAACCTGGTGTTCGTGATCGTCGAAGGCCTGGGCCGCAGCTTTTCCGGTCCCGGGGCACGCCTCGGCAGCTTCACGCCCTTCCTCGACGAGCTGGCAGGACGCAGCCTCTACTTCGAAAATTTCCTTTCCGGCCAGGGCCGCACTTTCGGCGTGCTGACCACGATCTTCGGTTCGCTGCCCTTCGGCGAACACGGTCTGGCCGCGCTGGGCGAGCGCATGCCACGGCACGATTCGCTCCTGTCGATCCTGAAGGGACAGGGCTACGACCTGCGCTTCTACTCGGGCTCGAACATGGAGTTCGACAACGAAGGTTTGTTCCTGCGCCGCCAGGGTGTGGACAGCATCGTCAGCGAGAAGGACTACGGCCCGGATACGCAACGCGCCAACGATTGGGGCTATGCCGACCGCGACCTGATGGACATGGCGCTGCGCCGCGAAGCGGCAGCCAGGGCGGCGCCCTACGCCACCATCATCCAGACCACCAGCATGCACACGCCCTTCACCTTTCCCGGCAAGGACGCCTACCTGCAGCGGGTCGATGCGCACGTGGCGCGCCTGGGGCTGCGCGACCGGCCGGAATACCGCGCCCAGCGCGAGGTGTTCGCCAGCATCCTGTACACCGATGACGCGCTGCGCCTGTTCTTCGAGAAGGCCTCGACCCTGCCCGGCTACGCCAACACCGTGTTCGTCATCACCGGTGACCACCGCCTGCCCGAGCTGCCGATGGACACCCGCATCGAGCGCTACCACGTACCGCTGATCATCCATTCCCCCCTGCTCAAGGCCCCAGGGTCGGTCAAGTCGGTGTCCTCGCAGTTCGACATCGCTCCCTCGCTGCTGGCCTGGCTGTCGAAGGACTATGGCCTGAAGGCCCCGCGCCAGGTCACCTGGCTGGGCACCGGACTCGACACCGAGAAGAGCTTCCGCAACCTGCACGCGATCCCGCTCAAGCAGACCAGGACCGAGATGAGCGACTTCGTCTCCGGCACGGCCTATCTCGCGCAAGGCAATCTGTACATGCTCGGCGACGGCATGGAAACCGAGCGCGCCGACAATCCGGCGGCGCTGTCGCTGGCGCAGGCCCAGTTCCACGCCTTCCTGAAGGCGAATCGCCAGGCCGGTACCAGCACGGCGCTGGCGCCCGAAGGCGGAGCGCTCGCCGGCTGGGGCGGCGAGCGCAGCCTGCACAGCACGCCGCTGGTACAGCAGGCGGGTGACGTCGCCGTGCGCGGCCTGCGCCCGCGTCCCGACGCCAAGCGCCTGGCGATCGAAGCCACCTTCAGCAACAGCGCCACCACCGAGTCGCGCGCCTTTGCACCGCTGCTCGTCATCGCCGACGCGCATGGTGTCGAGATCGGCGAAACCACCGGCGAGGCGCGCCGGCTGGGCGCAGGCGAGTCGGCCTCGATCACGCTGCGCGCGAACCTGCCGCGCCTCCCGTCCGGCACCTACTACATTTCCGTGATCCCCTCCCATCCCGACACCGGCCGCGCGATCGGCGTCGGTCAATACCACGTGGAACTGAAACTGTGAAGCATACCCTCGCCTGCCTGGCGCTGATGCTGGCCTGCGCCTGCGGTGCCGCCCATGCCTCCGATGCAGCCGCTCCGCGCGCGATCTGGACCTGGGAAGAAGACAGCAGCGCCATGCTGCAGCAGCCGGCCGCGACGGAACGCGCCATCGCCTTCCTGAAAACGAAGTCGGTGCAGACCGTGTTCCTGTATGCCGACGCCTTCGGTGGCGGCAACCCGATCGTGTCGAACCCGGCCCAGTACCGACGCCTGGTCCGGCGCCTGCATGCCTCGGACCTGCGGGTCTACGCCCTGCTCGGCTCCGCCTACCTGCACACCGAACGCTACGTGCTGCCCAGGCACCACGCGGATGCGGTGGCAATGCTGCAGCGCGTCCTCGACTACAACCGCACGGCGGCGCCGGAAGAGCGCTTCGACGGCGTCAATGTCGACATCGAACCGCACATCCTGCCGGAATGGTCGGCGCGCAAGATGGAATTGCTGGCCGGTTTCCTCGACATGTCGGACGCCTTGATGCGCACCGTACGTGCCTCCGGCCAGTCGCTGCCGGTCGGGCCGGCGATTCCATTCTGGCTGGACGGCATCCAGCTGGAGTGGAAAGGCAGGCGCAAGCCGGTGAGCCAGCACGTGCAGGACACCTACGACTACGTGGCGCTGATGGACTACCGCGACCGCGCCGAAGGCGGCGACGGCATCGTCAGCCATGCGATGGACGAGCTGCAGTACGGCGAAGCCATCGGGCGCCGCGTGCTGATCGGCGTCGAGACCATGCCCAACGCAATCAAGAAAGTGTCCTTTCACCACCTGCGCGAGCCGGACCTCGAGCGCGAACTGGACGAGACCCGCGCTGCCGTCGGCAGCATGCCCTCGTTCGGAGGCTTCGTGGTGCACCACTACGGCTCCTACCACAAGTGGCTGGGGCTGGACTGAGGTAGCGCCAGCCGAGCCCTGCCAAGGCAGGCGGCGCTACCTTGCCGGTTGCGGATGCGCCCGCCAAGCAAGGGCGCTATGATCGGCGCCGCCTTCAACCCAACCCAGACGAACCCCATGTACCAGCCATTCCCGCTCCACCCGACGACGCGTGCCGCCGTATTTGCCGCCCTGCTGCTGCCGGCCGTCCTGCCCGCGCGCGCCGGCGTCCTGGACGAAGTGCCGCTGCCCGACATCAGCGCCGTCACCGACTACCGGCCGAAGATCCCGCTGCGGGTGTACTCGGCCGACAAGGTCCTGATCGGCGAGTTCGGCCTTGAACGGCGCGACTTCGTGCCGATCGCAAAGATCCCTCCCCTGATGAAGGCCGCCGTGCTGGCGATCGAGGATTCTCGCTTCTATGAGCACAGCGGCATCGACTGGATCCGCGCGCTGGGCGCCGCCAAGGCCAACCTGGCGTCGCTCGGCAGTTTCCGCCAGGGCGGCTCCACCATCACTATGCAGGTGGCGCGCAACTTCTTCCTGTCGCGCGACAAGACCCTGCCGCGCAAACTGACCGAGGTCGCCCTGGCCTACAAGATCGAGCAGGCCCTGTCCAAGGACCAGATCCTCGAGGTCTACATGAACCAGATCTACCTGGGCCAGCGTTCCTACGGCTTCGCCAGCGCGGCGCGCACCTATTTCGGCAAGCCCTTGTCGAGCCTGAGCCTGGCCGAGGCCGCGATGCTGGCCGGCCTGCCGCAGAACCCGTCGCGCCACAACCCGGTGGCCAACCCGGAGCGCGCGCAGCAGCGCCAGCAGGTGGTCCTCAAGCGCATGCTGGCGCTGGGGAGAATCACCGAGGCGCAATACCGCCAGGCGCTGGCCGAACCGCTACGCGTACGGCGCGACGGCGGCGGCCCCGGCGCGGGCGCCGAATACGTCGCCGAGCTGGCGCGCCAGGCTGCCCATGCGCGCTTCGGGCAGGCGGCCTACGAGCACGGCTACACGGTCACCACCAGCATCAACGCGGCCGAGCAGCTCGCGGCGTACGAGGCGGTGCGCCGCAACGCCATTGCCTACGACCGCCGCCACGGCTACCGCGGACCGGAGGCCCGCATCGTGCTGCCGAAAGCGGAACAAAAGCGCGAAGAGGCGGTCAACGAGGCCCTGCAGAAGCGGCCCGCGGTGAGCGGCTTCACGCCCGCCGTAGTGCTGGCGGCCTCGCCCAAGCGGGTGCGCGTCCTCACCCGCGACGGCGACACCATCGAGATCAAGGCCGGGGGGCTCGCCTTCGCCGCCCCTGCCCTCCTGCCTTCCGCCAAGGCCGGCCTCAAGCTGGCGCCGGGCGCCGTGGTGCGCATCGCCGCCTCGGGCAAGGACGGCTGGGCCATCACCCAGCTGCCGGAAGTGGCCTCGGCCTTCGTCGCGATCGACGCCCAGACCGGCCTGGTGCGCGCGATGGTGGGCGGCGTCGACTACCAGTTGCAGAAACTCAACCACGTGACCCAAGCCTGGCGCCAGCCGGGGTCGAGCATCAAGCCCTTCGTGTATTCGGCGGCGCTGGAGCGCGGCTTCTTCCCCGGCACCACCATCCTCGACGAAGCGCTCGATTTTTCAGGCGAGAAGGCCTATGCCAACTGGTCGCCGCGCAACGACGACGGCCTGTTCGAAGGACCGGTCACGATCCGCCACGCGCTCACGCACTCGCGCAACGTGCCGACGGTGCGCATGCTGCGCACGCTCGACGTCGACTACGCGCGCGAACACCTGGGACGCTTCGGCTTCGACATGGCGCGCCACCCCAGCAACCTGACCCTGGCCCTCGGCACCGGCGCGGTCACGCCGCTGCAGATGGCCGGCGCCTACGCGGTGCTGGCCAACGGCGGCTACCGGGTCGAACCCAGCCTGGGCATGCGCTTCCACGACCGCGACGGCAAGCTGCTGTTCGACAGCGGCAAGCCGCGCCCGCTGCAGGAGCGCGCGCGCGTGCTGGACGCCCGCAATGCCTTCATCCTCGACTCCATGCTGCGCGACGTGGCGCGCATCGGCACCGGCGCCCGGGCCTCGCGCCTCCTGAACCGGACCGACCTGGCGGGCAAGACCGGCACCACCAGCAATGCCATCGACGGCTGGTTCGCCGGCTATGGCGCCAATGTGGTGGCGGTGGCCTGGATGGGCTACGACGAGCCGCGCTCGCTCGGCGGCAACGAATTCGGCGCCACGCTGGCCTTGCCGGTGTGGGTCGACTACATGCGGGTGGCGCTGGCCGGGACGCCCCAGCGCGAGCGCACGCCGCCCGAGGGTGTGGTGCGCGCCGGCGGAGACTGGGTGTATGCGGAGTTTGCCGAACCGGCGTCCGGCCTTGAGGAAAGCGCTGCCGCGCCCGTAGCGCAGCAGTGAGCGCGAGTTGCGCCTGCATCCGGCACGGCGGCGATGGCAAGGCCGCGGCCGGGGGCATGCATCCCCTTACGGCAGGCCCTGCACGCTTCCCTCTTTCGGATAGTCGATCACGTAATCGACGTCGAAGCGGGCGGTCTCGTTCGGCTTCAGGCTCCGCTCCCAGCCGACCACGCCGCGCCGCTGCTGCCAGTCCCTGACGGTCGGTTCGGGGCTCAGGGAGATCTTCGCGCCGATCTTGTCCGACTGGCTGACCGGGGTCGGCTCGAGCACCAGGATATCGATCGGCTGGCGGTGCAGGTTCGTCACCACATAGGTGTCGGCGATGCGCTTCTGGTTCTCGCGCTTGAACAAGCCGGCCTCGCCCGATTTCTCGTTGCGGCGCTCGGTCGTGACGCGCATCAAGGGGTCGCGCCCGAAGGCCATCGTGAAGCGTTCGCTGGCCTGGGGATCCCAGTGCAGGGCGCCCACGTAGGAACCGTCGCGGCGCAGCTGCACCTGGCCCGGCAGCCAGACGCCGTCGGGCCGCGCCGCGTCGATGGTCAGCACCGCGGCATCCTTGTTCTCGCGCGGCGCAATCCGCACCAGCTGCCTGACTCCCAGGGTCTGCCTGACCAGGCCGACCGAGATCTCGCGGCCGTCCGAGGCCAGGTCGACCCGGGCCGGCACCTCGAATTCGGTGGTGAAGCTGCCCTGCGTCTCGATGACCGGCGCGATGTAGTCGTCGGCGGCGATGCGCGAACCGGTGACCGTCACGGCCCTGGGCGCCGGCGGCGGGGCTGGCGCGAACGAGCGGGCACGAAATTGCAGCGCTCCCTGCACTTCCTGCGCTTGCGGCGGCAGGTGGGTCAGCAGCCAGGGCTGCGGATCGGGCGCTTGGGCAGTCAGGTTCGGCTGGCCGGTCGACAGGCGCAGCCTGACCCGGCTCCAGTCCTCGCCGGTCTTCTGCGAGATCGCCGCCATCCGCTCCAGTTCCACCGTGGACGTGTTCGAGTCCAGCGTGGCCCGGTAGGCCGGCTTCCAGCCGGCGCGGTTGACCTGGTAGGACAGCAGGATCTTGCCGGGCTGGCGTACCGCAACCGCCACCGTCATGCTGCGGCTGTCGCGCGTGCTGGCCTGGGCCTTGGCGAGTTCGCCCTTGAGGGCTTCCAGCTGCCTGGTCAGCGCACGCTTCTTCACCTCGGCCTCGTGCATGCGTGCCAGGGCTTCGCTGCCGCCCTTGCGGATCGCGTCCAGGGTCCTCAGCAAGGCCTTGGGGTCGCCCGGTCCGGCGCGCCCGCTGGCGTTCTCGCCGCCCAGGCGTTCCAGGTAGCCCTGCACCAGCTGCGACGATTTGATCTCGGCATCGACCAGCGCGACCTGGTCCTGCAGCGCCTGGATCTTCGCTTCGAGTTCCGCCTGGCGCGGACTCGGGCTGTCGGCGGCGCGCTGGTCGCGCGTGAGGACCTGCCCGACCTGGATGCCCGGATCGGCCTGCAGGCGCACGGTGTCGGTATTGAAGTTGGCCAGCAGGCCGGTGATCTCGACCTGGGTCATGCCCGGTGTCACCTGGACCAGGCGCTCCACTGTGGCGCTGCCCGGATACAGGGTGACGCTCTGGATCGGCGCCTCGACGGCGCAGGCGCCGGATGCCGCCAGCGCCAGGAGGAGGGTCCACTGCTGCTTGATTGCCATGTTTGCCTTCGGAATCGATGTGATTCCGGCAGCGTAGCAGATGGCGGGCGCCGAAAAGCCTCGGAAACTCACAGCGCCGCCCCCCCGCTTCAGCTTCCGGCCCAGGCCAGCTGCGCCGGGCCGGCCACTTTCCTGATGGCCGGAGCCTGGACGGCGGCCGCGTTCGGGCGCGCGTCCTCGTCCACGCGGAACACGCTCACCTGCCGCGCCAGGCCGGCAGCGCTTTCCTGCAGCGACTGGGCGGCGCCGGCCGCTTCCTCGACCAGGGCTGCGTTCTGCTGGGTGACCTGGTCCATCTGGCTGATGGCCTGGTGGATCTGTTCGATGCCGGCGCTCTGCTCGCTGGTGGCGGCGGTGATTTCCGCCATGATGTCGGCCACGCGGCGCACGCTCTGCACGATGTCGTCCATCGTGGCGCCGGCCTGGCCGACCAGGCGGCTGCCGCTGTCCACCTTGTCCACCGAGTCGGTGATCAAGGCCTTGATTTCCTTGGCGGCGCTGGCCGAGCGCTGCGCCAGGTTGCGCACCTCGGAGGCGACGACCGCGAAGCCGCGGCCTTGTTCACCGGCCCGCGCGGCTTCCACGGCCGCGTTCAGGGCCAGGATATTGGTCTGGAAAGCGATGCCGTCGATGACCGCGATGATGTCGACGATCTTGCGCGCGGAATCGTTGATCGCGCCCATCGTGTCCACCACTTCGGCGACGACCGCGCCGCCGCGGGTGGCCACATTGGAGGCCGCGGCGGCCAGGTCGTTGGCCTGGCGCGCGTTGTCGGCGTTCTGGCGCACGGTCGTTGTCAATTCCTCTACCGAGGCCGCGGTTTCCTCGATGGCGCTGGCCTGCTGCTCGGTACGCGAGGACAGGTCCATGTTGCCGGCGGCGATCTGGCTGGATGCGGTCGCGATGACGTCGCTGCCGCTGCGCACTTCACCGACGATGCCGGCCAGGCTGGCGGTCATGTCGCGCAGTGCCGCAAGCAGCTGGCCGAATTCGTTGCGGCTGTCGACCTCGATGCGGGCGCCCAGGTCGCCATCGGCGACGCGTCGCGCCAGGCCGACGGCGGTCCCAAGCGGACCGGTGATGGCACGTACCAGGTAGACCGTGGCAGCCGCTGCGAGCAGAACCGCGAGCACGATGGCGCCGATCGTCAGCAGATTCAGCTGGCGCAGTTCGGCGTGCAGCGCTTCGCTCTGCTGCAGGTTGCGCGCACTCATGTCGTCCTGCAGTGTCTTGTATGCGTTCTGGCCCTTCAGGTAAGTCGGGTTGATCTGCTTGATCAGGATGGATTGCGCGAGGTCCCAGTCCCCGGCTTCGAGGGCGCGTACCGCATCGCGGGTCATCTGCACGCCGAAACCCTGGCTGGCGTCCTGCCAGCGCGCCACTTCTTGCTTGATTTCAGGACGGCGCAGCGATGCCAGCAAGGCGTCGCGTTCCTGTTCCAGTTCGGCCGTGTTGCTGGCGATGTTGTTGAAATGATTTGCCAATGGATGGTCGTGCATCGCCGCATATTTGCTCTCCGGATTGTGCTGGAGCGCCTGCAATACCTGGCTGCGGTTGCTTTCCATGCGATGGACCATGTTCGCGAGGGTCAATTGCTGCTTCGCGGCGTACAGGGCCGTGTTCTCGAGCAGGTCGACCGCACGCTGGGTCGCGTTGTAACCCAGGCTGCCAACCGCCATGGTCACGACAATGAGGGCGCCCGTGACGGACGTGATGACGTGCTTGATGCGAAAGTTCTTCATGAGAGCAAGGATTCTGGAAATACGGCGGGATGCCAAGGCGTTGTATTTTCGGCGAAATCCTTAAATTTTTCCATGCGGAAACTTTGCATATCGTCCAGAATACCCGGCTTTGCGTCTGAAACTGCCGGAAACACGAAACATGGACAAACTCTCCTTGCTGCTCGGGCGGCAGGCCTTCAATGCCCGGATTTTTTTCAATGGAAGCTTTTGCGACGCCAACCAGTTTCTTGAAAACGGCGTCTCCGGCCACCTACACCTGGTGCGGCAAGGCCCCGTCGAATTCGTTCACGACGACGGTTCGGTGCTGCGTGCCGACCAGCCCTCGCTGGTGTTCTACCCGCGCGGCGGCAGCCACCGCCTGCAGGTGCCGCACGGGCATGCGGCCACGCTGCTGTGTGCCGACATCGTGTTCGAGGGCGGCGTTGCCAATCCGCTGGCGCGGGTGCTGCCCCACTGCCTCCACATGCCGCTGTCCGAGATCGCGGGACTGGGCGCCACGCTCGACCTGCTGTTCGGGGAAGCGGCGGGCGCGGCGCCGGGGCGCGAACTGATCCTGGACCGCATGTGCGACGTCCTGCTCATTCAGGTGATCCGGCGCGAATTCGAGACCGGCAGGCTGTCGCCCGGCCTGCTCGCCGGCCTGGCCGACCGCCAGCTGTCACCGGTGCTGGCGGCGATCCACGAACGCCCCCAGCAAGCGTGGACCCTGCATTCCCTGGCCGGCGTCGCCTGCATGTCGCGCGCGGCATTCGCCGAGCATTTCCGCAAGGTGCTGGGCATGCCGCCGGGCGAATACCTGAGCCGCTGGCGCCTGAGCCTGGCCGGCCGGCTGCTGCGCCAGGGCATGCCGGTCAAGCTCGTCAGCAGCCAGACGGGCTACACCAGCCCCTCCACCTTCACCCGCGCCTTCGCCGCACGGATGGGCGCGGCGCCGCGCGACTGGCTCAAGCAGGCGGCCTGAGCGCTCAGGCGAACGGGAAAGCCAGCGCCTGCTCCACCAGCCGCCCGGGCGGCTCGCCCAGGTCGAGCGTGACACCGCGTTCGTCCGGCTGCAGGGGCTCGAGGGTGCGCAGCTGGCTGTCGAGGAGCGACAGCGGCATGAAGTGGCCGCTGCGCGCAGCCATGCGCCGGGCGATGAGGTCGCGCTCGCCGTGCAGGTGGACGAAGCGCACATCGTTTCCCTTGCCGCCGGCGCCGCGCAGCACCTCGCGGTAAGCGCGCTTGAGCGCGGAGCACGACAGCACGACCACCGCATCGGTCGTCCATGCGCGCTCGATCTCGGCGCGCAATGCCTGCAGCCAGCCGCGCCGGTCTTCGTCATCGAGCGCGATCCCGGCCGACATCTTCGCCACGTTTTCGGGCGGGTGGAAGCGGTCGCCCTCGATGAAGGGCGCACCGAGCGCCTGCGCCAGCCGCATGCCGATCTCGCTCTTGCCGCAGGCGCTGACGCCCATCACCACCCATGCCGTCCGTTCGTCCATGCGCTCTCCTGGTCCTGGTTCATTGGGGAATGGCCGTACGTAGTTTCACGCCCTTGAGCAAGGATATCCCGGCTGCCAGAAAAACAGTCGCCAGTATCAGGAAAATAAAGTCCGACACATCCACATCATCAAGATACACGACCGATTTTTGCGGGTCAGACGGATCGTAGCGGATCTCGATGCCGGTGCCCGGCTGGAATCGTCCGGACAGGTCGTCGGCGACCTGCTTGTCGCGATAACAGGCCACCCCGGTCGCCAGCGTCCATCGACTGGACGAGAAGCCTTCGTCACCGATGCGGTAGTGGTAGCGCAACTCGACACACCATGCGCCGGACTTGAGCTGCTTGCGTACATCGATCGTCGCGACCTCGGCATGCGCTGCCGGCCACGACGCCGAGGCCAGCTTGTCCATGCACCTCGTGAAGGTATGCGACGCGAGGGGCAAGGCAAGCAGGACGAAAAGCCAGCCGATGAATTTTTCCTTCCAGGGAAACGGTGAGCGCTTGCTACTACCCAAATCAAACCTTTCTTCAATTGACGCGACAGCAGGCTGCGCACGATAGCACGGCGAGGCTTTTCCCGAAACGCTCCGGTGGCGGCGCGGCAAGCGCGCATCCATCGGGCTTCAGCAAAAATCCCGGCTCGGCGCGCGCAGCTTCCCCAGCAGATGCGACATGTCCACCAGCCGCTTGGCCACCAGGTGACGCACCTCGCCCTGCTTCTGCCAGACCCCGTACACCCCGAGCAGCGGCGCATGCAGCACCTCGCGCCGCTGCTGCTCCACCAGCGTCGGCCAGACGATCACGTTGATGTTCCCGGTTTCGTCCTCGAGCGTCATGAACAGCACGCCCTTGGCCGTGCCGGGGCGCTGGCGCACCGTCACCAGGCCGCAGGCGCGCGCCAGCTGGCCGTCGGCATAGTCGTTCAAGGTGGAAGCCGGCATGAAGCGCCTGGCCAGCAGCCCTGCGCGCAGCAGCGCCAGCGGATGGCGGCCCAGCGTGAGGCCCTGGGCGCGGTAGTCGCCCACGATCTCGTCGGCCTCGGTCGGCGCCGCCAGCTGCGGCAGTTCCTCCTGCGGCGTGGTCGGGCGCAGCAGGTCGCGGTCGGGCACCGCCCCCACCGCCTGCCACAGGGCCTCGCGCCGGTTTCCGGCCAGCGATTGCAGCGCATTGGCGCCGGCCAGCACCTGCAGGTCGCCGCGCTCGAGCTGGGCGCGGCGCGCCAGGTCGGCCACGCTCTCGAAGGGACGCACCGCGCGCGCCATTTCGATACGCAGGGCCGCTTCCTGCTTCAGCCTGCGCAGCAAGCCCAGGCCCAGGCGCACCGCCGGCTGGCGCGCGCGCTCGCTCGGGTGCAGCTCTTCCAGCGTCGAATCCCAGCCGCTGATGGTGACGTCCGCCGGGCGCACTTCGATGCCGTGGCGGCGCGCGTCCTGCACCAGCTGCGAGGGACTGTAGAAACCCATGGGCTGGCTGTTAAGCAGCGCGCACAGGAACGCCGCCGGCTCGTGGCACTTGAGCCAGGAACTGGCATAGGCCAGCAGCGCGAAGCTGGCCGCGTGCGACTCGGGAAAGCCGTACTCGCCGAAGCCCTGGATCTGGCTGAAGATCGCTTCCGCGAACTCCAGCGTGTAGCCGCGCTCCAGCATGCCGCGCACGATGCGGTCGTAGTATTTTTCGAGCCCGCCCTTGCGCTTCCAGGCCGCCATCGCGCGCCGCAGCTGGTCGGCCTCGCCCGGCGTGAAGCCGGCGCCGAGGATCGCCACCTGCATCACCTGCTCCTGGAAGATCGGCACGCCCAGCGTGCGCTCGAGCGCCACCTTCATCTCTTCGCTGGGGTAATGGATCGGTTCGAGGCCCTGCCTGCGCCGCAGGTAGGGATGGACCATGCCGCCCTGGATCGGGCCGGGACGCACCACGGCCACTTCGATGACCAGGTCGTAGAAGCGGCGCGGGCGCATGCGCGGCAGCATGCTCATCTGGGCGCGCGACTCGATCTGGAACACGCCCACCGTATCGGCCGCGCAGATCATGTCGTAGGTGGCGGTGTCGTCGGGCGGGATGTCCTGCATCTCGAACAGGTTGCCGTAGCGCTGGCCCACCAGTTCCAGGCCGCGGCGCATCATCGACAGCATGCCCAGCGCCAGCACGTCGACCTTCATCAGGCCGAGTTCTTCGAGGTCGTTCTTGTCCCACTGGATGACGCTGCGCTCCGCCATGGTGGCATTCTCGATCGGCACCAGGCGCGACAGCTTGCCGCGCGCGATGACGAAGCCGCCCGGGTGCTGCGACAGGTGGCGCGGAAAGTTCAGCAGCTTGTCGGCCAAGGTGGCCCACTGCTGCGCCAGGCGCGATTCCGGGTCCAGTCCCGCCTCCGCCAGGCGGCCCAGCAGATCGGCGCGGCTGTCGAACCAGTGATGGGTCTTGGCCACCTTCTCGACGATGGCCAGGTCGATACCGAGCGCACGCCCGCTGTCGCGCAGCGCGCTCTTGGGCCGGTAGCTGATCACCACCGCCGCCAGCGCGGCCCGCTCGCGTCCGTATTTCCGGTAGATGTACTGGATCACTTCTTCGCGGCGCTGGTGCTCGAAATCGACGTCGATGTCGGGCGGCTCGTTGCGCTCCCGCGAGATGAAACGCTCGAACAGCAGGCTGGCGCGCGCCGGGTCGACTTCGGTGATACCGAGGCAGTAGCACACCGCGGAATTGGCGGCCGAGCCGCGCCCCTGGCACAGGATGTGTTGCGAGCGCGCGAAGCGCACGATGTCGTAGACGGTGAGGAAGTAATGCTCGTACTTCATCTCGGCGATGAGCGCCAGTTCGTGTTCGATCTGGGCCTGCACCTTGGCCGGGATGCCGTCGCGGAAGCGCCGGTGCGCGCCGACATAGGTTTCCTGGCGCAGGAAGCTGCTGACGTCGATGCCGGGCGGGACCACTTCCTCGGGATATTCGTAGCGCAGCTCGTCGAGCGAGAAGGTGCACAGGCGCGCGATGCGCAGCGTCTCGGCCAGCGCCTCGCGGCCGTAGATGTTGGCCAGGCGCAGGCGCGAACGCAGGTGCTGCTCGGCGTTCTGGGCCAGGCCGTAGCCGCATTCGGCCACCGGTTTCTTCAATCGCGTGGCGGTGAGCGTGTCCTGCAGCGGCTTGCGGGAGCGCACGTGCATCACCACGTGGCCGAGCGCCGTGATCGGCAGGCCGTGCTGCCAGCCCACCTCTTCGATCGTCGCGCGGTGCGGCTCGTCAAAAGCGCGGTGCAGCAGGACCAGGCCGAGCCAGGCGCGGCCCGGGAAGGTGTGCGCCATCCAGGCGGCCTGCTGGTGCAGGCGGTCGACGTCCGCCGCTTCGTGCGCGGGATAAGCGGGTAGCAGGATCGCCAGGCAGTCGGGCATGTGCTGCAGGTGCGCGTATGCGGGCGCGGGGCGGGCCAGGTCGTCCGGGGTGAGGAAATAGGTCCCCTTCTCGCTGCGGGTGCGGCCCAGGGTGATCAATTCGGAGAGGTTGCCGTAGCCGTTGCGGTTCTTGGCCAGCAGCACCAGCGACAGCGCCGGGCTGCCGTCCGCATTCTTCAGGTGGAAGTGGGCGCCGATCACCAGGTGCAGGCCGGCCTTTTTCGCTTCGGCATGCGCGCGCACCACGCCGGCCAGCGAACATTCGTCGGTCAGCGCCAGCGCAAAATAATCGAGCTGGACCGCCCGCGCCACCAGTTCCTCCGCATGCGAGGCTCCTTCGAGGAAGGAGAAGTTCGACAGGCAGAACAGCTCCGCATAGGGAGGCAAAACCTGTGGCGGCGGCGGGGACGGATCGGTCATCGGCAAGGGGTGAAGGAAGGAGCTACAATGCTGGACAAACCGGCAATACTGTATAAAAACACAGTATAACCGAGACGAGCCGCTCGACAAGGAGAAACGCATGCGGATTCATGCACTGAGCTGTTTTGGCGAACACGCCGGCGACGGCAACCCGGCCCTGGTCATCGAAGGCGACCGGTCAGACGAGAAAGCGCGCCGCGCGCTGGCGCAAGCGCGCCACACCACCTGCGTTTTCCTGGACGGCGAGGTTGTCGATTTCTATTATCCGCACATGCGCAGCCCGCTGTGCCTGCATGCGACGCTGGCCGTGGCGCACATGCTGTTCGCACGTCATCCCGATGCCGCCACCTTGGCGGTGACGACGGCGATGCGCGGCCAGCGGCTCGCGCTCCAGCGCGATGGCAACGCCTGCTTCGTGCGCCTGCAGGCGCAGAAAGTGGCGCAGCCGGCGCTGGCAGCCGGCCTGCTGGAACGGCTGCTTGCGGCGCCCGGCTTCGTGCCGGTTTCAGCGCCGCGGGTCGCTTCGGTCGGCAGCCCGAAGCTGCTGGTCGAAGTGCCGGACGCCGCCACGCTGCACGGCCTGCGGCCGGACCTGGAAGCGATCACGGCATGGAGCAAGGAAGCCGGCATCAACGGCGTCTATGCCTGGTGCCGCCTTCCCGACGGCCGCTTCGAAGGCCGCAACTTCAACCATCTCGACCCCGCACTGGAAGACAGCGCCACCGGTGTGGCGGCGGGCGCGCTCACCGCGCTGCTCGGGCACGGCATCGCGCTGCGGCAGGGGCAGGCCACCGGCCGCTCCTGCCTGATTCACACCAGGGTGGAAGACGGTGCGATCCTGGTCGGCGGCCGCGCCGAGCCAGGCGCCGTCGTCACGAGCTTCACGCGCTAAGGCCCGTACATACTGGAGAATGCACTGTCCGTCCGGCGCAAGCTAAGCTACACTCCCGCGGATATCCACCAGAGCTCAAGCAGAGCCAGACCAACCGCGGACATGAAACCTACCTTCCTTGCCTACGCCCTCCCAGTGATCCTGCTTGGCGCCAGTGCCACCGCACGCGCCGACGTCGATTACCAGCTGCGCATTACCGATGCGGCACAGCACTTGGCCGAAGTGCGCGCCACCTTCCCGGCCACCACCGCGACCACGCTCGACGTGCAGATGCCGAACTGGCGCACCGGCCGCTACAACATGCTCAACCTCGCCAACGGCGTGCGCCTGTTCAAGGCCTTCGACGCCAAGGGCCAGCCGCTGGCGGTCGCCAAGACCGACAAGGGCACCTGGCAGGTCCGCACCAAACCCGGCGACGCGGTAACGGTGCAGTACGAGCTGTACGCCAACCTGCTGGGCGAGCGCACCCGCCACATCGACGACACCCACGCCTATCTCGACGCCAGCGGCGTGTTCGTCTACGCGGCGCCCTTCCGCCAGGAGAAGGTGACGGTCAAGCTGGACGTGCCGCAGGGCTGGAAGTCGCGTTCGGGCATGGACAGCGGGGCATGCGACCACTGCTTCGTGGCGCCGAACTACGACGTGCTGATCGACGCGCCGATCGAGACCGGCATCCACGAGTTCTACACCGACAAGGTGGACGGCCGCAGCATCGAACTGGCGATCTGGGGCCGCGGCAACCACGACGGCAAGCAGATGATGACCGACCTGAAGAAGATCGTCGTCGAGACCGCGAAGATGTACGGCAACCAGTATCCGTTCCAGCGCTACCTGTTCATCGTCCACGCCACCGATGGCGTCGGCGGCGCCACCGAGCACGCCAACTCCACCGTCATCCAGAAACCGCGCTGGACCTTTGCCCCGCGCAAGGACTACCTGAACTTCCTGCGCGTGGCCGCGCACGAGTTCTATCACACCTGGAACGTCAAGGCCTACCGTCCGAAGGAGATGGTGCCCTACGACTACCAGAACGAGAACTACAACCGTCTGCTGTGGGTCGCCGAAGGCCACACCTCCTACTACGACGAGCTGATCGTTCTGCGCGCCGGCCTGCAGAAGCGCGACGAGTTCCTCGAGGGTTACGCCAAGCTGATCGACGACTACCTGCACCAGCCGGGCCGCTTCCAGCAAAGCGCGGCCGACGCCAGCTTCGACGAGTGGATCGCCGTCGGCGGCGAGCGCGCGCGCAACGCCTCGGTCAACATCTACTCCAAGGGCCAGGTGCTGGCGCTGATGATGGACATCGAGCTGCGCCGCCAGACCGGCGGCAAGCGCGGTCTCGAGCACATGCACCGCATCCTGTTCGAGAAGCACTCGACCGCCAAGGGCGGCTACGACGTGCCGGCGGTGCTGGCGGCCCTGCGCAGCGTGAGCGGCCAGGACTGGAGCGGCTGGTGGGCCCAGTACGTGGACGGCACCACCGAGATCCCGTTCGACACCTTGCTGGCCCAGGTCGGCCTGCAGAAGCTGGTCGACGTGCCGAAGGACCAGGAACAGAAGACCGAATGGTGGGCCGGCTGGACCCTGCGCGAAGGCAGCGACCCGGCGCTGGTCACGGTCGTCGAGCGCGACAGCCCGGCATGGAAGGCCGGCGTGGTTTCGGGCGATACGCTGGTGGCCGTGAACGGCCTGCGCGTGTCCGCCAAGGACATCGGCGACAAGATGTCGCTGGTGAAGACCGGCCCGTTCACGGTTCACCTGTTCCGCCGCGACGAGCTGGTGGAAAAGCAGATCACCCCGCTGCAGCAGCCGAAAGGCAAGGCCAAGCTGAAGGCCGCGGACAAGGCGAGCGACGCGCAGAAGGCGCTGGGCGCCGCCTGGCTCGGCGTGGCGTGGCCGAAGGACGATTCTGCGAGGGCGGAATCGGCAGCGGCAGCGAAGAAGCCGTAATCCAGGCTTGACCGGTGCTGCTGCGCCAGCCTTCGAACCGCGGCGCCGGTCCTGTACCGGCGCCGCGGTTTTTCATTATCGCCCCTCGTATTGCAAGGTCGCCGCGTTCGTTTTCCCGAAGCTCAGCCACCAGGGTTCGGCCACTCCGCCGCCGGGCGGCACGAAGCTCGTGTAGGCCTTGGTGTCGACGTCGTAGCGGCGCACCTCGCCGGTATTCAAGATCGCCACGTAGAGCTTGCCGCGCGGGCCGAACAGGAGGGTCTGCGCGAACACCACCGGCTCATCGGGCCGATGCAGGTCGATGCGCTTGATCGGAAGGCGGATCTTGCCGCTGCGGAGCTCCTTCTTCGGGATGATCAGGATCTTGTTGTTGTCGAGGCAATCGCACAGCTCCGGAAACCGCCAGAGACTGGTGACGTACAGGTCGCCGCCAGGGGAAAACACCAGCCCTTCGGGCCGCTGCAGGTCGTTGACGTTGGCTTTGCAGTCGACCGGATTGCTCAGCACGGTATCGACGTAGCGCAGCGTTTTCGGATCGAAGCGCAGGATGCCGCCGCCGCAGGGTTCGGGGATGTTCCGGATCAATACGTACAGGTAGCCGTCCGGCCCCAGCACCACGCCGCGCGGGTGGAAGGGCGGCGTGGTTCCGGGCTTGTCGATGTTGGGATCGAGATTGGCGATGAAGCGCGCGCGCGTGCCCACCACGCGGTAGGCCAGCAGCTTGCCGGTCAGGCCGATGTCCCCGAGGTCGGCCACGATCAGGATGCGTTCGCGGCCTTTGCCCAGCAAGACCATGCCGCGCGGAGCCCACGGTGCGTTGGGGTCGCTGCTCGGCACCAGCGCGCCCAAGGGGGTTCCCGTCTGCGTCATAGCGCAGGATCTCTCCCGGAAAGGGCTGCCCGACGTTCTGGTTCACCACCAGCCACTCACGCCGAGGCCGGTCGTGCAGGATGCCCATCGGCCCGATCAGGCCCCCGCTGCCTGGCTCGACCAGGGGCCGCGGCAACAAGTTACCGGTGTGCGCATCGAAGAAGCGCACGCTGTTGTCGCTGCCGTCGCCGATGGCCAGCACATCGTTCCTGCCGTCGTGCGGATGCGTTGTGCAGCCAAGACCCAATAACAGCAGGGCCGCGCCACCAGGTTCTTCAGGGATGCCGACCTGGTCCGAAGAAGCGGTTTCATGATGTCACCTCATCGCTTGGCGTTTCACTATCGAAAGCGGCCGCCATCGCTTCATCCGGCATGGGGACGCGTCCGCCACCTGCTCCCAGCGTCGGCTTTTTCGCCGGCGTCGACAAGGCTTGCATGGCCCCGCATATGGGAACGATCAAAGGCGAAATGGCTCAGGTGAAATGTCTTTAAAGCTGAGAAAGACTGGGCGTTTTTTGCAGGAAACCGCAGCAGGCTGCCGATTCATGCGTGCTGGCCAGCGACCTGCTCCAGCAGCTGCCGCGCCAGCAGGCCGGCATGTGGAGTCAGCGTGGAGAAGTCGCGCGCACACAGGTAGAGCTGCCTGGCCGCCCAGGCTTCGGACAGGGTCAGGACGGCCACGCCGCGCCCGATCGTCCCCGCCAGGGCGCCGGAGAGGATCGAAATGCCGATGCCCGCCTCGACGTAGCTGGCCACCTGCGCGGTATTGCGCAGCTGGATGCGGTAGTCGAGCTGGCGCCCCAGGCGCGCCGCCCGTTCCGCCAGGTGGGTTTCGAGCGCGCTGTCGGCCATGCCCACGATCGGCTCGGCGAGGATGTCGGCAAAGCGCACCTGCGCCTGCCCGGCCAGGCGGTGCGAGCGGCCCACCAGCACGACCAGCTGGTCGCTGGCCACGAGGTGCGTCTGCAGCATGCGCAGGTCGGTGACGCCGGCGGCGACGCCCAGGTCGGCACGCCTGTCCACCAGCGCCTGGACGATCTCCGTGCTGGGCCGCTCTTCCAGGTCGATCGACAGGTCGGGGTGCGCCGCCAGGAAGCGACACAGCTGCGGCGGCAGGAAAGCGGCCATCGCCGCCGTGTTCGACAGCAGCCGGATCCGGCCCTTGAGGCCGGTCGCATAGCTGCGCAGCTCGCCGCGCATCTGTTCGACCTGGCCCAGGATCGAGCGGGCATGCCGCACCAGCGCTTCGCCGGCGGCGGTAGGACGTACGCCGCGGCGGTTCCGTTCCAGCAGGGGCGCGCCCAGCGCCTCTTCCATGCCGGCGATGCGTTCGCTGACCGATGCCAGCGCCAGGTGCATCGCGCGCGCGCCATGCGTCAGGCTGCCGCATTCGACGACGCTCAGGAACAAGCGCATGTCGGTCAGGTCGAAACGCATCTTGCAATCCTCTACTTTCGGAATTTCCGAAGTCTAGCACCGGAATTGCCAGATTGCGTGGGCGTGAAGATTCGCCTACCATCGTTCGCATCGGTTCAGGCGAATGCTTACAGGAGAACACCATGTTGGATGCCTTGCTGGCGACAATCGGCATACTGGGCCTGCTGGCCACCATCGCAGTCAAGTTCGGCACGTCGTGCCAGGAAGCGATGGCGCGTCATGCCGAGCGCCAGGAAGATGCATCGCAGACCGGTCCGGCACCGGCTGCCAGGCGCGCCTGTCCGCATCGCCGGCCGCGAAGGAAGGCGCCGGCGGGACGATAGACCAGGGTTATATATTGACAACGTTGTGTTAATGATACAGCGCGTTGGTACTGCCCCGTGGGATTGTTTAGTATTCAATTTTCCTTCGGAGTAACCAGTGCTCACACTCAAACGCCTCCCCCAGTCGGTCCTGCGCGCCCTGTACGGCGGCGCCGCGTTCGCCAGCATGATCCCAGCCGCGTTCGCCCAGAGCACTGCGCAAGCGCCCTCCACCACCCCGGTCGCGGCCGGCACGCCGGCGGCGGCGGCAACAGGCCAGAATGACGGCATCCAGAGCGTCAACATCGTCGGCTCGCGCCGGGTCGGCAACGTCTCCGATCTCGACACCCCGGTGCCGGTGGACTTCATCCCGATGGCCAAGGCGACCGAACAGGGCGGCCAGTTCGACCTGGCGCAGGTCCTGAACAACGTCTCGCCCTCGTTCAACTCGACGCGCCAGACCGGCGCCGACGGCGCCGACCTGGTCGACTCCGCCGCCCTGCGCGGCCTCGGTTCGGACCAGACCCTGGTGCTGGTCAACGGCAAGCGCCGCCACACCACCGCGCTGGTCAACCTGTTCGGCGCGCGCAACCGCGGCAACACCGGCACCGACATGAACGCGATTCCGCTGATGGCCATCCGCAACGTGCAGGTGCTGCGCGACGGCGCCGCGGCGCAGTACGGCTCGGATGCGATCGCCGGCGTGCTCAACATCGAACTGAAGAAGAACCTCGGCTGCGAGATGGTGGCCGGCTTCGGCCAGTACACCGAGGGCGACGGCGACAACTACCTGGCCTCGGCCTACTGCGGCGTGGCCGTGGGCGGCGGGGTGCTGGGCATCACCGGCGAGTACTACGACCGCGGCCGCTCCAACCGCGCCGAGGAAGGCAACCCGCGCATCATCGGCGACACCAAGTCGCAGAACAGCACCGTCTACCTGAACGGCGAATTCCCGCTCAGTGACGGCAAGCTGTACCTCACCGCCGGCGCCCAGAACCGCGACGCCTCGTCGGCCGCCTGGGCGCGCGAAGGCTTGGGTTCCGAGGACATCCCCTCGCGCAACGCGGCCGCCATGTACCCGAACGGCTTCGTCCCCTTCATCAACGGCGACATCAACGATCACTACGGCACCGTCGGCTACCGTTTCCGCCTGGGCGAATGGAATACCGACCTGTCGCAGACCTTCGGCCAGAACCGCATGCGCTACACCATCGCGAACACGCTCAACGCCTCGATCGCCAATCTCGACCTGCTGCGCGGCGGGCCGGGCAGGAGCGCCAGCATGTTCGACGCCGGCGGCTTCTCGTTCCGCCAGGCCACCACCAACCTGGACTTCTCGCGCTTTTTCGAGGGCATCGGCCAAGGCATGAACGTGGCCTTCGGCTTCGAGCACCGGCGCGAGAACTACCAGATCAAGGCGGGCGAGCCGGGCTCGTATGTCGACGCCGACGGCGTGGGCGTGGGCGGCAATGCCGGCAGCCAGGGATTCCCCGGCTTCCAGCCAGGCGACCAGACCGACAGCGACCGCCACTCGAACGCCGCCTACCTCGACCTCGAGACCGACCTCGCCGACGGCGTCAAGCTGCAGGCGGCGCTGCGCCACGAACGCTATTCCGACTTCGGCGCCACCACCACCGGCAAGCTGGCGGCGGCGTACCGGATCAACCCGGCCCTGCTGCTGCGCGGCTCGGCCAGCACGGGCTTCCGTGCGCCCTCGCTGCAGCAGGTTTACTTCTCGTCGACCTTCACCGACTTCGTCAACGGTCAGCCGCTCGACGTGGTGCTGGCGCCGAACGGCGGTCGCGTGGCGAATGCCGCCGGCATTCCGCGGCTCAAGGAAGAGGAATCGAAGAGCTATACCCTCGGCCTGACCTGGTCGCCCGGCCAGGCCACCTCGCTGACGGCCGACCTGTACCGCATCAGCATCGACGACCGCATCGTGCTGTCGGGGCGCTTCGACGCCGACAACTACCCTGCGCTGGGCGCGACCCTGCAGCAGCTGGGCGTGGGCCAGGCCCAGTTCTTCGTCAACTCGGTGGACACCAGGACCCAGGGCCTGGACCTGACCCTGTCGCACCGCCGTGATCTGGGCGCCGGCAAGCTCAACACCTTCCTGGCCCTGAACTTCAGCAAGACCGAAGTGACCGGCGTCCATGCGCCGAGCGCCCTGGTGGGTTTCGAGGACGTGCTGCTGTCCGAGCGCGAGCGCCTGTTCATCGAGCAGGGCGCGCCGCGCCGCAAGGCCACGCTGGGCTTCGACCACGCCGTGGGCAAGCTGGAAACCGCGCTGCGCATCGTGCACTTCGGTCCCCAGACCCTGGGCACCTTCTCGGGCCCGCCGGTGCCGAACCAGTACTACAAGCCGAAAACCTCCGCCGACCTGTCCTTCACCTGGGCCTTCACCGACAAGACCAAATTCACGGTCGGCGGCACCAATATCTTCGACGTCAAGCCGAGCGTGCAGGATCCGAACGAGACCGACAACGGCTTCAAGTACGAGAGCGTGCAGTTCGGCCTGAACGGCGCGGCCTGGTTCGCGCGGCTGTCGCACCGTTTCTGATCCGCGGCGCAGGGCCGTGCCTTGGAGGGTCCCCGCCGGGACCCTTATTTATTACACGTGATGTTCGCATGTGTAACAATGCGAATTTGGCGAATTTGCTTGTGTATATAATGCCCAGCATCTCCGTCTACCACCCACCATGCACGTCATGACCAGCGCCGCCGATACCCGTATTTCCACCGGCATCGCCGGCCTCGACGACATCCTGGGCGGCGGTCTCACGCCGCAGCGCATCTACCTGGTCGAGGGCTCGCCCGGCGCCGGCAAGACCACGCTCGGCCTGCAGTTCCTGCTCGACGGCGCGGCCATGAACGAGCGCGGCATGTATATTACCCTGTCCGAGACCGCCGACGAGCTGGCGGCGGTGGCGGCCAGCCATGGCTGGGACATCGGCGCGCTGTCGGTGTACGAGCTGGCGGGCGACACCGACCTCGATCCGAACGCGCAGCAGTCGGTGTTCCATCCGTCCGAAATCGAGCTGGGCGAGACCACCCGCAACGTGATGGACCGCGTCGACGCGCTGCGCCCGGTGCGGGTGGTGTTCGACAGCCTGTCCGAGATGCGCCTGCTGGCGCAGAACCCGCTGCGCTACCGGCGTCAGATCCTGGCCCTGAAGCAGTTCTTCGCGGCGCGCGCCTGCACCGTCCTGCTGCTGGACGACAAGACCAGCCAGTCCGACCAGCACCTGCACAGCATCGCGCACGGCGTCATCAGCCTGGAACAGATCGCCAAGGAATTCGGCAAGGAGCGCCGGCGCGTGAACGTCATCAAGATGCGCGGCATCCGTTTCCGTGGCGGCTATCACGACTACACGCTCGACACCGGCGGCATCACGATGTTCCCGCGCCTGGTGGCGGCCGAGCACCTCCGCGACTTCGTGCCGGCGGTGCGTTCCACCGGGTCGAGCGGTATCGACGCCCTGCTGGGCGGCGGCCTGGTACGTGGCACCAATACCCTGATCGTCGGTCCTTCCGGCATCGGCAAGACCACGCTGTCGACCCGGTGCCTGTTGACGGCCCTGGAGCGCGGCGAGCAGGCCGCGTTCTACCTGTTCGACGAGGGGCTCGGCACCTTCTTCGCGCGCAGCCGCGCGCTGGGCATGGAACTGCTGCCCTTCGTGGACAGCGGCCAGCTGCGCATCCACCACATCGACCCGGCCGAACTGTCGCCGGGCGAATTCGCCCAGATGCTGCGCGACGCGGTCGAGCTCTCCAAGGTCGGCTTCATCGTCATCGACAGCCTGAACGCCTACCTGCAGGCCATGCCGGGCGAGCAGTACCTGATCCTGCAGATGCACGAACTGCTGTCCTACCTGAACCAGCAGGGCGTCACCACCGTGCTGGTGCTGGGCCAGCACGGCATGATCGGCGAAGTGAAATCCGACGTCGACCTGAGCTACCTGAGCGACAGCACGGTCCTGATGCGCTTCTTCGAATCGAACGGCCGCCTGCGGCGCGCGGTCACGGTCATCAAGAGCCGCGCCGCCGAGCATGCGCTGACCATCCACGAGCTGCAGCTGGGCGCCGACGGCATCCGCGTCGGCGAGGCGCTGGAAGGCTTCGACGGCGTCCTCACCGGCTTGCCCAGCTACCGCGGCCTGACGCCCATGATGTCGGACATTCCCCCCGATGCCGACTTCTGACCGGCACGACGAACGCATCCTGATTCTCGCGCCGCGCGGGCGCGACGCCGAACTCATGTGCTCGGTACTGGCGCAGAATGGCGCGGCCTGCGCCGTGGTCCCCGATTTCGCCGCGCTTGCCGGCGCCATCGGCAAAGGCGCCGGCATGGCCATCGTGGCCGAGGAAGCGCTGCACGGCGCCGACCTGGCTCCCCTGCACGCCTGGCTGGCGGCGCAGGAACCCTGGTCCGACTTCCCGTTCGTGATCCTGCTCGGCAAGGCGGTCGGGCCGGCGGCGGCCGCCGCCCGCTCCCGGCTGGAAGAACTGGGCAACATCATCCTGCTCGAGCGCCCGCTCAACGCCCAGACCCTGCGCAGCGCCGCCAGCTCGGCCCTGCGCGCACGGCGCCGCCAGTACCAGGCACGCGACCTGCTGGCCGAGCGCGAGCGCGACGCCGCCAGCCTGCAGCAGAGCCGGCAGGCCCTGCTCACCCTCAACGAGACGCTCGAATCGCGCATCGAGGAACGCACCCGCGCGCTGGCCGGGGCCAACGACCGCCTGATGAACGAAGTCATCGAACGCGAGCGGGTGCAGCAGGCGATGGTGCAGTTCCAGAAGATGGAAGCGGTCGGCCGCCTCACCGGCGGCATCGCCCACGACTTCAACAACCTGCTCAACGTGGTCCAGGGCAGCATGGACCTGATCCTGCTGCTGTCGAAGGACGAGGTGGCCAGGCAGCGCGCCGAAATCGCGCGCCGCGCCTGCCAGCGCGGCGGCAAGCTGACCAGCCAGCTGCTGGCCTTCGCCCGCAACCAGAACCTCGACCTGCGCCCCGCCGAAGTCAGCGACCTGTTCGATGGGGTACGCGAACTGGTGGCGACTTCGCTCGGTTCGCGCATCCATCTGCGCTTCGAGGTCGAGGAAGGCTGCGCGCGCGTGTTCGCCGACGCCAACCAGATGGAGATGGCGCTGCTGAACCTGGCCATCAATGCGCGCGACGCCATGGGCGACAGCGGCGCGCTGGCTTTCCATGCGGGCAATGCCCGGCCGCCGGCCAGACTGCTGCCGACCGGCGAGTACGTGCGCATCGCCGTCACCGACAACGGACCGGGCATGCCGCCGGAGCTGGTGGCCAAGGTCTTCGAGCCCTTCTTCACCACCAAGGCGGTCGGCAAGGGCACCGGCCTGGGCCTGAGCCAGGTGTACGGCATGGCGCAGCAGTCCGGGGGCGCGGCGCGCATCCTGAGCCAGCCGGGGCTTGGCACCACGGTCGAGATCTGGCTGCGCGCCTGGGACGGCAGCGAGCTCCCCGCTGCGGCGCCCCTGCCGCACGCTGCCCCGTCCGCCGGACAGGGGGTGCATATCCTGGTGGTCGAGGACGACAACTTCGTGCGCGAATCGATGGTGCAGTCGCTCGAAGCCTTCGGGCACGCCGTGACCCAGGCGGCGGACGGCGCGGCCGCCCTGCGCGAACTGGGACGCGGGCGGCCGGACCTGATCATCACCGATTACCTGATGCCGGGGATTACCGGGGCCGAACTGATGCGGCGCGCGCGCGAGGTGTTCCCCGGCATACCGATGATCATCGCCACCGGCTATGCGGACATGCATGCGATCGACCAGGTCCTGGGCGACGACATCCTGCTGCGCAAGCCCTTCCAGCTGGCCGAACTGGCGCTCAGCGTCGAGCGCGCGCTCGGGCGCGGCGGCGCATCCGCGCCGCCGCACTAGTCCGATCGAGCTGGACGCCGCCGAAAACGACTCTGTGCCACACTTTGTCCATCCGCCAATGGGCAATGCCATTCAGGGAGCACATCATGAGTAACGAACAGAAGTCGCAGGAACAGCAGCAAGCCGCGGGCGGCCAGGCGCAGCCGCAAGGCCGGCAGCAGGAACAGCAGTCAGGTCAACAGCAGGCGGTTCCGGGCGGGGCGCAGCAGAGCGACGTCGACGGCCTCGCCGACAAGAAGCCCGAAGAGCTGACGCCGGAAGAGCTGCGGCTGATGGCCGACACCATGCCGGGCGAAGGCCCGGGCGATTGAGATGTTCCTGTTCTTCTCGAACAAACTCGGCTGCCTCGGCTCCATCGCCGTCTCGATCGTGCTGACGCTGATCGTGCTGCTCCTGATCGGCGTATTCTAAAGTAGCCCTACTTCTTCAGCGAGCGCACGTAGGCCAGCACCTCTTCCTCGCGCCCCTCGCCCACCGCCTCGGCGGCAGTCTTGCCGCCGAGCGCGGGCTGCGGCTCGCTCATCCACGCGCTGGCGGCATCATCGTTGCCGACGATGCCGCGCACTTCGTGCATGACCGTGTAATAAGCCTGCGCCTTGCGCGACTGCTGGCCAAAGCGGGCCTGCAGCGCCGCGAAGGCATCAGCTTGGATCGAGTCGCTTCCTGCCATGGCCGTGCTCCTTATTTGGTGACGGTGAGCAGCGAACGCTTGCCGCCCTTGAACGAATACAGGGTGATGGTGCCGTCCTTGATGTCGCCGCGCGCGTCGAAGGCGATCGGGCCGGTCACGCCCCGGTGCTGGATCGTCGACAGAACCGGCAGGTATTTCGCCGGCTGGCTGGAGCCGGCCTTTACCATCGCCTCGGCCATGGTCATGACGGCGTCGTAGGCATACGGGGCGTTGATCTGGACGTCGATGCCGAAGCGCTTTTTATAGTCGGCGCGGAACTTGTCCATGGCGGTTCTAGCTTCGCCCTGCACGCCGCCAGCTTCCGCGCACACCACCTGGCCGTCCGCCATGGTGCCGCCGGAGAGCTTGTGGATCTCGTCCGAACACAGGCCGTCGCCGCCCATCATGCGCACGTTCATGCCGAGCTGTTTCATCTGGCGCAGCATCGGGCCGGCGGTCGCGCTCATGCCGCCGAAGAAGACCAGGTCCGGCTTGGTGGCGCGGATGCGGGTGATGATGGCGGAAAAATCGGTCGCCTTGTCGTTCGTGAATTCCTTGGCGACCACGCTGCCGCCGTGGCTTTGCAGGCTGCGCGCGAATTCGGTGACCAGTCCCTGGCCGTAGGCGGTGCGGTCGTCGACCACGGCAACGCGCCTGGCTTTCATGCTGCCGGTCGCGTAGCGGCCCAGCGCCTGGCCCAGCTGCACGTCGTTGGCCACCACCCGGAAGGTGGTGTTGAAGCCCTGCCGGGTGTACGCCGGCGAGGTCGACGAGGGCGAGATCTGCAGGATGCCGGCCGCATGGTAGATCTTGGAGGCCGGGATGGTCGTGCCCGAGGTCTCGTGGCCGACCATGCCGTTGATCTTCGCGTCCACCAGCTTCTGCGCCACCGCGGTGGCCTGTTTCGGCTCGCCGGCGTCGTCCTCGGCGGCCAGCTCGAAGCGGACCTTCTTGCCGCCGATGCTGACGCCCTTCGCGTTGAGCGCCTCGATCGCCATGCGTGCGCCGTTCTCGGTGTCCTTGCCGAAGTAGGCCACCGGGCCGGTCACGGCGGCCGCATGGCCAATGCGTACGACTTCCTGGGCCGAGGCCAGGCCGGCTGCCGCCAGGCCGGCGAACAGGACTGCTTGCTTCTTCATCGATTCCTCTACAATCCGCTCAGGGCCGCTGCCCTGTGAGCCAAAGGGACCATTCTACCGTTACCCTGCCGCGCCTGCCGGACGCCGGCATGGCGAATGTGACAATCGGAGAGAATTGAGAGAGCAAAACGCGGGTATCCTGCGCGCCTTGCACAAGAACGAGAGGGGCCGGCAGCGCCGAGCCACCCTCCGGCATGACGGAGACCACCATGCTTACCCTCGCCACGCGACCTGTTGCCGCCCTTGCGGCGGGCATCCTGCTGTCCTGCGTGCTGGCGCCGGCCGCCGGCCGCCCCATGCCGCAGCATCCCGCCGCCGGCTGCGAGGCCGGCAAGGCCTGCGCTGCCGCGCGCCACCCTGGCCCGCAACAACAACCCGAGTGCGAGCGCCTGCGCGCGGCGATCCTGGAAGCCGAGCAATCGGAGCGGCGCGTGCGCGCCGCGATGATGGAGTCGGTGCAGCTGGACCTGCTCAGCCTGCGCAAGCGCTACCGCAAACTGGGCTGCCGCGCCGCCCGCACCTAAAGGGACTGTTCCCACACCAGGCGCCAGGTCGGGCGCAGCTGGTAGACGGTGGCGCGTTCGAGCGGCCTGTGCCCCTCGTACGCCAGGCGTTCCAGGTAGTCGCGCTGCGCCAGGCTGGCCACGGACAGGCGCAGTCTCGAGCGGGCATCGCGCTTCCATACCGCATACAGGTCGAGCTGGCGCCGGCTGCCGTCATCGCTGAACATCAGCGCGCTCAGGCGGCTGGCGACCCGCCCGCGGTAGCTGTACGTGCCGCCCAGGTCGAACCGGGCGGCAGCCAGCGCATAGTCCAGCCCCAGGTTGCCGCTGTATGCCGGCTGGCCTTCGATGCGGTTGTCCGGCCCGGGCACGCTGTCCAGGCGCGACCAGTTGCGCGCCAGGTTGAGGCGCGCCGACAGCGCGCCGCGCGTCAGCTTGCCCTCGAACTCGATGCCGCGCACCAATGCGCCGCCGGCGTTCTCGGGCATGGCGGTCCACACGCCCCGGTTCTCCGCGATGCGCACCAGCGTGATGTCGCGGATGCGCTTGTGGAACAGGCTCACGCTCACCATGTCCGCCGCGCCGAAGTAGCGCTCCCAGGCCAGGTCGACGGCCAGGGCGAGCTCGGGCCGCAGCCCGGGATTGCCTTGCTGGTCCGGGTTGGTGGCGCTGTTGTTGTCGACCGTGTAGCGGCGCGGCAGCAGCTGGACGATCTCCGGCGCCTTATAGGTGCGGCTGACCGCGAAGCGCAATCCGTCGCGCGCTCCGGTGTCGCCTTCCGCCCGCTGCGGCTTGAACAGGGTCTGGAACACGGGACTCCAGGCGCCCGCGCCGACGTCCACCGGCGCAGCGGCATTGCCTTCGCCCGTCGTGCGCAAGTCTTCGCGCCGCAGACCGGCATAGGCGGACCAGCCGGGGCCGATGTCCCACTCGTCCTGGATGAAGAAGGCGCTGCGCACCACGCTGGCGCGGTAATCCTCGTCGCTGGGGAACAGCAGCGTGCCGCGGGGATCGACATGCCGTTCGCGCCGGTATTCGCTGCGCCCCTTGCGTCCGAACTCCCATCCGGCCGCCAGGGAGTGGCTGCCCCACAGCGGGCGGCGCCAGCTGCCGCTGAACGTCCATTCGCGCTCGACCGGGCCGGAGGCCACCAGATGGGACTCGATCAGGCGATCCTGCGCATCCATGCCCCAGTAGACGAAGCCGGCTTCGCGCTTCATCCGCAAGCCCGACAGCTTGGCGTTCACACGCGCGCCGCCCTCCAGCCGGCGGGTCCAGGCCAGGTCGGCGTAGGCATGCAGGGGACGGGTTTCGACGTGTTGGTACGCGTGCGGGAAAGCCGTTCGCAGGCCGATGTCGGTGGCCTCCTGTTCGCGCTTGACGTTGTCGATGTGGCGCTTGCGCAGGTAGCCCTGCGCGCTGATGCTGTCGGCCGCGCCGGGCTGCCAGCTCAGGCGCGGGGCCAGTTCCAGGATGTCCTCGACCTGATGGTCGGTCCAGGCGGTGCGGCGCAGCAAGGCAGGATCCGATCCTGCCTCGGTGTTGAGGACCGCAATTGGATTGCGCTTGCGCTTGACGGTCGCGGCCACGGTGTAGGCGAGCGCTCCCCTGCGGCCGCTGTGCTGGGCGTGCAGCTGGGCGCCGCATGGCCGCGCTGGAAGGCGCCGCCCACCTTGATCTCGTTCGCTTCCTCGTTCTTTGCCGGGCCGGCGCGCCGCAACACGATGGCGCAGGCGGAGTGAGGCCATGCCGATCCGCTACCTGATCGTCGACGATGAGCTGCCGGGCAGACTGAATCTGCGCCTGGCCATGACCGCCCATCCCGGCTGGCTGCTGGCCGGAGAATGCGGCGGGGCCGCGTCGGCGCGCGCGGCGCTGGCGAGTGGGGAAGTCGACCTGGTGTTCCTGGACATCCAGATGCCGGGGCAGTCCGGGCTGGTGCTGGCGCGTGAGCTGAGCACGCCCTCGACTACCTGCTCAAGCCGCTCGACGATGCGCGCCTGGCGCAGGCCGTCGAGCGCGCAGGGAGCATGCTGCGCCAGCGCCAGCGCGAGGCCTATGGCGCCGCCCTGCGCGGCTTTGTCGATACCGGTGGCGCGCAATGCCTCGACACGATCAGCGTGCGCTCGGTGGGCCGCATCGAACAGGTCAAGGTGGGCGACATCCTGCGCATCGAAGCGGCGGGCAATTATGTGGAGCTGCGCCTGGCGGGCCGCACGGTCCTGCACCGGACCACGCTCGGCCGCCTCGAAAGCCTGCTGGACCCGGGCGCATTCGTGCGCGTGCACCGGGGAATGATCGTGCGGCGCAGCCAGATCGCCGGCATGGAAACCCGCGGCGACGGCAGCTACTGGCTGAGCCTGCGCAACGGCGAGGTGGTGGCCGTCAGCGAACGCCATGCGGGAGCACTGAAATCCATCCTCGGCGGGTAACAGTCGCGTCCTCGACTATGCTATCGTTTGGTTCTGTAAACCTTGAATGAACCATGCTTTTCGGCGGATGAAAGAGGGACGTATGCGTGCGGGACATCAAGCGTCGGAGGCGGCGCCCGCGATGAGCGAGCGCGAGCTGCACTTCGCGATCAAGGCCGGGCGTCTCGGCACCTGGAGCCTGGATATCGCGACCGGCGAACTGCGCACGTCGGAAGTCTGCCGTCTCAATTTCGGCCGCGACCCGGCCGCCCCGTTCAGCTATGCGGAACTGCGCGCCGCCATTCACCCCGACGACAAGGTGCGGATGACCGGTGCCGTCGAGCACAGCATCGCTTCCGGAGCGGATTACGACATCGAATACCGGATCGTGACGCCGGGCGGCGAGGTGCGCTGGATTGCCATTCGTGGACAACCCGACTACGACAGCGACGGCAGGCCAGTCAGGATGTCGGGTGTGTCGATCGACGTCACCGACAGGCGGCTAGCCGAGGAAAGACTGAGCGAAAGCGAGGCGCGCTATCGCACCCTGTTCGATTCCATCGACGAGGGTTTCTGCGTGGTCCAGTTCATCGATGGGCCGCAAGGCCCGATGTCCGACTACGTGCACGTGGAAGCGAACGCCGCCTACATGCGCCATGCCGGCATTCCCGACATCGTCGGCAAGACGGCCAGAAGCCTGCTCAGCCGGAGCGAGGCGGACGCCTGGGTGGCGATCGTCCGGGGCGTGCTGGAGACCGGGCAGCCCGTGCGCTTTGAGCGCGTGCTCGAAACCACCGACCGCTACCTCGAGGTGGCGTGCTCGCGCATCGAGCCGGCAAGCAAGCGCCAGATAGCGGTCATCTTCCAGGACGTGAGCGCGCGCAGGCTGGCCGAACGCAGGCTCCACGAGCTGAACGAAAGCCTGGCAAGCCAGGTCGCCGAGCGCACGGCCGAGCGCGACCAGCTCTGGAAGCTGTCCCAGGACATGCTGGCCCGTGCCAACTTCGAAGGGACCATGTCGGCCGTCAGCCCGGCCTGGACGCAAGTGCTGGGCTGGAGCGAAGCCGAACTGCTGGCGCGCCCCTATGCCAGCTTCATGCATCCGGAGGATATGCCGCCCACGCTGGAGGCGATCGGGCGGATGGCCGAGACGCACCAGCCGACCCGTTTCGAGAACCGCATCGCCACCCGCGAAGGCGGCTGGAAGCACATCGAGTGGACCGTCACGCCGGAGCTCGACGGCGAGAATTTCGTCGCCATCGGGCGTGACCTGAGCCTGAACAAGGCGCGCGAGGCCGAACTCGAACAGGCCCGCCAATCCTTGCGCCAGTCGCAAAAAATGGAGGTAGGCCAGCTCACCGGCGGCCTGGCGCACGACTTCAACAACCTGCTTGCCTCGATCAGCGGCGGCCTGCAGGTCCTCAAGCTCAAGCTGCATCGCGGCCAGGTCGCGGGGCTGGAGCGCTACATCGAGATCGGCGAATCCTCGGTACGCCGCGCCGCCGCGCTCACGCAGCGGCTGCTGGCGTTCTCGCGCCGGCAGACGCTCGATCCCAAGCCGGTCGACGTCAACCGCCTGATCGCCGGGATGGAGGAACTGGTGCGCCACTCGGTCGGCCCGATGATCGAACTGGAGGTGCTCAATGCGCACGATCTCTGGCTGACCAGGGTCGATCCATCCCAGCTCGAGAATGCCCTGCTCAACCTGTGCATCAATGCGCGCGACGCGATGATGCCCGACGGCGGGAAGCTGACCCTGGTGACGGCCAACCACCCGGTCGACGAACGCGACGCGCCACGGGACATGCCGCCCGGAGAGTACATTTCCCTGTGCGTGGCCGATACCGGCGCCGGCATGCCTCCCGAGGTGGTCGCGCGCATCTTCGACCCCTTCTACACTACCAAGCCATTGGGCGAAGGAACGGGCCTGGGCCTGTCGATGGTCTACGGTTTCGTGCGCCAGTCCGGCGGCCAGGTGCGGGTCTGCTCGGAGCCGGGGCGCGGAACGCGCATGTGCCTGTACATGCCGCGCCATGCCGGCGCCGCGCCGGCGGAGGCGGCGCCCGGCGTCCTGCCGGCCAGCGCGGGACAGGGCGAGACGATCGTGCTCATCGAAGACGAGCCTGCGCTGCGCGAGATCGTCGAAGAGGTGCTGCGCGAGGCCGGCTATCGCGTGCTCACCGCGCACGACGGCCCGACCGGCCTGCAGATACTGAACTCCGACACGCGGGTCGACTTGCTGGTCACGGACGTGGGCCTGCCCGGCGGCTTGAACGGCCGCCAGGTGGCCGATGCCGCGAGGCTGCAGCGCCCCGGCCTGAAGGTGCTGTTCGTGACCGGCTACGCGGATACGGCGGCGGTCGGCAACGGCAGGCTCGCGCCGGGCATGGAAGTGATCACGAAACCGTTCGAGATCGGCGCCCTGGCCTACAAGATCCGCGCCTTGATCCTGGAGAAGCACTGAATCATTCAATGCTTCCCTAGCGCCCTGAGGCGTCCTGGAAGCAGACCGTGGCCGACAGGCCGCCGAGGCGCTCCGACTGGCCCAGCGCCAGGGTGGCGCCGTGGCGTTCGGCGATCGCCTTGATGATCGCCAGTCCCAGCCCGCTGCCGGCCGCTTCGCTGCCGGCCACCCGGTAGAAGCGGTCGAATACGCGCTCGCGCTCCTCCGGCGGAATGCCGGGGCCGCTGTCCTCGACCGTGACGGTGACCGTGCAGCCGTCCTTGGCCCCGTCCTTGCCGACTTCGCTGCGCACCGAGATGTCGGCGGTGCCGCCGGCCGGGGTGTACTTGATGGCGTTGTCCACCAGGTTGCGCAGCAGGATGTGCAGGGCGTCCGGCTGCCCTTCCACCGTGGCCGGGTCGGCGTGGTGCACGCCCACGTCCACGCCCTTGGCGGCAGCCACGCCGGCCAGCTCGGCCACGGTGCGGCGCGCCAGGTCGGCCAGGTCCACGGGCCGCGCGACGGCGCCGGCGGCGGCGGTGGCTTCCTGGCGCGCCAGCACCAGGAGTTGCTCGACCAGGCGGGTGGCGCGGTCGATGCCGGCGGTCAGGCGCGACACCGCGAGCTTGCGCGCTTCGAGCGTGTCGGCGCGGTCCAGGCTCTGGGCCTGCAGGCGCAGCGCCGCCAGCGGCGTGCGCAGCTCGTGCGCGGCATCGGCCACGAACGACTGCTGGGCGTCGAAGGCGGTCTGCACGCGCCCGAACAGCAGGTTCAGTTCCTGCACCAGCGGCCGCACCTCGTCCGGCAGGCCGGCTTCCGACACCGGCGACAGGTCGTCGGCCTGGCGCGAGGCCACCTGGGAACGCACCCGCGCCACCGGCTCGAGCGAGCCGCTCACCACCCACCACACCACCAGCATCAGGATCGGCATCATGACGGCGATCGGCCCCAGGGTGCGCAGCGCCAGGTTGCCGGCCATGTTGCGGCGCACCGCCAGGTCCTGGGCCACCTGCACAGTCTGGTTCTCGCTCTGGATCGAGAACACGCGGTAGACGGTGCCGTTGGCCTTGACGTTGGAAAAGCCCAGCACCGCGCGCTGCGGCAGGCGGGCGCGCGAGACGCTGTGGAAGACCTGCACCCCGTCGGGCGACCACATCTGCACCACCATGTCGTCGTTGCCGGCGCCCGGGTTGGCCTCGTTCTTGGCCTGCAGCCGCTGCTGCGCCTCGCTGTTCGACAAAGGCGTGCTCGAACGCAGCGACAGCGCCATCTGCTGCATGTGGTAGTCGAAGATCTGGTCGGCGTCGTGCAGCGAGGTGCGGTAGGCGATCGAGGCTTGCGCCAGGGCCGCGATGGTGATCGCCGCCAGCAGGTACCACAACAGGCGCCCACGCAGCGAATGCGTGACCTTGGCCCCGAATTTCATGCCTTCGGCACCATGTAGCCGACGCCGCGCACGTTCTGGATCAGGTCGCTGCCCAGCTTCTTGCGCAGGCCGTGGATGTAGACTTCCACCGCGTTGCTGGAGACTTCGTCGCGCCAGCTGTACAGCTTTTCTTCGAGCTGGGCGCGCGACAGCACGGCGCCGGGGCGCGCCACCAGGGCTTCCAGCACCGCCCATTCGCGCGCCGACAGGGCCACCTGGGTGCCGTCGACCAGCACTTCGCGGGTGGCCGGATTGACGGTGATGTTCTTGTACTCGAAGATCGGTTCGGCGCGTCCGGCGGCGCGGCGCAGCAGCGCGCGGATGCGCGCCAGCAGTTCGTCGAGGTCGTAGGGCTTGAGGACGTAGTCGTCGGCGCCGGCGTCCAGGCCGGCGATGCGCTGGGCCACCGAGTCGCGCGCGGTAGCGACCAGCACCGGGGTGCGGTCCTTGCGGGTACGCATCGAGCGCAGCACGTCCAGCCCGTCCTTGCGCGGCAGGCCAAGGTCGAGCAGGACCAGGTCGTAGTTCTGGTTCTGCATCAGGGCCGTGTCGGCCATTTCGCCGTCCTTGACCCAGTCGACGGCGTAGTGCTCGGCCCGCAACAGGTCGAGCACCACTTCGCCGATCATCGTATCGTCTTCTACCAGCAGTAAGCGCATGAGTGTTCCATTGTTGATACCAGCCGGTAGAGGACGCTACGCTTCCTTACCCGATCCGCACTGGAATGAAGATTCTTTCACTTCCGCGCTGAATCAGCAAGGCCACCGACTTGCTGGCCTTCGACACCACCTCGCGGACCTGGTCGAGCGAGTTGACGGTGCGGCCGTTGACCGAGACCAGCACGTCGCCCGGCTCGATGCCGGCGATCGCCGCCGCGCCTTGCGCATCCTCGATCAGCAGGCCCGAGGCGATGCCGCTCTGGCGGCGCTCGATCGGCTCGAGCGGACGCAGGACCAGGCCCAGCTTGGCGCCCTTGTCGGGGCCACTGGATGCCAGTTCTTCCGGCAGGCCGCGCTTGCCCTTTTCGCTGGCGTCGCCCAGGGTGGCGTCGATGCGCACCAGCTTGCCGTCGCGCCAGACGTCGAGCGCCACGCGCTCGCCCGGCTTGGACAGCGAGACGGTGCTGGACAGGTCGCCCGACGAGACGATGGCCTGGCCGTTGATGCTGCGGATCACGTCGCCCGACTTCAGGCCGGCGCGTTCGGCCGGGCCGCCGCGCTCGACGCTCGAGACCAGGGCGCCGCCCGGCGTATCGAGGCGGAAGGAGTCGGCGAATTCCTGGCCGACCTCCTGCACCGCCACGCCCAGCTTGGCGTGCTGCACCTTGCCGGTGGCCAGGATCTGGTCCTTGATCTTGACCGCGACGTCGATCGGGATCGAGAAGGACAGGCCCTGGTAGCCGCCGGTCTGGCTGTAGATCTGCGAGTTGATGCCCACCACCTCGCCGCGGGTGTTGAACAGCGGGCCGCCCGAGTTGCCCGGGTTGACCGCCACGTCGGTCTGGATGAAAGGCACCTGGCCGTCCGGGAGGTTGCGGCCGGTGGCGCTCACCACGCCGGCGGTGACGGTGCTTTCCAGGCCATACGGCGAGCCGATGGCCAGCACCCATTCGCCCGGGGCGAGGTTGCGCGATTTACCGATCGGCACCACCGGCAGGTTCTTGGCGTCGATCTTCAGCACGGCCACGTCGGTGCGCGGGTCGGAGCCCACGACCTTGGCGCGGAATTCGCGGCGGTCCTGCAGCTTGACGGTGACTTCGTCGGCGCCTTGCACGACGTGGGCGTTGGTCAGGATGACGCCGTCCGGGCTTACGATGAAGCCCGATCCGGCGCCGAAAACGGGCGCTCCACGGCCGCTGCCGCGCGGGTCCTGGAACTGTCGGAAGAATTCGTAGAACGGGTGGCGCGGGTCGAGCTGGGGCACGCCGCCGCGGTTCGCGGTCTTGGTGCTGCCCACGACCTGGATGTTCACCACCGCCTTGCCGTTCTGGGCGGCGATGCGGGTGAAATCGGGCAGGGTCACGCCGGCGGCAGGCAGGGGGGCCGCGGCCGGCGCAGGGGCAGCCACGGCCGCAGGTGCCGCCGCTGCTGCGGCGGCCGCGGTTTGGGCTGCCACGTTGTTATGGTTGACGGCAAGCGCACCGACCGCTCCGCCAATGACGCCCGCGGCACCCAGGGCCAGCGTGAGGCGTTTGGCAGTGATGGCAGTGACGGCACCTTGGTTAGGCATGGTTGTGCTCCTGATGAAAAATGGTTGACCGATGATGTTGTCTTATCGATGGGCTTATCTTCCCAAAGATGGCTTAGACCATGCTTAAGCAAGCAATTTTTGGCCTTAGGCCGCTCTTAAACCGAAGCCGGGCCTCATCGTCAAAAAGGGCGCCCCGCGGGACGCCCTTCTTTCAAACGACTACCTTGTACTCAGGCGGCGCTGCGCTGTTCCAGCTGCTGCACGTTGCCGGTATTGCCGTTGGCGTCGCCGATGGCGATCTTGCGCGGCTTGAACGCTTCCGGCACTTCGCGCACCAGTTCGATGGTGAGCATGCCGTTGTCGAAGGACGCGCTGGTGACCTTCACGTGGTTCGCCAGCTGGAAGCGCTGCTCGAAATCGCGGGCGGCGATGCCGCGGTGCAGGAAGGTGCGCTGGGTCTCGTCCTTCTGCTTGCGGCCGGTGACGTGCAGGGTGTCGCGCTCGGTGACGATTTCCACTTCGTCGCGGGTGAAGCCGGCCAGGGCCATCACGATGCGGTAGTTGTCTTCGCTCACCAGTTCGATGTTGTACGGCGGGTAGCTCGGCTCGGCGCGCTGCTCGAGCAGGCTGGCCAGGCGATCGAAACCGATGGCGGAACGGTACAGGGGAGTCAGGTCGAAAGTACGCATGGTAAATATCCTCGTAAAGTTTAAGCGATATATGTTGCCGGACCTCATCGTGAGCATCCGGTGACTCCAATCTAGTGTCAGGTGCTCGCGGTTTCAAGACATACGAAATACGGATTTTAAGCCATTTTTGCAAATATTATTTGCATATGATTTTTCATGTGAAACCTTATCTCGTATACAAGACCAAGCCGCCGCGCGTGTCGGCAAGGCTGCCGGATTTGCGTTAAGGTAAGCGCCTTTGGCCACCAGCAGCTGCACATGTTTTCCATCGTTCTCAATGTCGTCGGTACCCTCCTCCACCTGTACCTCGCCGTCCGCCTGTACTCGCTCGATGCGGTCCGTTCGCGCGTGTCGCGGCGCGTCTGGTGGACCGGCGCCTTCCTGGTCTGGCTGCTGTATTTTGCCGGCGTGCGCATCGGCGACCAGGCCCTCGACTGGCGCTGGTGGCCGGGCCAGTTCGCGCTGACCTGGCTGGGTATCACCTTCGTCATGTCGCTGTGCCTGCTGGCGACGGATATCCTGGGCGGCTTCGGCCTGTGGTGGCGGGCGCATACGCAGAAGCTGCGCGTGCTGGGCGCCGCCGCCGGCGTGCTGCTGGCAAGCTTCGCCATCTTCCAGGGCATGCGCGCGCCTGTCATCGTCGACCAGGAAGTCGTGATGAAGGACTTGCCGAAGGCGCTGGACGGCACCGTCATCGTGGCCGTCAGCGACATCCACCTCGGTGCCCAGCGCCGCTCGGCATGGCTGGCGGCGCGCGTCGCGCAGATCAACGCATTGAAGCCGGCCGCGGTCCTGCTGCTGGGCGACCAGGTCGAGGACGATCCGATCGGCGAGCCGCAGCTGGCCCCTACCCTGCGCGCCTTGAGCGCGCCGTGGGGCGTGTGGGCGGTGACGGGCAACCACGAGTTCTACGGCGATCTTGACACCACCGTGCGCGAGTTCGAGGAAGGCGGCGTGCGCTGGCTGCGCGACCGCCAGGTGGAGCTGGCGCCGGGCCTGGTGTTGGCCGGGATCGAGGACATCGGCCGCGCCATGCGCAAAGAAGGAAACGTCACCGCAGGCCTGGCGCGCACCATTGCGGCGCCGACCGGCGCCGCCACCATCCTGATGTCGCACATCCCGGCCGCCGCGATCATCGAGGAAGCCAGCGCGCGCGGCGTCGGCCTGATGCTGTCCGGGCACACCCACGGCGGCCAGATCTGGCCCTTCAGCTATGCGGTAAGGAAACGCTTCGCGAAATACATCGGCGCCTACGACGTCGATGGCATGATGCTGTACGTGACCCGCGGCGCCGGCAGCTGGGGCCCGCGCATGCGCCTGTGGCAGCCGGGCGAGATCATCAAGCTGACGCTGCGCGCGCCGTCCTGAAGGAGCATCCATGCACGAATCATCCACCCTGAACGCGCGCTGGCGCGCCTTCCAGCTCCGGCTTGCAGACCAGCTCAAGGCCCTGTCCTCGCCCACCGCCATTGTCGAGACCGCGACTGGGCTGCTGGCCGGGTATCTCGGCGCCTCGCACTGCTGGTACACCGAAGTCGGCGCGAACGGCGATACCTTTTTCTCGCGCGCCGGATGGTTCGATGCCGATGTTCCGCCGATGCCCACCTCCGGACGCATCGACGACTTCGGACCGGCCCTGATCGCGACGCTGGGCACGGGAAACGATCTGGTGGTCGGCGACATGGCAGCGGATGACAGGACCGCCGCCTTCGCCGGCGCTTACCAGGCCCTCATGATCGGCACCCTGCTGGCGGTGCCGATCTTCAAGGACGGGCGCTGGGCCGCCAACCTGAACGTCGCCAAGCCGGATGCCTATGCCTGGACCGGGGACGACATCCTGGTCACGCGCGACGTGGCCGAGCGGACCTGGGCGGCGGTCGAGAATGCCCTGGCACAGGCCGCGCTGCGCCAGGAACGCGACCGCAGCCAGTACATCTTCGATACGCTGAGCGAGGGCCTGGTGCTGCTGGCGGCGGACGACACCCTGACCTATGCGAACGACGCGGCGCTGCGCTTGTGCGCGCTGCCGCGCGCGGCGATCGTCGGCAAATCCTACCGCGAGGCCTTCCCGGCGCTGGCCGGCCCCGACCTGCTGGCCCTGCTCGCGCGCGTGCGCGCCAGCCGCCGGGCCGAGTCGGCCGAACACGCCTGCCCCCTGCCGGACGGCGGCCGCGCCTGGCTCGACGTGCGCGCCAATCCCGCCCTGGAGGACGGCCTGGCCGTGTTCTTCGATGACGTCAGCGCACGCAAGCTGGCGGTGCTGGCGGCGCAGAAGGCCGAGGCGCACAAGAGCATGCTGCTCGACCTCGACGAACAGCTGCGCGGCGTCGCCGACGATCCGGCGACGATGATGGACGTGGCCACCCGCGAACTGGCGCGCATCCTCGGCGTGCCGCGGGTCGGCTACGTCAGCATGGACGAAGCGGTCGAATACGGCGTGGTCGGGCACAACTACAACGACGTGCGCCGGGTGCCGGAACTGCCGGCGCGGGTCGAGCGGCTCGACGACTATGGCCTGTCCCTGGCGGCCGACATCCGCGCGGGACGCGTCATGCGCGTCAGCGACCTGGCCAGCGATCCGCGCACCGCCGGCGCGGCTGCCGACGCCCACGCGCAGATCGGCGCCCGCGCTTCGGTGGCAGCCCCGATCCAGCGCGACGGCAAAACGGTCGCCTTCATGTTCGCCCACCACGACCAGCCGCGCGCGTGGAGCGACGAGGACGTCGAACTGATGCGCCAGACCGCGGCCCGCACCTGGGACGCGGTGGCGCGCGCACGCGCGGTGCTGGCGCTGCGCGAGGCCGACCGGCGCAAGGACGAGTTCCTTGCCATGCTGGCGCATGAATTGCGCAATCCGCTGGCCCCGATCGGTTCGGCCGCCGACCTGCTGCGCCTCGGACGGCTCGACGAAGCGCGTATCCGCCAGACCAGCGGCATCATCTCGCGCCAGGTCAGGCACATGACCGGGCTCATCGACGACCTGCTGGACGTGTCGCGCGTCACCCGCGGCCTGGTGAGCCTGGAACGCAGCGAGGTCGACGCCCGCAGCGTCGTCAGCGAAGCCGTCGAGCAGGTCAAGCCGCTGATCGAACTGCGCGGCCACCGCCTGGAAGTCCACGTGGCGCCGGGCCCGGCATACGTATGGGGCGACCTGAAACGCCTGGTCCAGTGCGTCGCCAACGTCCTGAACAACGCGGCCAAGTACACGCCCGAGGGCGGCAGCATCGTGCTGCACCTGGATAGCGAAGAAGGACAGGTCGTGATCAGGGTGGCGGACGACGGCATCGGCATGACGCCGGACATGGTGAGCCATGCCTTCGAGCTGTTCGCCCAGGCCGAGCGCACGCCGGACCGTGCCCAGGGCGGGCTGGGCATCGGCCTGGCGCTGGTCAAGAGCCTGGTCGAGCTGCATGGCGGCCGGGCCGCGCTGCACAGTGCGGGATTGGGCCAGGGCAGCAAGTTCAGCATTTACCTGCCGCGCCACCAGCGCGCGCCGGCGCCCGGCGCCGCGCCCGTGGAAGCGCATGGGGCGGCGCCGGCGGCGCGCGCGGGACAGGTGCGCGTGATGGTGGTCGACGACAACGTCGACGCCGCCGACGTGCTGGCGGCGCTGTGCGAACTGCTGGGTCACCCGGTCACGGTCGAGCATTCTTCCCTGCGCGCCATCGAGCGGGCCAGGCAGGAGCGGCCGGAAATCTGCCTGATCGACATCGGCCTGCCCGACATGGACGGCAACGAGCTGGCCAGCCGCCTGCGCCGCCTGCCCGAGACCGCGGGATCGATGCTGGTGGCGGTGACCGGCTACGGCCAGGAAAAGGACCGGGCCAGCGCCAAGGCGTCCGGTTTCGATCACTACCTGGTCAAGCCGGTCGACGCGGAGAAAATCTGGGCACTGCTGGCGACCCGGGGCGGCAGCGGCGCCTGAGGTGCCTGCGCTCGCGGCTCAGTCCGGCAGGCGCGCGTCCCTGGCGACCATCTCCTGCAGCAACTCGCGCGGCAGCCCGGGGCTGAAGTAAAAGCCCTGCATCTGGTCGCATTCGTGCTCGCGCAGGAAGGCGATCTGCTCGCGCGTCTCGACGCCTTCGGCCACCACCTTGAGCTTGAGGTTGTGGCCGAGCGCGATGATGGCGCGCGTGATCACGAGGTGGCCGTTGTTGCCGACGTCGCCCAGGAAGGAGCGGTCGATCTTGATGACGTCGACCGGGAATTTCTGCAGGTGGCTCAGGCTCGAATACCCGGTGCCGAAATCGTCGATCGACAGGCGCACCCCCAGGGCCTTGAGCTGGTTCAGCGCATCCAGCGCTTCGTCGGGCTGGTCCATCAGCTGGCTTTCGGTCACCTCGAGTTCGAGGCAGCGCGGGTCGACCCCATGGCGGCGCAGGGTCGCGCCGAGGCGCTCGGCGAACTGGCGCTGGCGCAGCTGGCGCGCCGACAGGTTGACCGCGATGACAAAGTCCTTCACGCCGAGCGCTTCCATGGCCTTGAGCGCGCCGCAGGCCTCGTCGATGACCCAATCGCCCAGCGGCACGATCAGGCCGGTTTCCTCGGCCACCGGGATGAAGCGCTCGGGCGGAATCACCCCATCGACCGGGTGGCGCCAGCGCACCAGGGCCTCGGCGCCCACCACCTTGCCGCTGCGCAGGTCGACCTTCGGCTGGTAATCGAGCACCATCTCGTTCTCGCGGATCGCGCGGCTCAGGTTCGCTTCCAGCATCAGGTGCTCGTGCACGATCTGGTTCAGGTCGGCGGAATAGAACTGGAAGTTGTTCTTGCCGAGGGTCTTGGCGTGGTACATGGCGGCGTCGGCCGCCCGCATGATCTTGTCGAGGCTGTCGCCGTCGTCGGGGAAGACGCTGACGCCGATGCTGGTGGCCGGCAGGATCTCCTGGCCCTTCACTTCCACCTTCGCCATGAGGCTGCGGCGGATCCGTTCGATCAGTTCCGCGATGTGTTCGTGGCTGTCCGGGTTGCAGATGACGAGGACGAATTCGTCGCCGCCCATGCGGGCGATGGTGTCCTCCTCGCGCACGTTCTCGCGCAGGCGCTGGGCGACTTCGCGCAGCACCGCATCGCCGGCGGCATGGCCGAAGTTGTCGTTGATGTGCTTGAAGTTGTCGAGGTCGAGGAAGGCCAGCGCCACCATGAAGCCGCCGCGCTGCGCTGCGTCGATGGCCTGGCGCAGGCGCTCCTGCAGCAGCGTGCGGTTGGCCAGGCCGGTGAGCGGGTCGTGGTGGGCCAGGTGATGCAGGCGGCGCTCGTAGTGGCGGGCCTCGGTGATGTCGTTGATGACGCCGACGAAGTGCGTGATCTCGCCGTCGCCGCCCGCCACCGGGTCGATGCGCAGGTCGTTCCAGAATACCTCGCCGTTCTTGCGCTTGTTGCGCAGCACCACGCGCACGCTTTTCTTGTGTGCGAGCGCTTCGCGGATGCGCTCGCGCTCGTCCTCGTCGCAGCCCGGAATGGCCATGAAGCGCGGATCCTGGCCGCGGATCTCGGCAAGCGGGTAGCCGGTGATGCGCTCGAAGGCCGGGTTGACGTAGTCGATGCGGTGTTCGTGCGCTTCGCAGCGGGTGATGACGATGGCGTTCAGGCTCGAGTAGATGGCGCGCTCGCGCACCCGCAGGCCGATCTCGGCCTGCTTGCGCGCCGTGATGTCCATGCCGGTGCCGAACACGACCGGCAACGTGCCCAGGTGGGCCAGGGAACAGCGGAACAGGTAGGGCGTGCGCTTGCCGTGCTTGCCGACCAGTTCCGCCTCGTGCGTGGAACCGCCGCCATCGAAGGCGGCAAGGATCTTGGCGACCACGAGGGGCCGTTCTTTTTCGTCGAAGAAGTGTTGGACGTTGGAAGTGGGCAGTTCTTCGGCATCCATCTCCAGCGCTTCTTCGAGCTGGTGGTTCCACAGCAGCAGGTGACCGCTCTGGTCGATCACGTAGAACACGCAGGGCAGCGACTCGAGGATGTCGGCCACCGGCAGGTCCTGGATCAGGGCATAGCGCGCCGGGAACTGCCCGGTGCGCGGGATGAGGATGATGCTGTAGGTACCGGATGTCGCGCTGTCGAAGGACTGCGGCGCCACCGTGATGCGCACCGGCAGGCGGCGGCCGTCGGCCGTCTTCAGCACGCCCGCGTGCTCGGCGTCGGCGCGCGCGGCCATGCACGGCGTGGGGCCAGGCGGGTCGTCGAACTCGACCATGCGGTCCAGGGGCATGCCCTGGATCTCGCCGGCGCCGTAGCCGGCCAGTTTTTCGCAAGCCTTGTTCCAGCTGGTGACGGTGCCGACCGCATCGACAACGAACACGGCAAGGGGCAGGGGCGACAGGTTCAAGACTCCTCCGGGATGGCCGCGCAGCCGTGCGCGCGCCATGCAGCGAACACGTAAATACATGATAGCGCAGCGCAGCAAGGGGTGCCCTGCCAGATCAAATGTATGTCGTGCGGCAAGATCGCCGTGGAAGCAGGCGCTCTGCCCTTACAATGTGGCGTGGCCGTTGCGGCCGCGGCAAGCTTTGACAGGTGGGAGATGGCGGTCATCGATCCGGCGGAAGTCGAATTCAGCGCGATCCGGGCCCAGGGGCCGGGCGGACAGAACGTGAACAAGGTGTCGTGTGCGGTGCACGCGCGCTTCGACGTGGCCGCTTCGTCCTTGCCGGCAGGGATCAAGGAGCGCCTGCTGGCCCTGCGCGACGCCCGCATCACGCAGGAAGGCGTGATCGTCCTCAAGGCGCAGGCCTCGCGCAGCCTGGAACAGAACAAGCTGGACGCGCTGCAGCGCCTGCAGGCCCTGGTCGACCAGGCTGCCATCGTGCCCCAGGTGCGCCGCCCGACCCGGCCGACGCACGGATCGCAGCTGCGCCGGCTCGATGCCAAGACGCGCAGCGGGCGGGTCAAGGCCTTGCGCGGCAAGGTCAGCGAGTAGGACGGTAGCCAGTTATTCCTGACACGCGCCGCGCTGGCTTGACGCGCTTTTAAGTATGCAGCAGCCGCAGCAGCTGGTCGATCCGGTAGGGTTTGGCAATGAACAGCTGCTTGACCGCCTGTCCATCGAACATGGACGGCGCCATATACCCGGACGCCAGGATGATCTTGACCGCCGGATAGCTCCTGGCGATGCGATCGGCCAGTTCGAGCCCGTTCATGCCGGGCATCATGACGTCGGAAATGACGGCGTCGATGTCGGAATGGGTCGCCAGCATCTCGAGGGCCGCGGCGCCCGAATAGGCGACCATGGCGTCCATGCCATGGGCTGACAGCAACATCTCGGCCAGGTCGGCGACGTCGGCCTCGTCATCGACCACCAGCACCCTGCGCACCGCTCCCACCTGTGCTCGCGCATCCTGTTCATCCGCCTGCATGCTGCCGGGCGGGAATCCGGGCCGCCTCTTGTCACTGCACCAGCGGCTGTTCATCAAACCGGACACTCGGTCCTCCATGGAGTGAGATTGTTGGTAACCAGCGCAGCCCCGGGGGGCCGCATGCGCCAGTATCGCGCAAGCGCGCCGAAGGAAGCGCCCGGTTAACGCTCTGCACGACCTTCAATCTGCCGGAAATTCCTCCGGCCTTCCAGGCCTATCCGAACAGCCCGTGCAGGTACCAGCGCGGCTCGGCATCCTCGCCGGCGCCGACGATGCGCTCGCGGTAGATCCAGTATAAGGTATGGTCCTGCCCTTCGGCGATGAAGTAGTCGCGGGTCTGGGTCTCGCTCCACCAGCCGGCCTCGATGCGCTCTGGCGTCGAGGCCACCTTCAGCGGCGAGCCGTAGAAGGGCCGGTGGTTGCGCATGAGCAGTGCGATCGGCTTGGCCAGCAGCCAGCTCGGGCGCGGCAGGCTGGTGACAACCGGCGGCAGCCGCGCCGCACCGAGCGCCGCGCGCTCGGTCTTTTGCTGCACCGGCACCCATTCGTTGGCCACCTCGGGCCGGTAATCGGCTTGCGGCAGCGCTTGCAGCACGTTCTCCGGCCCCAGCCGCGCCACCAGCAGCTCGAGCATGCGCATGCGGTCTTCCTCGCTGCCGCCCGGCTCGGGGAACAGCGATTCGGTGGGCGGCGCCATCGCCCTCACCTGCCGCGTTTCCAGCCCGAGCCCGATCACCGGGGCCGGCAGCTCCTGCCGGGCCAGGCGTTCCTTGAGCAGGCGCACCAGGTGCTCGTCGCGCCATGCGGGCTCGGCCAGAACGATCTCGAGCGCCGTGGGCGGCATCGCCACCCGCCCGCGCTCACCTTAAAGTGATGGAAAAATGGACGTCGTAAGGTATTGATTTCGCACGCAATTCGTTTTTCTGCGTGTCCATTAAATTTTTTGTGATGGTGGACGGATATCTAGTTGTTTGTCCATTTTTTACAGGGGTCAGCTACCGAACGCCTGGCGATGCATAGCCCGACTACAGGATGTTCTTTGGCTCACCTGCATGGCAAGATGAAGTGGCGCGGGAGGGGAGATTTCCTTGCCTACGTTGGAGCCCTCTTGCACAGTAAGGCGGGCCGCCCTAGCCGAACAGCCCATGCAAAAACCATCTTGGATCACTGCCTTCGCCGTCGCCGCTGAACCGCTCCCTGTAAACATGGTACAGGACGTGGTCTCGCCCCTCAGCGATGAAATAGTCGCGTGACGCGGTATTGCCCCACCATCCAGCTTCAACCCGCTCAGGTCCAGAGATCATCCGAAGAGGCGATGTATAAAAAGGCCTGTGATCCCGAATTAACAGCGCGATCGGCTTAGCTAGCAACCATGTCGGTCGCATGGACATATCGAGATCCGGCGACAGTTGTGCTATCACGGCGGTCTCTTTGACATTTTGCTGAATTGACACCCATGCGTTGGCTACCTCAGGGCGGTAGTCTGCGACAGGCAAAGGCTGCAGCACATTGTCAGCCCCCAAACGAGCCACCAGTAGCTCCAACATTCGGACTTGGTCTTCTTGTGTACCTCCTGGTTCTACAAAAAGAGACTCACTCGGCGGTGCCATCGGCTGCAGCTGCGCCACGTCCAGAGCCAATCCAATAACAGGAGCGACTAGCTCGACTCGCCCAAGTCGTTCTTTCATCAGACGAAGGATGTGGTCGCTCTGCCACGTGGGCTCGGCAAGTGCAATATCGATGGCGGTGTCAGGACGGGCCTCTCTCCCCCGCTCGTGCACTAATCGCAGTGTGACCCGTTCTGCTGCCAACTGTTTACCGGACAGCCAACCAGTGAGCTGCAACACCAGGCGCTGTGCACCCACCATTAGTAAGTCGACGTTCTCAATGCGATCGAACAGTTCGATCTTGGCCTCGAAGGTCGATGGTGGCGTAATCCATTCAAACAACTCGGGAGCCGAACCGAACGCACTGTCGAGGGTGTCGAGCAGATGCCGACCGCATCGACGTTGCAGGCCTGGGCGTGGAAGTTGTCGAAGTTCTGCAATGCTCGAACAACCGATACCCTCAAACCAACTAGCAAACGGCCTAGCCGCCGGCACGATCATGGCGGGTAGGCGGTCCAGATGACGTGCCATGGTCTCAGGCTTGAGTACGCGTTCACCGCGAAATCGAGCAAGCAACCATGCTCCACGCGCGGTCGGTGCACAGCTCATACGACCGGAAAAGCCCAAGGCGCGCAAGTCAGTGCGGACGAGCTTGCATAACGCACGAACACCGCCAAACAAGCGCAAACTAGCCCCGATGTCGATAAGCAGCGTTGATTCTTCAGCCAGAGTGACCAAGGGAGTGTACTTGAGCAATGCAATTGCGACTGCCTGCAGTGCAGCTTCTTCGCCGGCAGTCGAGCGCTCATAAATTCGGGCATGCGGAACGAGCATGAGTACACCGCCACGGCGCATGCCCACTTTGATTCCAGCGGCGCGTGCAGCACACGACATCCCCAGCACCTTTTCGCGCTCGAGCACTACTCCTACGCTGTCATCCGACCGGTTTGGTTCGAATATTTCAAGCGAAATCTGCGGTAGATGCAGGCCGATCCAAAGACGCATGACAGTAGGCAAGCTAAGACGCCAGCAACAGGGAGGGAGGAATTACTTGCTGCATTGAATAATTGCTGCTGGGTATGCACGCCAAAATAACTGTACATCCATACAGTACATTACGGTGCATTATTTGGCAAGTTGTCATGCGCCCAAAACATAGATGTAGCCTTTGCAAGACCCGTGTGACATTCGGCCGACCAGCGCGGCAGTGCTGTGGGTACCGCCCTTTGCGCCGTGGTCGCGACACTGGACCAGCACCCGATGGTGTAGAAGATGAAAGGCGTCACAACAAGGCCCTAGTTTTAATCGCACGGGGGCCGATGGCGGGCGAACCAAAAATCGTCACGGACGATGATGATGGTCACGGTTCATCCCAAACCTTAGAAGAAAAAGCTTTCACTAGTTGCCGAATTTTAGTTCCTTCAATGCGCTAGCTGGCATAGAATGTTGCTCACATAAAAACACTAACCAAGGGTTCTGATATGAGCGAGTTGAGCAACATCGAAGAACTGAAAAAGCGTAAAGAGCAGCTGTTGCTTGAGCAGGAAGTGGCCCGCCTTGAGCGCAAACAAAATCTTGGCAAGTCCGCCAACTGGTCGTGGAAGTGGGTCGCTCCCATGACCGCAGTAGGTGCATACGCATTCATCGGCGGCATGGCTGAAGGGAACAGCGCGGCTATCGTTATTGGGTTGGTCGCTCTGACTCCCGTGGCCATGAAGCTCTACTTCAAGCGCGCCAGCTGAAGCATTAAGGCTCAACGTTATCGTCTAACCAATATCACACACTGTCGTGCTTTCCCAACAAAATCAGCCATCTAGGATTATGGAATCTGCCTCAGAACTTATCAAAGAAGAGTCAAACCGGAACAAATGGGCAGCAAAGTTCTTCGGCAACGTTGCCGCTGCAATTGTCATCCTGGGAGGTATTTTCACAGGACAGGGCTTTATCGGCACCGTAATGCTCATTCTCCAACTAATGGCCGTGATGTTTGTACTTGTGCTTTGCGCTGCCGTTGTCCCGGGCGCACGCAATCGCAGGCGACAGGAACAGGCTTCAGCCGTAATCAGCGTAATCATGTGCTTGGCGGCAGTTCCACTGGTCCTATTCCGCTGGGCGACGACCTGAAGGAGAACGGTATAAATCATATGAAGATTGTTGCATCGATTGTATTCGCTGGCGTAGTGATAGCAATAGCCGTGTACGCCGGTCTAACCGATGACCGTAGAACTTACATGAAAGGCTGCATAGCTACCGCAGCGGAGTTCGGGCAATCGGCAGAGGAAGCGGAGAACAACTGCGCGCTCCGCTACAAAGGATAGGAAAACGCGGCGTTGGTCTCGCGGCCGCGAAACTGAACGAACTGCGCCCTGGTGGCGCCCGCAGCTGACCGGTGCCAGCGCAAGGAAACCATGAAGATTCATCACTTCCATCTTGCCCTCGGCGCGCTAGCAGTCGTCGCCAGTACGTTGGCTCAGGCGTCTTCGGCCGTTGATATCCCGAAGATTGCAGGTCAGAGCATGAAACAGGTCGGTGAGCAGCTGAAGGCCACGCCGACATGCGCGAAGAACAAGCGCGGTACGAAGTGCGACTACCAAGATGGCCGTTTCGAGATTGTCTACATCGGCGGGAAAGCAGACTGGATCACGGTCAACAGTCTGGAGCAAGTTCCTTTTACCGAGACGGCGATTACAAAGCTGGGGTTTAGCCAGAAGGCGCCTTCATTCCGCTCACCGATGGTGATACGCTGGAATGACTTGCCTGGTGTGGTTGAGGTATCGGTGTTCAAAGGTCAGACTGGATCTGACTACGCATACATCAAGGTTAAGACTCGCTAGGAAAATAATGCTAAAGACAGAGTTTCAAGCCGCACTGCGTGTCAAACTTCGGGCGATCCCACTCGCAACAAGAAAGACGTGGAACGACACAGCTTTGTACATCTGGTGGCTGGAAGCGAAGAAGGACGATCCTTATCTTACTTGGGACCGATGCCCGGGCGATTCTTGGCAATGGGTTCCTGGCATGTGCCGAGACCTTATCGGCGAAAGTGCATATTGAAGCGAAAAAGCACATGCCATTCGATTTTGAATCAGCAAAAGTTGCGTTAGGTGTGGCAACCGCCGCTCTCGGCGTCCTTGGAACGATATTCGGATGGTTTGGAAAGACATGGCGTTGGCTCACATCCCATCTCGCGCCAAAGCCCGTCAAAGGTGTCATAGATGTACCATCGAAAACGTTAATCTGTATGCCTGTCTCCCGCCCTAACGCCCTGTGGTGGCACATGGGATCAAGCGGAAGCGAACCTGCGATGCAAATAGTTGGCGACCTGAACGTAACCAACATTGCGAAGCGCGGCGTGTATGTTATGGAGGTCAAACTGCGGCGTCCGAGGGCTGTCGGCCACGCTGTAGTTCGTGCGCAAAACTCGAATCTGTACGATACAAAGCACATCATTCCACAAGGTGGTATCAGCGACCTTCGCTTCGATTTCTTTGTGCAGCCGCCAGTACGAACGGCGGGGCAAAAATTCACGGCTGATGTTGCGATCGTGGACCAGTTCGGCAACGAACATTGGTTGAAGGACTTGGAATTTCGGTACCACTGAACAGTAAGGAAAACGACATGCTGATTACCATGAGCAAGAAGTTCTACCTCCCAGCGCTTGCTATCACACTCGTTGTCCTTACTGCCTGTGGCAAGCCCAACGATTCATCCTCATCCGATACCGCAGTTGCTGCAGCTAGGAAAGCGCAAATTGATAAAGACTGCGGGACTTCGAAAGAGGAAACGGAGGCGTGGTTTGCTACACACACGACCGGGTGGGCGGAACATGTCGAGGCAGGACTGAAATGTATCCGTGAGCATCCCCTAGCTCAAGGAAAAATATGAGATTTCCATGCTAACGCGATTTCATGATTGGTGGTTGTCAAGAGGGCTGGCCGACCGGTTGCAAGCCCAGGCCAAAAATGGGACTCGTATTGATCCGCTATCGATTAATATCGGTCAGAGACCAAAAGGGCGCTTTGGGGTCCATGTTGTAGCTAACTACATTTATCCCGCTGATCGGTCTTTCACAGGCACGGACAGTCTCGTAATAGCAGACTGGGACGGATTTCGCACAGTCCAAGGTGCGGTAGGGCGAGCCTCCGAAGTGTCTTCATTTCTGGTAGCGCGCCTTCCAACCCTGAATATTCTTCTTTGGGGCTATCAGACTGAATTAAGGCGATTTAGCTCGGAGGACAAAGCGTGGCAACCGCTGCCAGAGCGAAGTTGGAAGTGCTGGAAATGTGGTGCGGCAACCGTGTGGCCGAGTTTCACTTTCACCGCCTCAACAGACGTGGCGTGGTGCGAGGGCTGCGAGGTCATCATGCGAGAGGTCCCGACCGAATAGGGTATCGCTCCGTTCAAGAAGGAAAAGTGACGGTTTTCTTTGCTCACTGACAGTTTGTCAATGCGGTGACGGTTTTATTCATTGTCCACAATTGGCGTACTATGCCTGATTGGCTTGGCGTTGGCTGGCGGCGTCGCTTTTGCCATCGCCAAGCGAAACGGTGGTTGTGACGGTGGGAAGTCCGTCGTGCCAGAACCCACAAAGCCAGCTCGGCGCAAGGCGTCATGAGGATGGGAACCGGTTCAGGCGACGCTTCCACCTGGCGCATCCGACCCAGCTTGGCCATTAATTGGGCCGCGTACGTCTGCGGCGTTCCCCGCCGGCTCGCCTGCATCGGAGAGCCTTACCAGCTGCCATATCCCACGCCGCTGCATCACATTCGGAGTGCCGGACGTCCTGCCGAAGGTACGTTCCGGTACAGTGAAGGTCGCCGCCGGCAACACGCTCCCTTGGGCAAACCAGCGGGTGCCATCTAGGGCATCCGATTCCTGGCAGTGCCACCAGCCACTCGCGGGGCACGGGTTGCCCGTCATGGCGTAGGCGCCCACCGAAGCCCGCTCGATCGCACCGGCGCCGATCGGCGCGGCGGTGGCTGCGGCCGGTATAGGCGCACCGGGCTGGGCCAGCGGTACGTCTGGTGTAATGCGTCGACGACTGCGCCTATCGACGAGTGTCCACGGCGTCCGGCTCGGGGCTTCATAGCTCGGCTGCAGGCCGCGGGCCTTCTCCCACAGAGTCTGTGCGGGCAGCAGCAGCGCCTGGGGCATGCGCTCGCCCTGCCGGATGTACTGCCGCTCCCCACCGTGAACCCTAGTGCCATTGCCGCCTTCGCTGCACTCCCACCAACCCGATTGGATGCAGGTATCGCCGGCAATTGCTTGGCTGCCGAGGCGGGGTAGTTCGCGTGCGCTGACTTTGGGCGCAACGGTCGTTCGCACACGGATGCTGGATGAAATCCTGTCCCATAAATCGAGCACCGCTGACTCGGCAAGACTTGACTGCACTGGTGCTCCGCCCGTTCTCGAGCTTAGGCCCGATTGCAACTCGAGAGAGAGGAAAGGCAGGAACACGTCGTCGCGAGTGCCATTCAACTCCCACAGGAACATGTACGATCTGGTGAAGTCCAGGCCGAGATACCTGGTCAGCACCTGCTCGCCCGCGATTCCGTTGATCGCACGCTTGCCCGCGAACAGGTCTGCTGTTCGCGCCGCCTCATCGAAAGTGTCCTTAGCGCGCACATTTTGGTTACGTGCTAATAGACTATCCTTGCTGGGCTTTGTACCAGCCATCATATTGAACACGATGGCCAGGTCGGAATGCTCGGGCAGCCCTGCGAATAGCACAACGCGCTCGCCCTGTTCGGCAACGAGCGGATCACGGAAAAACACACGATCGAGACAGAAGCCGGGTTCGGTTGGAATGTCGTTATCGGGATTCGGCACGAGCTGGGCTATCAGCTTTGTCAGGTTGCCCGTTACACGGTCAGGGTCGTAGTCCTTCGCTATGAAATTGACACTCAGTCCGTCCTTGTGGACATATCCTACGGCATCGACACCTTCGTAGTGGTAGTGTTTCCGATCTTCGCCGTATCCGGCGTAGCCATCGGTCACATTCCGCCCGAACACGAATATCTTCCCCACCAGTCCACTCTCGGTCTGGATTTCCTTGACAACTTCCATGTTCTTGTTACGCCCGAGATAGTCGGGTTCAGCGCGGATTTCTGCCTCCTCGGTCTCTACGCGCGCCGCGAAAGCTTCTTCGCTTTCATTGAAGGCTGAGATGTCGAAGCCTTGAATCCGGCCCCCACGTAACGAATACTCGGCTTTTTCCGGCAAGTCGATGAGGAAGCGCCCAACGCACACGGTCTTCATCTTTTCGGTCATTTTCGCCACCTCATATTTGTCGCGTACATTTGGTACGGCCCACGCGCCGAACGCTATCAGGGCCAACGCAGCCAACACCTGCCACTTGCGGCTTTTTACAATTTCTCGCATCACAACTCCTGAACGATCTTGACGATCAGGTACTGGGTCAGCTGCTGCATTGCGCGATCGTTATATGCCTCCTGATGTCCAAAGCCGCTGGCCCTGATTAACTGCCTGATCTTGTCGCCCGGCCCGGCTCCTGATTGCGCCGATACCGTGCCGTCGCCCGCACTGTCCTGCTGGTCGGGTTCAAAATACAGCTCGGTCTTGCCTTCGACTACGACCCGACGTCCGCCGGCCTTGGTGTGGGCGAGAAACTTCGCCTGTTTGACGTTGGCCGTCGTGAGCACGGCACCTGACTCGGCTGGCATTCGCGCGGTCCAGCGCACCTCCCCGAAGGACATATACGCTGGATCGGAACAGTAGAAGGCATATGTATTTCCGTGGTACCAGTCCCTTAGATAAAGCATGTGGAAGCGCTGGGCCGCATCTATAGCGCCCCTGAGAGCCTTCTCCACGCCGCCAGGCTTCTCTCGGTATTTTTCTGTAGGGTCGGCCAAGGCCGGATTGATAACGCGGTACCATGATGTCCAGTCCGCATACATCGCATAAGGTGTCGCGTCGGCCGGCGGCATAGACATGACTGCCTGATGGCTACTCTGGCTGCCATGCATGCGCGTAATACGCGCATGCAGCCACGGCTTGGGATACAGGTGGTTCGGCAGCAGTTCCAGCGGACCCGCCGCCATCGCCATTACGGCCGTGGTATCTTCCGTCGTCGGGCCAGCGATAGTAGCGAAACCTTCCATCCCTTTCTCGTCAAGCGTACCCATCCTGCTCGGACTGGTGGACTCGGTGCCGCACGCCATCCGGCGATAGGCGGCCGGCGCGCCCAACGCCGGCATCACGCCATGAATCACGCCGAGGATCTTGTCGGGAATTCGCTTCGCGCAGGCCCTTGCCACCAGCCCGCCCATCGAGTGCGTCACCAGGATGACCTGCTTACATGGCACCCGGCGGTCGGTGTAGAACTTGATGATGTCGAGGATGCGCCGCTCCAGCCGTTTCGACGACTCCCAGTTACTGTCGAGCCAGTTGTAGCCACACGCAAAGGTCGGATAGGAGTTGCGCGCATGCTTGGCCAGCTCGACTTCCGTGAGGGGGGGCATCCCCCGGGCACCCCATTGCGCAGGGTCGCACTGCATGATCTTCTGCCAGTGCCGCCGGACCTCTCGCGCCTTGGTGTGCTCATTGAATTCGAAGGTGCGATTCAGATGGCACTCCAGCTGTGCCAACAGTCGTCCGTATGAATCGGCATGCACCTCGCCCCATCCTTGGGCTCGGGCGGCCTTTTCCGTCAACCCATATTTTTCGGCATCGGGGGGCATGACAATCTCTCCGGTGTCGTCGACCTCCAGCGTCTCGCCATCGAGGATTTGCTGCCGTGTGCGGGCATCCCGTTTCTCCCATCGCTTGACTTCTGAATACTTGTCTGCAAGGGTATTCGGCGCACGCCACGCTGCTTCGCCTGGAGACAGTAAGTTGTTTCCTTCGTCGCGCTACCTGCTGACGACTGGACTGCGCTTCGCCCTGAGGTTCGAGCCCATGATGCCGGGGACTAGGATTACCGGGATGACAGGACCTCGCTCCAGGGTGAACAAGGCCCGTGTATTCAGGGCTTCGGGAGAAAACAGGATCGTGCCCTCCCAGTGGCCATCCGGGTTGATGGCAGGGTTAGGCATTGGCCGGGTTGGTTCACTCATGCAGTCTCCGGATTAACTGGCTCCAGACTCATCCCTGAAAAAGGTGACTTTGGCCACACGAATCAGGTCGTCTACGAACAAGGCTGAGCGGCCTTGCTCGTCCGTAGTGCCGTCGACGGTGCTGCCGTCGTCAAGCTGTACCGAGTAGCGTTGGCCCGCGATCGGCTCGCCTGTCTGCCGATGGCGTAGCACGGCACGTTCATTGGTCCTTATCTTCGATTTAGGCAGGTTCAAAGCTGCCGGCACGCCCCCACCTGGCTCCAAACGTATGTACTGTGCCGCCTTCTCGACCTGTCTGCCCGCGCACTGCAGGACCAGGCTATCGTTGCCCCAGTCGGTCTGCGCGCCTTGCGCCACCACCTTGACCTCGGGCGCCTGCAGGTCGATACCCTTGGCCGCAATCAGGCTGATACGGCCGGCCGATTTGATCTCGATGTTTCCGTTGTGGGTCTGCATGGTCACGTTGCCGCTGGCGGCCACCAGCTTGATGCCCAGCGCGTGCGCGAACGCGCTCAGGCCGCGTGCCGCGCGCACGAAGATATTCCGCCCGGCCGCCACCTCGGCGTCGCCCGCGCTGGCCACCGTGACCTTCTTTTCAGAGCCGAGAACCACGCTGTCTGGACTGGCCAGTACCATCCCCGCCGGCGCGGTCACGGCGACGATCGGCGCGCCGCCATCTGCGGCGCCGGCGGCCAGGTTCGAACCGTCGTGCCAATGCCTGAGCCGGTCGGCCACCTCCTCGACGCTCCAGGTAGTCTCGTCACCGGCGTGATGCTCCGCCTGCCGGCCCATCTCGTCCAGCACGCCCTGCAGCACGTCCGTAAGGCCCACCAGCCCGGCCCGCCCCAGTTGCGCGCCCTCGGCGTGCGAGGCCTCGGCCGTGATCAGGACACCTTTGCCGCCGCGGATCGCCACTGCCTCGTCGCTGCGTAGCTCCGCACCTTCGCCGCGTGGTTCGGCCTGGCCGTCCACCCGCGGTCGCGTGAGCCATCCCAGGTTCAGTTGGGATGTGCCATGGTCGCTGGCCAGCTGCGCGCTGATCTGGCCGTGCGTGTCGTCAAAGCGCAGCTGGCTGCCGCGCTGCCCCTGGATCTCGCGTGTGCGCGTGCCCGACTGGTAGCGGTTGCCGGGCAGGCTGCCGGCGGCGCTGAAGGCGGGGGGCAGCGCATGCTGGTTGAACACCTGCGTGAGAATCACGGGCCGGTCCGGGTCGCCCCCGAGGAAGGCCACCAGTACTTCGGTCCCTACGCGCGGCAAGGTCAGCGTGCCCGATTGCTGCTGGGCGCTATACCCGTTGCCGGCCCAGGGGGACGCCACCCGTACCCATGCGGAGTCACCCTGCATATCCGACGCGCCCGCTCCATGCGCGTGCCGATGGTCGGCCTCGCGCATGCCAGGGAAGCGGATCTTCACGCGCCCGAGTGCGTCGCAGTGCACCTCCTCTCCGGGTGGGCCGACGACGAGCGCGCTTTGCAGCTGGGGGTGCGGCAAATCGATGCGGGGATCGAAATCCGGAACGATGGGCACGCCCCGCTGTACGGCGGTGAAGCGCACATATACCAAGCCGGAACGGCCGGGCTTGCCGGGGTGCCGCCCGGCAGTCGGGCCATCGGCCAGGCCGCCGCTAAACAAGCGCTCGGCATGTGCCGTGAAGTCGTTGGGCAGGTTGTTGCGCGCTTCCAGTTCCAGCGCGGTAATGACGTATTCGCGCTCTGCTTGCGGCAGGCTGTCGACGTCCGGATGACCTTGCAGGGAAAAATACTCGCCGGCGCAAAAATCGCGCACGCAGCCCTCGCCGTGGAAACACTTCGATTCGAAATCGTGCCGGCTCATGCGCAGCTGGCCCAGACGCTGGTGGTCCGCGACGTCATCGGCGACGTGCGCAGTCTCTACGAGGAAGTCATCCAATGTGGCCGCAAGGCCGTTGCCGTAGCTGCCCTGGTCGACGCCGCTACGTGCGGTGACCGTCATCAAGGGCGCGGCCCTGGGGTTCTTGTAGTTCCAGCTGTGGCGGGTCACCTGGCCGGATTGCAACCGGCGTTGCTCGGTCCAGTGAGTAATAACGTCCCGCCCGTCCGTCGCATCTTCCCGATGGTAGCGCACCGTACCGGCGGTGTTCTGCCGCAGGCCGGACGCGTCCTGGAACAACGTCAGGGTGTGGCCGGGACCCCGGTCGTGCGCACGGTCGCCAGCCGATGTGCGGCTGCGGCCCGGCCGGAAGCTCCACGCGACGCCGCGCCGCTTGAGCAGGCGCCGCACGAAGGCGGCGTCCGACTCGTTGTACTGCATGGTCTGTTCGCGCGGCGGGAACTGTGCCATGTCGAGCATGGGATCGAGCTCGTACTCGAAGGCATCGGCCAGCGCGGCACTACCGCGGCGCCATTCGTCGAACAGGATCTGCACGATCTCGAGTTCGTTCTGGAAGCGAAAGACACGGCTGCTGATGCGCTTTTCCATGACGGCCAGCGTGTCGCGCACCACCAGGCGATACGCGCCCAGGCCGCCATCGGAGTCGCCTGCATATGCCTCGTCAACGATACCGCATACGCTGCGCAGGTGGCCGCGGTCGGTCACGAACTGGATCTCGACCGGCAATGCGAGCAGATCCTTCAGCGACAGCCCCGTGACGCCCACGCCGGTGACGTGGTACTCGAACCCGCCGCAGATCGCCTCCGACCCGGTGACGTGCAGGGGCAGCAGCACGTCCTTCAGGTCGCCCAGGGGGCCTGCGGCCGAGCGCAGGCGCAGTTGCCGGTTCTCCGTGCTCCAGGATTGGCCATGCAGCAGAAGCTGCAACAGATCACGCACGCGGTCCATCAATCGCCGCCAGCCACGCCATCGACGCCGTTCAGGGTCGAGATTAGCCGGCAGCCGCCGCTGGTCTTCTGGCCATTAAGCACCTGGGCCGCTCCGTTCGACAGGAGCGAACGGGGATAGCCTTCGGCAATCACGCAGCCCTTGGGGCACGCCATGCGCGCGCCCTGGAACGTATACCCGATGCCGCCGCTGAATTCGCAAGAAGACCCCTCAGCCACCGTGCCACCGCAATCGGCAGCATCCGACAGCCGCAACCAGCCCCGTATCGCCATGACCGTCTCCATGCCCCGCCGTATCGACAAGGATCAGCAAGGTCAAAAGTCATTATTAGACTAGGGATGCTGGCATAAGAGCATGCGGCTACGGTTGAGGCAAAGCAGATTGGGATTGCGTTTCGTCAAATTCCTACGGTCCCGCGGCATCCTATCCCGACTCCGTGATCGAGTTTATAAGCACGTCCTGCACTCGATAGCAGTAAGAGCTTCTTTGAGTACCCGTTCAGATCATATTGTTTTACGCGCCTCGAAGCGGAAGTACATTCCCTCCCGTAAGCGCAGCCAACTGTTTTTTTACAGCATACAGCTCCCACAGTAGGGACACCTCTCGGGCTAGGGCAGCATCAAGCATTTCTCGATATTGAGCCGCGGAGCCCTTCGCTTTGACGAGCTTGTCGTGAGCAGCATCCTTAGACTTCGATTGTTCTAGCGCAGCCTCGTCAATCGCAGCGATAAGTTCTTGAAAGATGGCGCGCGATTTCTTAATACTTCCTTTTCCTCTGCCTGCCTCTATCGATACCGAATCGTTCGTAATTTTCGTATTTTTGGGAACACGAATAGGTCGGTTGACGCGAAGTCGCTCAAGAGCTTCAAAATATTCGATTACAGCACTGGTCATGCGACGCTCCGTTGGGTTGAGCGGGTGCGTTCCCGCGTTTCGATTAACGTTTGTAAGTCGCGCAATTCCGTCCGATACTCAACAGAGTTCGCATCTAGTCTCTCAATCAGCTTTTGCTGAGCCGAAATTACCAAATCAAGCTTCGACATATTTCCCACTAAATTCCTGCAATTATCGATCACACAAGCAGTATGCAGCCACCTCACCGCAACTTTCTCGCACGTTCCAAGGTTAGTGCAGCCCCCAAGAATCGTTTCCTGATATGCGATTTCGCCCTTTCTAAACCGCCTCAGCGTCTCGCCACGGTCCATAAAGACGACTCCATCGGGCTTCTTCATTCTCTGGTGGATCCAGTGCGCATGGCCTCCGAACAAGACATCATCTGACATCAGGACATTGAGGATATAACTCAGTGCAGAAGACTCTGCTTGAGTGCTCTGCCACTCCAAGCCAAAGTGACGCTTGTCGTTACCAATGAAATCCTTGGCAAAGGCAGATCCTTTCGCATAGTACCGCGACATCTCATCAGTTATATGCTTCAGCTGACGCCGTAGCGATGGGAGAGATACCAGTCCTGAACGTTGTGCATATAACGCTAGGGACCGCCGAGTTTGATGCGAGGTAAACATCCAAGGTTTTCCGATCTGAAATTGATCTTCTGCTCGCCACGCGCGATGAGGATCAATCTGTTCGAGTTCGCGTAAGTCGTTCTCCTCAATGATCGATACGCAGCTTTCAGGCAACTTACGATGTGCCATGATTCCCGGCACAAAATGACCATTTTTCGGCTCACGCTTCGTAATGCCAAAACCAAAGTATGCAACGGATACAAACAGAGGATGGTCACTTATCCGGTCTAAGGCTACCTCTGGAGTGACATCATGTCCGTCATAAATGGCGTCAGCGATGTCCTTTGCTACCTGAATTGCATCATTTCCTTCCTTGTTTGTTACCCACTGTGCCCGTTTTGCGAGCCCATGTGCATATTTCGTTGTTACACCCCTCACAAGAAAATGTCGTGCGCCTCCCGATTCAGAAATGTGTTGGCAGTCGTATGGAAGTGTCTTAACTTCATCGTCGCGCATTCCACTAAAAGTTTGAATCGTGAGCTTGGCTATGTATTGTGCCTGACCGATAATAAATGGCAGGGACTGAACCTCTACGGGCTTGCCTTGCGCCTGAATATATGCAATGGTCTCTTCATCGAGTATTTCTTCAAGGGTCAAGAACTCCTTAAAAGGCAACTTATGCTTTCTACCGGCTTGGTCTTGCCCACTTAACGTTCTGCCAGCGCGGGGATCTGACGAGCAATAACGTGCAGCGTCAAGCAGGTTTTTAGAAACAGCTCGCCATTTTGACAACTCCACTTGCAGGCCCGAGATGAAGCGACTGTAGATGCGGCTCGGCATCGGCGGATGTTGCTTGAGCCCTTCCCGGTATGCCTTGTTCTGTTCATTAAGACCTTCAATAAACTGATCGCTAACGACGCCAAAACCAAGGGCAACAAGCCCTAGCTGGGCAAGGTACGGCAGTAGAGACGTAAGGGTTTCCGCCATCCACCCGCCACACCGTGAGGTCACGAAGTCTTGCAGGCGTACTTCATCTTCAAGGACTGTGCCCAAACCGATCTGCAGGCCATCAGCATAATTGGCAAGTGCAGCCAACACCGTTAAATAGTTCTTCAGCGTGCCTATACTTAGCGGAGCGCCGGCCCGACGCCATATCAAGCAAAATATGACGCGTCGCATCTCCACAGTAAGCTTTAATTGAGTGGACGTGGGCTGGCCCGCCCCCCAGAAGTTGAAGTAAAGTTTCCCTACTTTACCAGTCGAGTTATAGGCAGAGAAATCCCATGCCAAGTGACCGAAACGCGATTTCGGTTGACCTCGAAGATCCCTGCTTACAATGAAGTCATCGTTCGGAGTAGGCCCGCTGTCTGGGTAAAATACATCAGGAGCAACCACGTCCTGCGGCATGCTCAATTTCGCTTCAAATACCGAATTCAAATCAATCCTAACGTCATTAACATCTCGACCTTGCCGGCCCAATATGCGTCAAGCTCACCATCTTCGTTCACCTCTAATTTTATCCTTTCAACCATCGCCAGGTCTCTCGCCGCGATGTCCAATATCAACCCATCTATTCTTTCCAGGATAGGCCTGAAGAGCTCGTTAAATTCCTCGTCACTGTTACTCAAAGGCGAAGTCAAGTTAATAACATAACGACAGCTCAATAATTTGCGTGTATCAGTCTCATCCGCATGGATCTTGAATTTGTCGCAAAATAGGCAACCTTCCGCGCTATCGCAATCAGGTTTTATTCGGGTTTCAGCATCTATCGCGATTGGCATGCCGAAGGATGTGCAAAGACCAACCGCGCGAGGTGTAGCATTTTCAATTTTCTCGTCAGGCGCAAGTACCGCGACGGCCATTTCACTCAAAAACTTGCTCATCTCCTCATGATGTAACGTTTCAGATCCCTGTGCATAATGCTGAAGCACCGTTTCCTCGGAGTTTTGCAAGACTAGTGCTGCAGTCGACGGGTCAGTATGGCGCACCAGCCAGTCGCTTTTAGCAGCGCGCCATTCCCGTGACATTACAGGATTTAGAGCCGGGTCTATACCACTCAACATTTCGTACGTCCGGTCCAAGTTGGATCGGATTGGAGTTGGAGGATCCGATGCTTTCAAGCTACTAAAGAAGAGATGATCGCATTTCCTCCCTTGCAAAATATAAGTCCTCAGGGCTAGAAACCGTCTAAACTTTGGAAGAAACGAAATCGATAACTCGAACGAGACGACCCGGCCTCCAGCGCGCCACTTCACGGTGCGAAAGCCTTGATTGGTTGTGTCTACCTCATAGTCTTCTGACCATGATAGTTCAAGAGCGTCAGACCAGTTCATGCCGGTGGCGGCAAGGAACATAATAAGAAATGAATTTAATGCCTTGCAAGCCAGATGCCACCGAGAAGTATGATTGTAATTTTCATTTGCGTGTTTTAGTGTAGTTCTTGCAGCAAAAGTCACATCTCTCGGGGTGTTGATATTTGAATACTGCCTTTTAGCTTCAGCCAGCGTGGCTAGCCGCCCTTCGACATAATCATATCCTGCATGCCTGGGCGACGCTGCCATCATCGCGGGCGTTTTATACCAAGCCTTGGCAGGGAATAGCCAGAGTTGGTTATTAGGGAAGCCCAGATGCTTAGGCGTCCTTAAAGCGTATGGATATTGCAACCGGTCAACGACGAGTTCACATATACCGTCAAATAAGCAATTACAAAGACTTAAAACTCGCGCTTGGTCTGCCTCCGATGGGGGCACGGTCGATTCAGTGATACTTTTATCACGCTTGAGTAAGTTGAGCCCTCGTCCAAGATGCTCCACATCGAAAAAACCTTCTATCGCTCGTAGAACGTTACTCTGTATTCTCGCTCCTGTATTCAAATTAATGCTGTTGCGCATGACACGCTCACGGACGTACTCAAAATATGCACGCATTGCCGGCTTAGCTGCTTCCGCGCCAGACAAGACGTCGGGCCATTTATTTATATCGGCCCAATTAACAAAGCCGACTAATGAACTAAAGTGGTCATACAATGTGCGCATACGGGGCCCGCTAGAAGAGAGCTCCGAGATGTGATCGAGCAATTGCCGAACATTTGGGATCCTGGATTGTACCAGTGACTCCAACGAGACTTTCCTAATGGAATTACGCGAACTCTTGTCAAAGACCGTACGTCGTGCATAGCATAAAATTCCAATATCTAGTGTCTTCGACAAGCCAAATTTCACTACTGCCAGTTCCGGATGGAGGATAGTCACCCCCTCTGCTAACGGCATCGCATAGATATACGTTGGTCTCGAGACCATCTTTTCTGTCATGACGTTGCCATAAGTGCGTTAGCGGCTATCGTCTTCAGATGTTCATCATATTCAATGTTCACTCGACGAATGAACTTCAATCGACCCCGATACTGAAGGTACAGGTCGGTCGTCGCTGCGGATTCATGACCCATGCGTGTCTTTACGAATTCCCGTGCTTGATGAAGGGTAATTTCCCCGGATGAGACACGCTTGAGTTGCTCATCGGTGAGATTCATGCCAAACGTGGCTCGCATGTCATGAAAGCGATATGCGAATTTTGGATCGTGAGTGAGCTGAATATTGGGGATAATGTAATCTCTGATTAATTGCCGGACAGCTTGACCATCTTTGGTGTGACGAAGCACATTTTCATCGTTATATTCTTTTGCTTCTGCTTTGCTTACATACAGCGGAGCACCTCGTGCGCTGAGAAATAGATATTGATCAGGCGAGTCTCCGCCTTTTGCGCGTATTCGACGTTTAATGGCGCGTTCGCTTTGTGCGTATTGTGAAAGGGACTCATAAAACCAGACAGGAATATGCAGCACCATTTTCTTGTCGTCCTTTGTATCAATCCCGGTTCCTGGGCCGACTGGAATTCTGACCTCACCCGAATCGGTGGCTAACAGTCTGCGTTCCAGCACGTGACGTACGCGGAACGTCAAAATGGTTTGAATACGCGCGCCAGTGAGAATTGCAAACAGGTGAATTAGTGTTAATTCTGTGTTACCAAGGTTGGCAAGCGCATCGAGCAACCAGCGTTGCTCAACTTCTGGTAGTGGGCGGAGTTTTCCGCCGTCCTCGATTAACTCAGAGTAAGGGTCATCTGTTTTGGGAGCGGATATTCTTAGGTCAGTAGTCCGCACTTTCATAGACTGTCGTTGGCCTTGGGAGTCCGTAAACTGAATGTAACGGTCAGAGTCAACCCATGGTGGATTTTCGATGTTAAGAACACCTTCCCGCTGAAGCCATCGATAGAATGCGATGACTGTACCGATCCGGCGCTTTGCTGTGCTGGCTGCCATTTCCCCAGCCGAGACTGATAGCCGTAATTGTGCCCGGTAGCGATAGGTTGGCCGTTCGAGTTTCCTTCTGGGGAAATATGTCCAGTCGGTGCCGGATTCCTCAATGAACTGTAGGAACGAGGCTAGGTCTTTTGCTATCCCGCTGTACGTTGTCATTAGCGGATCCAGACTACCTTCGAGACGTGACAGTAGATAGACCGTTGCTTCGGCCCACGGAGCACCGTTCGAGTCAACGACTACGGGAAACAGATTGAATTGTGTACCCATCCAGCTAGGGCGGTCATCAAATCGTTTGCCGACTTTCTCGTCTAGGTAAGGCCTAACAAAATACGATTCAGGGGATGAGCCGTCCGGCAGTGCGACTTTGGAAGCAAAGGGGGTATCAGATGAGACTACGTGAGTCAGGCTAAGGCGAGGAAGAACAATCGTGCGTGCTTTGGTAGTGATGATGCGCTCCATTTATGTTCGGCAACGCCATCTACATGGCCCCGACGTGAGCGCAGCATCCAGACCCTACCTGTTATGAGAAAGCACTAGCAGATCAGACATTCTGCCGAGGTGCCATCCCGAGAATGGAGTCCATTTTAATTTCACTTAGGAATCATGTCAATCTACTGATTACTTATGGATACGCGCTCGTGCTCCATCAGCAGCGTGAAGCGCTCCACCGCGAGCTGGCGCGCACACAGCCAGCCGACCAGCTGCAGCACCAGGTGGTGGGCGCCGGCCAGCAGCAGATCGGCCTGCTCGATGCGGTCGAACAGCTCCAGCCGGGCCCGGAAATGCTCGGGCGGCGCGACCCAGTCGAACAGTTCGGGACACAGGCCGTAGGCGGCGTCGAGCATGTCGAGCAGCTCGCGCCCGCAGCGCCGCTGCAGGCCCGGACGCGGCAGGCGCCGCAGCTGGCCCAGCGCCTCGCAGCCGATGCCCTCGAACCAGGACATATAGGGCCGGGCCGGCGGCAGCAGCGCCACCGGCAGGCGTTCGAGGCGCCGTTCGAGCGTCGCCATGCGCAAGCAACGTCCGAGGATGCGCCCGCCGCCCTGCATATCGCTGCGACTGCGGCCGTGCGCCATGCCATGCGCAGCGGCGCGCGCCAGCAGCCAGGCCGCGCGCGCCGTCGGGGCGCAGCTGACCGAAGCCGTGAAGCCGAGCGCGCGCAGGCTGGCGCGCACGCGGGCGCACAGGGCGCGGATGCCGCCGAACAGGCGCAGGCTGGCGCCGATGTCGAGCAGCAGCGTCGCTTCTTCGAGCAGCGCGACCTGGGGCGTGAACTGCAGCATCGCCAGCGCCACCGCGTCGAGCGCCTCGGCTTCGCGCGCGGGATTGCGCTCGTACAGCCGGGCTTCGGGCATGAGCATGAGCACGCCCGCGCGGCGCATGCCGTGCCCGACGCCGGCCGCGCGCGCCGCCCCCGATGCGGCGAGCACGCGATCGTGCTCGAGCACGACGCTGCCCGGGTCACTGCACCAGTTGGGGCTGAAGATGTCGAGCGCCAGCTGGGGTAGGGAGAGGCCGATCCACAAACGCATGTCTTTGCAGGAGAGAAGAAGTTGGAGGGAGACCCAGGGGCAGAGAAAGTGGCAAAAGCAGCGGCGCATCGCGCTGCGGCCCCCGGCGCTTGACGAAGTCGATATGCATGCCGCCCGCCGCCGGCCGCAGCCCCAGACGCAGGGGCGCGGGAGAGGCGTCCTGCGCCGCGGCCAGCGGGCGCAGCATGAAGAACAGGGTTTCCCCGCTTTGCGCCGCCAGGTGCAGGCGGCGCAGGCTTTCGCCGCGCGCGTGGTTGGCCCAGAACAGCAGCGCGCCGCAACTGCCGCTGCGCAGCACCTGTTCGGCCGCCCACAACGCGTCGGCGCTGCGGCTGGTGCGCAGCCACAGCAACTTCGAGGGCGGCAGGCCGAGCGCGGCCAGCGCCAGGGCCTGGGGCGGATGGGGCGGCTGCAGCAGGACGATGCGGCGTTCGGCGCAGGCCTGCAAGGCCGGGCGCAGCAGACGCATCTCGCCGATGCCGGGTTGCTGTTGCAGCAGCTCGACCAGGGTGCCGGCCGGCCAGCCGCCGCCGGGCAGCTGGGACGAGAGGGCGGCGTGCCCGGTGTCGACGCAGCGCGTACTGGCGCGCGCCAGCTGCGAGGCGCGCCAGAGCGAAGGGTGCAGGGCCTCCGGCGCCATGGGAGGTTCAGCCAAAGGCGGAGCCCCTGCGGTGGATGAGCAGTTCATATGGGTTGGCAAAAAAGTACTGTATAAACATACAGTACTCGCTGAGCCCAGATTTTGCAAGATGTATTCATTTCGGCCATACCAGTCGGGTGATTGGTATTGACAGAAATTAAAGGTGTGCTCTGCCTGGAAAACCGCGCCGGCCAGGCGAATCATGAAATAATGGTAGCTTGTTTATTTACGCGTAGACAGTGCTCAGATAATCGCGCTGTCTCACGCACGCCACGGAAACCATCCTTGAATACGCTCCAGCTTACCGGCGCCATCCTGTTCGCCATCGCCCTCGTTCACACCTTTTCCACCAAGCTGTTTCATTCCCTGGCCAAGCGCCACCCGCGCCATGCCGGGCTGTTCCACCTGCTGGGCGAGGTCGAGGTGGTGTTCGGCTTCTGGGCCTTCGTGCTGATCCTCGCCATGGCCCTGCTGGCCGGCGGCAGCGAAGCAATTGCCTATGCCGAATCGCGCCAGTACACCGAACCGCTGTTCGTGTTCGTGGTGATGGTGATCGCAGCTTCGCAGCCGGTGCTCGACGCCGTGCGCGACCTGCTGGCCCTGCTGGCGCGGCTGGCGCCGGTGCGCACCGAGGTGGCCCTGTGCTGGCTCGGCCTGGCGCTGGTGCCCCTCTCCGGCTCCCTGATCACCGAGCCGGCCGCGATGACCCTGGCCGCCCTGATGCTCGCCCCGCAGGTATTCCGGCCCGGCGTCCCCGAATGGCTCAAGTACGGCGCGATCGGCGTCCTGTTCGTGAACGTCTCGATCGGCGGCACCCTCACCTCCTACGCCGCGCCGCCGGTGCTGATGGTGGCCGGCACCTGGGGCTGGGACAGCGCCTTCATGGCCTCCACCTTCGGCTGGCGCGCCGCGCTGGCGGTGATGTTCAACGCCACCGTCATTACCCTGCTGCTGCGCCGCCACCTGACGCCGGGCAACGTGGTCGAGGACGTGCAGCTGCCCTGGGTCGTCTCCATCGTCCACCTGGCCTTGCTGGCCGGGGTGGTGCTGCTGGCCCACCATCCGGTGCTGTTCGTCGGCCTGTTCCTGCTCTTCCTCGGCTATACCCAGGCCTATCCGAAGCACCAGTCGCGCCTGATCATCAAGGAAGGCCTGCTGGTCGGCTTTTTCCTGGCCGGGCTCGTCGTGCTGGGCGGCATGCAGCAGTGGTGGCTGCAGCCCCTGGTGTCGAGCCTGGAGCCGACCGCGCTGTTCTTCGGCGCGCTGGCCCTGACGGCAATCACCGATAATGCGGCACTGACCTACCTCGGTTCGCTGATCGCGGGTTTGTCCGATCACGCCAAGTACATGCTGGTGGCCGGCGCGGTCGCCGGCGGCGGCCTGACCGTCATCGCCAACGCACCGAATCCGGCCGGCGCCGCGCTGCTGCGCGACGGCTTCGAGGACGGCTCGATCGGCATGGGCGGGCTATTTCTGGGGGCGCTGGGGCCGACCTGCGTGGCGGCGGCGCTGTTCCTGATCTGATGGAGGAGAAAAGATGGACGATGACATCCTGGTTCAGAAGGCCGGCACCATCGAACGCTGCTGCCGGCGCGCGCGCGAGGAATACGAAAAGGACCCGACCACCTTCGTGAGCGACCTCACGCGCCAGGACGCGGCCACCCTCAACGTCATCCGCGCCTGGGAAGCCGCCATCGAGATGGGCGACTACGTGATCGGCAACGCCCGGCTCGGCCTGCCGCACGACGAGCGCGAAGTCATCACCCTGCTGGCCGAACACGGCTGGATCTCCCCCACCCTGGCCGAAGACCTCAAGCGCACCGGCGAATTCTGTCGTGCCGAATGGGATTATCAGGAAGCGCCGCTGCCGGCGCTGGTGACCATCCTCAAGCGCGGGCTGGACGATTTCACGGCCTATGCCCGTGCACTGGTGAGCGGCGCGTCGAGCGCCTGATCAGGCCTGCGGCTCGTGCACGTCTGACACTTCCACATCTTCCTCGGCGATCTTCTCGTCCGCCAGTTGCTGATCCTCTTCGTCCGCCACCAGGCCCTCCTGGCTGGCGCCGCGCGCGCTGTCATAGGTGAGCTCGACCAGCATCGGGAAATGGTCCGAGCCGAAAGAAGGCAGGCGCTCGATGTGCGAGAGCGTGAAATGCTCGCTGTGGAACAGGTGGTCGAGCGGCCAGCGGGCAAACCAGAAGCCGGCATGGAAGGTATTGAACATGCCGCGCCCGATGCGCGGATCGAGCAGGCCGCTGATCTTGCGGAACAGCCGGGTCGTGGTCGACCACGCCACGTCGTTCAGGTCGCCCGCGACGATCACCGGCGTCTCCAGGCCGGCTTCGGCCACGCTCTTTGCCACCACCAGCAGTTCGGCGTCGCGCTGGGTCGATTCCATGTGTTCCGTCGGGCTGGGCGGCGTCGGATGCAGGAAATGCATGCGCACCTTGTGCCCGGAAGGCAGGATGACCAGGGTATGGATCGACGGGATGTCGTCCTCGACCAGGAACTGGAGGGCACTGTCTTTCAGCAGCAGCTTCGAATAGACGTGCATGCCGTACAGGTTATCGAGCGGACACTTGATGGCATAGGGGTAGTCCTTCTCTAATACGTCCAGCCTTTCCTGCCACCACGCATCGGTTTCCAGCGTGACGAAGATGTCGGGCTGGTGCTGGCGGATCAGCGCGATCAAGCCTTCGGCATTCCGGTTCGGCATCAAGACATTGGCCGTCAGGATACGGAACTGGCGGTTCGCGCCACCCGTCACCGCGTTCTTCACCTCATGGGGATAGGCCTTGGTGTACGGCATGATCCACCATGCCTGATAGACGAGACAGGCGGCATTGGCTACCAGCAACAAATGGAAATTGCTGTCGCGCCAGTCCAGAAACACGAACTGCCCGACCAGGACGGCGAGCGACAGGATGGCCAGTTGCAGGCGTGGAAAATCCAGGTCGCGGATCCACCATCCCGTGCATCGCAACATGGGCAGCAGCGTCGCGAGGACGATCACGGCAACCAGGGTTACGAAAGTCGGCAGCATGGTCTCTCGAAGGCGGCAAGTAACTCATCACAAAACTGAGGCTTGCAGTATGCGCCTTTTCTGACACAGCCATCTGTACGTTAGCGTGCACAAGCGGCAAGATAATCGGCGTGCCGCCAGCCCTGCGCCCCATGAATGCCCGAAGTTTGCGCACAACGCTTGCAAATCCCGCCGCCGAACCTATCTTTGAGCTTGAGGGCGACATTCGGGTCGCAAGCCAGGCATGAATATCATCAGGCAAGTGCAGGAAGCGGACAAACGCGTCCGCGGCAGGAAGACGAAGTCCAGGCTCAACCTGTATCCGCTGCTGGGCATCGTGCTGGCCATCGTACTTGCCGTACTGACATACGGCAGCCTGTTCGCCTTCCTCTTCTAAAGCGGCGCGACTTCGATCACCAGCTTGCCGAAATTGCGCCCCTGCAGCAAGTCGATGAAGGCTGCCGGCGCCTGCTCCAGGCCCTCGACGATGTCTTCGCGGTAGCGCAGCCGGCCGTCGCGCACCCACTCCTGCGCCTGCTGCAGGAAGGCGGGACGCAGGTCGGCAAACTCGCGCTGGATGAAGCCGCGGATGTTCAGGCTCTTCTTCAGCACGTCGCGCATGAGCAGGGCCAGCCGGTCGGTACCTGGCCCGGCCTGCGGCAAGGCGTTGTACTGGGCGATCAGGCCGCAGACCGGCACCCGGGCAAAGTCGTTCAGCAGCGGGAACACCGCATCCCATACCTTGCCGCCGACGTTCTCGAAATACACATCGATGCCTTGCGGGCAGGCGCTCGCCAGCTGCTGTGCGAAATCGGGCGCGCGGTGGTCGACCACGGCGTCGAAACCCAGCTCGTCGCGCACGAAGGCGCATTTGTCGGGACCGCCCGCGATGCCGACCGCACGCGCACCCTGGATGCAGGCGATCTGTCCCACCGCCGAACCGACCGCGCCGCTGGCCGCGGCCACTACCACGGTCTCGCCCGGCCGGGGGCGGCCGATCTGCAGCAGGCCCGCCCAGGCGGTAAAGCCCGGCATGCCCAGCACGCCGAGCGCCGTGCTGGGCGCCGCCGCCGCCGGGTCCAGCTTGTGCAGCCCGGCCCCATCGGACAGCGCGTAGCGCTGCCAGCCCGAGTGCGACAGCACGATGTCGCCCACCGCGTAATCCGGGTGCCGCGAGACCAGCACGCGCGCGACGGTGCCGCCTTCCATGACGGCGCCGAGCGCGATCGGTTCCGCATACGATTTCGCATCGTCCATCCGGCCGCGCATGTAAGGGTCGAGCGACAGGTACAGGATTTCCAGCAGCAGCTGACCCTCGGCGGGAACGGGGCAAGGCTCCTCCACGATCCGGAAGTTGTCCGGCCGCGGCAGGCCATCGGGACGGGAAGCGAGCAGGACCCGCTGGTTGATTGCTGGTGTCATCGTCGGCATCCTCGGGAAAAATAGTGAACAGGCCATCCTACGCCGGATTAGAAAATTTTTCCGGAACGAGCCTTCAGCACAAAGCCCACATTCTCGTCGGCGATTACAAGAACTTACAGAAAACCGACGGCGGTCGCCTTCTCAAGGGTTCGCCGCACTTGTACCATAGCCGTCATTTCCGTTTCATTACTCTACATTGAACAGCCCCATGACCTCCACCACCCTGTCCCGCGCGCTGTGCCTGGCCGCCTTCGCCGCCGCCTGCGCCGCCCCCGTCCACGCCACCAGCTTCACCTCGTCCGCCTCCAGCGCGGGCTCGGCCTCGTCGGGCAGCATTTCCGATTCGATCGGCGCCTCCAGCAACAGCTCGAGCGGCGACGACCGCGTGGCGGCGGGCGCATACCGCGTGATCGACATCGCCCAGGCGCCGGGCAAGCTCGACACCACCCGCCTGACCCTGCGTGCGCTCGCCGCCGGCCCAGTGCGCGAATTCACCCTCGACGTCCCGAACCGCGCGCTGGCCGAACGCGGCGTCGGCAAGGGCGAACTGGTGCAGGTCAGCGAACGTGTGTACGGCTTCGACTTCGCCCACGCCGACACCAAACGCTCGTTCTTCCTGGCGCTGCAGGACGACTGGTACCGCGACCTGGCTTCGCGTAAGGTCACCATCTGATCCATGTTCGGTAAGTTCGCCGCCGCGCTCCTGCTGGGCGCGAGCGCGGCCGCGCAGGCCGGGCTGCCGGCCTTCTGCCAGCAATCGATCGACATCGGCGCCGCCGAGCAGGACCGCGTGCTGCGCTTCGCCGGCGCGGTCAAGAACGAGCTGGAACGTTCAGGAGCGCGCGTTGCCCTCATCGCACGCGCCGGCCTCGACCTGAGCCGCTTCGGCCAGCTGTATTCGCACGCCGGCATCGCCCTGCGCGACAATCCCGGCGGTCCCTGGGCCGTGCGCCAGCTCTATTACGCCTGCGACGAATCGCGCCCGCGCCTGTTCGACCAGGGCGTGGCCGGCTTCGCGCTGGGGGCCGACGCGCCCACGCGCGGCCATATCTCGCTGGTCTTCCCACCTGACGAAGACGCCGCCCTGCTCGAAGGCGCGGCGCTGGACAAGCGCCTCGCTCTGGCCCTGCTGGGCGGGGAATACAGCGCCAACGCCTATGCCTACGGCACCCGCTACCAGAACTGCAACGGCTGGGTGGCCGAGTTGCTTGCCAGCGCCTGGGGAGGCGCGCATGCGCGCCCCGATGGCGGCGCCGGCGCCCACCCGCGCGAACACGCGCAGGACTGGCTGCGGGCGCAGGGCTATACCGCCGGCCCGGTCCGGATTCCCTCGCACTGGCTGATGTTCGCCGGGCAGTTCGTGCCCCTGGTGCACATGAACGACCACCCGCTCGACGACATCCACGCGCTCGCGCTGCACACCAGCGTGCCGGCGTCCATCGAAGCCTTCGTGCGCCGCCGGGCGCCGGAAGCGCGCCGCGTCGAGCTGTGCCATACGCAGGACCGCATCGTGGTGCGGCGCGGCTGGGAGCCGCTGGGCGCCGCCTGCGAGCCGGCGGCGGGCGACGAGGTCATTCCACTGGACTGAGAATCCGCCTCTTCCACACTTCCACATGAGGGTCAGGTCTGACATTTAGACACGGACTCGAGCGTTACCTTGTCGTATTGCTCAGCACGTGTCCGAATGTCAGACCTGACCCCGGTGTATGCGCTCAACAAAAAGCCCTGCTCGTGGCAGGGCTCTTTGCAGAAACTGGTAGGGCTTACTTGGCGGCTTCGGCCAGCTTGCGCAGCACGGCGGGCGATACCGAATCGCGGCCGCGGCTGAGCTGGTAGAGGGACCAGAGATCGCCGCCGCTGTTGTGGGCGGTGATGGGAGCCGGGGTAAGGAAGAGGCTGCGGACGAAATTGATGATGGTGGCCATGATGATATTTCCTGAGGTCGCTTTGGGATGACTCCAGTATGCGTCCTTTAAGATAGAAATCAAATTGAGATCCATGATGATCGTCATTCACCGATCATCTATCTTCCAACACATGATTATTTGCTCACACATTTGTGCAAATGCATTGTGTGTTACACTCCAGCCCGCCGGTCGAGGCCGGCGTCAATATCCCTCTCACCAGTAGGTGCCATAGCGTAGCGACAGTCTCGCCGTGATTGGTTCATACTGAACGCCTGTCATGCAGGCGATCCGTCAAGGTCAAGGTGGCAGTGCACGCCCGGCATACCGATGCCCAGGCGGCTGCTTCGCCGACCCTGCCTGCGGCCCTGCCCGTCCCTCCCTGTGGGCGGCGCCCGCACGCATCAATAAGGAGAACTCATGCAATTGCTCTGCTCTGCGGGCTTTATTTTTCTGATCGTCCTATGGGGCATTATTGCCCCGACCAACATGGCCTCCGTCTTTTCGGAGATGCTTGCCGCACTCACCCGCAACTTCGGCTGGTTCTACCTGTGGGTCGTGCTGGCCCTGGTCCTGTTCGCCGCCTTCGTCGCCTTCAGCCGCTACGGCGACCTCAAGCTCGGCGGCGAAGACGACGAGCCGGAATTCACGGTGGGCAGCTGGTTCTCCATGCTGTTCGCCGCCGGCATGGGCATCGGCCTGGTGTTCTGGGGCGTGGCCGAACCCATCTCGCACTACATGACCGCGCCGCCCGGCGTCACGGCCGGCACGCCGGAAGCGGCCAACGCCGCCATGCGCTACGTGTTCTTCCACTGGGGTATTCACCCCTGGGCCGTGTACAGCGTGGTGGCGCTGGCGATCGCCTTCTTCCAGTACCGGCGCGGCGGCAACTCCCTGATCAGCACCGTCACCAGCTCGCTGCCCTGGCGCCCGATCCGCGCCATGTCCGGCCTGTTTAACGGCCTGGCGATCGTGGCCACCGCCTTCGGCGTCGCCGCCTCGCTCGGCGTCGGCGCGCTGCAGATCAACAGCGGCCTGAACGCGGTGTTCGGGGTCGCGATCAGCCCCACCGCGCAAGTCGTCATCATCATCGTGACCGCCGCCATGTTCATCACCTCCGCCGTGAGCGGCGTGGAAAAGGGCATCAAGCTGCTATCGAATACCAACATGATCATGGCCGCCCTGCTCGCTCTTGCCGTCTTCCTGCTCGGCCCCACGGTGGCGATCATCGACACCTTCAGCAATACCCTGGGCAGCTACGCCAGCGAGCTGGTCCGGATGAGCCTGCGCTCGACGCCTTTCCGCGACAGCAGCTGGGTCGGCAACTGGACCATCTTCTACTGGGCCTGGTGGATCTCGTGGTCGCCGTTCGTCGGCCTGTTCATCGCGCGCGTCTCGCGCGGCCGCACCATCCGCGAATTCATCCTCGGCACGGTGCTGGCGCCCTCGCTGGCGGCCTTCATCTGGTTCTCGATCTTCGGCGGCACCGCGCTCTACCTGGAGATCTGGCAGCACGTTCCGCTGGCCGAAGCCGTCAAGGCCGACCTGGCCACGGCCCTGTTCGCGCTGTTCGACGCCATGCCCTTCGGCCAGATCATGTCGGTGGTGGCCACGCTGCTGGTGGTGATCTTCTTCGTCACCTCGGGCGACTCGGCGGTGCTGGTGCTGGGCATGATGAGCCAGGACGGCAATCCCAACCCGACCACCCGCGTCAAGCTGGTCTGGGGTGCCCTGATCGCCGGCATTGCCATCAGCCTGCTGCTGGCGGGCGGCATCGACGCCGTGCAGACCGCCACCATCCTGTTCGCCCTGCCCTTTGCGCTGGTGATCGTGCTGATGGTCATTGCGCTATGGCGGGCGCTGCGCGACGACTGGGAGGAAGAAGACCGACGCGAACGCGCCCTGCGGCGCAAGATGCGCGAGATGGCGGCGCGCTAGCCGCCTGGCGAGGCGGGGACTTGAGGACGCGCGTGCCTGGGCTGTGGCCAAACTGGTATCATGCGCGTTTTCCGGACCCTGGCCCGCACTTTTTCGGCGGCGCGCCCGTCCCCACCCTACAGAACATCAAGAATGAACACTCAGCCTCCATTGCCTGGTTTCTTCGGCCGGCTTTCGATCGCCTTCGGCAGCTTCTTCAAATCGCTCGGCGATGCCGAGTTCGCCGCGCGCGTGCGCGATGACGGCGTAGGCCCTGCCGTGGTTCCCACCCCGGCGCCAACGCCTGCCCCGACGCCTGCGCCGACGCACCCACCCACCATGGCGCCCACGCCGGCGCCAACGCCTGCGCCGCTGCGCGCCCCGAGCGCCGAGTCGGCCCTGCAACTATTAAGCCTGCTCCAGCGCGAAGCCCGCCTGATCGACTTCACCCAAGAAAACCTGAGCGCCTATTCGGACGCCGACATCGGCGCCGCCGCCCGCGTCGTGCACGAAGGCTGCGCGCGCGTGCTGCGCGAGCACTTCACCATCGAGCCGGTGCGCAGCGAAGCCGAGGGCGCCCGCGTCACGCTGGAAGAAGGCTTCGACGCCGCCAGCGTGCGCCTGACCGGCAACGTGGTCGGCCAGGCGCCGTTCAAGGGCACCCTGTCGCACCGCGGCTGGCGTGCTACCAAGGTCCAGCTGCCGCAGCTGGCCGAGAAGCACGACGCGCGCGTGCTGGCCCCGGCGGAGGTGGAACTGTGAGCGATCCACGCTACGCCATCGGCATCGACCTGGGCACCACCCACAGCGCCCTCTCGTATGTCGACCTGCAGGCCAGCGACGGCGAAAAGACCGTCGACGGCGTGCTGCCCGTTCCCCAGCTGAGCGGGCCGGGCACCGTCGAGGCGCTGCCGCTGCTGCCCTCCTTCCTCTACCTGCCGCACCCGGACGAACTGGCCGCGGGCGAAACGGCGCTGCCCTGGAGCGCCGGCGGAGAAGGCTTCATCGCCGGCGAAATGGCGAGGAGCCGCGGCGCCACCACCCCGATCCGCCTGGTGTCCTCGGCCAAGAGCTGGCTGAGCCACCCGAGCGTGGACCGCCGCGCCGCCATCCTGCCGCACGACGCGCCGGAAGAAGTCACGCGCGTATCGCCGCTCGAAGCCTCCACCCGCTACCTGGCGCACCTGCGCCAGGCCTGGAACGCCGCCCACCCGGACGCGCCCTTCGACCAGCAGCAGGTCACCGTCACGATTCCCGCTTCGTTCGACCCGGGCGCGCGCGAACTCACCGCCGAAGCGGCGCGCAACGCCGGCATCAACCCGACCCTGCTGGAAGAGCCGCAGGCGGCCCTGTACAGCTGGATCCAGGGAAGCAAGGGCAGCTGGCGCAAGCAGGTCAAGGCCGGCGACATCGTGCTGGTCGTGGACGTGGGCGGCGGCACCAGCGACTTCTCGCTGATCGCCATCCTCGAACGCGACGGCAAGCTGGAGCCGCACCGCGTGGCCGTGGGCGACCACATCCTGCTGGGCGGCGACAACATGGACCTGGCCCTGGCCCACTTCGTGGCGCGCAAGCTCCAGGCGAACGGCACCCAGCTCGATGCCTGGCAGATGCGCGCCCTCACCTACGGCTGCCGCAGCGCCAAGGAACACCTGCTGGCCGACGCCGACGCCAGCGTGTGGCCGATCGTGGTGCCGAGCCGCGGCTCGAAGCTCATCGGCGGCTCGATCCGCACCGAACTCACGCGCGACGAAGTGACCGCCTTCATCACCGACGGCTTCTTCCCGCGGGTGGAAGCGTCCGCACGTCCCGCCACCCGTACCCGCGCCGGCCTGACCCAGGTCGGCCTGCCCTACGCGCAGGATGCCGCGATCACGAAGCACCTGGCGGCCTTCCTGGCGCGCCAGGTCGGCGCCACCGCCGAGCTGGAAGGCTTCGGCGGCAGCGTGAATCCGGACCATAGCTTCCTGCACCCGAGCGCGGTGCTGTTCAACGGCGGCGCGTTCAAGTCGAACATCCTGGCCCAGCGCGTGATGGACACCATCAACGACTGGCTCTACATGGAAGGCGCCGAACCGGCGCGCATGCTCGAAGGCGCCGACCTGGACCTGGCGGTGGCGCGCGGCGCGGCCTACTTCAGCTACGCGCGGCGCGGCGGCGGCGTGCGCATCCGCGGCGGCACGGCCCGTTCCTACTACGTCGGCGTGGAATCCTCGATGCCCGCCATCCCCGGCATGGAGCCGCCGATCGAGGCCCTGTGCGTGGCGCCTTTCGGCATGGAAGAAGGCAGCGAACTCGAACTGCCGGGCCAGGAATTCGGCCTGGTCGTGGGCGAGCCGGTCACCTTCCGCTTCTTCGGCTCCACCACGCGCCGCCAGGACCGCATCGGCGAGGTACTCGAGTTCTGGGGCCCGGACGAGCTGCAGGAGATGAACGAAATCCAGGCCACCCTGCCGGCGGAAGGACGCGTGGCGGGCGACGTGGTGCAGGTCAGGCTGCACGCGCTGGCAACCGATGCGGGCACCCTGGAACTGGCCGCGGTGTCGCGCGAAGGCCAGCGCTGGAAGATCGAGTTCGACGTCCGCGCCGCGAACGAGCAGTGAAGCTTCAGTGACGTCTTACCTCGTCAGCATCGACCTGGGCACCACCAACACGGTGCTCGCCTACGCCCTGCCCGGCGCGGGGCAGGTCGAGCTGCTGGCGATCGATCAACTGGTGGCGCCCGGCGAAGTGGGAAGCAGTTCCCTGCTGCCCTCGATGCGCTACCACCCCGCCGAGGGCGAACTCGCTCCCGGCGAACTCCAGCTTCCCTGGCTCCAGCAGGATCCGGCCGGCGTCGAGCGCGTCGCCCTGGGCCGCCTGGCGCGCCTGCTCGGCGCGCAAACGCCGGGGCGGCTGGTGGCCAGCGCCAAGAGCTGGCTGTCGCATGCCGGCGTGGACCGCATGGCCGCCATCCTGCCCTGGGGCGCCGAGGATGCCGACGTGGCGAAAGTGTCGCCGGTCGCCGCCAGCGCCAGCTACCTGGCGCACCTGCGCGCGGCCTGGAACGCGCGCTTCCCCGCGGCGCCGCTGGAGCGCCAGCAGATCGTCCTCACCGTGCCCGCTTCCTTCGACGAAGGCGCACGCGCGCTCACGCTCGAAGCGGCCCGCATGGCCGGCCTGCCCGCGCTGCGCCTGCTGGAAGAACCCCAGGCCGCCCTTTACGACTGGCTGTACCGCCACCGCGCCAGCCTAGCCCGGGACCTGGCGAGCACCCGCCTGGTGCTGGTGGCCGACGTCGGCGGCGGCACCACCGACTTCAGCCTGGTCAAGGTCGACGTGGACGGCGATGGCCAGCCGAGGCTGACCCGCATCGGGGTCGGCAACCATCTGATCCTGGGCGGCGACAACATGGACCTGGCGCTGGCGCACCTGGCCGAGTCGCGCCTTGGCAATACCGAGCGCCTGTCGGCCGGCCGGCTGGCCCAACTGACCGAGCGCTGCCGCGCGGCCAAGGAGCAGCTGCTGGCGCCGGACGCCCCGGAACAGGTGACGGTGACCCTGCTCGGTTCCGGTTCGCGCCTGATCGGCGCCAGCCGCTCGGCCACGCTCACGCGCGAAGACGTGCAAAGCATCGTCCTCGACGGTTTCTTCCCGTCCAACGAAGCGCAGGAGCCGGCGAAACGGGCGCGCAGCGGCATCGTTGAATTCGGCCTGCCCTATGCGAGCGACCCGGCCATCACGCGCCACCTGGCCGGCTTCCTGCGCCAGCATGCGCAGGCGGCGCGCGAAGCATTGGGCCTGGAAGACGACGGCAGCCTTCCGGTGCCCGACACCCTGCTGCTCAACGGCGGCGTATTCCGCGGCGCGGCGCTGGCCGAGCGCCTGGCCGGCGTGCTCGCGCACTGGCGCCGCGCGCCGGTCACGGTGCTGCACAACGCGGACCCGGACGTGGCCGTTGCACGCGGCGGCGTCGCCTACTCGCTGGCGCGCGCCGGCCAGGCGCCGCGCATCGAAAGCGGCTCGGCGCGCAACTACTACCTGCTGCTCGACGCCCAACAGTCGGGAGACACGCTGCGCGCGGTCTGCCTGCTGCCGCGCGGCGCGCCCGCCGGCGAAGAGGTGCGCCTGGAAGGCCGCAGCTTCGCCCTGCGCCTGGGACGGCCGGTGCGCTTCCACCTGGTGTCCATGACCGCCGACCCGGGCGGCATCCTGCCGCGGCCGGGCGACCTGCTCGACCTGCCCGTGAGCGACATCGTGCGCCTGCCCGCCATCTCGACGGTCCTGCGCAGCAGGCGCAGCACCGACATCCCGGTGCAGCTGGCCACGGTGCTGCTCGAAGTCGGCACGCTGGAAGTCTCCTGCGTCGCCGAGGAGGACGCCTCCCAGCGCTGGCGCCTCGAATTCCAGCTGCGCGGGCAAGAGGAGGAAGAAGCGCCCGAGGACGTGTCGCTGCCGCCGGAGCTGATTGACGCGGTCGCGCGCATCGACCGCATCTTCGGCAACCGTTCGCAGCAGGTCGACCCGCGCGAGGTGCGCCAGCTGCGCGCCTCGCTCGAACACCTGCTCGGTGGACGCGAACGCTGGACCACGCCGCTGCTGCGCCGCCTGTTCGACGCCCTGCTGGCGCGCGCCAAGGGCCGCCGCCGCTCCGCCGAGCACGAACGCGTGTGGCTGAACCTGGCCGGCTACTGCCTGCGTCCCGGCTTCGGCCACCCGCTCGACGAATGGCGCATCGAGCAGCTGTGGGGGATGTTCGAGACTGGGGTCCAATACCACAAGGACAGCCAGGTGCGCGCCGAATGGTGGACGCTGTGGCGGCGCGTGGCCGGCGGCCTTTCGCTCGATGCGCAACTGCGCCTGCTCGACGATTTCGCCTTCAACCTGCAGGCCGACGAAGCCGAGCGTGGCCGCCGTCCGGTGACGCTGGTGGACGGCAGCGAGGACGACATGCTGCGCGTCGGCGCCTCGCTGGAGCGCATCCCGTCCGCCTACAAGGCCGAGATCGGCGACTGGCTGATGGGGCAGATCATGCAGATGCCGGGCGGCGCCAGGATCGACGCGCGCGCCGCGGCGCGCTACGGACGCTACCTGTGGGCGCTGGGCCGCGTCGGTGCGCGCCAGTCCTTCCACGGCGCCGCCCACGAGGTGGCGCCCAGCGCCTCCGCCGAAGCCTGGCTCGGCCAGCTCCTGCAGCTCGACTGGAAAAAGATCGAGCCGGCCGGCTTTGCCGCCGCCCATATCGCCCGCATGACCGGCGACCGCTCGCGCGACATCGGCCAGGCGGTGCGCGACGAGGTGCTGCGGCGCCTGTCGTCCAGCGGGGCGCCGTCCAGCTGGTCGGCCATGGTGCGCGAGGTGGTCGAACTCGACCAGGCGGTCGAGACGCGCATGCTGGGCGATGCGCTGCCGCCGGGCCTCAAGCTGCTGCGCTGACCCGCAGCCCGTCAGCAAAACACGAAATCCTCATTCGACTTCGGCAGCGCGCACATCACACCGCGCAGGCCGACCCACGCAAAGCCCACGACGGGAACCAGCAGCAACCAGAACGCAGACATGATCGACTCCTTCAGTTCAGCCTAATTTCGCACAGGTGTGCGAAATTACTTCAAAAAAAGGGACAGGCGTCACCGGTCCCGCTCTGCACCGAGCTTCATTCCAGATCGTTGAAACTCTTGTACGTCGATATCAGGCGGTTGAAGGCGCGCTGCGCCCGCCGCGGCACGGCGTTCTCGCGCAGGAAGCGCGCGTCGTGCATCACCCCGATCGCCAGGCTGTAGATCTCGAACACCAGCTGCTCGGGTTCGGTGTCCGGCCGCAGGTGGCCGGCCTCCATCGCCTGCAGCACCGTCTTGCGCAGCGACCCGCGCCAGCGCGTCACCCCGGCCTCGATGCGGTCGCGCAGCGGCCCGGGCACGTCGTCGAACTCGAAGGCGCCGGCAGTGTACAGGCACCCGCCGCGCGCGGTCTCGTTGCCGATCTTCCTCAGCCACAGCTCGACCTGCATCGTCAGGCGCGGCAAGCCCTTGGCCACGCCCAGCGCCGGCACGAACACTTCTTCGGAAAAGCGGCGGTCGTACTCGTCCAGCACCGCCGCCTGCAAGGCTTCGAGCGAGCCGACGCGCGAGAACACGCCGCTCTTGCTGATGCCGGTGCGCTTGGACAGCTCGCCCAGCGATACCTTGCCGATCCCTTCGCTGGCCGCCATGTCGTAGGCGGCCGCGAGGATCGTCGCGTAGGTGGCTTCGCTTTTTGCGGTGGTGTTCATGCGCTCACTTTAGCACAGGTGTGCGAAACTACAAGGACTATTTGATTCTTTCCGTCGAGCTAGCGAATGCCCCGTCTTGCCGATCATGGCTACCATCGTTGCGCCAGATGAGGCGACCAGGAGTGCATTCCCATTACAGGAGCAAACATGGATTCAGACAAACAGCAAGCCGGCGAGCCCGTGGAAGCTTCGCGGCGCCGCCCTTCCCCAAGCAGGAGCAGCCCTGGCCGGGCTTGGCCAGCAAGATGACGCCGCGGCCGGACCATGGCGAAACCACCTACCGCGGCAGCGGACGCCTGGCCGGGCGCAAGGCCCTGGTCACGGGCGGCGATTCGGGCATCGGCCGCGCCGCGGTGATCGCCTTCGCGCGCGAAGGCGCGGACGTGGCCATCAACTACCTGCCGGCCGAGGAGCCGGACGCCCAGGAAGTGGTGCAGCTGATCCGGCAGGCGGGCCGCAAGGCGGTCGCCATTCCCGGCGACATCCGCGACGAAGCCTTCTGCCGCAAGCTGGTGGACGAAGCCGTGCGCCAGCTGGGCGGGCTCGACATCCTGGTCAACAATGCCTCGCGCCAGAAGTCCGCCCCATCGATCCAGGACATCTCGAGCGCCGATTTCGACTGGACCTTCAAGACCAATGTGTATGCGATGTTCTGGATCACCAAGGCGGCGCTGCCGCACCTCAAGCCCGGCAGCTGCATCATCAACACCGCCTCGCAGCAGGCCTACGACCCGTCGGAGAACCTGCTGGACTATTCCATGACGAAGGCGGCCGAGGTGGCGATGAGCAAGTCGCTGGCCAAGCAGCTGGCATCGAAAGGGATCCGGGTGAATGCGGTGGCGCCGGGACCGGTGTGGACGCCCTTGCAGGTGTCGGGCGGCCAGACGCAGGAAAACCTGAAGAACTTCGGCGGCGACACGCCGATGAAGCGGCCGGGCCAGCCGGCCGCGCTGGCGACGACCTACGTGACGCTCGCATCGGACGAATCGAGCTATACCACCGCCCAGGTCTACGGCGTGTCGGGCGGCAGCGGCAACCCGTAACAAGCCCTGAGGCTGGCGCGCGGGCCGGGGCCAGCCCGCGCGCTGCGCCCCGGTTCAGCGGCGGCCGAACCTGCTCAGGCGGGCGAAAAAGGAAGCGATGGTGTTCGTGATCGAACGGGTCGGAATGCGTTGGCTGAACAGGCCGGTGTAGTTGCAACGCGAATTGACGGTCATCTCTTTTCTCTCCGAAACATTACTTGGCACAATAACCACACTGCAAATACTCATCTGTGCGCCAGCTCGCATAGCGCGCAGGAAGGCGGCCGTCTGGCGCGCGCGCCCTCGCACGATTGCGCCATATCATGCGAGCAGCAGGGTGGCGTTCTACCCTGCTTCGTGGCCAACCAACGACCTAAGGAGGTGCGAGATGAGCTACGCAGATCGTGACAAATATGGCATGTACAAGCACACCCGCAGTACCGGCCCCGGACCAGCCCTGATGGGCGCCGACACCTTGATCGGAGACAGCGTCGTCAACGCGCAGGAAGAAGACCTCGGCGACATCAAGGAAATCATGCTCGACATGCAGACCGGCCAGGTCGCCTATGCGGTACTGGCCTTCGGCGGCTTCCTCGGCATGGGCGAAAAGCTGTTCGCCGTGCCATGGCAGGCCCTGCACCTGGACACCGTGAACAAGCGCATGGTGCTCAACGTTGACAAGGAAAGACTGAAGAATGCGCCCGGCTTCGACAAGGACGCCTGGCCCGACATGAGCGACGTGGGCTGGGCCAGCGGCATCCACAGCTTCTACGGCACCGACCCGCAGCGCTCAGGCGCGCCCAGCATGGGGCCGGCCGCGACGATGGGGGGCATGGTGGGCGGCGCCGGCAGCAGCTCCGCAATGGGCAGCGGCATGGGTTCCAGCATGGGAGCCGGTTCGGCCGGCAGCACGGGCGGCGCCGGCAGCAGCCTGGGCGCCAGCGTGGGTTCGGGGAGCCTGCATGGCGATTCCTACGGCGTCGGCGGCAGCGCCGATCCGCGGCCAAGCCATGAGGGGGACGACAAGGACTTGAGCCGTATCCGCGGCAGCAATATCGGCTGATGGCGTAGGGTGGGCGGGTCTTCCCGCCCACGCGTTCAGATCACGTATGCCGTGATGCGCATCGTCTCATCACCTTGACATTGAACGCGTGGGCAGAAAACCTGCCCACCCTACGAAAACCGACAGGCTCACCGGATCATCGACTCCCACACCTTCTGCAGGCGCTTGGCCGATACCGGCATCGGCGTGCGCAGCTCCTGCGCGAACAGCGACACCCGCAACTCCTCCAGCATCCACCTGAATTCAAGCATGCGCGGGTCGTTGTTCTTGCCCGCCTGGTTCTTGAGCGTGCGCTGGAACTGGCTGGCCGCGTTCTGCCACTCCGCCATCAACTGCGCGTCGCGCGCTGGATTGCCGCGCAGCTTCTCGATGCGCACGTTGATCGCCTTCAGGTAGCGCGGGAAGTGCGCCAGCTGGCTGTACTCGTTGTCGGCGATGAAGCGCTTGTGGATCAGGCCCAGCAGCTGCGACCCGATATCCTGCTGCACCGCCGGCGGCAGGCTCTGGATGCGCTTCGGCATGCCGTGGAACTCCGCCAGGATCGACCCCGCCAGGCGCGCGATCTCGTTGATCAGGAGACCGATGCGGCCCTTGCCTTCGTCCTTGCGCTTGTTGAACTCGCCGGAGTTGATCGGCAGCGGATCCTGCAGGCAGGCGATGTCGATCGCCTTGGCGATGATCTGGTCGCGCAGGTCTTCCTGCGTGCCCACGCTCATGAACTGCATGCCCATGCCCTGCAGGCCGGGGATGTTCTTCTCGGCGAACTTGAGCTGGTCCTTCAGCTGCAGCGCGAACAGGCGGCGCAGACCGACGCGGTGGGTGCGCGCCGCCACGTTCGGGTCGTCGAAGACTTCCAGGTCGCAGTGCGTGCCCTTGTCCACCAGCGCCGGGAAGCCGATCAGGGTCAGCTTGCCCTGGGTGATCTCCAGCAGTTCCGGCAGCTCGCCGAAGCTCCAGGTGGTCAGGCCCGTGTGCTGCACCGCGCCCGCCGCCGCAGGGGCGGCAGCCGGGGCGGCAGGCCTGGTCACCGGCGCATTGCCCTTGCCCTTGGCGGGCACGGGCGCCGGCGCGGCGGCCGCCTGCAGCCTGGCCGGCGCCGCCGCCGGGGTGGCCTCCGCCATCTTCTGGAAGCTCTGGCGCGCCTGGCCGCCCAGCTCGGCCTGCAGGGTCGCCAGGTTGCGGCCCATGTCGAGCTGGCGTCCGTGCTCGTCGATCACCTTGAAGTTCATCGACAGGTGCGCCGGCAGGGTCTCGAGCTTGAAGTCGGTGGTGAGCACGCGCGCGCTGGTGTGCGCGTGGATGTCGTCGATCAGGGCGTCGACCAGGTCGCCCTTGGCGAAGCGCAGCGGGTCCTGGTGGCGCTCGAAGAAGTTGGCCGCGTACTCCGGCAGCGGCACGCAATGGCGGCGCAGCTTCTGCGGCAGCGATTTGAGCAGCAGGTGCACCTTCTCCTTGAGCATGCCCGGCACCAGCCAGCCGGCACGCTCCTGGGGAATCTGGTTGAGCGCGAACAGCGGCACCGTCAGGGTCACGCCGTCGCGCGGGCTGCCGGGCTCGAAGTGATAGGTCAGGCCCATCTCGATGCCGGTGACGTTCATCGTCTTCGGGAACAGCTCGGTGGTGACGCCGGCCGCCTCGTGCCGCATCAGCTCTTCCCGGTTCAGGAACAGGAGCTTGGGATTGTCGCGCGCGGCATCCTTGTACCATTTCTCGAAGCCGGCGCCGTTCACCACCGTGTGCGGGATCTCCTTGTCGTAGAAGGCATGGATCAGCTGCTCGTCCACCAGCACGTCCAGGCGGCGCGACTTGTGCTCGAGGTTCTCGATCTCGCGCACCAGCTTGTGGTTGTGGGCGTAGAACGGGGCGCGGGTCTCGTAGTCGCCGGCCACCAGGGCGTCGCGGATGAAGATCTCGCGCGCTTCAACCGGGTTGTGCTGGCTGTAGTTGATGCGGCGGTTGCTGTACACGACGATGCCATACAGGGTCGCGCGCTCGAGCGCCGTCACCTGTGCCTGGCGCTTCTCCCAGCGCGGCTCGCCCCAGGACTTCTTGAGCAGGTGCGCGCCGATCTTCTCCACCCACTCCGGCTGGATCTGGGCGATGGTGCGCGCGTACAGGCGCGCGGTCTCGACCAGTTCGGCCGCCATCACCCAGCGTCCCGGCTTCTTGGCCAGGTAGGAACCCGGCCAGATGTGGAACTTGATGCCGCGCGCGCCCAGGAACACCGGCTCGTCCTCGGCCTTGAAGCCGATGTTGCCCAACAGACCGGTGAGCAGGGCCAGGTGCAGCTGGTCGTAGGTGGCGGGCGCCGCATTCAGGCGCCAGCCCTGTTCGCGCGCCACGGTAAGGAGCTGCGAATGCACGTCGCGCCACTCGCGCAGGCGCAGCTGCGACAGGAAGTTGGCGCGGCAGTTCTCCTGCAGCTGGCGGTTCGACTTCTTGTGCGCAATGGCATCCTCGAACCAGGCCCAGATCTTGAGATAGCTGAGGAATTCGGACTTCTCGTCGGCGAACTTCTTGTGCTTCTCGTCGGCCTGCTGCTGGTACTCGATCGGGCGGTCGCGCGGGTCCTGGGTGGAGAGCGCGGAAGCCACGATCAGCATCTCGGTCAGGCAGTCGTTGTCCACGGCCGCCAGGATCATGCGGCCCACGCGCGGGTCGAGCGGCAGCTTGGCGAGTTTCTTGCCGAGCGGGGTCAGCTCGTTGGTGTCGTCGACCGCCCCGACTTCCTGCAGCAGCTGGTAGCCGTCGGCGATCGCGCGGCCCTGCGGCGGCTCGATGAAGGGGAAGGTCTCGACGTCGGTCAGGTGCAGCGACTTCATGCGCAGGATGACCGAGGCCAGCGAGGAACGCAGGATTTCCGGATCGGCGAACTTCGGGCGCTTGTTGAAATCGTCTTCCTCGAACAGGCGGATGCAGACGCCGTCGGCCACGCGGCCGCAGCGGCCGGCGCGCTGGTTGGCCGAGGATTGCGCCACCGGCTCGATCTGCAGCTGCTCGACCTTGTTGCGGAAGCTGTAGCGTTTGACGCGCGCCAGGCCGGTATCGACCACGTAACGGATGCCCGGCACGGTCAGCGAGGTCTCGGCCACGTTGGTGGCCAGCACGATGCGGCGCGCATTGGTGGTGCGGAACACGCGGTCCTGTTCCTCCACCGACAGGCGCGCGAACAGGGGCAGGATCTCGACGTGCGGCGGATGGTGCTTGCGCAGCGCTTCCGCGGCGTCGCGGATCTCGCGCTCACCCGGCAGGAACACCAGCACGTCGCCCGAACCGATGCGGCACAACTCGTCGACGGCGTCGACCACCGCTTCCATCAGGTCGCGTTTTTCGCGCGCGACTTGCGCCTTCGGTGCGGGTTCGCCGGGCTTGGCATTGGCGCCGGTGACCGGATCCTTGTCGACCGGGCGGTAGCGCACTTCCACCTTGTACAGGCGGCCCGAGACTTCGATGACGGGCGCCGGTTTTTCCGGCGTGCCGAAGTGGCGCGCGAAGCGCTCGGCGTCGATGGTCGCCGAGGTGATGATCACCTTCAGGTCCGGACGGCGCGGCAGCAGCTGCTTCAGGTAGCCGAGCAGGAAGTCGATGTTCAGGCTGCGCTCGTGCGCCTCGTCGATGATGATGGTGTCGTAGGCTGCTAGCCACGGATCGGTCTGCGTCTCGGCCAGCAGGATACCGTCGGTCATCAGCTTGACCGAGGCGCCTTTTTGCAGCGTGTCGTTGAAGCGCACCTTGAAGCCCACGTGCTCGCCCAGCGGCGAGCCGAGTTCCTGCGCGATGCGCTTGGCGGTGCTCGAGGCGGCAATCCGGCGTGGCTGGGTGTGGCCGATCAGGCCCTTCTGGCCGCGCCCCAACTCCAGGCAGATCTTCGGCAGCTGGGTGGTCTTGCCGGAACCGGTCTCGCCCGAGACGATGACGACCTGGTTCTCGCTCACCGCCTTCGCGATCTCGGCGCGGCGGCCCGATACCGGCAGGTCTTCGGGGAAGGTGATCGCAGGGAGCGGATTACGGAAAGGCGGGGTCCGGCCATCCGGGCTGCGGTCATCCGCGCGCGGCGGGCGTTCGGCGCGCTCGCGCTGCGCCCTGGCGCCGCCCTGCCCGCTCGCCGGGCGCTGGCCATGGTCGCTGCGCGGCCGCTCGCGCCTGGTCTGTACGTCGCCGTCGCGCGTCTGCGTCATGGGCGCACGCGGCTCATCCTCCGGCCGCTGCTTGCGTTGGACGGTGGCGGGAGAATTCTGGGATGCGGCGCGCGCCTGCTGAGGCGAAGGCTTGTTACTCTGTTCAGACATTGATTTTTACAAGGTATTTGGTGCGCACAACGCGCAGCGAATTATAATGCGGCAAATGGAAAACCCTACCCAATTCGTCCAGTGGCTGCGCTCTGTCGCGCCATATATTCACACCTTCGGCGGCAAGACTTTCGTCGTCGCCTTCCCGGGCGAACTGGTCACCTCCGGCGCCCTGCCAGTGCTGGCCCAGGACCTGTCCCTGCTGCTCGGCCTCGGCATCCGCCTGGTCCTGGTGCACGGTTCGCGTCCGCAGGTGGCGGAGCAGCTCGCCCTGCGTAACGTCGAAGGGCGCTTTCACAACGGTGTCCGGATCACCGATACCGCCGCGCTCGAGTGCGCGAAGGAAGCCGCCGGCGAATTGCGCCTCGACATCGAAGCCGCCTTCAGCCAGGGCCTGCCGAACACCCCGATGTCGCATGCCCAGATCAGCATCGTCTCGGGCAACTTCGTGGTCGCCCGTCCGCTCGGCGTGATCGACGGCGTCGACTTCGAGCTCACCGGCGTGACCCGCAAAATCGTGGCCGAGAAGATCCAGCCGATCCTGCAGACCGAGGACAGCCTGGTGCTGCTGTCGCCGCTGGGTTTCTCGCCCACCGGCGAGATCTTCAACCTGACCATGGAAGACGTGGCCGCCTCGGCCGCGATCGCCCTGCACGCCGACAAGCTGATCTTCATCACCGAAACCGGCATGATGACCGACCTCGCCGGCACCGAGATCCGCGAACTGTCCTCGCACCAGGCCGAAGCCGTGCTGCAGGCGGGCTTCCTGCCGCCCGATGCCGCTTTTTACCTGCGCCACGCCATCAAGGCCTGCAACAGCGGCGTGGACCGCGCCCACATCGTGCCCTTCGAGATGGACGGCTCGGCCCTGCTCGAACTGTTCACCCACGACGGCGTGGGCACCATGATCAGCCACGAGAACCTGGAGAGCCTGCGCCAGGCCACAATTGAGGACGTCGGCGGGATTATCAAGCTCATCGAACCGCTGGAAGCCGACGGCACTCTGGTGTACCGCGGCCGCGAACTGATCGAGCGCGAGATCGACCAGTTCTCGGTGATCGACCACGACGGCGTGATCTTCGGCTGCGCCGCGCTCTACCCCTTCCCGGAAGCGAAGATGGGCGAGATGGCCTGCCTGACCGTGAGCCCGGACGCCCAGACCCAGGGCGACGGCGAGCGCATCCTCAAGCACATCGAGAACCGCGCCCGCGCGGCCGGCCTGACCAAGCTGTTTGTGCTGACCACCCGCACCTCGCACTGGTTCAAGAAGCGCGGCTTCGTGCCGGCCACGGTGGACGACCTGCCCAAGGACCGCCAGCACATGTACAACTGGCAGCGCCGGTCACAGGTTTTCATCAAGACTCTATAATGACGGCCTGACCCGCCTTAGCGCGTACTTAACAGATACAGGAGCAATACCATGGCCCGCACCGTCCAATGCATCAAACTGAACAAGGAAGCCGAAGGACTGGACTTCCCGCCGGTACCAGGCGAAATGGGCAAGAAGCTGTACCAGTCGGTCTCGAAAGAAGCCTGGCAGGCATGGCTGAAGCACCAGACCATGCTGATCAACGAAAACCGCCTGAACCTGGCGGACGACCGCGCGCGCAAGTACTTGGCGGCGCAGATGGAGCGTCACTTCTTCGGTGACGGCGCTGCCGACCAGGCGCAGGGCTACGTGCCGCCGACCGCTTGAAGCACTTGTAGGGTGGACGGCTTCGCCGTCCGCGCGTCCAGATTACATGTGCATCGCGACGACACATCCTTTAGTTGAACGCGCGGACGGCAGAGCCGTCCACCCTACGTAGAATCACATCTTCACGCACTGGCGCAATTCACAGCGCGCCATGAACATCTTCCCACGCATCGCGCCATCCTCGCAGCGCATCCGGTAAACCTCCACCGGTCCCGGCTCGGTCACCAGACCCGCTCCTAGCGCACTCGTGCAGCCCTGCTGCTTCGCCAGCTTCTCCACCGTCGCCGAGGACACGCCGACCCTGAACGGCACGCGCTCGATCGGCGTCCCGTTCGGATCGAGCAAACCAGGAGCCGCCGGCTTGGCGGCCACCGCCGGCGCCGGCGCCGCTTCCATCTTGCTCTTGAACAGCGTACAGCCGCCCAGCAGGACGGCCACCAGCAGCAGCGCGTGCTTCATGCGTTTCTCCGCTTAGAAAGTCAGGGTCTTGACGCCTTCGGGAGTGCCCAGCAGGCAGACGTTCGCACCGGCCTTGGCGAACAGGCCGACGGCGATCACGCCGACGATCTGGTTGATCCGCTCTTCCAGCGCCACCGGGTCGGTAATCGACAGGCCGACCACGTCGATGATCTCGCCGCCGTTGTCGGTGATGAAAGCTTCGTCCGAGCCGGCCTTGGTGCGCAGGCGCGGCTGGCCGCCCAGCGCCGCCAGTTGGCGCATCACCGAGGCGCGCGCCATCGGGATCACTTCCACCGGCAGCGGGAATTTGCCCAACGTTTCGACAAGTTTCGAACCGTCCGCGATGCACACGAATTTCTTCGACACCGAGGCCACGATCTTCTCGCGGGTCAGGGCCGCGCCGCCGCCCTTGATCATCGCGCCGGAGGCGGTGATCTCGTCGGCGCCGTCGATGTAGACCGCCATCGAGGTGACCTCGTTCAGGTCGAACACCGGGATGCCATGGCCGCGCAGGCGGCTCGCCGTCGCTTCCGACGAGGCCACGGTGCCCTTGATGCGGTCCTTGATCAAGGCCAGTTCGTCGATGAAGAAGTTGGCCGTCGAGCCGGTGCCGACGCCGATGATTTCGCCGTCCACCACGTAGTCGATCGCGGCGCGCGCCACGGCTTGCTTGAGTTCGTCCTGGGTCATGATACTGTCAGTGAGGTAAAAGGAAGCCGTCATTTTAGCGGATCGCTCCGTTCACCCCTCGAAATCGACGCTTCGTCGCACGGTTTTACCAGTCAATGCATCATGCATTGCCAAGCTGATATCTGTGGCACACACTAACTCTTTCCGTAGGCAAAGAACTGCACAATGAAACTCTTGACCAAGAAGCGCCTGGCGATCGCCGCCGGGGTGATCGTGGTGGGCGGCGCGGCCGCCGCATGGTGGATGCCCAAGGGCGAGCCGAAGGTGCCGCCCTCGAAGTACCGCACCGCGCAAGTCGACATGGGCGCCATCAACCAGACCGTCACCGCCACCGGCACCATCAACCCGGTGGCGCTGGTGAACGTCGGCTCGCAGGTGTCCGGCACCGTGGTCGAACTGAACGCGGACTTCAACGACCGCGTCAAGAAGGGCCAGGTGCTGCTCAAGCTCGACCCGACCATCTTCAATGCCCAGATCCGCCAGTACGAAGCCAGCCGCACGTCCGCCATGGCCAACCTGAAGCTGGCCGAGGCCAACTACCAGCGCAACCAGCAGCTGATGGCGCAGAACTTCGTCTCCGGCACCGTGGTCGACCAGTCGCGCCGCGAGATGGACGTGGCCCGCGCCAACGTGCAGCTGGCCCAGGCCCAGCTCGACCGCGCACGGGCGGACCTGAACAACAGCGTGATCCGCTCGCCGATCGACGGCGTGATCATCAAGCGCACCATCGACCTGGGCCAGACCGTGGCGGCCTCGTTCAACACGCCGAACCTGTTCCAGATCGCGCGCGACCTCACCAAGATGCAGATCGACACCAGCGTGTCGGAAGCCGACGTCGGCGCCCTCAAGGACGGCCTGCCGGCGCGCTTCGTGGTCGACGCCTACCCGGACCGCGAATTCCACGCCACCATGCGCCAGTTCCGCCTGGCCGCCAACGTGGTGCAGAACGTGGTCACCTACAACGTCGTGCTCGACGTCGACAACCAGGACGAGATGCTGAAACCCGGCATGACGGCGCAAGTGCGTCTGGTCGTGGCCAACCGCCCGAACGTGCTGCGCATCCCGACCACCGCCCTGCGCTTCCAGCTGCCGGAAGAGGAACAGGAAAAGCTGCGCAAGCAGGAACAGGAAAGAGCGGCCAAGGACGACAAGGTCCGGCAGGTGGCGCAAAAGCCGGCGGCGCCGAGCCAGGACGACGACCTGGCCTTCCGCACAGCGAGCGAGACCGCGCGCCAGTACAAGGTCTACCGCCTGGATGCGAAGAACCAGCCGCAGCCGGTCGACATCCGCGTCGGCCTGTCGAACTTCCGCTATACCGAAGTGGTGTCGGGCGGCCTGAAGGTGGGCGACCAGGTCGTCACGCGCGCGCTGGCGCAGTCGAAAGAGGACATGTGAGCACGCACCCGACTTCTTCGTTGATCGACATTCGCGGCGTCACCAAGACCTACGTCAGCGGCAGCGTCGAGACCCGCGTACTGCACGGGATCGACCTGCAGGTGGCGCGCGGCGACTTCGTGTCCATCATGGGCCAGTCCGGGTCCGGCAAGTCGACCCTGATGAACATCCTCGGTTGCCTCGACCAGGCCACCGGCGGCACCTACCTGCTCGACGGCGCCGACACCCGTTCGCTGTCGCGCGCCCAGCTGGCCGACATCCGCAACCGCGCGATCGGCTTCGTGTTCCAGAGCTTCAACCTGATCAAGCGGATGAGCGTGGCCGAGAACGTGGCACTGCCGCTGATCTACGCGGGCTGGGGCCGCGGCAAGGCGCGTGCGCGCGCCCTGCAGGAACTCGAGCGCGTCGGCCTGGGCGAATTGGGCAAGCGCACCCCGAGCCAGCTCTCCGGCGGCCAGCAACAGCGCGTGGCGATCGCCCGCGCCCTGGCCACCGATCCGCCGCTGCTGCTGGCGGACGAACCGACCGGCAACCTCGACACCCAGACCAGCGACGACATCATGAACAGCTTCCGCGAGCTGAACAAGGAGCGCGGCATCACCATCGTGCTCGTCACCCACGAGGCCGACGTCGCCGCCTACAGCCGCCGCCTCGTGCGCCTGAAGGACGGCCGGGTGCTGTACGACGGCCCGTCGCTCGATGGCCTGCGCCAGCTGAACGCCGTGCACATGGACAAACCCGAGGTGCCGGCATGAACTTCGTCCAGGTACTGATCGAATCCTTCCGCTCGATGGCGGCCAACCGCCTGCGCACCGCCCTGACCATGCTCGGCATCGTGATCGGCATCGCCTCGGTGGTCCTGCTGCTGGCCATCGGCGACAGCATGCAGCGCTTCATCGGCAAGGAGCTGCAGCAGCTGGGCACCAACATGCTGTACGTGTTCCCCGGCGGCGACCGCACCACCGCCCAGCGCGCCCGCGCGGGCGCGGTGCCGTCGCTGTCGCTCCAGGACGCCGCGGCGCTCAACGACCTGCCCAGCCTGACCGGCGCGGCGCCGGCGCTGCAGGGCAGCTTCAAGCTCAGCGCGGGCAACGAAAGCCTGAACAGCCAGGTGCACGGCGTCACCCCGGCGATGTTCAAGATCCGCAACTGGAAGCTCGACCAGGGCAACCTGTTCAGCGAAGCGGACGTGCGCGCATCGAGCCGCATGGTGGTGATCGGCCAGAAGATCGCGGACCAGTTCTTCTACAAGGCCGACCCGCTCGGGCAATACATCCGCATCGAGAACGTCGCCTTCCAGGTGATCGGCGTGCTGGCCGGCGAAGGCAAGCAGATCGACGGCTCGGACATCTCGGAATTCGTGCTGATCCCGATCACCGCGGCCAGCGCCAACCTGATCAAGATGCCTTTCCCGCAGAACGTGCACTACATCGCGGCCCAGGGACGGCCTGACATGTCGCTCAAGGAGGCCGAGGAAGACGTCAAGGAAACCCTGCGCGCGCGCCACCGCATCCGCCTGGACAGCCCGGACGACTTCAAGGTGCAGAACATGGCCTCGTTCGCGGAAACCGCCAACACGATCAGCGCCGGCGTCGCCATGCTGCTCGGCCTGATCGGCGCGATCTCGCTGCTGGTGGGCGGGATCGGCATCATGAACATCATGCTGGTGTCGGTGACCGAGCGCACCCGCGAGATCGGCATCCGCATGGCGATCGGCGCGCGGCCCGGAGCGGTGCTGCTGCAGTTCCTGGCCGAGTCGGTGGTGATCTGCGTGGCCGGCGGCCTGGTGGGCGTGGCGATCGCGGCGGCCGGCGCGGCGGCGATCACCGCGACCGGCAAGTTCGACGTCTACCTGACCTTCCAGGGCGTGCTGGTGGCCTGCGGCTTTGCTACGGCCGTGGGGGTGTTCTTTGGATTCTATCCGGCGCGCCGGGCCTCGCGGCTGTTGCCGGTGGATTGCTTGCGTTACGAGTAAACATGAAGAAGTCGTACGATCCCGCCACGCGGCCTGCTGCGACGCTGGCGGCCTCGATGGTGTTCGCTGCGCTTGCCACCGTCCCGGCCCAGGCCCTTGCCCGCGAGGGCGCTTCGGGCAAGGCCGGGACCGCCGGCCTGCAACTGGACGAACAGGCGCCGGTCCACGTCCACCGCAAGACCAACCGCGGCGACCTGCCCTACAAGCCTTTTTTCCTGATCCAGACCTATCTGCAGTCGCTGCTGCCGCCAGAACCGCGCGTGATCGACCTGCTGGGCCGGGTCGAGTTCGTCGCCAAGAGCGAAGCGGAGAAAGACCTGTTCGCGCCGGATTCCTGGGCGGTCGCCATCGTCGGGGACGATCTCGACCAGGTCGTCCCGGTCCGCCGCGGCGGCTACTTCCTGCTGCCCAAGGTCAAGCTGGGCATGCTGGAGCTGGGCACCATCATGTTCAACACCCAGACCCAGAAAGGGAAGATGAGCGTGGCGTGGAAGGTCCGGGTAGCGCCCGCGCAGACGCTTGCCTATGCCGAGTTCGCGAAAGCGCTCGAGGAAGTCGCCTCGGTCCAGCGCGCCATTCCCACCTACCGCTACGACCTGCGCGAAATTCGGCGCCACGGCCACAATGCCTTGCGGGCCTGCTTCGTGGGCGGCCCGGGGCGCATCGAGGTCGATGGCAGGCCGGCCGCGACGATTCCGGACGGCGCCTGCCAGGTGCTGAAGTACGACGCCGCTGCCGCGTGCGCAGGCAAGGCGCAGATCGCTTTCCTGGGAAAACTCGACATCGTCACGCTCAAGGAAGTGATCAAGGGGGACTAGCCGCCCGGCTTGCCGCCCGCCCTGCCCGCGAAAACTTAGCTCATCGGCAAGTTTTCGTTTCCTCAATGCAACAATGTTCAAGATATTGAAAGCCTGGTGAGCCCACGCCCTCCGTCAACGTTTATTCTTGAAGAAGAGTTCTGGACTACTTATTCTACAAATAAAACGTTTTCTGACCAGGGACATCATGAAAATCAATAATCTCAAGATCGGCATCCGGCTGGGCGGCGCCTTCGCCGCGGTGATCCTCCTCATGACAGTCATGCTCGCCAGCATGCTGTGGCAACTCGAGCGGATCGCCGATGCCAAGGAGGTCATGGCGCAGACCGGACGCAAGACGGCGCTTGCCAAGGACTGGCTCGAAGGGGTGTCTGCCAACAGCGTCCGCTTCGTTGCCAAACTCAGGAGCAACGTGCCGGGCGACGACCAGTATTACGACGAGCGGATCGCGACCGCCCGCGCCAAGGTGGCAAAGGTACAGGAGCAACTGCAGGCCATGGTCGATACGCCGGAGGGCAAGGCCCTGCTGGAGCGGGCGCTCGAGAACGACCGCAGCTGGTATGCCCTGGGCGACGCCGGCTTCGGGCGCAAAGCCGAGCTCGGCAGCGAGCACCCCGAGGTCCAGGCTTTTTTCAAGGACAAGGTCGCCCCCCAGATGTGCGCCTACATCGCCTCGCTGGATGAGATGGTGGCCTACCAGACCGGGCAGTCCGAACAGGCCCAGGCCGACATCGACGCCCTGCAGCTGGCGGGACGCCGTGTGCTGCTCGGCGTCGGCGCCTTCGCGCTGATCAGCGCCGCCGTGTTCGGCTGGCTGCTCACCCGCAGCATCACTCACCCGCTGGCAGGCGCCGTGCGCGTGGCGCGGCGCGTCGCGTCGGGCGACCTGAGCACCGACATCCGGGTCGAATCGCGCGACGAGATCGGCGAGCTGATGGGGGCGCTGCATGCCATGAACGCCAGCCTGCTGAACACCGTGAGCGCGGTACGCGCCGGCACCGAGACCATCGTCAGCGCCTCGCAGGAGATCGCCGCCGGCAACCTCGACTTATCAAGCCGCACCGAGCAGCAGGCCGCGTCGCTCGAGGAAACCACTTCGTCGATGGAAGAGCTGACCAGCACCGTGCGCCTGAACGGCGACAATGCGCAGCAGGCCAACCTGCTGGCCCGGCAGGCGTCCCAGCTGGCCACCCGCGGCGGCGAGGTGGTGGCGCAGGTGGTGGACACCATGGCCTCGATCAGCGCCTCCTCGAAGAAGATCGCCGACATCATCGGCGTCATCGACGGCATCGCCTTCCAGACCAATATCCTGGCGCTGAACGCGGCGGTGGAAGCGGCGCGCGCCGGCGAACAGGGGCGCGGTTTCGCGGTGGTGGCGAGCGAGGTGCGCAACCTGGCGCAGCGCTCAGCAAGCGCGGCCAAGGAAATCCGCCTCCTAATCGCCGATTCGGTGGACAAGGTCGGCGCCGGCGGACGCCTGGTCGACGAGGCCGGCGACACCATGCAGGACATCGTGGAAGGCATCGCGCGCGTGACCGGCATCATGTCGGAAATCGCGGGCGCCAGCGCCGAACAGAAGGTCGGCATCGAGCAGGTCAATGCCGCCATCGTCCAGATGGACGGCGTGACCCAGCAGAACGCCGCGCTGGTCGAGCAAGCCGCGGCGGCGACGGCCTCGATGCAGGAGCAGGCCCTGGCCCTGGCGGAGCTGGTGCGCGTGTTCGACATCGGCGATGGTGCGCAACCGGCTACGGCCGGTGCTGCGCGTGTGCCGGCACGCATGGCCCTGGAATACGACAGGCTTGCTGCCTGAGCTATCTCGCCCGCAGGCTCGCCGGCACCAGCCAGCGGGCCGGCCCGCGGTGCAGGCTGCGCCTGTCGGCGGGATCGGCAAGAAAATCCGCCAGCACCCGCTCGTACAGTGCCAGGCTGACCCGATAGCGCCCCTGGCGCATGGCCCCCGGCTTGCCCAGGAACTTGAGCACGAAGTAGTCGGCCAGCAGGTCGCCCTGGGCTTCCATGTTATAGTCGGCCAGGCTGGCATGCTCGCGCAGCGTGTAGGAATAGGAAAGCCCGATGCGCAGCGCCCCGCGCAACCTCACCGGATACCCCAGCTGGTGCTGCCACACGTGCACCATTTCATGCATGAACCAGTGGATCGCCGTCGGATCCCCACGCGTGTAATCGGGAAGAAAACAGGACCAGTGAAAGTACATGCTGCCGTTCGGCGTCATGCAGCAGTTCTTTGGCTGGAAGGGCATGTAGCGCCGGCCGTGAATACGGACGCGGCTGTAGTCGATGGCGTCGCGGAACAGCAGCGACGCCATCGCGATCTCGCTCCCGGTCAGTGGCCGGGAGCGAGGCCGTTGCTTGACGAGAGGCTCAGCCCGCACGCAGCGCGGAAGCCGCTTTCGCCAGTTCGGTGATCCCGGCCCAGTCGCCGTTGGCGATCAGGTCCTTCGGCGTGAGCCACGAACCACCTACGCAGGCGACGTTCTTACAGGCCAGGAACTTCGGCGCGGTCTCGATCGAGATGCCGCCGGTCGGGCAGAAGGTCACGTCCGGCAGCGGGCCGGCGATCGCGTTCAGCATGCCCACGCCGCCCGCCGGCACCGCCGGGAACAGCTTCAACTGCTTGAAGCCGTGCTCGCGCGCCGCCATCACTTCGGACGGGGTCATCACGCCTGGCAGCAGCGGCAGGCCGCTCTTCTTGGCTGCCTCGATCATGGCCGCGGTCAGGCCCGGCGAGACGCCGAACACCGCGCCCGCGTCGCGCGACGCGGCAAATTCTTCAGGCTGGGTCAGGGTGCCGACGCCGACGATCGCGCCTTCAACGGTGCTCATGTCGCGGATCGCCTGCAGGCCGTGCTCGGTGCGCAGCGTCACCTCCAGCACGCGGATGCCGCCCGCCACCAGGGCCTTGGCCAGCGGGACCGCGTGGCTTGGATCGTCGATGGCGATGACAGGGATCACGCTCGCCGAGCGCATGATGTCAAGTAAGGTCATTTCTGCGTCCTAAAGAGAAAGTCTTCGTCGGAACCGGGCTGGACTTCATCGGTCTGGATGCCGTCGTGCAGCGGCACGGTGGTCTGGATCGGCGATGGCAGCGGGAACGTGGCCGCCCCCTCCTCCGCCGGGCTGGAATGGGAACGGAACATCGCGAACAGTTCGCGGCCCATGCCGATGTGGCTCTTCGACAGGTCGGCGCTGGCCATGCCGCGCGCGGCCCACACGGTGTCGGTCACCAGCGCTTCCAGGGTGCCGGTGGTGGCGTCGACGCGGATGATGTCGCCGTCGCGCACCAGGCCGAGCGGGCCGCCGGCCAGGATCTCGGGCGACACGTGGATCGCCGCCGGCACCTTGCCGGAGGCGCCCGACATGCGGCCGTCGGTCACCATCGCCACCTTGAAGCCGGCATCCTGCAGGTTCGACAGCGCCGGGGTCAGCGCGTGCAGTTCCGGCATGCCGTTGGCGCGCGGGCCCTGGAAGCGGATCACGGCCACGAAGTCGCGATTCAAGAGGCCGTCCTTGTAGCGCTGCATGAAGTCTTCCTGCGAGTCGAAGGTGATGGCCGGGGCTTCCACCAGGTGGTACTCGGGCTTGACCGCCGAGATCTTCATTACCGCGCGGCCCAGGTTGCCCTGCACCAGCACCATGCCGCCGTTGTTGGCGAACGGATTGCTGGCCGGGCGCAGCACCGCTTCGTCGCCGCTCTTTTCGGGCACGTCGCGGAACACGACCTTGCCGTCTTCGCCCAGGAAAGGCTCCTTGCAGTGCGCGCGCAGGCCGCGGCCGAGGATGGTGTTGACGTCTTCGTGGGCCAGGCCGGCATCGAGCAGTTCGCGGATGATGAAGCCGGGGCCGCCGGCGGCCTGGAAGTGGTTCACGTCGGCTTCGCCGTTCGGGTAGATCCGGGTCAGCGAGGGCACCACTTTCGACAGCTCGTCGAAGTCGTTCCAGTCGACCACGATGCCGGCTGCGCGGGCGATGGCGATCAGGTGCAGCGTATGGTTGGTCGAACCGCCGGTCGCGTGCAGCGCGACGATGGCGTTGACGATGCTCTTCTCGTCGACGATGTGCCCGATCGGCATGTACTGGCCGCCCTGCTGGGAGATCGCGACCGCCTGCTGGGCGGCGGCTTTCGTCAGCGCGTCGCGCAGCGGGGTGCCCGGGGTGATGAAGGCGGAGCCCGGCATGTGCAGGCCCATCATCTCCATTAGCATCTGGTTGCTGTTCGCGGTGCCGTAGAAGGTGCAGGTGCCCGCGCCGTGGTAGGACGCGGATTCGTTCTCCAGCAACTCCTCGCGGGTGGCTTCGCCCTTGGCGTAGCGCTGGCGCACGGCCGCCTTTTCCTTGTTCGAGATACCGGTGGTCATCGGGCCGCCCGGCACGAAGATGCCCGGGATGTGGCCGAAGTGCAGCGCGCCGATGAGCAAGCCCGGCACGATCTTGTCGCAGATGCCCAGGTAGAGGGCCGAATCGAACATGTTGTGCGACATCGCCACCGCGGTCGCCATGGCGATGGTGTCGCGCGAGAACAGCGACAGTTCCATGCCCGGCTGGCCCTGGGTCACGCCGTCGCACATGGCCGGCACGCCACCCGCGAACTGAGCCACGGCATCGACTTCGCGCACGGCGTCCTTGATCACTTGCGGGAAGGTTTCGAAGGGCTGGTGCGCCGACAGCATGTCGTTGTAGGAGGAGACGATCGCTACCGACGGCTTCTTGTACTCCTTGAGCTTGAGCTTGTCGTTGGCCGGGAAGGCGGCGAAGCCGTGCGCCAGGTTGGTACACGACAGCGCCCCGCGCTGCACGCCTTGCACGCGGGCGGCTTCCATGTGGGCGAGGTAGGCCGCGCGCGACGGACGGCTTCGCTTGATGATCCGGTTCGTTACCTGTTCGACTACGGGGTGCAGCGCCATGATCGTTCCTTCGTAAATTTAGTACCTGAAATTTTACTACAGATTTGAAAGGGGCGCAGGGATGATGGGGTTACTGATCAAGCCGGCGTGGCCTGCGTCTCTGGCAGGTGCTTTTCGTAGGGTGGACGGCTCTGCCGTCCGCGCGTTCAAATCCCCGACGTATACCAGACGACGTCTCGATATGCTAACGCCAGTTGAACGCGCGGACGGCGAAGCCGTCCACCCTACAGACAAGCCGACAAGATTTTATGTAGTGAATTTACGCACACATCCTGTATTATTCGCTAATCTGCTATTGACAACATTGTGCCATCGATACCTACCCCATGCGCCAGCCAACCTTGACCAGCACCGCCAGCTTCCAGGCCCTCGAGAACCACGCCGCCACGGCAGAAGACTGGGAGATGCGCGAGCTCTTCGCCGCCGATCCAAAGCGCTTCGCGCGCATGTCTTTAGAGGCGGCAGGGCTGTTCCTAGACTATTCAAAAAATCGCCTCGACGGGCGCACGCTTGAACTGCTGGCGGCGCTTGCACGCGAGCGCGGCGTGGAAGCGCGCCGCGACGCCATGTTCGCGGGCGAACGCATCAACAACACCGAGAACCGTGCCGTCCTCCACACTGCCCTGCGCGCGCCGCGCGACAACAAGCTGGTGGTCGACGGCCAGGACGTGAATCTTGAGGTCCACGCGGTGCTCGACCGCGTCAGGAGCTTCACCGATGCCGTGCGCAGCGGCGAATGGCTGGGCCATACCGGCAAGCCGATCACGGACATCGTCAACATCGGCATCGGCGGCTCGGACCTGGGCCCGAAGATGGTCGTGCTGGCCCTGCGCCACTATGCCCACCCGCGTCTGCGCATGCATTTCGTGTCCAACGTGGACGGCCACGACATGGACGCCGCCCTGTCCCAGGTGGATCCGGAAACCACGCTGTTCATCGTCGCCTCGAAGACCTTCACTACCGCCGAGACCATGATGAACGCGCAGACCGCGCGCAGCTGGTTCCTCGGGCATGCGCCGGAAGAAGCCCTGGCCAGGCACTTCGTCGCCGTCTCCACCAACACGGAAGCCATCAAGGCCTTCGGCATCGATCCGGCCAACATGTTCCCGTTCTGGGACTGGGTCGGCGGGCGCTACTCGGTGTGGTCGGCGATCGGCCTGTCGGTCGCGCTGGCGGTCGGCTTCGGCTATTTCTCCGACTTCCTGGCCGGCGCCCACGAGATGGACCAGCACTTCGCCAGCGCCCCGATCGAGCAGAACATGCCGATGATCCTGGCGCTGGTGGGCTTCTGGAACCGCGAGTTCCTCGATGCGCACTCGGTCACGATCGCGCCCTACCACCAGGACCTGAACCGCTTCCCGGCCTACCTGCAGCAGCTCGACATGGAGAGCAACGGCAAGTGCGTCACGCGCGACGGCGACCCGGTGGACACCCCGACCTGCCCGGCGATCTGGGGCGAACCCGGCACCAACGGCCAGCACGCCTACTTCCAGCTGCTGCACCAGGGCACCGACCTGACGCCGATCGACTTCATCGCCGCCCTGCGTCCCGCCCACGAGATGGAACACCACCATACGGCCCTGCTGGCGAACTGCTTCGCCCAGTCGGAAGCCTTCATGAAGGGCAAGACCATCGACGAGGTGCGCGCGGACCTGCAGGCGCAGGGCTTGAGCGCCGAGGAAGTGGAACGCCTGGCGCCGCACAAGACCTTCCCGGGCAACCGCCCCAGCAACACCATCCTGATGGAACGCCTGACGCCAAGCACCCTGGGCGCCCTGATCGCGCTGTATGAACACAAGACTTTCGTGCAGGGCGTGATCTGGAACGTCAACAGTTTCGACCAGTGGGGCGTCGAGCTGGGCAAGGTGCTGGCGAAGAAGATCGAAGCCGAGCTGGCGGGCGAGCCGCAACCGGCGAACCACGACAGCTCCACCAACGGCCTGATCGCCCGCGCCAAGGCCGCTTTCTGAACCTGATCACGACATTACATGGCAAGCGATAAATTTGAAGTGGTGCACGACGCCCCGATGCTGGTGGGCGAAGCCGCAACCTGGCACGAGGTCGAGTCGGCGCTGTACTGGGTAGACATCAACGGCTACACGGTCAACCGCGTGCACCCGGCCAGCGGCAAGTATTCGTACTGGAAGATGGGCTCGGAGCCGTCGGCCCTGGCGGTGGACGGCGACAACAACCTGATCGTCGCCCTGCGCTCCGGCCTGATCTGCCTGAACACGACCAGCGGCAAGGAAACGCCGATCGCCGACGCGCCCTACGATACCGCGATCGTCCGTTTCAACGACGGCCGCGTGGACCCGGCGGGCCGCTTCTGGATCGGCACCATGTACGAGCCGCGCGACAAGCCGGCGGCCGAGATGTACGTGCTCGAGCGCGGCCAACTGCGCCGCGCCTGGGCCGGCGGCATGACCAACTCGAACGGCCTGGCCTGGAGCCTGGACGGGCGCACGATGTTCCATGCCGACACCACCACGCACCGGATCGACTGCTACGACTACGATCCCGCCAGCGGCGTGCACGCCAACCCGCGCACCATCAAGACCTTCTCGCTCGACAAGTCGGCAGCCGACTATGGCGGCCGCCCGGACGGCGCCACGGTCGACAGCGAAGGCGCCTACTGGGTCGCGATGTTCGAAGGCGGACGCGTGCTGCGCATTGCGCCGTCGGGCGAGATCCTGCGCGAGATCACGCTGCCGGTGCGCTGCCCGACCTCGCTGGCCTTCGGCGGACCGGACCTGCGCACGCTCTACATCACCAGCGCCAGCCACGGCCGCTCGGCCGAGGAACTGGCGCGCTATCCGCTCAGCGGCAAGCTGCTGTCGATCCGCGTCGACGTGGCCGGACGCGAAGAGCCGGAATACGTGCACCGCTGATCCCTAGGGTGGGCGGCTCTACCGGGTGGGTAGATGTGCCAATAGCGCTTGCGCCGCCCACGCGGTGATCGTTAGCGGCGCCGCCCCCCCCTACCGGATGATCTTGCTGCTAATAATCACCGCGTGGGCGGCATATGCGGCTCCCCTGCTCACAAACAGCAGTAGAGCCGCCCACCCTACGGGCGTTTCCGTAGTAGATTTTCTTGCTAAGCGAATATTCGTGTAGTAAATTTACACATCGCTGATTACTCCTTCCAGACATTCCCATGGCCCTTTCCAATTTCGACCTCGTTTTCTTTGGCGGCAGCGGCGACCTTGCGATGCGCAAGCTGCTCCCCGCGATGTACGCGCGCGATGTCTGCAACGACCTGCCCGACACGGCCCGCATCATCTGCGTGGGGCGCGACGACTTCTCGCAGGACGACTTCCTGCAGTTCATCGAGAAGAACTCGAAGCCGCACATCAAGGAAACGCCGCAGGACGAGACCTGGGCCCGCTTCCTCAAGCGCATCGTCTACGTGGCGCTGAACGCCACCGACGTGTCCACCTTCGGCCCGCTGGTCGAGGCCCTGCGCAAGGACGAAGCGCTGACCCGCGTCTACTACCTCGCGACGCCGCCGCATTTGTTCGCGACCATCTGCGACAACCTGGCCGCGACGCACCTGGTCTCGCCGAACTCGCGCGTGGTGCTGGAAAAGCCGCTCGGCCGCGACCTGGCTTCGGCCAAGCAGATCAACCTCGACGTCGGCAAGGTGTTCGCCGAGTCGCAGATCTACCGGATCGACCACTACCTGGGCAAGGAGACCGTGCAGAACCTGCTGGCCCTGCGCTTCGGGAACATCCTGTTCGAGCCGCTGTGGCGCCGCGAGTGGATCTCGGACGTGCAGATCACCATCGCCGAGAAGATTGGCGTGGGCAACCGCCTGGGTTACTACGATACCTCGGGCGCCCTGCGCGACATGCTGCAGAACCACCTGCTGCAGCTGCTGTGCATCGTGGCGATGGAGCCGCCCACCTCGATCGCACCGGACGCCGTGCGCGACGCCAAGCTGCAGGTGCTGCGCTCGCTGAAGCGCTTCACCCCGACCACGCTGGCGCAGAACATCGTGCGCGGCCAGTACCGCTCCGGCCACATCGACGGCCAGGCGGTGCCGGGCTACCGCGACGAGCCGGGCGCCCCGAAGCAGTCGAAGACCGAGACTTTTGTCGCCATGAAGGCCGAGATCGACACCTGGCGCTGGGCCGGCGTGCCCTTCTACCTGCGCACCGGCAAGCGCATGGCCGACCGCCTGGCCGAGATCGTGGTGCGCTTCAAGCAGATCCCGCATTCGATCTTCAACCAGCCGACCTCCAGCTTCCAGCCGAACAGCCTGGTGATCCGCCTGCAGCCGGACGAAGGCCTGTCGATGAACCTGATGGCCAAGACCCCGGGCGACTCGATGCGCCTGAAGCAGGCCGAGCTCGAACTCGACTTCCGCGAGCAGTTCACCAGCCCGCGCATGGAAGCCTACGAGCGCCTGCTGGTCGACGTGCTGCGCGGCCAGCTGACCCTGTTCATGCGCGGCGACGAACTGGAAGCCGCCTGGGAATGGGTCGAACCGATCCTGGAACACTGGGAACAGAACGACAGCGCGCCGGTGCCCTACACCTCGGGCACCTGGGGCCCTGCCGCCTCGAGCGCACTGATCGGCCGCGACGGCCTGCAGTGGCGCGAAGAAGTGCTGCCTGAAGACTGACGGCTACCATCATGCTGCTCGACTCCATCCGCACTCAGCTCGACTCGCTCTCGAAATCCGAGCGCAAGGTGGCGCTCGCCGTGCTCGCGGCGCCATCCAACACGGTGAGCCAGAACATCACGGCGCTGGCCAAGAGCGCCCAGGTGTCGGAACCGACCGTGGTGCGCTTCTGCCGCACCCTCGGCTACGACGGCTGGCACGAGTTCAAGCTCAAGCTGGCGCAAGGCCTGGCGCTGGCGCTGCCGGGCGCGAACGAGCAGCCGGCGCCGGACGACCTGGCGGCCGACCTGGTGAACAAGATCTGCAGCCGCTCGATCAATACCCTGCTCGACCTGCGCAACAACCTCAAGCCGGAACTGGTCCAGAAGGCGCTCGACATCCTGTCGCGCGCCAACAAGATCGAGTTCTACGGCCAGGGCTCGTCGGGCTTCGTCGCGGCCGACGCCCAGCACAAGTTCTTCCGCTCGGGCGTGCCCACCGTCGCGTATACCGACCCGGCGATCCACTCGATCGCGGCGGCCCTGCTGCGCGAAGGCGACGCGGTGGTGGCGATTTCGCAGCGTGGCAACAACCCGGCCCTGACCCGCTCGGCCAAGCTGGCGCGCCGCGGCGGCGCCGACGTGATCGTGCTGGCGCCCTCGGGCACGCCGCTGGCGGAGATCGCGACCCTGTTCATCCCGATCGACCTGGTGTTCGCGATCGACCCCTATACGCCGATCTCGGCGCGCCTGGCCTACCTGGTCGTGATCGACGTGCTGGCGGTGGGGCTGGCGCTGCAGCGCGGGCCGGAGTTCCGCAAGAAGATGCAGAATGCGCAGAAGGCCTTGCAGGAGTTCGACATGCAGTTCGACTCCTTTATCGGCTGACGGGTTCGCGCAGCAGCACGCAGCGCGTGCAAGCCATCACAGGTGTAAAATACCCGGTTTCCATAGCATCCCGGGTCTACGCCAATGCACATCAATCCCGAACGCAGCTCCCGTCCCGACTATCCCCTGCTGGAGCGCCAGGTCGAAAGCGTCCTCGAGGGCGAACGCAACCTGATGGCGAACGCCGCGCAGTTTTCCGCCCTCGTCTACGACACCCTGGCCGACCTGAACTGGGCCGGCTTCTATTTCACCGTTCCGGCGCGCAAGGGCGAGGGCAAGGACCTGCTGGTCGGCGCCTTCCAGGGCAAGCCGGCCTGCGCCCGCATTCCCTTCGGCCGCGGCGTCTGCGGCACCGCCGCCGCCGAGCGCAAGACCATCGTCGTGCCCGACGTGCATGCCTTCCCGGGCCACATTGCCTGCGATTCGGCCTCGAACTCGGAGATCGTGATCCCGCTGGTCAAGGACGGCGAGGTGGTCGGCGTGTTCGACATCGACAGCCCGCAGCTCAACCGATTCTCCGACGAAGACCGTGAAGGACTGGAGCGCATGCTCGCCGCCTTCATGGACGGCACCGATTTCTCCTGACTCTTTACTTTGGCTCCCACCATGAACCAACTCGAACAACTCAAGCAGTACACCACCGTCGTCGCCGATACCGGCGATTTCCAGTCGATCAAGGCCTATGCCCCGCAGGACGCGACCACCAACCCGTCGCTGATCCTGAAGGCCGTGCAGAAGCCGGAATACCGTCCGCTGCTGGAAAAAGCCGTCGCCGACGCGAACGGCGCCTCGGTCGACGCCATCGTCGACAGCCTCCTGATCGCCTTCGGCGTCGAGATCCTGAAGTACGTGCCGGGCCGCGTCTCGACCGAGATTGATGCCGCCCTTTCTTTCGATACCGAAGCCACCGTCGCCAAGGGCCGCGAACTGATCGCCCTGTACGAAAAGAACGGCGTGTTGCGCGAGCGCGTCCTGATTAAGATCGCCTCGACCTGGGAGGGCATCCGCGCCGCCGAGATCCTCGAAAAGGAAGGCATCCACTGCAACCTGACCCTGCTGTTCTCGCTGTGCCAGGCCGTTGCCTGCGCCGAAGCCGGCGTCAAGCTGATCTCGCCCTTCGTCGGCCGCATCTACGACTGGTACAAGAAGTCGACCGGCACCGACTATACCGGCGCGGACGATCCCGGCGTGCAGTCGGTCAAGCGCATCTACCAGTACTACCGCAAGTTCGGCTACCAGACCGAGGTGATGGGCGCGAGCTTCCGCAACACCTCGCAGATCCTGGAGCTTAGCGGCTGCGACCTCCTGACCATCTCGCCGGACCTGCTGCAGAAGCTGGCCGACACCGATGCGCCGGTCGAGCGCAAGCTGGTGGCGGACGCCAATGCCGATATCCAGAAGATCGCGGTCGACGAGAAGAGCTTCCGCTTCATGCTGAACGAAGACGCGATGGGAACCGAGAAGCTGGCCGAAGGCATTCGTGCCTTCGTGGCGGATTCGATCAAGCTGAAGAAGATGATCGAAGAAATGATGAAGTAAAAAAAGAAAACCCGCCTCCGGCGGGTTTTTTGTAGGTCAACTCCCGGACGCGTCGTGGCAAGGCATACCGGAGCTGGACGCGCGGTCGGCAGAGCCGACCACCCTACTAGGCCCTCAGGCCCGCCAGGTAGGTATCGATCACCGTCCCACCCAGCTCCCGCAGGTCGAACAGGGTCGGCTCGAAGATCCAGTTGCGGATCAGGCCGTCGACCAGGATCCAGCCGCCCTGGGCGGCCGCCAGCGTCGAGACACCCGGCCGCAGCATGCCCTTCTCCTGCGCCTGTTGCAGCTGACCTTCCATCCGCTCCTGCCACAGCGCGATCGACTCGCGCCGGCGCGCGCGCACCGCGTCCACTTCGTCGATGAATTCCGTCTTCAGCGTGGCGATCTCGAACACGCGGCGCGCCTTCTCGTCCTCGACCACGATGCGCAGCACGGTCATCATGTCGTCGCGCAGGCATTGCAGCGGATCGGTGACGTCACGTCCGTGGTCGAGCTGCTGCAAGGCCTCGTCCATCGGTAGTTTCGCACGATCAAACATGGCGTTGAACAGCGCGGCTTTGTCCAGGAAATGCCAGTAAATAGCACCGCGCGTCACACCCGCAGCGGTCGCAATATGCTGTAAAATCGTTCGTGAGACGCCTTGTTCAGCAAACAATCTTTCAGCAGCATCCAGGATGCTGCCGCGGGTCGCCGCGGCTTCCGCCTTGGTTTTACGTGCCATTTTTTTGTGCCCTTCCATTAGAAGGGGCTCTCCTGCAATAAACATACAGCCGTGATAGTATATAAAACTGTCCGTAAAATCCAGTGACAAATCCTGCGTGATCGAAAGGTGAGCGCCGGATATCGAAACAACAATGAGAAGGAAGCACACGTAATGCGCTCAGACCACTCCTCCCACTCCCTGACCCGCATCGCCGCAGGCACGCTGGTGGCCATCGCCCTGTTGTCCGGCTGCGGCAAGAAAGATGCGCCGGCGGCCGGCGCCCCCGGCGGTGGCATGCCGGCGCCGGAAGTCGGCGTCATCACCACCAAATACGAACCGGTCGCGCTGCTGACCGAACTGCCGGCGCGCGCCGAACCGGTGCGTACCGCCCAGGTCCGGGCACGCGTCGACGGCGTGGTGCTCAAGCGCCTGTTTACCGAAGGCAGCATCGTCAAGCAGGGCCAGTCGCTGTTCCAGATCGATCCGGCGCCCTACCAGGCGCGCCTCGCCGCGGCCCAGGCCGACGTCGGCAGCGCCCAGGCGACCCTGAACCAGGCCACCGCCCAGGCCGAGCGCTACAAGCCGCTGGTGGAAGCCAACGCCATCAGCAAGCAGGAATACACCAATGCCGTGGCCGCCCAGAAACAGGCGGAAGCGGCCCTGGCGGCGGCCCGCGCCCAGGTGCGCATCGCCCAGATCAATACCAGCTACGCCAACGTGTATGCGCCGATTTCGGGCCGCATCGGCCGCGCGCTGGTCACCGAGGGCGCGCTGGTCTCAAGCGCCCAGGCCACCGAACTGGCGCTGATCCAGCAGACCGACACGATGTACCTGAACATCACCCAGTCGGCCAGCGAACTGCAGCGCCTGCGCAAGCAGGCCGGCAACAACGCCAAGGACGCCTCGGTCAGCGTGATCCTCGACGACGGCACCGAACTGGCGAACAAGGGCCGCCTGCAGTTCTCGGACATCACCGTCGACCCGGGCACCGGCCAGGTCACCCTGCGCGCCACCGTGCCCAACCCCGACAACGCCCTACTGCCGGGCCAGTACGTGCGCGTACGCCTGGCCCAGGCCGAAATCCCGAACGGCATCGTGGTGCCGCAGCAGGCCGTCACCCGCGGCGGCCAGCAGGGCGATACCCTGATGGTCGTCGGCGCGGACAACAAGCCGGCCCAGCGCGTCGTCAAGATCAGCTCGCAGCAAGGTTCCAACTGGATCGTCACCGACGGCCTGAAGGAAGGCGAACGCGTGATGGTCGACGGCTTCCAGAAGCTGCAGATGCTGCCGCCGGGCACACCGGTCAAGGCAGTGCCATGGCAGGCCGCCTCCGCGCCGGGCGCAGCGCCGGCGCCGGCCACCGCCAATGCCGGCCAGGCCGCCGCCAACAACGCGCGCCAGATGCCTGCTTCGGCCCCGTCGGGTTCCACCGCCGGCGCCGCGCCGGCAGCCGCCTCGACGCGTAACTGAGCTGCTGCAGGAAAGAACAGGACTAATTCATGGCACGTTTCTTCATTGACCGCCCAATTTTCGCGTGGGTGATCGCGCTGTTCATCATGGTGATCGGCGCGGTCTCGATCACCCAGCTGCCGGTCGCCCAGTATCCGAACGTGGCTCCGCCATCGATCGTGATCAATGCCGCCTATCCGGGCGCTTCGGCACAGACCCTGGAAGACTCGGTCATCTCCGTCATCGAACGCGAGATGAACGGTTCGCCGGGCCTCGTCTACATGGAATCGAGCAGCACCGCCAACGGCAGCGGCTCGATCACCCTGACCTTTGAAACCGGCACCAATCCCGAGCTCGCCCAGGTGGACGTGCAGAACCGCCTGTCGCGCGCGGCCCCGCGCCTGCCGGCGGCGGTGAACCAGCAAGGCGTGCGCGTCGACAAGGTGCGCGCGAACTTCCTGCTGTTTACCATTCTCTCGTCGGACGATCCGAAGTGGGACCCGATCGCGCTGGGCGACTACGCCTCGCGCACGGTGCTGCCTGAAATCCAGCGCATCAAGGGCGTCGGCACCGCGCAGCTGTTCGGTACCGAGCGCGCCATGCGCGTCTGGATCGACCCGGCCAAGCTGGTGGGCTTCCGCCTGAGCCCGGCCGACGTCAACAACGCGATCCGCAGCCAGAACGCCCAGGTGGCCTCGGGCACCATCGGCGAACTGCCGCTGGCCAAGGGCCAGGAAATCACCGCGACCGTGGTCGTCACCGGCCAGCTCTCCACCGTCGAACAGTTCGGCAACATCGTGCTGCGCGCGAATCCGGACGGCTCGACCGTGCGCCTGAAGGACGTGGCCCGCATCGAAATCGGCGCCCAGGCCTATGGCACCTCGGCGCGCCTGAACGGCAAGCCGTCCACCGGCATCGGCGTGCAGCTGGCGCCATCCGGCAACGCGCTGGAAACCGCGCGCCTGGTGAAGCAGCGCATGGCGGAACTGGAGAAATTCTTCCCGCCCGGCGTGAAGGCCACCGTGCCCTTCGACAGCTCGAAGTTCATCGACATCTCGATCGAGCAGGTGCTGCATACCCTGGTCGAAGCGCTGGTGCTGGTGTTCCTGGTGATGTACCTGTTCCTGCAGAACTTCCGCTACACGATCATCCCGACCATCGTGGTGCCGGTCGCCCTGCTCGGTTCGCTGGGCACGCTGCTGGCGCTGGGCTACTCGATCAACGTGCTGACCATGTTCGGCATGGTGCTGGTGATCGGTATCGTGGTCGACGACGCCATCGTGGTGGTCGAGAACGTCGAGCGCATCATGTCCGAGGAAGGCCTGCCGCCGCTCGAAGCGACCCGCAAGGCCATGGGCCAGATCTCCGGCGCCATCATCGGCATGACCGTGGTCCTGATGTCGGTGTTCGTGCCGCTGGCCTTCTTCGGCGGCGCGGTGGGTAACATCTACCGCCAGTTCCCGGTCGTCATGGTGTCCTCGATCGCCTTCTCGGCCTTCCTGGCGCTGTCGCTGACGCCGGCGCTGTGCGCGCACTTCCTGAAACCGGTCCAGGCCGGCCATCACCACGAGAAGCGCGGCTTCTTCGGCTGGTTCAACCGCAAGTTCGGCGCCACCGCCAAGGGCTATGAGGGCTGGGTCGGCAAGCTGATCCGCAACTCCGGCCGCGGGCTGATCGCCTTCGTGCTGGTCTGCGGCCTGGTGACGCTGTTCTTCACCCGCATGCCGAATTCCTTCCTGCCGAACGAAGACCAGGGCTACGTCATCGCCAACATCCAGCTGCCGCCGGGCGCGACGCTGGAGCGCACCAGCGAAGTGATGGCCACCGCCGAAAACTTCATCATGAAGCAGCCGGAAGTGGCCAACATGGTCAGCGTGCTGGGCTTCTCGTTCTCGGGCGCCGGCCAGAACATGGCCCTGGCCTTCATTCCGCTGAAGGACTGGGACGAGCGCAAGGGCGCCGGTTCCGACGCCCAGTCGGTGGCCAACCGCATCATCGGCGGCCTGTCGGGCATCCGCGACGCCTTCATCTTCGCGCTGTCGCCGCCGCCTATTCCCGAACTGGGTCGCGGCACCGGCTTCAGCTTCCGCCTGCAGGACCGCGGCGGCAACGGCCACGAGGCCCTGCTGGCGGCCCGCAACCAGCTGCTCGGCATGGCCGCGCAGAGCCCGATCCTGACCGGCGTGCGCCCGGAAGGCCTGGAAGACGCGCCGCAGGTTCGCCTGGACATCGACCGCGACAAGGCGCAGGCGCTGGGCGTCACCTTCGACGCGATCAACACCGCGATCTCGACCTCGCTGGGCTCAAGCTACGTGAACGACTTCCCGAACGCCGGCCGCCTGCAGCGCGTCGTGGTCCAGGCCGATGCCAAGGACCGCATGCAGCCGGACGACCTGCTGCGCATCAACGCGCTCAACGTCCAGGGCCAGCCGGTGCCGCTGTCCTCGTTCGCCACCACCCGGTGGGTGACCGGTCCGATGCAGACCCTGCGCTACAACGGCTACCCGGCGATGAGCATCTCGGGCGACGCCAAGCCGGGCTACTCGACCGGCGACGCGCTGGCCGAGATGGAGCGCCTGGCGGGCAAGCTGCCGGCCGGCTTCGCGTTCGAATGGACCGGCCAGTCGCGCGAGGAACAGCTCTCCAGCGGCACCATGGGCATCCTGATGGCCTTCTCGCTGCTGGCGATCTTCCTGGCCCTGGCGGCGCTGTATGAAAGCTGGTCGATCCCGGTGTCGGTGCTGCTGGTGGTGCCTTTCGGTATCCTGGGCGCGGTGCTGGCGGCGCTGATGCGCGGCTACCCGAACGACGTGTACTTCAAGATCGGTTTGGTGACCATCGTCGGCCTGGCGGCAAAGAACGCGGTCCTGATCATCGAATTCGCGAAAGACCTGCAGGCGCAGGGCAAGTCGCCGATGGAAGCGGCGATCGAGGCGGCGCACCTGCGCTTCCGCCCGATCATCATGACCTCGCTGGCCTTCATCCTCGGCGTGCTGCCGCTGGTGATCGCGGGCGGCGCCGGCTCGGCATCGCAGCGCGCCATCGGTACCGGCGTGATGGGCGGTATGATGACGGCTTCCACGCTGGGCGTGCTGTTCGTGCCGCTGTTCTTCGTGGTGGTGCGCAAGCTGTTCAAGGGCAGCAAGCGCCAGCAGGACAAGTATGCGCACCATGCTGACGAGGCCGCGGCTGTCGAAGGAAAACAACCATGATCCAAACAATGAAAAAACTGACTCCACTGGCCCTGGCAATGATGCTGGCGGGCTGCATGTCGCTGGCGCCGAAGTACGAGCGGCCGCAGGCGCCGGTGGCCGGTGCCTTCCCCGAATTGGCCAAGCCGGCCAGCGCCCCGGCCGCCCAGGTGGCGAACGAGGCGCCCGCGGCAATCGAATGGCAGCGCTTCTTCCCGGACGCGCGCCTGCGCGGCCTGATCGAGCAGGCGCTGGTAAACAACCGCGACCTGCGCGTCTCGATCGCCAACATCGAGCAGGCCCGGGCGCAGTACCGCATCAGCCGCGCCGACCGCCTGCCGACCGTGGGCCTGGGTGTCAGCGGTCAGCGCCAGAGCACCGGCGAAGACCAGCCGATCAGCAGCCTGTACCAGTCGGGCTTCTCGGTCTCGGCGTTCGAACTCGACCTGTTCGGCCGCGTGCGCAACCTGTCGGAAGCCGCACTGGCGCAGTTCCTGGCGACCGAGGAAGCGCGCAAGTCGGCGCAGATCAGCCTGGTCTCCTCGGTGGCCAACGTCTACCTGCAGCTGCTGGCCGATGAAGAGCTGCTGGGGATCACCCAGCAGACCCTGGGCACGCGCCAGGAATCGCTGCGCCTGACCCAGCTGCGCTTCGACAACGGCGTGGCCTCGCGCTTCGAGCTGCAGCAGGCGCGCTCGCTGGTGGAAACCGCTCTGGCCACGCTCGCGGCGCAGCAGCGCCAGCGCGCCCAAAGCCTGAACCTGCTCACGCTGCTGGTAGGCACGCCGGTGGAGCCGACCGTGGCCGCCGGCGCCACCCTGGCCTCGACCGAGCTGCCCGACCTGCCGGCCGGCCTGCCTTCGGACCTGCTGGCCAGCCGCCCGGACATCCGCGCGGCCGAGCAGCAGCTGATCGCCGCCAACGCCAACATCGGCGCGGCGCGCGCCAACTTCTTCCCGCGCATCACCCTGACGGGCAGCGTGGGCAGCGCCAGCACCGAACTGTCGGGCCTGTTCAAGAGCGGCACCTACGGCTGGAGCTTCGCGCCCCAGGCGATCCTGCCGATCTTCGACTACGGCCGCAACACCGCGGTGCTGGGCAGCGCCCGCGCCGGCCGCGACATCGCGGTGGCGCAGTACGAGCGCTCGATCCAGACCGCATTCCGCGAAGTGGCCGATGCGCTGGCCGGGCAGTCGACCTTCAGCGAACAGCTGCGTGCCCAGCGCGCCGTGGCCGAGGCCGAAGCCGACCGCTTCAACCTGGCCGACCTGCGCTACCGTAACGGCGCGGCCAGCTACCTCGAGCTGCTCGACGCCCAGCGCGCCCTGTTCCAGGCGCAGCAGGCGGCGGTGCAGGCCAACCTGCAGCGCCTGCAGAACCAGGTCACGCTGTACAGCGTGCTCGGCGGCGGCTGGACCGAGCCGGCCACGCCGGTGGCGGCACGCTGAGCGCTCCCTGCGTCGTTCAAGATCGGGCCCTCGCGGCCCGATTTTTTTTATGGGGGTCAGGTCTGACATTTGGACACGAACTCGAGCATTAGCTTGCTGCATTGCTCAGCCCGTGTCCGATTGTCAGACCTGACCCCGGTGGTGTGAATTGAAGCGCGGAATTGAAGCGATGGCGAATTGCGTAAATGGCTACACTGGAGCCATGAACGCTTGGGGGCGCGCCGCCCGACTGCCATGCGCAAACTCGCCCGCTCACACTGGAAAATCCTCATCGCGATCCTGCTGGCGATCGCGCTGGCGACGCTGACCCTGGAAACCGATTCCGCCGCCCCTGCCGCGGACCTGTCCGTCCGCCTGCGCACGCACGTCGGGGCCATCGCCTCGCAGGAACACAACACCGCCACCCCGCGCGCGCTGGAACAGGCCGCGCGCCACATCGAAGCCACGCTGGAAGGCTACGGCTATCGCCTGCGCCGCCAGGACTACGAGGCCGGCGGCCAGAAGGTACGCAACATCGAAGTCTCGGTGTCGAACACCGCACCGGGCGCGAAACCGGAGCGCATCTTCATCGTCGGCGCCCACTACGATTCCGCGCGCGGCGCGTCGGGCGCCAACCGCAGTGGCAACGACGGCGGCAGCGGCACCGCCGCCGTGCTGGAACTGGCGCGCCTGCTCAAGACCATGCAGCCGAGCCGCGGCACCGAAGTGAAATTCGTCTTTTTCGTCAACGAGGAAACGCCCTCGCACTTAGCAAATGCGATGGGCGACGAAGTGGGCAGCATGCAGCATGCCCGTGACCTCAAGAAGAACGGGCACAATGTGGAAGAGGCCTTGATCCTGGAAACGATCGGCTGGTATTCACAGGCGCGGAACAGCCAGAAGCTGCCGCCGGGGCTGGAGCAGCATTACCCGAGCACCGGCAACTTCATCGCCTTCGTCGGCACGCTCGAATCCTCGGCCCTGGTGCGCCAGGCGCTGGCGGCCTTCAAGGCGCAATCGGACCTCCCGACCGAGGGCCTGGCGGCGCCGGCCCACGTGATGGGTGTGACCTTGTCCGACCATTCTTCCTACAACCGGCAGGGCTACCCGGCCCTGATGATCACCGACACGGCCTTCCTGCGCTATCCCTACTACCACACGGCGGAGGACACGCCTGACAAGCTCGATTACGCGAGCATGGCGCGCGTGGTGAAGGGGCTGGCGCGGACCATGGAGTCGCTCGCTGGCGCGGCAACAACCTGAGGTTTTGTAGGGTGGTCGGCTCTGCCGACCGCGCGTTCAACTTACGGACGCGTAGTGGCAGCGCATGCCGAAGCTGAACGCGCGGAGTGATCTGGTCCAGTGGACCAGATCACAAAAAGGCCGTCCACCCTACGAATTTAAGAACATCTCCTGCAGGTCGTTCAGGAAACGCTGGCCGAGCTCGGTCGGCTTGATGAGCTTGTGGTCGCGGTAGAGCAGTCCCTTGCCTTCCGCCTCGTTCAGCGCCTTGCCGATGGCGCTGATGCTCATGCCGGTGCGCTCGGCGAACAGGTTCGGATCGAAGCCGTCGACCAGGCGCAGGGCATTGAGCATGAACTCGAAGCCCATGTCGCCGCGTGCGATCTCGTGCTCTTCCTGCACCGGGTTGCCGCGCCTGGCCGCCTCGATGAAGGAACCCGGCTGCTTGTAGCGGGCCTGGCGCAGCACGCGGTGCGGGAAGGATATCTTCGAGTGGGCCCCGGCGCCGATGCCGAGGTAGTCGCCGAACTGCCAGTAGTTCAGGTTGTGCCTGGCCTGGCGGCCGGCTTGCGCATAGGCCGAGACTTCGTAGTGCCCGTAGCCGGCGGCAGCCGTCGCTTCCAGGATCATGTCCTGCATGTCGGCACTCGTATCGTCGTCCGGCAGGATCGGCGGATACTTTGCGAACACCGTGTTCGGTTCCATCGTCAGGTGGTACATCGACAGGTGCGGCGGAGCGAACGACAAGGCCGTCTCCAGGTCGCGCCGCGCCTCGGCCAGGGTCTGCCCCGGCAGCGCGAACATCAGGTCGAGGTTGAAGTTCTCGAACGTCGAGCGGGCAATCTCCACCGCGCGCAGGGCCTCAAGCTCGTCGTGGATGCGTCCCAGCGCCTTCAGGTGCGCGCCATTGAAGCTCTGGATGCCGATCGACAGCCGGTTGATGCCGCTGTCGCGGTAGGAGGCGAAACGCTCGGCCTCGAAGGTGCCGGGGTTGGCTTCCATCGTGATCTCGGCGTCCAGCGCCAGCGGCAGCAGGGTGCGCACGTCGGACATCAGGCGATCCAGCCCGGCGGCCGACATCAGGCTGGGCGTGCCGCCGCCGATGAAGATGGTGTGGATCTTGCGGCCCCAGATCATGGGCAGCGACTGCTCCAGGTCGAGGCGCACCGCGTCGAGGTAGTCCTTTTCCGGCAGTTCGCCCTTGGCCTCGTGCGAATTGAAGTCGCAATACGGGCACTTGCGCACGCACCATGGAAAGTGGATGTAGAGCGACAGCGGCGGCAAGGCCGTCAGGTTCAATGCCCCCGGTTGCAGGTACTGCAGCGCGGTGGCGGCCGGGGAACGGGGTTCACCCGAGGTCGAGCCGAGACCCGCCCCGGCGACTTTAATCGGGATCATTTCAGCTTTTCTACCAGGGCACGCAGGGCCTGGCCGCGGTGCGAGTGGGCGTTCTTCACGCCTGGTTCGAGTTCGGCGGTGGTCTTGCCGAGCGCGGGAATCAGGAAGTGCGGGTCGTAGCCGAAGCCGTTGGCGCCGCGCGGCGCGTCGATGATCTCGCCATGCCACTGGCCGTCGGCGATGACCGGCTGGGGGTCGTCGGCGTGGCGCACGTAGACCAGCACGCAGTAGTAATAGGCCGACTTGTCGGCGTGCTTGGCGAGGTCGGCGACCAGTTTCTCGTTGTTGCGGGCGTCGGACTTCGGCTCGCCGGCGTAGCGCGCCGAGTAGACGCCCGGCGCGCCGCCGAGCGCGTTGACGCACACGCCCGAGTCGTCGGCCAGGGCCGGCAGGCCGGTCAGGCGCGCCGCGTGCCTGGCCTTGGCCAGCGCGTTTTCCACGAAGGTGCCGAAGGGCTCTTCCGCTTCCGGGACATCGAATTCGCCCTGTGGGTGCAATTCGAAACCGATGGGTGCGAGGATCTGGGCGAATTCCTTCAGTTTGCCGGCGTTGTTGGAGGCGAGGATCAGGCGTTGGGTCATGGCGCTGGGAGGTGGTCTTCGAAGAGGGTGACTATTTTACCGCTTCGGACCACGGCGCGCTTCCCTACGCCGCCAGGCCCAGCGACTGCTTCTGCAGCCTGATCAATTCGCCAATCCCCAGCTGGCCCAGGTCCAGCAGGCGGTTCATGCCCACGCGATCGAAAGCCGCGCCTTCCGCCGTGCCCTGCACCTCGATGAAATGCCCCTGCTCGGTCATCACGATGTTCATGTCGGTGTCGCAGGCCGAATCCTCGACGTAGTCCAGGTCCAGCACCGGCGTTCCCTGGTACACCCCGACCGAGATCGCCGCCACGAAGTGCTTCACCGGCACCGCCGCCAGCACGCCCTGCCCCACCAGCACGCTGAAGGCGTCGTAGGCGGCGACCATCGCGCCGGTGATGGACGCCGTGCGGGTGCCGCCATCGGCCTGGATCACGTCGCAGTCCAGGTGCAGGGTGCGCTCGCCGAAGGCTTCCAGGTCGAAGGCGGCGCGCAGCGAGCGGCCGATCAGGCGCTGGATCTCCTGGGTGCGGCCGGTCTGCTTGCCGCGCGCGGCTTCGCGGTCCATGCGGGTGTGCGTTGAGCGCGGCAGCATGCCGTATTCGGCCGTTAGCCAGCCCTGCCCCTTGCCCTTCAGGAAGCCCGGCACCTTGTCTTCGATGCTGGCGGTGCAGATCACCTTGGTGTCGCCGCACTCGATCAGCACCGATCCCTCGGCGTGCCGGGTGTACTGGCGGGTGATGCGGATGGGGCGCAGCTGGTCGACCGCGCGCCCGCTCGGGCGTTGTGCAAACGTCATGGAAAGCCTTTGTCTTATTTAAGTAGTTGGGAAGATTTCTCGATCGCCTCGCGGATCTCGGCAATCGCTTTTTCGATTTCGTCTTCGTCGAAGGCGTCCGCCCCCGAGGGCAAGGGCTGGCCGGCGGTGATCGTCGAGCTGACCTCGTCCTCCGGCAGCATCTGGGTCGAGATCACGCCGGGCGCCAGGCTGCCCGCGGCGTGCGCGCCCTGCCAGGTGATCGCCAGCGCGGTCGTGTTGTCGGCGCGCGCGCCGCCGATCGCGGCGGCCATCGCCACCATGTCCGGCACCGCCTGCACGATGGTGGAGGTGGACAGCCGGTGCACGATCTCGGTCTCGGGCAGCATGCCCCACAGGCCGTCCGAGCAAAGCAGCAGCGTATCGCCCGGCTCCAGGACGGCCTGGCGCGAGATGGCGATCCTGGGGGCCTGGCCGGCGCCGAGGCAGTTGTACAGCTTGTTGCGGTCCGGATGGGTGTTGCGCTCGGATTCAAGCGCCCTGCCGCGCTCGATCAGATATTCCAGGTGCGAATGGTCGCGCGTGCGCGCCAGCACCTGGTTGCGGCGCACCCAGTACAGGCGCGAGTCGCCGCAGTGCGCCCAGACCGCGCAGTTGTGCTGCACCAGGCAGGCCACCACCGTGGTGCGCGGCGTCTCCGGCAGCTTGTGACGTTCCGCATAGGCCAGGATGTCCCAGTGGGCCTGGTGCAAGGCCTCTTCGAGGAAGCGCTCGGGCTTCTTCACATAGGGCTTGGCCTGCATCCGGAACATCATCGACAGCGTCTGCAGGGCGATGGTGGCGGCGATCTCCCCGTGCATGTGTCCGCCCATGCCGTCGGCCAGCACCAGCAGCAGCGCGTCGCGCGTGAAGCTGTAGCCCATGCGGTCCTGGTTGACCTTGCGCCCGCCGATGTGGCTCTGCTGATAGACGGAAAACTGCATGTGTGCTCCTCGTTCCTAGCTTGCTTTACGGCCGAATCCGAGGCGACCGGCCAATCCGCGCCAGCCGGCCGGCGCTTGCGGGGCGTCGTCCTCGGGCTGCGGCGCCAGCGTCGGCGCCGCCTGCAGCACCTTCTGCATCGCGAATACGCTTTGCGGGCGCTTCAGCGGATCGAGCGCCATGCACGAGCGCACCATCTCGATGAGCTCCGGCGAATAGCCGCCTGCGAGCCTGGCGAACTGCGCCTCGGTCTTGTCCTCGTCCCTGCGCGCGTCGACCGGAGGCGGCATCGAGCGCGTCATGCAAGCATACATGGCTGCGCCGATGCTGTAGATGTCGGTCCAGGGTCCGAGCGAGCCCGCGCGGCTGTACAGCTCGGGCGCCGCGAAGCCCGGGGTGTACATGGGCGCCAGCATGGGCGCGTCGAGGTTGATGGTCTGGCGCGCCGCGCCGAAGTCGAGCAGCAGCGGCGAGCCGTCGAGGCGCAGATAGATGTTGGCCGGTTTCAGGTCGAGGTGCAGCAGCTTGTTGGCGTGGACTTCGCGTACGCCGGCGCACACGCCCTTGAACAGCTGGCGGATCGCTGTCTCGTTCATGCGGCTGCCCCTGGCGTGCAGGCGCGCGATGTGGTCCTGCAGGGTGTGTCCGGATTCGTAGGCCATCACCATGTAGACCGTTTCATGGGCGCGGAAGAAGTTCACCACCCGCACCACGTTCGGATGGACGATGCGGGCCAGCGCCCGCCCCTCTTCGAAGAAGCACTTCAGGCCGATGCGGAACACCGGTAGATTAGGCTTGGAAACGACCGGTATCAGTTCGCCCGCCGCGCGCAAGGCGAGCTGGCTGGGCAGGTATTCCTTGATGGCGACCGCATTGCCCTCGCCGTCATATGCCAGATAAACAATACTGAACCCACCGGACGCAATTTTCTTTACAATGCGATATCCGGCAATTTCCAGGCCATCAGGCAGGGGGGCATTATTCTGTGCGGCCATGAGAGTCCTTGCTTAACAGGGCGATTGTGTGGGATAAATGTTGCCTTTGTAAAGGCCACCTCGATCCGCCTGTGACGGTTCTCGGGGTATCTAAAGAATAAAAAAGACGGGGAAATCTTTGAGCATTTCAAGCATGACAGGTTATGCGGTTGCCACCAGCGAAAGCGCTGCCGGCACCCTCACGATCGAGATCAAGAGCGTCAATTCGCGCTTCCTCGACCTCCAGTTCCGCATCAACGACGAACTGCGCGCGTTGGAACCCGATCTGCGCGCCGCCATCATGGCCGCCATCACGCGCGGCAAGGTCGAGGTGCGCTTGTCCTTCGGCCGCAAGACCGCGGGCGGCTCGCAGGTGCTCAACCAGGAACTGCTGGCCGACCTCGCGCGCCTGCAGGCTGAAATCACCAAACATTTCGCACAGGCGCCGCAGATGACGGTGGCCGAACTGCTGCGCTGGCCCGGCGTGATCGAAGAATCGACGGTGGGCCAGGAGTCGTTGCAGACTGACGTGGCCGCCCTCACCGCCACCACCGTGGCCGCTTTTGTCGACAGCCGCAGGCGCGAAGGCGCGGCTTTGGCGACGATGCTGCTGTCGCGTATCGACGCGATGGAAGCGATCGTCAAGCGCATCACCCCGCTCATCCCGCAGGTCATCAACGGCTTCCAGCAGAAGGCCGTCGAACGCATGCAGGACGCGCTGGGCCTGGCCGGACACGGCAACCCGTCGGTCTTGAGCCGCCAGGAAGTGCTGGAGCGTATTCGCCAGGAAGTGACGCTGTACGGCATCCGCATCGACGTCTCGGAAGAACTGTCGCGCCTGTCGGCGCATCTCAATGAGACGCGACACATCCTCAAGCGGGGCGGCCAGGTCGGCAAGCGCCTCGACTTCATGATGCAGGAACTGAACCGCGAAGCGAACACGCTGGGCGCCAAGGCCTCGGTCAAGGAGCTGGCGGATGCATCGATGGAGCTGAAGCTCCTGATCGAGCAGATGCGCGAGCAGGTGCAGAATTTAGAATAATTTGTTGTCGTTGCGCAACAGCGCATACGATCGTTGAACGCGCGGACGGGGGACCCGTCTACCCTACCAGTGCGATTGTGTAGGGTGGACGGGTTTCCCGTCCGCGCATTCAAACTTATGATGAACACCACGCGGCTTTGGATGCCGTAATGGACAAACGCAACATGGAAAAATCAATGATCACTCCCGCCCTCTCCGGCAGCCTGTTCGTCGTCGCCGCGCCCAGCGGCGCCGGCAAATCGACCCTGGTCAACGCCCTGCTGAAGCTGGAACCGGGCATCAAGCTGTCGATCTCGACCACTACGCGGGCGCCGCGTCCGGGCGAGCAGGACGGCCGCGAATACCACTTCACCACGGCCGAAGACTTCGTCGCGCGCGCCGACCGCGGCGAATTCCTGGAATGGGCGGAAGTGCACGGCAACTACTACGGCACCAGCCGCCTGACCGTGGAACAGGAAATGAAACTGGGCACCGACATCCTGCTGGAGATCGACTGGCAGGGCGCGCGCCAGGTGAAAAAACAGTTCCCCGACGCCGCCGGCATCTTCATCCTGCCGCCGTCGATCGAAGCCCTGGAGGAACGCCTGCACAAGCGCGGCACCGACGAACCCCACATCATCACCCGCCGCCTGCTGGCCGCCGGGGGGGAGATGGCTCACGCTCCGGAGTTCGAATATGCTATCATCAACGAAGAGTTCAACGTCGCCCTCGCAGAACTGCAGGCGATTGTCAAAGCGACACGTTGCCGTTTCGCCCAGCAGGCGGCCCGCAACGCCGACTTGTTTGCCCAGCTGGGAATCCACGCGCAACAACCAAATTTGTGATCTAGCAGCGTGCGGCACCGCAAGGTCGTCGCGCATTGTCCAATTCAGGAGTGACCTATGGCCCGCATTACCATCGAAGATTGCCTCAAGAACGTCCCGAACCGCTTCCAGCTGACCCTGGCCGCGACCTACCGCGCGCGCCAGCTGCTGCAGGGCCACACCCCGAAGGTCGAAGCCAAGGACAAGCCGACCGTCGTCGCGCTGCGTGAAATCGCCGCCGGCAAGGTCGGCCTGGAAATGCTGAAGAAAGTGCCGATGTAAGACCCTCCGGGGAACCTGGATTTCGCTATATCGATATTCTGTTATTCTGTGCCTACACTGGCTGATCGATATTACATATGAGTTTGTCTTCCCCGGATTCGACCCATCCAGGCACCCCTGCCCGCACCAAGCGTCCGGGCAAAGCGCAAGACGCCGAGACCCCGGCGCCCGCCCCGGGCGTCGCCTCGGTCACGCAGCTCATCAACAAGCTGTCCGACTACCTCACCCCCGCCGAGCTGAAAAAGGTCAAGGAAGCCTACCGCTTCTCCGACGAGATGCACCTCGGCCAGGTCCGCAAGTCCGGTGAGCCGTACATTTCCCATCCGATCGCCGTCGCGGAGATCTGCGCCGAGTGGAAGCTCGACGCCCAGGCCATCATGGCCGCGCTGCTGCACGACGTGATCGAAGACCAGGACGTCAAGAAGGACGAACTGATCGAGCGCTTCGGCGCCCAGGTCGCCAACATGGTCGACGGCCTGTCCAAGCTGGAAAAGATCGAGTTCCAGAGCCAGATCGAGGCCCAGGCCGAGAACTTCCGCAAGATGCTGCTGGCCATGGCCTCGGACGTGCGCGTGATCCTGATCAAGCTCGCCGACCGCCTGCACAATATGCGCACCATGGGCGTGATGGTGCCGGCCAAGCGCCGCCGCATCTCGCGCGAGACCATGGAAGTCTACGTGCCGATCGCGCACCGCCTCGGCCTGAACAACATCTACCGCGAGCTGCAGGACCTGTCCTTCGCCCACCTCTACCCGCTGCGCTACTTCACGCTGGCCAAGGCGATCAAGGCGGCGCGCGGCAACCGCCGCGAGGTGGTCAAGAAGATCCTCGAGGCGGTCAAGACCCAGCTGGCCACGGCCGGCATCCAGGCCGAGGTCTACGGCCGCGAGAAGACCCTGTACGGCATCTATAAAAAGATGCGCAACAAGCACCTGTCGTTCTCGCAGGTGCTGGACGTGTATGGCTTCCGCGTGGTGGTCGACACGGTCCCGAACTGCTACGTGGCGCTCGGCACCCTGCACGCCCTGTACAAGCCGATGCCCGGCAAGTTCAAGGACTACATCGCGATCCGCAAGATCAACGGCTACCAGTCGCTGCACACCACCCTGATCGGCCCCTACGGCACCCCGGTCGAATTCCAGATCCGCACCCAGGACATGCACCGCACCGCCGAAAGCGGCGTGGCGGCGCACTGGCTGTACAAGACCGGCGACTCGAACATGTCGGACCTGCAGCAGCGCACCCACGCCTGGCTGCAGTCGCTGCTCGACATCCAGCAGCAGACCGGCGACTCGGCCGAGTTCCTCGAGCACGTCAAGGTCGACCTGTTCCCCGATTCGGTCTACGTGTTCACCCCCAAGTCGAAGATCATCGCCCTGCCGCGCGGCGCCACGGCGCTCGACTTCGCCTACTCGATCCACACCGGCATCGGCGACCACACGGTGGCGGTCAAGATCAACAACGAGACCCAGCCGCTGCGCACCGAACTGCACAACGGCGACATCGTCGAGATCGTCACCGATCCGGATTCGCGTCCGAGCCCGACCTGGCTGTCGCTGGTCCGCACCGGCAAGGCGCGCTCGGCGATCCGCCATTACCTGCGCACCGTGAACGTCAACGAGTCGGTCGAACTGGGCCAGGAGCTGCTGGCCGGGGCGCTGGCGGCCCGCAACATCGGCCCCGAGCTGCCCGCGGCGACCATCGAAAAGCTGCTGGCGGAATCCTCGGCCAAGTCGATGGAAGAGCTGTACGCCGACATCGGCATCGGCAAGCGCATGCCGCAGCTGGTGGCGCGCCACATCTTCGGCCTGATGGACGCCGACCCCGAGCACAAGCCTTCCAGCCTGCCGCTGCCGGCAAGCGACATCGACCCGGTCACGATCTACGGCAGCGAAGGCGTATCGGTGCAGCTGGCGCCCTGCTGCCTGCCGATCCCGGGCGACCAGATCACCGGCCAGCTGCGCCGCGACCAGGGCCTGGTGGTGCATACCAAGGACTGCCTGCCGGCGGCGCGGGTCCGCTCCAAGGAGCCGGACCGCTGGATCGCCGTGCAGTGGGGCGAGGAACTGAACCGCCGCTTCGACTGCCGCATCCGCCTGCTCATCAACAACGAGAAGGGCATCCTGGCGCGCGTGGCGGCGGAGATCGGCGAATCCGACGCCAACATCACCTATGTCGGCATGGACGAGGACGACGAACATCTGATGACGCAGCTGCGCTTCACCATCCAGGTAAAGGACCGCGTGCACCTGGCGCAGCTGATCCGCAATCTGCGCAGGGTGGCGGGGGTCAATCGGGTCGAGCGCGAGCGGTCCTGATACCGTCAACGGCAGCCGCGGCCGGACGCCCGACCGGGCCGGCCCGGCCGTCCGCATGCAAGCCCCATACCCCACGCACAGCTCATCCATTCGTGCGCTCATTGGCAGCTTGTCCATATTACTATTTGGACAATTCCCACCACGAGAGCGCTTGCATGAATAAAACTTCCTTCCGTTTTGCTGTCGCGTCCCTGCTGCTGGGCGCAAGCTTCGCCGCGCCGACCGCCTCGGCCGCTTCGCTGGTCACCAAGCCGCTGGTCATTTCCGGGGTCATCCATGAGGTGCTCGGTCCGTCGCTGCGCTGCACCTCGAAGCTCGGCGGAACGCTCGTCGGGCACGGCAACGATCCGGCCCTCGGCCCGGTTGCCTTCATGGGCAAGGACTGTGTTACGCCCAACGGCCCGCTGCTCACCTTCAGCGACGGCCGCATCACCCTGCTCACCAAGAGCGGCGAGGTGATCTACGCCAACTACAGCGGCCAGGCGGTGCCGACCGGCGACGGCAAGGTTGCCTTCAGCAATGCCACCTTCCAGATCACCGGCGGCACTGGACGCTACCACCGGGCTTCCGGCGGCGGCGACTTCACCGGCAGCCAGGAACTGTTGACCGGCGCCGGCACCATCAAACTGAGCGGGAAAATCACCTACCGCGAGTAAGCGCCTTCACTGCAGTCCGCCGGGATGTGCGCCGTGGCGCCGCGCCCGCGCACCGACGGCGGGCGCCGCCTTGGTGCCTGCCGGAACGCATCGACGCCCCTTCAATAGCTTGCAAGCTCAATAGCGCCACGAACCGACGCGCCACAAAGCCGCGTCCTGCACTTGCCTGTTAGAATCTCCAGGTTAAACCTAGAGAACAGCATGAAGACGCGTACTTACCTTGCCGCGATCGTCCTGACCGTCCTTGTACCGCTGCTGGCACTGTCCGCCTGGGGCCTGTTTCTCCTGCTGGAGGAAGAAAAGGAGGCGCGGCTGCTGACGGTCGAGGTGCGCGCGCGCTCGATCGCATTGTCCATCGACAAGGAACTGGTCCGCGCCGAGGGCGCCTTGCGCGTGATCGGCCGCACCGACCTGATGGCCAGGGAAGACTTTTCGTCCCTGTACGAACTGATGCGCAGCACGATTACCTCGCCGGATTCCTGGGCTGTCCTGTACGGCGCCGATGGAAGCATGCTGATGCACACGCACCATCCCTACGGCACCCGTTTCGACGAAGGACCGAACACCTGGGTTGCGCAGGCGATCGCGCTGGGCAAGCCGAGCGTGTCGAACCTGCGTGAGGGGCGCGCCGGCAAGTGAAAGGTCGTGTCGGTCAACCTGCCCGTGAAAAGCGCCAGCGGGCGCCAGTTCCTGCTCTCGCATACTTTCCACGTCAGCCATATCACCGCCCTGCTGCACCGTTCCGAATTGCCGCCGACCTGGGTCGTGGGGGTGTTCGGCGAAGACGGCATCTCGATCGCCCGCAATCTGCGCGAACAGGACTTCGTCGGCAAGCCGGTCAAGCGGGAACTGTTCGAAGCCTCGCGCAAGCGCGCCAGCGGCAGGCTGAACAATGTGACGCGCGAAGGCATCCAGGCCTACAACACCTTCACGCACACGACGCGCGCGAACTGGACCGTCGCCATCGCCGCCCCGGAAGAAGAAATCAACCGGCAGGCGCGCACCGCCACCCTGATCGCCGCGTGCGTCCTGCTGTTCACCCTCGGCAGCGCCGTGGTCGGCATCGTCCTGTTCGCGCGGCGCCTGACCGCGTCCTTCGACCTGGCCCTGGATGCGGCCAAGTCGCTCGAACTGGGCAAGATGCCGGTGGTCCAGCCCTCGGGGGTGGTCGAAGCCGACGTGCTGCAGCGCGCCCTGCACGACGCCGGCGTCAAGCTCGAAGCGGAGAACGAGGCTCGCCAGCGGCTCGAGCGGGAACGCGAGCAGCTGCTGCGCAGCGAACGGGAAGCGCGGCGCGCGGCGGAGAACCAGAACAGCGCCAAGGACGAATTCCTGGCCATGCTGGCCCACGAACTGCGCAACCCGCTCGCGCCCATCGTCGCGGCCGCGCACTTGCTCAAGCTGCCGGGACGGGACGACGCGAGCGTGCAGCGCACCGGCGACATCATCATCCGCCAGGCCGACCACCTCAAGTCCCTGATCCACGACTTGCTGGACGTCTCGCGCGTGACCCGCGGACTGGTGTCGATCGACCGCCAACCGGTCGAGATCGACGCGGTCGTCAGGAGCGCCATCGAACAGGCGCAGCCCCTGATCGATGCGCGCAAACATACGCTGGCGCTGGAACTGCGCGCGCCGGGGGCGATCGTCCTGGGCGACAAGAAGCGCCTGGTCCAGGTGATCGCCAACCTGTTGACCAATGCCGCCAAATACACCCCGCCGGGCGGCAGGATCGCCTTGTCCGTCGAGACGCACGGCGAGCGGCTCGCCATTGCCGTCTCCGACAACGGCATCGGCATCGATCCGGACCTGCTGCCCCACGTGTTCGACCTGTTCAGGCAGGCGGAGCGTTCTGCCGACCGCTCCCAGGGCGGCCTGGGACTGGGGCTGGCACTGGTGCGCAGCATCATGACCATGCACGATGGGCAGGCCGGCGCGCACAGCGACGGCATCGGCAAGGGCGCCTGCTTCACCCTCACCCTGCCCCTGCATGCCGAACCCGCGGCGCAGGGGGGCGCGCCGCACGAGACCGTGCGGGGAGGCGCGGCGCCGGTGCGCCTGATGATCGTCGACGACAACGTCGATGCGGCGCGCGCGCTTGCCCACCTGCTGGAGGCCAAGGGACACCATGTCACGGTCATGGAGAACGCCCACAGCGCCCTCGAAGAAAGCCTGCGCCGGCCGCTGCCGCTCTACATCCTGGACATCGGCCTGCCGGATATCGACGGCTATGAACTGGCGCGCCGCCTGCGCGCCGCTCCCGGCAGCGCCGGCGCGGTGCTGGTCGCCCTCACCGGCTACGGCCAGATGCACGACCAGGACAAGGCCTTCGCGGCCGGCTTCGACCACCACTTCGTCAAGCCGATCGACATCGCGGCGCTCGACCGCATCCTGGCCGACGCCGCGCAGGCGGGACAGGCCGTCTGCGGCTGAGACGCGCCCGCGGCCCTCAGTGCCGGCGGCCCACGCCCGGCGCGGCCGGAACGAGTTCGGTGAAGGCCAGCGTTTCCCCGGACAGCAGCGCCGCCTCGTCGTGGCGGTAGCCGCACAGCGCGGTGGCCAGCATGAGCGGCACTTCGAACAGGCAGTCGACGTCGGCATCGGCGCCGCCCTGTTCGTCCTGGGTCGCTTTCATTTCGGCGTGGATGGTGTCGAGCAGCGCGGGAGGCGCGCCGTCCACCGCAAGGTGGTACAGCCCTTGTTCAGACAGGTGGACCACGTCCCACAACTTGGCCCCATCCTTGTACTGGAAGGCGGCGCTGGCCATGACGTGTTCCTCGACCTGGCAGCCGAGCGCCTCGCAGCCGGCCGACAGCCGGGCCATGCTCCCGGCCTGGGTAGCCGGGTGCGCCATGTCCTTGAAGACCACCAGGTAGCCGCCCCCCGGCAGCGCCGCGCCGGATACCGGGCTCTCGTTCGCCTCATCGGGTTCGCCGCTGTCGGCCAGCGACAACTGGGCGAGGATGTCGTCTTTTGATTTGCCGCGTATCGCGATCCAGGCAAGGGAAAATCCCATGGGCTGCGTCCTTTCGAATAGCTGTGTCCTTGGGCGCCAAGTGTGGGGCAATCCACTTCGCGTGGCAACTCGATCGGGCTCTCATGCCGGCGTTCCGCTCTTTGCTGGGTTGGCGATCCCGTCCATGGGCATGCCGTGGAGCTGGCTCAAAGCGCGGCTTTGCCTGCCTGGCGGCCATCGTCGACCGGGCAGGACGCACTGACCAGGCCAGGGAAAACGGCGAAACCGGGCAGCTGCTGGAGTAAAAACTTGGAACGAACACAGCTTGCATTAGCAGATTCAGCGTTGTAAATGATGGGCCACTTTACGCTGCGTCTGCCTGGCTGTTTCATTTTAGTGACAAGACATGCATATGCGCGATGTCCTCCTCAGGACCCTTGCATTGAACATTGCTGCTTTTATTAATCCATGTCAACATTGACAATGCAAAGCTAATAGTCAGTAATTGAGAAAACATGGAAAAGCAGAAGTTCGTATATGTTTCGGAAAGCGATATACGCGTCGGGGCAGCATTACCATGGGCACTCTATCTACGCTCAGGCGAGTTGCTGGCCCCAGCCGGTTATGTGATCGCAGACCAGACTGCACGCGACCGCATTCTGCTGGCCAAGCCAATGCGGGCGTCACGGGCTGGCGACAAGCCAGGCGACCTGGTTTCGGCGATCGAAGAACTGGACATGCCAGGGCCGACGAGCGACCCCTTGCAGTCGCTGAAGCACAACGCGGAAAGTATGATTATCACTTTCCAGTTCCCGGGGGATTACGACCCGCGCTCGGTCCATGTCGAATTTTATGGGCGCGTACCTTTACAATCGATCATTGTCTCCGCGCCGGCAGTGCGTGCCGCCAATGGACAGAGCTGGCAGCATTTTGAAGGACTTCCAATGACGGCCCAGGTCATTTTCGGGCGGACTGTCTGCGCATTCAAGACTTCACTCATGCGTTTTGCAAGCCTGCCAAGCGGGCATTTGTTTCTGCGCTATCCAACCGAAGCGGTCAGTAAGCCCTTCCGGCAAGCCCTGCGGGTAGAAGTGAAACTGCCGACGTCGATCACCCTGGCGGACGGTACGGTACCCGGCATCATCACCAACCTGTCGAGCGGCGGTTGCGCAATCTCCACAGGGTTTATCCTGGGCGATGTGGGGACGCTGATCAAACTTGCGTTTCGATTCAAAATCGCAGGCAAGCCGCACCTGGTCCAAGTGAGTGGCACCGTTCGCAGCATCAAGGGCAAACTGTCTCAACAAATGCAATACGGCATTGCGTTCGACTCAGGGATCGAGGAATCTGCTGAATTAGCACTCAAATCCTTCGTGTACGAACACCTCGCCGAGCAATAAACGAAGCAAGCGCATTGGCTATTCGATCGACTTCGCCGGCGTCATGCCTGGCTCGGCGCCGGCCAGCGCCGCGCGCTGGCGTTCCTCCTGTTCGCGTAGTTCCGGGGTCATGGCCTCGCCGAAGTCTTCCATGTCGAAGATCTGGCGGATCTCGATTTCGGCTTCGCCGCCCGCCATCGGCATCGGCACCCGCTTGACCCAGGCGATCGCCTCTTCCTTCGACGCCACCTTCCAGATCCAGAAGCCGGCCAACAATTGCTTGGTTTCGGCAAAAGGGCCATCGACCACGCGAACATTTCCACTTTTATCGAAATAAACCCGTGCGCCGCGCGAGGACGGGTGCAGTCCCTCGCCCGACAGCATCACGCCGGCCTTGATCAGCTCGTCGTTGAAGTTGCCCATGTCCGTTAGCAGTTTCTCGTCAGGCATTTCGCCTGCTTCGCTGTGCTTGTCCGCCTTCAGCAAGATCATGAATCGCATCGCATCCTCCGTCTGGTTGTTGACGCCACGACGATCGGGAAGGCGGGGAATCGACATCGTCCCCGAGTTTTTTACATCTTCTCCAGCTGCGCAAGTTCGAGGATCGCATCGAAGGCCGCACAGGCCCCGGCGCAGGCCTCGGCAACTTCCGCCGGAGCGCTGACCTGCGCGCGCAGCGCCGCCATGAAGGCGCGCCAGCGCGGGCCGGGGCCGCGCTCGTCGCCGCGCAGGTAGCGCAGCGGATGCGGGGCCAGCGGCCCGGCCAGCTTGCCGTACAGGACGGCGCCGCCCAGCTGCGAGCCTTCGATCACGTAGGCCACGCCCCAGCGCCAGGCGGCGCTGGCGTCCTCCGGCCAGGCGGGGGCGGGACGCAGCGGCGGGACCTCGGGCATGCGCGGCTCGGCCAGGTCGGCCTGGATCAGGGCCAGGCGTTCGACGGGCGGCAGCGTGGGCTCGGCCTGCGGACCGTCGGCAAAGCCCGCCAGCCAGCGCTCGAGCGGCGCCAGCCAGTCGCGCAGCATGACCAGGTGCGCGGCGTAATGGTCGAGGGAAGGAAGGGGTGCGGACAGCGGCAAGCCGCTGTCGAGCCGCTCGTGCCGCGAGGCAGTCGCAGTCCGCAGCGCGGCCAGTACGTCGGTGTCGCGCGCGGAATCGTTGGAACGGTTCATGGTGCTCGGTAAGCGGCGAATCGTCCATCTTACCAGCCCCATGGGCTTCAGTCTGTAACGGGTTCGGGATATTCCACTGAAAGAATCTCCAGCTCGTCGGTACCGAGCGGCGTCTGCAGCGTGATGAGATCGCCTTCGCGCGCCTTGGTCAGCGCGCGCGCCACCGGCGAGACCCAGCTGATCTTGCCGCGCAGCGGGTCGAGCTCGTCGACCCCGACGATGGTCACGGTATGCTCCTCGCCCGCCTTGTTGAGGTAGGTGACGGTGGCGCCGAAGAAGACCTGGTCGTTGCCATGATGCACGCTCGGGTCGACCACGAAGGCCGAATCCATGCGCTTGGTGAGGAAGCGGATGCGGCGGTCGATCTCGCGCAGGCGGCGCTTGCCGTAGATGTAGTCGCCGTTCTCGGAACGGTCGCCGTTCGAGGCGGCCCAGTGCACCACCTTCACCACCTCGGGCCGGTCGACGTCGATCAGCTGCAGCAGCTCGTCCTTGATGGCCTTGTAGCCGGCCGGGGTGATGTAGTTCTTGGCCCCGGCGGGAATCGCCTGGGCCAGCGCCAACGCCTCGGCGTCGTCGTCGTCGTTGTCGGTCTCTTTTACGAATGCCTTATTCATCATCTTATTGTAACGGCAAGCAGCGCCCGCCGGCTCACGCTTCCCGTATCATGTGCTGCATGAAACGCGCACACGCACGATCCCGGCTGCTCGCGCCCCTGGTCCAGCTGGCGGCGCTGGTGCTGCTCGCCGAGGCCTGGACCTGGGACCTCGGCAGCCGCGCCGCCGCGCGCATGGCGGCCTGGCCGCCGCTGCGCTGGCTCGAGGCACGGGTCCGGGCCCTGCCGGCCTGGGCCGCCCTGTGCGCCTTCGTGCTGCCCGGACTGCTGCTGCTGCCCGTCAAGCTGCTGGCCCTGCTCGCCATCGCCCACGGCCACGCGCTGGCCGGCCTGGCCGGCTTCGTAGCGGCCAAGCTGGGCGGCGCCGTGGTGGTGGCGCGCATCTACGTGCTGACCCTGCCCACCCTGCTCACCCTGGCCTGGTTCGCGCGCTGGCACGGCGGCTTCCTGCGGCTGAAAGGGCGCCTGCTGGCGGCCCTGCGCGCCAGCGGCTTCTGGCGCCGGGTGCGCGCGGCCATGGCCGATGGGCGGCGCCGCCTGCGCCGGCTGCTGCGCCGCGCCGGGCGCCAGCCGAGCCACCTGGCGCGCGTGCTGCGCCGCCCCAAGACCCGCGTCAGGTCACGATTCGCAGCGCGCGGGCAGGCGCGCCATCAAGACAAGACAGAAACCGAGCTTCCATGAGTCCCATCCTTGCCCTGGCCGCCGAAATGCAGGCGGCCGCTTCCGAAATCTTCCTGCTCGACGCGACGACCCTGCGGGTGATCGACACCAACCAGGCCGCGCGCCTGCATCTCGGCATGGAGGCGGCCGCGCTGGAGGCGATGGACGCCTACGCCCTCGCGCCCGGCCTCGACCGCGCTACACTGGACGAGCTGCTGGCCGGGCTGGGCGAGGAAGTCGGCGCCCAGGTCAGCCTGCGCACCCGCTTGCGGCGCGTCGACGGCAGCAGCTATCCGGTCCGGCTGTGTTTCCTGCGCATCGTGCGCGATGGCCGCTCGCTGCTGCTGGCGATCGCCGACGACCTCAGTCTCGAGCAGGCCTCCGCGCAGGCGCTGGCCGAGTCGCAGGCGCGTTTCGACGCCATCGTGCGCCATACCCCGGGACTGGTGTTCCAGTTCGTGCTGTACCCGGACGGGCGCCAGGATTTCCCCTGGCTGAGCGAGGGCTGCTCGGCCCTGCTCGGCCTGTCCGTGTTGGAACTGCAGCGCGCCGCGGGACTGTTCGAGCAACTGATCCTGCCGGAAGACCGCAAGGGCTGGCAGGAATCGATGGCGGCCTCCAGCGCCGCCATGAGCGCCTGGAACTGGGAAGGCCGGATCTGGATCGACGCCTGGAAGGACGTCAAGTGGATCAACCTGCGCGCCACCCCGCATCCGATCGACGGCGGCGCGGTGCAGTGGGACGGCATCATGACCAACATCAGCGCCAGCAAGGAGGAACAGGAAGCCAGCATGCGCTCGCGCGCCCGGCTGGCCGAACTCACCGAGCACATCGAGCAAGGCAAGGAACAGGAGCGGGCCCGCATCGCGCGCGAGATCCACGACGACCTCGGCGGCAACCTTACCGCCATCAAGATGGCGCTGGCCATGCTGAGCGCGCGCCTGCCCGACGACCAGCCGGCCCTGCTGGAAAAGGCCAACTACCTCGACGACCTGGTCGACCGCACCATCGAGGCGGTGCACCGCATCTCGCTCGACCTGCGCCCCACCATGCTCGACCTCGGGATCGTGGCCGCGCTGGAGTGGCAGGCGCGCGAATTCGAGAAGCAGATGGGCATCGCCTGCATCTTCCGCTGCCAGGAGAAGGAAATCGTCCTCGACGACGACCATGCCACCGCCCTGTTCCGTATCTTCCAGGAAGCGCTGACCAATATCGCCAAGCACGCCCACGCGACCCGGGTGACGGTGCAGCTCCGGCCCCAGCGCGCCCACCTGACCCTGACGATCTGCGACAACGGCCGCGGCATCAAGGCCAGCGACCGCTTCAAGCCGCAATCCTTCGGCCTGCACAGCATGAGCGAGCGCGCCAAGGCCTTCGGGGGGACGCTGGCCTTGTCGTCCGCGCCCGGAGGTGGCACGATGCTGACTATCAAGACCAGGCTGGCAACAGAACAATGAGTGACAAGGCAACAATCCGGGTATTCATCGCCGACGACCATGCGATCGTGCGCGAGGGCCTGAAGCAGATCCTGGCCGAGCAGCGCGACGTCATCGTCGCCGGCGAAGCCGAAACCGGGCTCGATGCCGTCAAGCTGGTCGGCAAGGCGCGGCCGCACGTGATGCTGCTCGACATCTCCCTGCCCGACCGCAACGGCATCGAGGTGCTCAAGCAGATCAAGAAGGACAGGCCCGAGCTGGCGGTGCTGATGCTGTCGATGCACCGCGAAGACCAGTATGCGATCCGTTCGCTGAAAGCGGGCGCGGCCGGCTACATGACCAAGCAGAGCGCCCCGCGCGAGCTGGTGACGGCGATCCGCCAAGTGGCCGCCGGCCAGAAGTACGTCAGCGCGGCGCTGGCGCAGACCCTGGCGGCCCAGGTCGGCGAAGACCACGAGGCGCCGCCGCACGACGCCTTGTCCGACCGCGAGTACCAGACCCTGACCATGATCGCCTCCGGAATGACGGTCAGCGACATCGCGCGCGAACTGTCGCTGTCGGTGAAGACGGTGAGCGAATACCGGGCCCGGCTGCTGGCCAAGATGAAGCTCAAGAACAGTGCGGAGCTGACCCATTACGCGATTCGCAACCAACTAGTAGGCTAATTTTGTAGGGTGGGCGGGTCTCCCGCCCACGCGTTCAACTCCCGCGAGCACTGTGTGAACGCGTGGGCAAGGAACTTGCCCACCCTACAAAACCGTAAGTTGCAACATGTGCAGATTGAATATCTGTTGCAAAAATTTAATTGATGGTTGACAAAGAAGCTGGCTTATCATTACGCCGAACAGCATTCCGCCATTATCTCCATGTCCATCTCGTCCCCGCCTGCCGCCACCGGCCAGAATCCTGTCGATATCGCCCGCGAAGCCTTCCGCCGCCTCGCGACGCGCCGCATCGCGCCGACGCCGGATGCTTATAAAGCCATCTACGACGAGATCGCCGGCGTCCCGCCCGCCCCGCCCGCGCAGCCGGCGAATCCCGCCGCCGAGGTGCTGGAAAGCTTCGCGCGCCGACTGAGCGAGACACCGGGTGAAGTCTCGGAACCCGGCCGCCGCATGCTGCGCGCCGCCCGCACCGCCGACTGGAGCGGCTACGCCCAGGCGCTGGGCCAGGTGGCCGACCGCCACCTGCGCCGCAACACGCCGCTCATGGCGCTGGGCGACGAGGATCCGGACGCGCGCCAGTTGCGCGAGATGCTGGGCCGCTCGCTGGCCTATGCGCTGGCCAGCCTGCTGGCCGGCAGCCCGCCGCTGGTGCAAGAGGCGGAAGCGCTGGGCGCCGCGGCCAAGCACGCGCGCGGCGAGGAGCTGGGCGAACTGGCGGGACGCCTGAAGCAATTGTGCTACCAGATCGAGCTGCGCAGCGGCGACAGTGCGGAACAGCAGGAACTGCTGCTGCGCCTGTTCCACCTGCTGCTCGACAACGTCAACGAACTGCTCGACGACGACAGCTGGATGCGCGGCCAGATCGCCGCCGTGCAGGACCTGATCGCCGGCCCGCTCGACGTGCGCTCGCTGGAAGACGCGACCCGCAGCCTGAAGGACGTCATCCTCAAGCAGGGCCAGCTGCGCCACAGCATCTCGGACGTGCGCGCGACGGTGAAGAACATGATGATGAGCTTCATCGACCGCCTCGGCTCAGTAGCGGCCTCGACGGGCGACCACCACGCCAGGCTGGCCGGCTATTCCGACCGGATCGGGCGCGCCGCCAACATCGACGAGCTGGGCGAGGTGATGGAAGAAGTGCTGCGCGAGATGCGCGCCGCCCAGGACGAGGCGCTGGCCTCGCGCGACCGCATGGTGGCTGTGCACCGCGAGGTGCAGGAAGCCGAGGAGCGCATCCGCATGCTGGAAGCGGAACTGCAGCACATGAGCGAACTGGTGCGCGAAGACGGGCTGACGGGCAGCCTGAACCGCCGCGGCCTGGACGACGTGTTCGAGCGCGAGAGCGCGCGCGCCGACCGCCGCAACACGCCGCTGTGCGTGGCCATCCTCGACCTCGACAATTTCAAGAAACTGAACGACACCTACGGCCACCTGGCCGGCGATGGCGCCCTGAAGCACCTGGTGAAGGTGGTGCGCGACACCCTGCGCTCGATGGACGTGATCGCCCGCTTCGGCGGCGAGGAATTCGTGATCCTGATGCCGGAAACCCCGGTGGAAGCCGCGGCGGCGGCAATGGTGCGGGTGCAGCGCGAGCTCACCCGCCACTTCTTCATGCACGAGAACGAGAAGATGCTGATCACGTTTTCCTGCGGCGTGGCCCTGCGCATCCCGAACGAGGACCAGGCCAGCCTGGTGGCGCGGGCCGACCGCGCCATGTACCAGGCCAAGCAGAGCGGCAAGAACCGGGTGGTGGTGGCGGACTGAACTTTCTGGCATCAAGGCGAGTCAAGCGGCTCAGTTGGTATCCTCCCGCATCTGATGAAGGCCGTGCGCGGCAACCCTGCCTTCGGTTGGCGTGATCGCGCGTTGGCGGTGTTGCCTCTATTTGTCGCTGCCCCACCACTCAAGAGACATGCTGCTGGCTTGATCGGGCGATTAAGCTTGAGTTGGATATTTCCCTCAGGTACGATCGACCCAATTTTCCGTTCTCTATCTAAAGAACGGATGCGATCACCTTGACCATTTGACAGCAGAGCCATGACCGTTCTCCACTTTACCCGTACCATGCCGGCCCTGATCCCCCGTTACGTCAGCCGCTTCAGCTGCATCGGGCCGGCCTGTGAAGACAATTGCTGTACGGGCTGGAGGGTCACGATCGACAAGAAAACCTTCAACTCTTACCGCCAGTCCCAGCATCCGCAACTGCGCCAGGGCTTTGGCCAGCACCTCGCGCGCTTGCGTAGCCAGGAGAGCCAGTCCGCCTATGGCCGGATCAACATGCAGGCTGAAACGGGCGAATGTCCCTTCATGGAAGAGCGCCTGTGTTCGGTGCAGAAACACCTCAACGAAAGCCATCTGTCCAATACCTGCTTTTCTTATCCGCGCGTCTCGCGTTCCCTGGGTAACAGTCATGAACAGGCGTTACAACTGTCTTGCCCTGAAGCGGCACGCCAGGCATTGCTGGCCCCCGATGCATTTGAATTCATAGAGGGCAGCATTACCGTGCGCGCCGATACGGTCAGCGCGACCAAGGCCCGGAGCGGCCTGTCCCTGGACATGATCAATGACATCCGTATTTTTTGCCTGAACCTGGTCCGGGTCCAGCAAATGCCCCTATGGCAGAGGCTTGCCATACTGGGCATGTTCTGCAAGAGCCTTTCGGACGCCTTGCGCGACTACCAGCAATCGACGGTGCCTTCCTTGCTGGACAGTTATGCCACAATGGTGGAACAAAACCTTGCGCGAGAATCCCTGGAGCAGCTCTTGCCCAACCATGCTGCCCAGGCCCGTGTTTTTTCCTGCCTGTGGTCGGGCAAGAGTCCTTCACTGCACTCAGCGGCCCAGAAAGCGGTGCATGACGCGGTCACACGGGGGCTTGGGGCAGATCCGGAAACAGGCGTGGTCAAGACCGATGAGATGATTGCGCACTATACCCGCGGCATCGAGCGCTTGCCCGAGGCACTGAGCGCAGCTCCTCTGTTGCTCGAGCATTACGTGCTAAACGAAATGTTCTTGCACTTGTTCCCGTTCGAGGGCAAGGACCCGTTCGAGAACTATGTACTGTTGATCTCCCGTTTCGGCGTCCTGCGCCTCATGCTGGCTGCCCAGTGCAACACCGAAGGGGAATTGCCGAACACAGAGCAGCTGGTGCAAACGGTCCATGTGTTCTGCCGCCGCTTCCAGCACGATGCCGTTTTTGCCAAGCAAACCAACGAGTCGCTCAGGGCGACAGGATTGAACAGCCTGGCAAGCCTGTACGCTTTTCTTCGCAGCTAATTAAGTGGCACTCCACCCTCAAGTTTCAGCGGATCTTGCCGACTAAGCGACCTGCGCCGGAAAAGCCTGAGCAAAAAAATTTCTAAAAAATCTTAATTCTTGCTATCAACTTTTTAAAGAAAGCACCGTTACCTGATTCAACTGCGGTGTGATTGCTTTGAAACATAGAGGCACACCAAAGACAACAGGGTAGGTTGCCCGACACGAAAAATTTGCTTGGAGAATTACCATGTCCGTTATCAATACTAACCTCGCTTCCCTGAACGCACAGCGCAACCTGTCGACCTCTTCGGCCAGCCTGAACACCTCGATCCAGCGCCTGTCCTCGGGCCTGCGGGTGAATAGTGCAAAGGACGACGCGGCCGGCCTGTCGATCGCGACCAAGATGGATTCGCAGATCCGCGGCATGAACCAGGCGATTCGCAATGCGAATGATGGCATTTCGATGGCGCAAACCGCTGACGGCGGGTTGGCCACGGCAATCGATGCACTGCAGCGTATGCGTGAACTGGCCGTACAAGGTGCGAACCAGACGATGAAGGACGGTGGCACGGAGGCAGACCGTAAAAACCTTTCCAAGGAATTCGAGCAGCTCCAGGCAGAATTGGGTCGTATCGCCTCGGACACCAAGTTCAATGGAAGAGCGATTCTTGGCGGGGATAAAGATACTTTCGACATCCAAGTAGGAGCTGATTCGGGCTCGGCTGTAATCCAAATTCCTGAGACTGACTTGGCTGGTGCGGTGGCAGGAGACGTGGATGCGGCAACGATCAAGGTGGATACGAGCGCCAATTCGCTTCTCGCCGTGGCCGCAATCGACACTGCATTGGACGCGATCAATACTATGCGCGCTGACTTGGGTGCGGCACAAAACCGTCTCGGCTTCGCCGTCAGCAACCTGCAAAGCGCTTCGGAAAACCAGTCCGCTGCGAAGAGCCGCATCATGGACACTGACTTCGCGGCCGAAACCGCCAAACTGACCCGTGGCCAGATCCTGCAGCAGGCCGGTACCGCCATGCTGGCGCAGGCCAACTCGGCACCGAACGGCGTGATGGCCCTGCTGCGCGGCTAAGCGATTCCCGCCTCGTGAAGTGATGTACACTGTGGCGCGCGAGCTTGCTCGCGCGCACAGTTTATTGCGAAAGAGGTCATTGAATGTCGCTCCCTCCCCTTCCTCGTACCTCTGCGGATACTCCCCCGGCGGTTCGCCCCTCCCAGGCCGATGCTGTGGCATCCCCGCACCAGCAGCGCGCCGCCGCATCCGTGCCCGACTCCGCGGCAGCCACCGAAGCGCCTCCCTCGGACAGCAAGGTCAAGGATGCGGTCTCGACGCTGAACGATTTCACCGCATTGATGGCCCAAGACCTGCGCTTCAGCGTCGACGAAGAAAGCGGCAAGACCGTGGTCAAGCTCATCGACAGCAGCACCCAGGAAGTATTGCGCCAGTTCCCCAGCGAGGAAGCCTTGTCGATCGCCCGCTCGATCGACAAAATGCAGGGACTGCTGATTCGCGACCAGGCATAATGGCAGCTAGGCCGGCATCGCCGGCTTCCCTCCTGTTCCTCTCCTGATAAAGAACCCATAGCCATGGCAATCTCCTCATCCGGTATCGGTTCCGGCCTCGACGTCAACCTGATCGTCAGTCAACTGATGAGTGCGGAGCGCGCGCCCATTGCCACGCTCAAGGCCCGGCAAAGCACCTATAACGCCAAGCTGTCGGCCTATGGCACCCTGAAGAGCACGCTCGACAGCCTGAAGACCACGCTCAAGGGTCTCGATGGCCAGGGCATGGCCGCGCGCAGCGTCACCAGCAGCAACGATAAAGTGCTGGGCGCGAGCGTGGGCAGCGGCGCCGTTCCCGGCACTTACGCGATCGAGGTCAGCAACCTGGCGCAGCAACACAAGCTGATGTCGCCTGGTTTTGCCGATGCGAAGGCTGCGCTCGGTAACGGCAGCCTTACGCTGCAGGTCGGCGGCGCCGAGCCGGTCACTCTGCCGGCTGCGGACTATACGCTGCAAGGACTGAGCAATGCGATCAATGCGGCCAAGGCCGGCGTCAGCGCCACCATCATCAACGATGGCACTGAAAGCCGCCTGGTCCTTACGGCCAATCAGTCCGGCAAGGACAACACCGTCAAGATCACCGCTGCAGGCGACTTGTCCGCCTTCGAATACGATCCGCTGGCGCCGCCCGCTGCCGGTACCGGCATGGAGCAAAAGCAGGCCGCCCTGGATGCGCAGTTCACCATCGACGGCATTCCCGTGACGAGCGCTTCCAACAAGGCGGCCGACGCTATCCAGGGCGTCACGGTGAATTTGTCCAAGACCAATGTCGGCGAAGCAGTGACGCTAACCGTGGAGAATGACAAGACGGCCGTCAAGGCCGCGATCAAGACCTTCGTCGAGGCGTACAACAAGCTCAACACCACGGTCAGGTCGATGACTGCCTATAACGCCACTGCGCAAAGCGGCGCCGTGCTGAATGGCGACACGGGGGCCTCCTCGATCATCACCAGCTTGCGCAAGGAGCTGACTGCCAGCGTCTCGGGGGCGGGCGGCTTGAACAGCCTGTCTAATATTGGCATCGCCTTCCAGCGCGACGGCAGCCTGGCAATCGACGACGCCAAGCTGCAAAAAGCCATGGACGGCAGCTTCGACGATGTGGCAGCCCTGTTCTCGGGCACCGATGGCTACACGGCCCGCCTGACGGCGGCCACGACCAGCATGCTCGGCACCGGCGGCGTCATCGCGAGCCGCACCGAAGGCCTGAACTCGAGCATCCGCAGCCTGACCGAGCGCCAGGCCGACATGGAAGTGCTGCTGGCGCAGACGGAAAAACGCTACCGTGCGCAATTTACGGCACTGGATAGCATGATGAACAGCATGCAGAGCACCAGCAATTTCCTGGCTCAGCAACTGGCGTCGCTGTCGAACAACAGCTGAGTGCGGTGGTCGCCGGGCTGCCGCAAGCGGCCGCGTCGCGTGAACAGGCAGGGAAAGCGCCTTCTGACTTGCCGATTGGGGCCGCAATGGCCACGGTATATTCTCTACCTGTGTACAAGCGGATGTTATTGAAAGGAATTCCATGTTCGGTTCGTCTTCGGGCGGAGCCCGCGCCTATGCCAAAGTCGGTCTCGAGACTGGCGTAGCGGCGGCCAATCCCCACCAATTGATCATCATGCTGTTCGACGGCGCCATCGTTGCGGTCAAGGCTGCGCTCGTTCACATGGATGCGCGCGATACCGAGAAAAAGGGCATTGCCATTTCCAAGGCGATCACGATCATCAACGAGGGCATGCGAGCCAGCCTCGACAAGAAAGCAGGCGGGGCCATCGCGGAAAACCTCGACGCGCTCTATCACTACATGGTCAGCCGCCTGCTGCAGGCAAACCTGAACAACGATCCTGCCCTGCTCAACGAAGTACTGGCCCTGCTCGCCGAGCTCAGGGACGCATGGGACGCGATCGGCGGCACCCGGCCAGGTAGCGGCGCTCAATTGCATTCCGTGACCGCACAGCCATGATGAACGCCGATGAAGTCCTCGCCGTGTACGAACGCGTTTCGGCGTTGAACGAGCAGATGCTGGCTGCGGCGCAGCGTAGCGACTGGGACAATTTGCTCATGCTCGAAGCGGATTGTCACGACCAGGTAGAAGTGCTGAAAAAAAATGCCCCTATCCAGGGCCTGAGCGGCGAAGTGCGCGCGCGCAAGATCGAACTCATCCAGCGCATCCTTGCATGCGACCGTGAAATCCGCTCGATCACCGAAACGTGGACCAAGCAGCTCGCCGCCTTGCTTGGCAATACCAGCTCACAGCGCAAGCTCAATGCCGCGTATGGCATGTCGCGGTGATGTCTGCCGCGTCATCGGTACCCGTTCCGGCAGCACCTGAACCATGCGTGGCGTTGACCAGCTAAGTGTCCTGCCACTGGCTGCCACGCAGCCGGTGGCGGCTGCCACGCATGAACGCACTGCAGCGGCCGCCACGCTACTGCGCGGTGCCTCGCTGCCGCTTCCCTCCGGCGCCGATGCCGCCCCCGTTTCACTGAGCGCGGCGGCGCGCCTGCTCGCCGGCGTACTGGGCGCGGCGCAGGCAGCCCCCTCTGCCGCTGCGGCAAGCCGCGCTGCACCATTGCTGCCGGCGGCGAGCGGCGACGCCATCGTCCTGGCAGCGGCATTGCGGCATGCAGTCGACAGCAGCGGTTTGTTTTATGAATCACACGTGGTTGAGTGGGCCCAGGGCCAACGTACCCTAGCCGAGCTCGGCGCCGAGCCGCAACAGCAGGCCGCTGCCGAAGGCACGCGCCAGTCGCCGACCGATCCTGCTACCGCTCAGTTCATCAACATGCAGTTGGCCGTGCAGGAGCAGGCCCAGTTCTGCTGGCAAGGCAAGCTCTGGCCGGGCCAAGCCCTGGAACTGGGGGTACGGCGTGAAACACGCGAAGGCAGTGAAGAACAAGCTGGTGCGGGCGAAGATGTGGCCTGGCACGGCCGCCTGCGCCTGCGCTTTCCCCATCTGGGCGAACTCGACGTCCGCCTGAGCCTGACCCGCAACGGCTTGCAGATGCAGCTCGCCACCGGCGACGCGGCCTCTGCCGAAGTGCTGCGCCAGCATACGTCCCGGCTCTCACTTTCCCTGGAAGCGGCCGGCGTGCCGCTGTCCGGCCTGGATATTCGTGGCGCCGTCGGTGAGTAAGCATAGCGGCAACGAACGCCAGCATGCGGTCGCCCTTGCTTATGGCGCCGATGACACGGCCCCCAAAGTGGTGGCCAAGGGCAGCGGCATGGTCGCCGAGCAGATCATGCGCCGCGCCCAGGAAGCAGGCGTATTCGTCCACGAATCGAAGGAACTGGTCGGGCTCCTGATGGGCGTGGATCTCGACCGCGAGATCCCGCCCGCCCTGTACCGCGCAATTGCGGAACTGTTAGCATGGCTATATCATATCGAGTCGGCTCAGCTGCAAGGAGACCCGCTGCCGCCCGCGCCTGATCCGACGCCTCACCTCAACCCGGAACAGCCGGCGCAAGCCGGAACGAAGAAGTCATCATGAATGATCAGGACCTGGATAACTGGCGCGACTACGAGGTGGGGTCGCGCAGTGAAGTCGTGGCATTGCTGCGCCAGATCGGCGAGAAGCGCCAGCTGGTGCGCATGCTGGTCAGGGGCGAGGCCGATGTCTGCGTGACCACTGTCCTCGCCGTCGATCCGGCCACGAATACCATGGTGCTCGACCGCTCGATCGAGCGCCTGCAGAACGAGCGCATCCTCGCAGCCGGCAAAGTGCGCTGCGAAACCTCGCTCGACAAGATCCGCATCCTGTTCACCGCCGGGAACCTGCGCCCCACCCTGTTCGAAGGCAAGGCCGCCCTATGCGCCGATATCCCCACGAGCCTGGTTCGCCTGCAGCGCCGCCAGTTTTACCGGATGGAGACACCGGTGTCGAATCCGGTGCGTGCAATCCTGCCGCTGCCGCTCGAGCTCGCTGCCGAGACCGGCGCTGCTTCCGCCGCATTTCCGCTGCACGACATCAGCTGCGGTGGCATCGCCATCTTCGACAGCAAGTTTCAACTCGACAACACCGTCGGTGTCCGGTTTCCCGACTGCCTTATCGAACTGCCCGAGATCGATCCGGTCACGGTGGTGCTGGAAGTACGCTACTCGCATGACCTGACCCTGCTGAACAACAAGAGCAACCGCCGCATCGGCCTGCAGTTCGCCGACATCTCGCGCAACGGCGCCGCCAGCGTGCAGCGTTACATCATCAGGCTCGAACGCGAGCGTAACGCGCGCCTGGCCGGCCTGACGTGAGCATGTATACATAGTATTTTCTATCACCGGAACCACATGGCTGCACCTGGCGTCAGCGCACGCGAACAGCCGGCACAAGCTGGAACGAAGAAGTCATCATGAATTATCAGGAACTGGAAAACTGGCACGACTACGAGGTGTCGTCGCGCCGTGAAATCGTGGCGCTGCTGCGTCGTAGCGGCGAAAAGCACCAACTGGTGCGCATGCTGGTCAAGGGCGAAGCCGACGTCTGCATCACTGCCGTCCTCGACGTCGACCCCGACACCAACAGCATCGTGCTCGACCGTTCTGTCGAGCGCCTGCAGAACGAGCGCATCCTCGAAGCCGGTACGGTGCATTGCGAAACCTCGCTCGACAAGATCCGCATCCTGTTCAGCGTCGAGAACCTGCGCTATACCCTGCACCAGGGCAAAGACGCGTTGCGCGCCGATCTCCCATCGAGCCTGATTCGCCTGCAGCGCCGTGAGTACTACCGGATGGAGACGCCGGTATCGAATCCGGTACGCGCGGTCATTCCTCTGCCGCCCGCGCTCGGCACCGGCAGCGGCGTGTTTCCGCTGCACGATATCAGCTGCGGCGGCGTTGCCATCCTCGACAACAAGCTCCAGCTTGGCGCGGCGATCGGCACGACCATTCGCGACTGCCGGATCGAGTTGCCCGAGACCGGCCCGGTCATCGTTTCGCTTCAGGTGCGCAATGTCCTCGACTTCACTTTGCTGAACAACAAAACCAACCGCCGTTTCGGCATGCAGTTCGTCGACCTGTCGCGCGGCGGCATGGCAGGGGTACAGCGCTTCATTACCAAGCTCGAACGCGAGCGCAATGCTCGCCTGGCAGGCCTCGCCTGAGCCGCCCGGCCTCAGACCTGCAGGCCGGTCGCAGAGCCGGCCCCGCCAGGGCGGATCAGGCCGCGCTGGGCCGCGACCACCACCGCATGGGTGCGCGCGGTGGCGTCCAGCTTGCTCATCACCCCCTTCACATGGGTCTTCACGGTGCCCACCCCGATGCCGAGCTGGCGCGCGATCGACTTGTTGCAGCAGCCCTGCGCCAGCAACTGCAGCACGTCGGTCTCGCGTCCGGTGAGCGACTCGCGGGTGAGGCTGTCGGCGACGCTGCGCGTCATCGACTCGCTCAGGTAGCGCTGGCCGCGCGCCAGCTGCGTGACCGCGTGCGCCAGTTCGTCGGTGCCGCAGGACTGCAACAGGTAGCCGGCCACGCCGGCATCCATCGCCAGGCGCACTTCCCATTCCTTGTCGAACTGGGTCACGACCAGCACGACGGGAGCCAGGTTGCCGGCGGACGGCTTGCGCGCCAGCTTGATGCCGGTGTCGTAATCGGTCACCAGCACGCGCGCGACGCGCTGCGCCTCGGGCTGGCCCAGGTGCGTGGTGACGCGCAGGCCGGGCTGGTGGGCCAGGACGGCATGCAGCCCGACGGTCATGATCGGGTCGGCGTGCATGATATGGACGGCGGAAGAAATCGCTTGCATTGCATACTCCGGCAGAAGGCGGCGGACGACGGCGGCCTCGGACGGCCGACAGCGACATATTGAAACGACAAGAACGGCAAATCAAGTAATGGTTTGTAATCGCTGGTCAATATGCATACCATCTGCATAGTCACCTGATGCACGCCGGGAGGATGCATGGGATATACTTCCCGGATATGCGCCTGACTTCCTTTACCGACTACACCTTGCGGACCCTGCTCCACCTCGGCAGCAATCCGGGGCGACTCGTCACGATCCAGGAAATCGCGGACCTGCACAGCATCTCGAAGAACCACCTGATGAAGGTGGTGCACGAGCTGGGCCGCAATGGCGTCATCGAGACCGTCCGCGGCCGCAACGGCGGCTTCCGCCTGGCGCACAAGCCGGAAGACATCAACATCGGCGCGGTGGTGCGCCAGAGCGAGAGCGATTTCTACATGGCCGAGTGCTTCGACCCGGGCGGCAATCCGTGCGGGCTGGTCAAGGCCTGCGCGCTCAAGGGCGTGCTCACCAACGCCACCTCGGCCTATCTCGCCGAACTGGATCGCCACACCCTGGCCTCGCTGCTGCCGGAACCGGCCCCGCGCGACGGCGCCATTCCCGTCACCTTCCATCGCAAGGAATCGCAGGCGGCCTGAGCCTCTTTCCTCCAACGGGGGTCAGGTCTGACATTTAGACACGGCCTCAGCAATACACCTCGGTGGACGCCCGAGCTCGTGTCCGAATGTCAGACCTGACCCCGGTCCGCAGTAAATCCGCTCGGCAATAAAAACCGGCCATGCGGCCGACTTCTCTTGGGATGGTTGGGCTTACACTTGCATATTCATGATGTCGTGATAGGCCGACACCAGTTTGTTGCGCACTTGCACCGTCCCCTGGAAAGCGATGCTGGATTTCTGCATCGCGATCATCGTATCGGACAGGCTCACGGTATCATCCCCCATCGCAAAGCGCTTGCCGAGCTCTTCCGCATTCTTCTGGGTATTGCTGACCTGCTGGAGCGAGGTCTTCAGTGCATCGGCGAAGTCGAGCTTGGCAACGCCGCCCTGGGGCGTCACATTGCCCAGGCCGGCTGGCGCAACCGGGCCGGCCGCCGGCTTGGTCGCCGCGGCCTTCAGCTGTTCCATCATCGCCTGGATGCGGCTGCTGTCGATGCCGCCGATTCCGCCAATACTCATCGTTCGCTCCTGCTTGCGGGGAATTCAATTTATTCAGGCTGCCAGATTACCAGCGCCCGGGCAAATCCCTCGCGTGAAGAAGCATGGATTTCCATCCCTATTTCAGGGTTTGAATGTTGCCCTGTGGCTTCATAATTTCGGTTAATCTCCTATTCCCCCCACCACCTTACCGACCATGGCAGCAGTTGCTGATGAACTGACCGACACCCCGGCGCCCGAACGAGAGGCGAGACAGGGCTTTTTGCAGACCACCATGGGCAAGCGCGTCGCCATCGGCGGCGGGATCGCGCTGGTCAGCGCCATCATGATCGCGCTGTGGATGTGGAGCCAGGCGCCGGACTACCGCGTGCTGTTCTCGAACTACAGCGACCGTGACGGCGGCGCCATCACCGCCTCGCTCGACCAGATGGGGGTCAAGTACAAGTTCTCGGAAGGCGGCAGCGCGATCCTGGTGCCCGCCGAGCAGATCCACGACCTGCGCCTGAAGCTGGCCGCGCAAGGCCTGCCCAAGGGCGGCAACGTCGGCTTCGAACTGATGGAGAACCAGAAACTGGGCGTATCGCAGTTCCTGGAACAGGTGAACTACCAGCGCTCGCTGGAGGGCGAACTGGCGCGCTCGATCCAGTCGCTCGGCCCGGTCAGCGGCGCGCGCGTGCACCTGGCCATGCCCAAGCCCTCGGTCTTCGTGCGCGACCAGCAAAAGCCCACCGCTTCAGTGGTATTGACCTTGCAGGCGGGCCGCGCGCTCGACCCGGGCCAGGTCAGCGCCATCGTCCACCTGGTCGCCTCGAGCGTGCCGGAACTCACGATCGGCAACGTCACCGTGGTCGACCAGAACGGCAACCTGCTGTCCGACACCAGCAACAAGGGTCCCGGCAACAAGGGCCTGGACGCCACCCAGCTCAAGTACGTCGAGCAGGTCCAGCAGAACATCATCAAGCAGGTCGAGTCGATCATCGCCCCGCTGGTCGGCAAGGAAAACGTGCGCGCCGAAGCGACCGCCGAGATCGACTTCGCCCAGGTCGACACCGCCGCCGAGATGTACAAGCCGAATTCGCCGCCGGAACCGCAGGCGATCCGCAGCCAGCAGACGTCGGAGTCGACCCAGCCGGGCCCAGGCGCCTCGGGCATCCCGGGCGCGCTGTCGAACCAGCCGCCGGGCGTGGCCACCGCGCCGATCGACGGCCAGGCGCCGAACGCGGGCGCGGGTGCGGCCGCCGGCCCCACCCGCAAGGACGCGACCACCAACTACGAAGTCGACAAGACCATCCGCTACGAGCAGCGCCCGATGGGCGGCATCAAGCGCCTGACGGTGGGCGTGGTGGTGAACTACCGCCGCTCGATCGACCCGAAGACCGGCAAGATCACGGTGCGGCCGCTGGCGGCCGCCGAAGTCGCCCAGATCAACGAACTGGTCAAGCAGGCGATGGGCTACTCGCCAAATCGCGGCGACACCCTGAACGTGACCAACGCCCCGTTCGACGGCGTCGACCGCCCGGACGATGCTCCCCCGGCGGTCGACTGGTGGCGCGACCCGGCCAACCTGCCGCTGGCCAAGGAGATCGGCAAGTACCTGCTGCTGTTCGCGGTACTGGCCTTCCTCTACTACCGGATCCTGCTGCCGCTGATGCGCCCGGCGATCAAGAAGTTCGACGAAGTCACCGCGCTGCCGCCGGAACCGGAAGAGAAAACAATACCCGGAGATAAACGCGGGGACGATCCGGAGGTGCTCGAGGAACAGGAGGTCGAACGCCGCGCCCAGGGCTACCGGGCGAACCTGCAGATGGCGCAGGATCTGGCCCGCGAGGACCCACGCATCGTTGCAAACGTAATCAAGGCATGGTTGGGAACAAATGAGTGACAAGGACAAGGAAGGCGTGCAACAGGCGGCGATCCTGATGCTGGCGCTGGGCGAAGCGGAAGCGGCTGAAGTGATGAAGTTCCTGGGACCCCGCGAAGTGCTGAAACTTGGCGCCGCGATGGCCCAGATGAAATCGGTGCAACACAACGACGTGGTCAAGGTGCTGGAAAACTTCGTCGAAGAGACCAACCTGCATTCGAACGTCGGCCTCGATTCGGACGAGTACATCCGCCAGGTACTGACCAAGGCGCTGGGCGACGACAAGGCCACTGTGCTGCTCAACCGCATCCTGGGAGGCAAGGACGCTTCGGGCATCGAAAGCCTGAAGTGGATGGACGCCCCCTCGGTGGCGGAGCTGATTCGCAACGAGCATCCGCAGATCGTCGCGACCATCCTGGTGCATCTCGAGCGCGACCAGGCTTGTGAGATTCTCGGACATTTTACCGATCGGCTGCGCAACGACGTGGTGCTGCGCATCGCCACGCTGGACGGGGTGCAGCCGGCCGCCCTGCGCGAGCTGAACGACGTATTGACCAAGCTACTGTCGGGTAACGAGAATATCAAGAAATCGTCGCTGGGCGGCGTCCGCACCGCAGCCGAGATCCTGAACTTCATGAGCGGCGACCAGGAAGCATCAGTCATGGACAACATCAAGAATTACGACAACGACATGGCGCAGAAAATCATGGACGAGATGTTCGTGTTCGATAACATCATCGACATCGACGATCGCGGCATCCAGCTGCTGCTGCGCGAAGTGCAGTCCGAGATGCTGATCATCGCGCTGAAGGGTGCGTCGCAGGACCTGCGCGAAAAGATCTTCAAGAACATGTCGCAGCGTGCCGGCGAGATGATGCGCGAAGATCTGGAATCGAAAGGTCCGGTGCGTCTGTCGGAAGTGGAATCCCAGCAGAAACAGATCCTGCAGATCGTGCGCCGCCTGGCGGACGAAGGCCAGATCGTGCTGGGCGGTAAAGGCGAGGACTCGTTCGTCTGATGATTCCGAAGGAACAGCAAAGCGCCTATCAGCGCTGGGAAATGACCTCGTTCGGCGACGAGCGCCCAGGCACTCAGGCGCGCCGCGCCGCCATGGCCCCGCCATCGCCGACGACACGGCAAGCCGTGGAGACGGCGCCCCATATCGCGCTGCCGACCGCCGAGGAACTGGAAGCGCTCCGCGAGCAGGCGCGCGCCGAGGGCCATGCCGAGGGCCTGATCGAGGGCCGCGCCGCCGGCTATGCCGACGGCGCCCGTGCCGGCCAGCTCGAAGCCGAAAGCGAGCTGGAACACCTGCGCACGATCGCCGCGACCTTCAGCGAGGCCGTGATGCAGGCCGACGAGACCATCGCCCACGACGTGCTGGAACTGGCCCTGCGCCTGGCGCGCGGCATGGTGCGCACGGCCTTCGAGGTGCGTCCGGAACTGATCCTGCCGGTGGTGCAGGAAGCGATCGGCTACCTGCCGGTGCTGGCCCAGCCGGCCACCTTGAGCCTGCATCCGCTCGACGCCGAGATCGTGCGCCAAGCCATGGGCCAGGAACTGGTCAAGGGCGGCTGGCGCATCGTCGAAGACGCCCAGCTGTCGCGCGGCGGCTGCAAGGTCGATACCGCCAGCAACCAGATCGACGCCCAGGCGCAGGCGCGCTGGGCGCGGCTGACGCATGCCTTGCAGTCCAACGTCGACTGGCTCGGAAATTAACCGTAGTATCACCGCGTGGGGTAACCCGGGCCAGTGGCCCGGGTTACAAGCCGCCCCCCCTAATGTGATGGACTCCACCCTCCCGATATCGGCATCATTGTGCCAAGCGTGCCAGATTGGGCTGGCACGCTAAAACAAGAGGGGGAGTCACCATGAATGCTAACGCAAAAGTGATTGGTTTGGATATTGCGAAGGACGTGTTCTTCGCTGTCGGGCTCGACGAAAGCGGCAAACGGGTGTTCAAGCGTAAGCTTGCACGAGACCAGGTACTTCCAATGTTCACGCAAATGGCGCCGGCGATGATTGGTATCGAAGCCTGCGCTGGCTCACACTATTGGGCACGCAAATTCGTCGAGATGGGACATGACGTCAAGCTGGTCGCGGCACAACACGTCAAGGCTTATGTCACCGGCAACAAAAACGACATGAACGATGCTGCCGCAATTGCCGAGGCGCGTTCGCGCGGTGCGACTAAGTATGTGCCGATCAATACGGCAGCGCAGCAAGATTTGCAGATGCTGCACCGTGCCCGCAGCGCCTTGATGACCGAGCGTGTAGCGATGATCAACCGGCTCCGGGCGTTCGCGGGCGAGTATGGCCAGGTGTTTCCCAAGAGCGTGGAGAAGTTCCGTGATGGACTAAAAGCATGGTTGAACGATTCGGACAACGGCTTGTCTGGCATGGCCCTGGAGACGTTTTGGGAGCTCAAGGCCCAGCTGGACGATAAGGAAGAAAGGATCCAGGCATATGACCGCCGCCTGAATCAGGCCGCGAAATCGGAGTTGGCAAAGCAACTGATGGAAGTGCCGGGTGTAGGGCCGTTGACGGCAACGGCAGTGCAGGCAACCATCGCTGATCCGCGCCACTACAAGAGTGCGCGGGACTTTGCAGCAAATCTAGGCCTCGTGCCACGCGAGCATAGCAGTGGAGGCAAGCAGCGCTTGTATGGCATTACTCGCAAGGGCGATAGCTACCTGCGCACTCTGCTCATACACGGTGCCCGTAGCGCATTGCGAACAGCAAACGGCAAGCCCGACAAGCTCCTGCAATGGGCGACAAGGCTGGCAGAGCGACGCAGTTTCAACGTTGCCGCAACTGCACTGGCCAACAAGATGGCCAGGGTGATCTGGGCATTGATGACGCACGGACGTCCTTATGTTCCGGCCTGGTCGAAATACACGACCAGGCCGGCTTGAAAAGATGATCTACTAACTCAGCAACAAGAAGGAGCAACACCGCCAAGTTTGCGACGATGAAGAAAGAATGATGCCAACAGGTCGGACCGGCGTCGGGTGAATCCGCTGTTCGTAGTGGCCCATCGAGGCCGTCACCCTATGAGGATCCTGGCGCGCGTATCACATCAGGGCCAGAGCACTGGAAACGCTCAACACACAGGCCGAATAGATACAAGCAAACTCTTCCTAAGGCAGAAATTCAATCTTCCTCTTGCAAATCGGGTGGAGTCCATAGATACGAATGACGACAACGACTGACCGCCACACCGCCCGCTGGAAGTCCTTCATCAAGGACTGCGATTCCCTGGTCGGCCTGGCCGAGCCGATGCAGGTCTCGGGCCGCGTCACGCGCGTGGCCGGCCTGGTGATGGAATGCGTGGGACTGAAGCTGGCCGTCGGCAGCGCCTGCACCATCCCGGTGGCCAACGGCCAGCGCATCGAGGCGGAGGTGGTCGGCTTCGAGGGCGAGCGCCTGTTCCTGATGCCGCAGAGCGACGTCGAGGGCGTGGTGCCCGGCTCGCGCGTGTTCCCGGTCGAATCGGCGCTGCCGAAACCGGGCACCGTGCAGCACCCGCGCCGGCGGCCGAGCGACCGCGCGCGCCACCTGCCGGTCGGCATGCAGCTGCTGGGCCGCGTGGTGGACGGCGCCGGCCGCCCGCTGGACGGCAAGGGTCCGCTCGGCACCGACGAAGTCGGCCCGTTGAACGCGCGCCCGATCAACCCGCTCGACCGCGCCCCGATCTCGGAAACCCTGGACGTCGGCGTGCGCGCCATCAATGCCATGCTGACCGTGGGCCGCGGCCAGCGCCTCGGCCTGTTCGCCGGCACCGGCGTCGGCAAGTCGGTCCTGCTGGGGATGATCGCGCGCTACACCACCGCCGACGTCATCGTGGTCGGCCTGATCGGCGAACGCGGACGCGAAGTCAAGGAATTCATCGAGCAGATCCTGGGCCCGGAAGGCCGCGCCCGCTCGGCCGTGGTGGCCGCCCCGGCCGACTCCCCGCCCCTGATGCGCCTGCAGGGCGCGGCCTATGCCACCGCGATCGCCGAACACTTCCGCGAGCAGGGCAAGAACGTCCTCCTGATCATGGATTCGCTGACCCGCTATGCGATGGCGCAGCGCGAGATCGCCCTGGCGATCGGCGAGCCGCCCGCCACCAAGGGCTATCCGCCGTCGGTGTTCGCCAAGCTGCCGGTGCTGGTGGAGCGCGCCGGCAACGGCGTCGAGGGCGGCGGCTCGATCACCGCCTTCTATACCGTGCTGTCCGAAGGCGACGATCAGCAGGATCCGATCGCCGACGCGGCGCGCGGCATCCTGGACGGCCACATCGTCCTGAACCGCCACCTGGCCGAAGCCGGCCACTACCCGGCGATCGACATCGAACAGTCGATCTCGCGGGCGATGCACTCGATTACCTCGCACGAGCACCAGCTGGCCGCGCGCAAGCTCAAGCAGCTGTACTCGCGCTACCAGCGCTCGCGCGACCTGATCAGCGTGGGCGCCTACGCCGCCGGCAGCGACCCGGTGCTGGACCAGGCCATCGCCAAGCACGAGCAGATCGAACAATTCCTGTGCCAGGAAATCCACGACAACGCGGGCATGCTGGAAAGCTTGGGGCAATTAAGCGCCCTATTCCAGTGATTGAAAAATGCCGGGCGGAACTATACTCTGACCCGATATGGCCACTTCTTCCGCCCTCGAGACCCTGATCGACCTTGCGCAGCGCGATTCCGACGCGATCGCCAAGCGCCTGGGCGCAGCCCTCAAGGCCGTGGAAGAAGCCGAGCAGAAGCTGGTGATGCTCGATGGCTACCGCGACGAATACGTCCGTAAGCTCGACGCGGCCCAGATGGCCGGCATCACGCCCTTCGCCTACCACAACTTCGTGGCCTTCATCGGCAAGCTGGACAACGCCATCGTCGGCCAGCGCGAAGTGATCAAGCATGCGCAGTACAAGGCGGACGTGGAAAAGAAGGCATGGCAGGAAAGCGAGCGCAAGCGCCTGTCCTACCGCACCCTGAACGAACGCGCCGCCAGCGCGGCGCTGGCGGTCGAGAACAAGCGCGACCAGAAACTGATGGACGACCACGCAGCCCGTGGCGCCCGCTACAAACAACGCTAAGGTCCCCATGACGATGCAGACGACCACCCTTCCGTTCCAGGTCTCTGGCGCCAGCGCGCTGCCCCAGCCGCAAGCGCAGTTGCCACGTTCCGCCGCCGGCGTGCAGCCCAGCGAGGCCGGGCAGTTCAGCGCCACGCTGTCGCGCGCCATGGCGCCGACGCCGGCGCCGGCCCCCGCTCCGGCCAGCAAGCCGGCCGCGCCCGCGAAGCTGGCCGATAAGCCGGCCGCCCAGGGACCGAAACCCGCGGCACGCGAGCCGGCCAGGCAGAACGAGGCATCGTCCGACGCGCCGGCAACGGCGCAGGGCCCGGCCGGCGCCGAATCGGGCAATTCCGCCGAGGACGCGGCCGCCGCTGCCGAATCGGCGAACGCCGCCGACGCGGCCACCACCCCGGTAACCGACATGCTCGCCTTCATGGCTGCACTAATCCAGCCGCCTGCAGCCACACCGGCCGCGCCGGCCGCGGCCGAGTCGGCGGCCGAGTCGGCGGCTGGCGGCGCCGGCCCGCAGCTTACCGCGCTCCAGTCCGCGTTCGCGAAACTCGATGTCGCGGACGGCAAGGCGGCAGGCACGGATCCGCTGGCAGCCGCCGACGAGGCGGCCGGCTTCCCGCGGGCTGCCGGCGTGCGGACCACCGGCCAGGAAAGCGCCGACCTGCGCGCGCAGCAACAGCAGGCCGCGCTGGCTGCCGCACCCGCGGATGCGGGCAAGGCCCAGCCGCAGCTGCGCGACGGCGCCGCCAACACCGCGGCGAAACCCGATGCGCCCCTGCCTTCCCTCACCCAGCTGCAGGCCCAGAGCGCCAGGCTCGAGAGCGTGCCGAACCCGGCCGCCATGCCGGGCGACCGCATCCCGGCGCGCCTCGGCACCCAGGCCTGGGACAACCAGATCAGCCAGCGCATCGTCTACATGGTGGGCAAGGAGCAGGCCGCGACCCTGACGCTGAATCCGCCGGACCTCGGCCCGGTGCAGGTGGTGCTCAACGTGAGCAACGACGGCGCCAGCGTGGCCTTCTCGTCGAACCAGCAGGAAGTGCGGCAGGCCCTGGAAAACGCCCTCCCGCGCCTGCGCGAGATGATGGGCGAGAGCGGCATCGCGCTCGGTAACGCGACCGTCGATGCCGGCATGCCAGACGGGCGCCAGACGCAGCAGGATGGCGAGCGCCGCCACGCTAACGGTGGCGGCCTTGGCAACGGTGGCGCGGCGGGTACGGCGACCGAGGACAGCGCCGCCCGACCGGCTACCCGCACGGTGAGCCTTGGTGACAACGGCATGGTCGATACGTTTGCATAATCTATAACGTATCTATGGACTCCACCCGATTTGCAAGAGGAAGATTGAATTTCTGCCTTAGGAAGAGTTTGCTTGTATCTATTCGGCCTGTGTGTTGAGCGTTTCCAGTGCTCTGGCCCTGATGTGATACGCGCGCCAGGATCCTCATAGGGTGACGGCCTCGATGGGCCACTACGAACAGCGGATTCACCCGACGCCGGTCCGACCTGTTGGCATCATTCTTTCTTCATCGTCGCAAACTTGGCGGTGTTGCTCCTTCTTGTTGCTGAGTTAGTAGATCATCTTTTCAAGCCGGCCTGGTCGTGTATTTCGACCAGGCCGGAACATAAGGACGTCCGTGCGTCATCAATGCCCAGATCACCCTGGCCATCTTGTTGGCCAGTGCAGTTGCGGCAACGTTGAAACTGCGTCGCTCTGCCAGCCTTGTCGCCCATTGCAGGAGCTTGTCGGGCTTGCCGTTTGCTGTTCGCAATGCGCTACGGGCACCGTGTATGAGCAGAGTGCGCAGGTAGCTATCGCCCTTGCGAGTAATGCCATACAAGCGCTGCTTGCCTCCACTGCTATGCTCGCGTGGCACGAGGCCTAGATTTGCTGCAAAGTCCCGCGCACTCTTGTAGTGGCGCGGATCAGCGATGGTTGCCTGCACTGCCGTTGCCGTCAACGGCCCTACACCCGGCACTTCCATCAGTTGCTTTGCCAACTCCGATTTTGCGACCTGATTCAGGCGGCGGTCATATGCCTGGATCCTTTCTTCCTTATCGTCCAGCTGGGCCTTGAGCTCCCAAAACGTCTCCAGGGCCATGCCAGACAAGCCGTTGTCCGAATCGTTCAACCATGCTTTTAGTCCATCACGGAACTTCTCCACGCTCTTGGGAAACACCTGGCCATACTCGCCCGCGAACGCCCGGAGCCGGTTGATCATCGCTACACGCTCGGTCATCAAGGCGCTGCGGGCACGGTGCAGCATCTGCAAATCTTGCTGCGCTGCCGTATTGATCGGCACATACTTGGTCGCACCGCGCGAACGCGCCTCGGCAATTGCGGCAGCATCGTTCATGTCGTTTTTGTTGCCGGTGACATAAGCCTTGACGTGTTGTGCCGCGACCAGCTTGACGTCATGTCCCATCTCGACGAATTTGCGTGCCCAATAGTGTGAGCCAGCGCAGGCTTCGATACCAATCATCGCCGGCGCCATTTGCGTGAACATTGGAAGTACCTGGTCTCGTGCAAGCTTACGCTTGAACACCCGTTTGCCGCTTTCGTCGAGCCCGACAGCGAAGAACACGTCCTTCGCAATATCCAAACCAATCACTTTTGCGTTAGCATTCATGGTGACTCCCCCTCTTGTTTTAGCGTGCCAGCCCAATCTGGCACGCTTGGCACAATGATGCCGATATCGGGAGGGTGGAGTCCATCACATTAGGGTGGGCGGCTCGTAATCCGGGCCACTGGCCCGGATCACCCCACGCGTTCAAACCGAGCGAGATCCGCCAGCGCGTTATTTAATTGGCTAACTATCACCGCGTGGGCGGGAGACCCGCCCACCCTACCAAACGGTCAAGACACAGGCGCAACAATCACCGGGATTACCACCCCTTCTCCCCTCTTTTCCGGGCATGACGGGTCTGGTTTCCCCGCGATAATGCCATAATGACGAATCATTCTTTTAGGCAGTAAAGAGGCATCTTGATGGCGCAAGCAAAACCAAAGGCCGACCCGAAGGCGGACGCAGCGGCAGCGGCAGCAGCCCCGGCCGGCTCCAAGAAAAAGCTGATCGTGATCGCGGCGGCAGCTGTGCTGGTGCTCGGCGGCGGCGGTGGCGCGGCCTGGTATTTCATGCAGGGCGGCGACGCGGCGGCCGCGCACGAGAGCCCGAAGGAGTCGAAGAAGAAGAAAAAGAAGGAAGGGGTCAAGCTGGAATACTTGCCGGTCGAGGCCTTCACGGTCAACCTGCAGCCGGAAAACGGCGAACAGTACCTGCAAGTGCAGTTCACTCTGCAGGTGGCGGGCACCGAACAGGCAACCTTGATCAAGGACAATATGGCGATCGTGCGCAACCGCGTGCTGCTGCTCCTGTCGGGCAAGCGGGCATCGGAAATCAGCACGGTCGAAGGCAAGCAGCAGCTCGCTGCCGAGATCCAGGCCATCGTCCAGGAACCCTTCAATAAAGGCGGCGACGAGCAGGACGTGACCGACGTTCTGTTCACCTCGTTCATCATCCAGTAACCGAAGCACCATGGCCGATAATTTCCTCTCACAGGAAGAAGTCGATGCCCTCCTCAAGGGGGTCAACGGCGATCAGGACGACATTGCGGCGCCTGAAGACACCTCGGGGGTACGCACCTATAACCTGGCAACGCAGGAGCGGATCGTCCGCGGCCGCATGCCGACGCTCGAGATCATCAACGAGCGTTTCGCCAGGTATCTGCGGGTTGGCCTGTTCAATTTCCTGCGCCGCAGCGCCGAGGTATCGGTCGGCTCGGTGCGGGTCTCGAAGTACAGCGAGTTCATCCGCAACCTGGTGGTCCCCACCAACCTCAACCTGATCCACATGAAGCCGCTGCGCGGCACGGCGCTGATGGTGTTCGACCCGGGCCTCGTGTTCCTGCTGGTGGACAACCTGTTCGGCGGCGACGGCCGCTTCCACACCCGCGTGGAAGGCCGCGACTTCACCCAGACCGAGCAGCGCATCATCATGCGCATCCTCGACATCGTGTTCGAGGCCTATGCCAAGTCGTGGGAGCCGGTGTACCCGATCGAATTCGAGTACATCCGTTCCGAAATGAACACGCAGTTCGCCAACATCGCCACCCCGAACGAGGTCGTGGTGTCCTGCACCTTCACCGTCGAACTCGGTTCGGTGTCGGGCCAGATCCACTTCTGCATGCCCTATTCCATGATCGAGCCGATCCGCGACGCGCTGACCTCGAGCATCCAGGGCGAAGCCCTGGAAGTCGACAAGCGCTGGGTGCGCCTGATGACCCAGCAGATCCAGGTCGCCGAAGTCGAGCTGGTGGCGGTGCTGGGTGAAGGGCGGGCCAATTTCGACGAAATCCTCAACATGAAGGTCGGCGACATCATCCCGATCACGGTGCCGGAAACCCTGCAGGCGACCGTCGACGGCGTGCCGGTGATGGACTGCAGCTATGGCGTCTTCAACGGCCAGTACGCGCTGAAGGTCGAGAAGCTGCTGGCCAACAGCGACAATTTGAACAAATAACAAGCAGTAACAGGAGAGGACCATGTCTGACACCCAGGACGATCAAAGCGCACTCGACGACGATTGGGGCGCGGCGATTGCCGAGCAGGCCGCCGCCGAAGCGGCGGCGCTCGAGCGCCAGCAACAGCAACAGGCCACCGCGACCGCGGCCGTGTTCAAGGATTTCTCGAACAAGGGCACGCGCACCGACACGCCGAACGACATCGACTTCATCCTCGACATCCCGGTCCAGCTGACCGTGGAACTCGGGCGCACCAAGATCGCGATCAAGAATCTCCTTCAACTGGCGCAAGGGTCCGTGGTCGAGCTCGACGGCCTGGCCGGTGAACCGATGGACGTGCTGGTCAATGGCTGCCTGATCGCACAGGGCGAGGTGGTGGTCGTGAACGACAAGTTCGGTATCCGTCTGACTGATATCATTACGCCATCGGAACGGATCAGAAAACTGAATAAATGACCTCGAGCAACGTCGCTCACCGCATTCGCCGGATCGCGGCGGCGCTGCTGTTCGCGCCGCTCCTGACCTGTGCCGCCCCCGCCGGGGCCGCACAGGCGCCGGCGGGCCAGCAACAACAAGCCGCGCCGCGCACCGACGCGGCCGCCCCTGACACCGCCCCCGTCCCGGCAGCCGCCACGCCCGCGCCCGCCCAGCGCCCGCCCCAGGTCGTGATGCCGGCGCCGAGCGCGCCGGCCACCGGCAGCCTGCTGCAGACCATCCTGGCCCTGCTGCTGGTGCTCGGCCTGCTGTTCGGCCTGGCCTGGTTCATGAAGCGCTTCGGTCCGCGCGTCATGGGCGCGAGCGCCAACATCAAGCTGGTCGGCGCGCTCAACATCGGCGGGCGCGAACGCATCATGGTGGTCGAAGTCGGCAACCAGTGGATCGTCGTCGGCGCCTCGCCAGGACAGGTCAACGCCCTGGCCACCATGCCGCGCCAGGAAGGCGCCGAGGGGCAGGCCACGCTGGCCCAGCATACGGCGGGCGCAGGTAGCTTCGGCGACTGGCTCAAGAACACGATAGACAAGCGTAATGCGAAATAAGAAATTGCTGCTGGGCGCCGGCCTGGCTTGCCTGGCCCTGCTGCCGCTGGCCGTGCTGGCCCAGCCCGGCATCCCGGCCTTCACCACCAGCCCGGCCCCGGGCGGCGGCACGCAGTACTCGCTGCCGGTCCAGACCCTGATCCTGCTCACCGCGCTGACCTTCCTGCCGGCCGCGCTCCTGATGATGACGGCCTTCACCCGCATCATCATCGTGCTGTCGCTGCTGCGCCAGGCGCTCGGCACCCAGACCGCGCCGCCCAACCAGGTGATGGTCGGCCTGGCGCTGTTCCTGACCTTCTTCGTGATGGGCCCGACCTTCGATCGCGCCTACACCGATGCTTACCTGCCGCTGCAGCAGAACCGGATCCAGATGAGCGAGGCGCTCGACCGCGGCGTGGTGCCGTTCAAGGAATTCATGCTCAAGCAGACCCGCCAGGCCGACCTGGCGCTGTTCGTCAAGATCTCGCGCTCGCCTGCCCTGCAGGGCCCCGAGGACGTGCCGCTGCGGGTCCTGATCCCGGCTTTCGTGACCAGCGAACTGAAGACGGCCTTCCAGATCGGCTTCGCGATCTTCATCCCCTTCCTCATCATCGACATGGTGGTGGCCTCGGTGCTGATGGCGATGGGCATGATGATGATGTCGCCTGCCGTGATCTCGCTGCCGTTCAAGCTGATGCTGTTCGTGCTGGTGGACGGCTGGCAGCTGCTGCTGGGTTCCCTGACCCAGAGTTTTTATTAGGAACACAGCATGACTCCCGAATCCGTCATGACCATGGGCCGCAACGCGATGGAGATCACGCTGATGGTCGCCGCCCCGATGCTGCTGGTGGCGCTGATCATCGGCCTGATCATCTCGATCTTCCAGGCCGCCACCCAGATCAACGAAGCGACCCTGTCCTTCATCCCGAAGCTGGTGGGCGTGTTCATCGCCCTGGTGCTGGCCGGACCGTGGATGCTGTCGGTCATGCTCGACTACATGCGCGGGGTCTTCACCGGCATCCCCGGCCTGATCGGCTGAGCGCGAGGCCGCACGCGTGCTGAGCCTGACCACGGGCGAGATGAATGCCTGGATCGCGGGGCTGATCTGGCCGCTCACGCGCATCCTCGGCCTGGTCGCTAGCGCGCCCTTGTTCGGCAATGCCGGGGTGCCGATGTCGATCAAGGTCGCCCTCGGCGTGCTGCTGGCCAGCGTCATCGCCCCCACCGTCCCCGAGATTCCCGCGGTCGACCCGGGCTCTTGGGCCGGCATCCTGATCCTGGTGAAGGAACTGCTGATCGGCGTGGCGATGGGCTTCGCCATGCGCATCGTGTTCGCGGCCATCGAATACGCCGGCGAAGTGGCCAGCATGAGCATGGGCCTGGGCTTCGCGGTGTTCTTCGACCCGTCCACCAGCGGCCGCTCGGCGGCGGTGGCGCAGTTCCTGGCGCTGGTGGCGACCATGGCCTTCCTGGCCGTGAACGCCCACCTGGTGCTGCTGGCGGCGCTGGCCGAAAGCTTCCATGCGCTGCCGATCTCCGCCACGCCCTTCTCTGGCAACGCGCCGCTGGAACTGGCGCGCTGGGGCGGCAAGATCTTCTCGACCGGGCTGCAGCTGTCGCTGCCGATCGTGGCCGCCCTCCTGGTCACCAACGTGGCGCTGGGCATCCTGACGCGCGCCGCGCCGCAGCTGAACATCTTCGGTATCGGCTTCCCGGTGACCCTGGGCGTCGGTTTCCTGACCCTGAGCCTGGCCATGCCCTACCTCGGCATGCCGATTGTGAACCTGTTTAACGAGGGGATCGAGAAAGGGCGCGCGGTGCCACGCGCCGGCGCGGCGCGCACTGCCGCGCCGCCGCCAGCGCCGGCGGCGCCCGGCCCGGCGCCGGCTGTGCCCGGTGCTTGATGCGCGCCTGCGCAAGCGGTTTTTCGGTTAGGGTAGCGGCATGAAGACGACCTACCGCCTGATCGCGGCCAGCCTCCTGGCGGCCCTCTCCCTGGGTGCGGCCGCCGCGCCCACGCCGCCCGCCGTGCGCGCCGAGATCGACGCCCTGATGGCGAAGATGAGCGCCTCGCACTGCCAGTTCGAGCGCAACGGCAGCTGGCACTCCGGCCCGGAAGCCCGGCGGCACCTGCTGCGCAAGCTCGACTACATCGAAAAGCGCCGCGAGACGCTCGCCAGCGCCGAGCAGTTCATCGAGGTCGCGGCCACGAAAAGCAGCTTTTCGGGCAAGCCCTACCGCGTCAAGTGCGGCAGCGGCGCGGCCGTGCCCAGCCGCGAATGGCTGAACCGGGAGCTGAAGGCGCTGCGCGCCGCCGGCCACGACGCGCCTTGAAAAGTATTTACCTTAACTAAATAGTGCTAAGGTAATCACTTTCATAACGGGAGGGTGATCATGTTCAAGAAACTGGCAGCGGAAGCATTGGGCATCAGCGATATCGGCGTCATCGTCGGGCCGGCCGACTACAGCAAGGTCGACGCGGACGATTACCTGTTCAGCGAAGATGGCGAACAGATCTTCTTCCTCATCAAGAGCAAGAAGGACGAGTACTGCTTCACCAACCTGGCGCTGATCCACGTCGACGGCGATTCGGCGGTGTCGTCGAAGCGCGCGATCAAGCGCTACGACTATGCCTCGCACCTGATCTCGGGCGTGAGCATCGAGACCGCCGGTACGCTGGACATGGACATCGAACTCAAGTTCAGCCTGGACGGCACGGCCTTCTCGATCGACGTCAAGAAGACCCACATCGAACAGCTCAAGGACATCTACAAGGCCTTGATCACCATCGGCAAGCAGCAGCACCGCGACGCGGTCTGCCGCGACAATGCCCTGCGCGCGCTCGATGCCACGGCCTCGGTGCACAAGCTGAACGTCGCCCCTGGCGAAAGCGGCCTGGTCGGCGTGTACGGCGAGCTGCTGGCGGCCCTGAACACCGCCATGTTCGAGACCCACACCAAGCGCGATTTCAGCGACGTGTTCAGCAAGTACATCCACAACTAGCACCACATAAAAAAAAGGCGCTGTCATCCTTGACTATGGATGAGCGCGGAACTGCCGAGCTGTCTAGACGGTCGAACGGCTGTTGCCACAGACGGAATCGACCATGCGCGCACCGCATTTCAAGAAGTGGTTTGCCAGACTACCTGCGTTGAACCTGCCCCAGCGCCTGCAAACGCTGGCCGCTCTGCATCCCGACGCCGGGCTGGACCAGGTGATCGCCCTCATCGGCCAGATCGGTGCCACACGGAGACGTTGCCCCAGCTGCAGCTGCGAACGCTACTACCGGCACGGACAAGCCAACGGATTGCAGCGCTACCGCTGCCGCGCCTGCGGCCGCACCTATAACGACCTGAGCGGTACACCGCTGGCGCGGTTGCGGCTGCGAGACAAGTGGCTGGATTACCTGGCAAGCGTGCTCGACTCGAAGTCGGTACGCGCCGCCGCCAGCGAGGCCGGCGTGCACCGCAACACCGCTTTTCGCTGGCGTCACCGCTTCCTGCAGGGTCCCAGGCAGGACCAGCCGCAGCGCCTGGGTGGCATCGCCGAGGCGGACGAAATGTTCATGCTCGAATCGCAAAAAGGCGCGCGCAAGCTGGACCGGCCGGCACGCCGGCGCGGTGGCCGCGCAGGCAAGCGCGGCATCTCTCGCGAACTGGACTGTATTTTGGTCGCGCGCGACCGCAGTGGCCAGACCGTCGATGCGGTGGTTGGCCGTGGCGCGCTGACAGTGGCGCAGTTGGAGCGCCACCTGTTGCCCCGGCTCGACCGGCAGGTGCTGTTGGTCAGCGATGCGCACGCCGCCTATCGCAGCTTCGCCCGCAAGCATGGCATTGCGCACGAGGCAGTGAACCTGCGTGCTGGGGTGCGGGTACGCCGCGGCCTTGCCGGCGCCGTCCATGTTCAAAATGTCAATGCCTACCACCAGCGCTTCCGCCAATGGTTGAGCCGCTTCCGCGGCGTGGCGTCGCGCTACCTGCCGAACTACCTCGGATGGCGCCGGGCGCTCGATGGTGGACGGGTCACGACGGTGGAGCAATTGCTGCGCATCGCGATCGGACACATCCATAGCCAACGGTGACAGCGCCTAAAAAAAGACCAGGCCGAAGCCTGGTCTTTTGCAATCATCTAAACCTTCAGACGATTAGTAGGTGTAGCTGGCAGCGAAGCCGAAGCGGCGGAACTGCGGGCCCCAGCCACCGCGCCAGTTGATCGGTGCTTCGCGACCAAAGACGTTGTCGACGTAGGCGTTCAGCTTGACGTGCGGGATGCCCGTGTAAGCCAGCGCGTAGTTCCAGGTGGTGTTGCTGCCGACGCGGCCGCAGGTGTCCATGTATTGCGCGGCGACATTCTGGGTCTTGCAGTAGGTCGGTTGCGCGATGCTGTTGGTGCTGTAGCTGCTGGCGAAGTTGGCGGTGACGGCGTGGTCGAAGTCACCCTGCTTCATGTAGGCCTTGGCCACGACGGTCAGGCGCGAGCCGTAGTCGTAGGTGCCGGTTTCGTTCGGACCGTAGGCGTTGTCGGTGACGCTGAAGGTCTGGAATTTCCAGACGTAGCTGCCTTCGAGGCCCAGGCGCACGGTCTGGCCCAGCACGCTGAAACGGCCCTTGCCGTCGAAATCGAAGCCCTGCACACGGGTGCGGCCGCTATTGACGTACGGGTTGTAGATCATGCCCAGCTGACCGACCGGGTAGGCCAGGGTCGTGTTCGGCGCATACTTCTTCACCAGTGCGAGGAACTGGTTGTCGTTGGCGCTGCTGTCGATACGGACCAGCTGGCCAGCCGGCAGGGCGTCTTCGCCGCGCAGGATGTCGACCACCGAGCGGCTGCCGATTTCGTTACGGCGCTCGATGAAGTAGTAGTCCAGGCCAGCGCTCCAGTTCTTGATCGGCTCGAACACCACGCCAGCGGTCAGCGAGCGCGAGGTTTCCGGCTTCAGGTCCGGGTTCGACGACACGAAGCTCGGCAGGCCGCCCGAGCATTCCGAGTTGCGGAAGCTGTTGGCTTGGGTCTTGTCGGCGCTGGTGGCGTTCGGTGCGTTCTGCACCAGTGCGTTCAGCTGGTTGGCGATCGGGCAGCGCTTCGGATCGTTGACGCTGGTGGCCACCGAGGAGCGGCCCAGGCCGTTACCCGATTCGACCACGTTCGGAGCGCGGAAGCCGCCCGACGCGGTGGCGCGCAGCAGCAGGCTGTCGGTGACGGTGTACTTCAGGCCCAGCTTCGGCGACACGTGTGCGTCCTGGTTGTCGGACTTGTCGAGGCGGGCTGCGGCGTCCAGCACCAGCTTCTTGGTCAGCGGCACGCGGGCTTCGGTGAACAGCGCGTACTGGTTGACCTTGTCGTCGACCTGCAGGCCGAAGATACCGACCAACTCGCCGCGCAGCACGTTGTCCGAGCTCGCCATGCGGTGGGCGGTGTTACGGATGTCGGTACCGATTGCAACGCTCAGCGGGCCTGCCGGCAGCTGCATGACTTCGCGAGTGACGGTGGCGTCGAAGAACTTGATGGTTGCTTCTCCGTCGGTGGTACGGACCGGGAACATCGCGTTCAGCAGGGCCGGATCGTTCTGCTGGCCGAACTTGTACTTGTTGTTGACGATCGCGTCGACGTAACCCTTGGCGCTGACGGCGCGGGTCGCCTTGTTGGCGGTCGACTTCATCCAGCCTGCGGCCGATTTCCAGTCCCAGCCGGCGTAGCTGCCGTTCAGGGTCAGCATCACACGCGACTGCTCGCTGTCGGTGGTATTGAAGTTGAAGCCCTCGCCGGTGTCCATCAGGCGGGCACGGTATTCAACCGGGTAGCTGTACGGGTTCTTCGGATGGCCGACCGGCAGTTTCGGGTACGAGAACGGGCCCACCATCTTGCCTTCCATCACGTTGTACCAGATCGAGGACGAGGTGGTGGTGCTGCCGTTGCTCATGTTGAACGGCGTGACGATGTAGTCGTTCTCGGCGCCGGCGTGCATGATCTCGAAGCTGGCGTCGATGTCCTGGCCGATGCGGAAGCTCGTCACACTGGTGAGGGCGTAACGCTTGTTGTCGGTGCTCTGGCCGCTGTACGGCAGGATGTCCATCTTGCACAGCTTGTCGGTCGGGTCGATGTCGCCGGCCGGGCAGCCCGGAGCCGCCACGTAGTTGCTTGCGCTGGTGTAGTAGTTACCGGTCGGCGAGAAGGCGCTCTTCGCGTCCCAGGTCGAGCGGCCCGGGGTCAGGCGGTGCCAGTCCGGGTAGAACGGGCGCAGGTCGCCGGTGCTGTAGCCGTCGCGCTTGTAGACTTCCGCGGTGACATAGGTGTTGAAACCGTTGGTGTCGATGTCGCCCCAGCCTGCGATGAACGACAGGTTGCGGTTACGGTTTTCCTTCAGGTGCTCGGATTCACGGTAGCCGCCGCGGATACGGAAGCCAGTGAAGTCCTTGCGCAGGACGAAGTTGATGACCGATGCGATCGCGTCGGAGCCGTAGATTGCCGATGCGCCGTCCTTGAAGACTTCGACGCGCTCGATTGCGTCGGCCGGGATGGCGTCCAGGTTGGTGAAGCTTTCCTGGGCGTTGTCGAACAGGCCGTAAGGCGCGATGCGGCGGCCGTTGACCAGCACCAGGGTCGCAACCTTGCTCAGGCCGCGCGAGGAGGCGGACGAGGAACCGGTTGCGAAGCTGCCCGAACTGGCGGTTGCCGAGTTGCTGCCGGCGTAGACAGAAGCGGTGGAGGTCAGGATGCCCAGGGCCGTCGTTTCGCCGGTCTTCTCGATGTCGTCGCGGTTCAGGACGTGGATGGCGGCGGCGGCTTCCGCTTCGGTGCGCTTGATGCTCGAACCGGTCACTTCGACGCGTTGCATCTTTTGCGGCGCAATTGCCGGTGCTTCCTGTGCGCCGACGAATGCCGGGAAGGCCATGCTCAGAGCGACAGCAATCGCGCTCTTGTTAAAAGTACTCTTGTGCTTCACAACGACTCCTGGACAATAAATTTTTCTATGACTCGTATCTCCCTAGTAGCATGTTTTCTACTAGTTATGAGATGCGGGAAAATACTCTTACACAACATTACCCTATTGCAAAGCAAAGAGAGTAATTTTTTGATGTTCTCTTTTAACTCAATAATATTTGTCGCGTAATTACCACGCTTTCTTATTTAAACTGAAATTTCATTACGCATATCTCATATTTTCTTCATAAAGATATGCACGCCGCATGACGCGGGAAGACATCCCAAGCTGCGCCCCCTTTGGAGGAGAAATATTCTCGCGCTCAAACACAGAACGAGGCGCATGCCAAGTCACGCAAAAGGAAGATGGAAATACTGCAGGCACTGTAATAGGCGAGTGGAATCTGACACGGCCTGAGCAATAACACTGCGCAATGCTCGATCTGTGTCCCCCTCGGGATGCCGGGAAGGTATCCAGCACCGGAGCAAGTCGATAGCGCTGCATGGCAAGCGAGGGCAAGACGCGGGGAGAACACATGGCGAACCATGCAACGACGAGTAGCATGGCATGCTTGCCATGTCACGCAGACCCGCTTGCCAGGCCCCTGCAAGGACGCAATCCCTACCGCGATAAGTTCTTACAGATAGTTGAAGAGCGACAGTCCCGACATCGTCTTGAACGACATTTGCGCCGCCTGCAAGGTGGTTTGTTGGCGCGAGAACTCGGAAATGGCCTTGACGACGTCGAGATCTTCCAGTCCTGACAAGGTCGCCTGGTACTGGATGCCGAGGTCGTCGCCTGCGCTGTCGAGAAAGTCGAGTTCTTTCATGTGAGCACCGACGGACGCACGCACGGTCAGGATCTTGTCGAGCGCGTGTGCCAGGTTGCCCGTCGCGGTGCTCAGGCTGTTCGTCAGCGCCGCCCGGTCCTGGGCGGTGTCCGCTGGCGCGCGCAGGGCCGTGATCATGTTGGTCACGGTCGCAAACAGCGATTCCTTCGTGCTCGGCGCCACCGTGAACACGTCGCCGGGGGCCGGCGCCCCCTGGATCTCGACGCTGACGCCGCCAAACGAAATCGATTTGCCTGCCGTGTAAGTCTGGTTGGGCAGGATCACTTCCGGCGGCGTGACCGAGGTGTCGCTCACGTCGAAAGTACCGGCGGCCGTGAAACTCAACGCATAGCTGTAGCCGCCGGGGCCGGCCGCACCGGTCACCGAGCCGGTCGAGATCGCGCCAGTCCCGGTGTTGCTTGGCGCGGCGGCGGTCTGGAAGCGGCCGTTGCCGGTCAGGTTGCCGTCGAACACAGCGCTGCCGGGCACCGACTGGGGAATGCGGCGCGAATCGGCTACCTGTAGCTGGCGCTGTCCCTGGTCGCCGTCGTAGCGCGCGCCATCCGGCGTGGCGGTATAGGGTTGGGTGGTGGTCCGGTAACCCGAGAACAGGTAGGCGCCCTGGCCGTCGGTGCTGTTGGCCACGCCCAGCAGGTCCGCCAGCCGCCCTTCCAGCTCGGTGGCGATCGCCTCGCGGTCGCTTGCCTGCAGGATGCCGCTGCCGGCGCGCAGCGCCAGCTCCTGGATATCCTGTACCAGGCTGCCGGCGCTGTGCAGCGCGCCTTCCGTCATCGCCAGAGACGAGTGCGCCGCCGAGCGGTTAGTGGCATATTGCTCGTTCATCTGCAGCGACTGCTTGACCTGCAGGGCGCGTGCCGAAGCGATCGGGTCGTCAGAGGGCGACACGATGCGACGGTTGGTGGCCAGCTGCTCCTGGGTACGCGCCAGCGCGGATTGCAGGGAGTTCAGCTGGCTGGTCGCGTTGCTGTAGAGTGATAGCGTACTGATGCGCATGATGGATTCCGTCTGGGTTTATCGGCCGATCGACAACAGCGTGTCGAAGATGGTGCCGGCGATCTGCATGATCTTGCCCGCCGCCTGGTAAGCCTGCTGGTACTTGATCAGGTTGGTCGCCTCCTCGTCCAGGTTGACGCCCGATACGTCCTGCATCGTGGTCTGCGTCTGGGCCAGCAGTGCGTTGCTGGCTTGGCCCGTGACCTGCACTTCACGCGTCTTGTTGCCGATCGTGCTGACCAGCTGGGCGTAAGAGCCCTGCAACGTGGCGGCGCCGCCGCTGAAAATGTTTTTGGTCTGCAGGTCGCCCAGCAGGCCGGCGTTGCGCACATCGCCGATGCCGCCGCCGTTGCCTCTGATCTCGAACAGGTCGCCGTTGGCCGGTTTGCCGCTCAGGCTGAAGCTGACGCCGCCAACCGTGTAGGTGTCGCCTTCTACGAAGGCCACCCCGGCCACCGGCGGCAGGTAGGACGGCTTGGCCTTGCCGTTGCGGTCGACCACGTCGACCTGCATGTTTGCCGGAAAGCCATTCAGGTTCCCCGTCACGCCGTCGTAGCGCAGCGTCACCGGCAGCACGGGTGGGCCCGACAGGAATGCCGGACCCACCGTGCCTGCGCTGATCTTGGCGGTGCCGCCATTGTTCACGTCGGCAAAGGTGGCGACCGGTGCGGCCGCGGCGATCAGCGACTCGTGCTGGATGGCGACATTGAAATTGGCGGCGCCGGCGATGGTGGGGCGCACCAGGTAGCGATCGCCCGCGGTCGCGGCCGTCCCGGTAATCGTGAACTCGATGCCGTCGCCGCTGGGCGGCGGCCCACCGTTTGGCACATAGTTCGAGATGATGGGCGTCTTGTCGGACAGACGGGTGACGTCGTAACCGGTGCCGTTGAAGCGGACCTCGTAATCGCTGTCCACCAGCTTCGATGGCTCCCTGACGATTGCCTCGACCTTGGTGTCGCTGGTGCTGGCGTTGCGCTCGTGCGCCCCGGTCCAGGCCTTGGCGACCGTGAAAAAATCGCCTCCGCGGTCGCCGTTCTGGTCCAGGCCGAGGCGGTGTTGCGCGTTGAATTCGACCGCCATGCCGATCGCGACCTTGCCGAGCGCGCTCTGGGCCGGGTCGAGCGTCTTGTTGCGGAACTCGAGGATGCCGCCCAGTTCGCCGCCGGACAAGGCATTGTCTCCCAGCGGGCTCACGCTGGCGCCCAGCACGTAGCCGACTTCCAGGCGCGACTGGTCGTAGGGCGACATGATCGCCGCCAACTGGAAGGTACGCTGCCCAACTACCAGCGGCTGGCCATTGCCGATCGAGACCGTCAGGCTGTTGTTGTCGCCCGGAGTGACGCTCGCTTTGACGTGGGTATTGAGCTCGAGCACCAACTGGCTGCGCTTGTCGAGCAGGTCGTTGGGGGCACTGCGCTCGGCAGAGGCAAAACTGCTGATCTGGCGGTTCAGTTCAGCAATTTCCGAGGCATACGCATTAATCGCCGTCACGTTCGACGCGATCGTATTGTTGACCCCTTCACGGATCTCGCTGAAGCGTGCGTCGAGGGCCTGGAAACGCGTGGCCAGCGCCTGGGCGCCCGACAGCATGGCCTGGCGCGAGGGCACCGATGCGTGACCGGACACCACGTCCTGCACGCCGCTGAAGAACCCTTGCAGCGCCGGCGACAGGCCGGCACTCTGATCGGCCAGCATGTTGTCGAGCTGCTTGATCTGGGCATGGTAGGCATCCAGCGCACTGGCGCCGGCCTGGGCAGTGCGGACCTGGCTGTTCAGGAATTCGTCGCTGTAGCGCTTGATCTGGGAGATCTGCGTACCGGTACCCATGAAACCGTAGCCCATGTCGAGCATTGGCGCGGTCGCCTGCTGGACCAGCTGGCGGCTGTAGCCGGCAACATTGGCGTTTGCAATGTTGTGGCCGGTCGTCGTCAAGCCTGCCTGGGCGGCGAACAGGCCACTCTTGCCGATGCTGAGGAGGGACATGGTGATTTCTTTCTCTAACGGGTCTGTCTACGGCATGGTTCCGGAAAACTTGAACGTCGATGCCACGCGTGGCCGCCGCACCGGGTCCTCATGCCAGCGAGTGCTGAATAATGCGGGTCAGCTTGGCCGCGTACATCGGGTCGGTCGCATAGCCGGCGCGCTGCAGGCCATGGGCGAAGGCCGAGGCATCGCCACCACTGGCCAGCACCTTTTCGTAGCGCGGGTTATTGGCCAGCAGCCTGGCATAGTCCTTGAAGGAGTCGGCCGGCGTGTCATAAGCGCGGAACTTTTCGACCCGGGTATGCGGGCGGCCGTTGATGTATTCGGTCGTCACGGCGGTTGCCACCTTGCCTTTCCAGCCCGGTCCGGCCTTGATGCCGAACAGGTTGTTGCTGTTGCTGCCATCCGCGTTGCGGATCATGCGCTTGCCCCAGCCGCTTTCCAGTGCTGCCTGGCCGAGCATGAACCTGGCCGGCACGCCGGTGGCGCGCTCGGCCTCGGCCGCATGGACGTGCAGCTTTTCCTGGAACGCGCGCACGTGCGGCGGCTGCACCCGGCCGCTGGCGGTGGTCAGGGGCAGCGCAGGCACGCCCGGCTGGACGGCGCCGGTCCTGATCATCGTCGCCGCATCCATCCCCGGACGCATGCCGCCTGCGCCCGGCGCCAGCGCCGGGACCGCCCCGTCCGCCCCGAGCGCCAGGGCCTGCGCGCCCAGCTGGTTGGCGCTGAGCTGGCGGGTCAAGACATCGGCCAGGCCCATGCCGCGCTTGGCCAGGTTCTGGCTCATCTGCTGATCCAGCATCGAGGTGAACATCTTGCTCTGCTGGTTGTCTAGCATGCCTTCTTGGGGCGTCGCGTCGCGCATGCTTTTCATCATCATGTTGATGAACATGGCTTCGAACTGCGTTGCCGCCTCGTTCAGCGCGGCCGGCGTGCCGGCCTTGGCCGATTGCCTGAGTTCGCCCAGGCCCTTGGTGTCAAGGGCGAACTTGCCGGTCAGGTCAGTGGAAGAAGAACCGATCATGGGTCAGGCCGCTCAGATGATCTCGAGTTCGGCGCGCAGCGAGCCGGCAGCCTTGAGTGCCTGCAGGATGGCCAGCAAGTCTTGCGGAGTGGCGCCGATCGAATTCATGGCCTTGACCACCTCGGCCAGCGAGGCGCCGCCCTTGACCATCAGCACGCGGCCGGGGTCCTTCTTGACATCGACCGAATTGTTGCGGGTCACGGCGGTGCCGCCCAGCGAGCCCGGGGCTGGCTGGCTGACGCTGGTATCCGCGCCGACCGTCACGGTCAGGTTGCCGTGCGAGATCGCGCAATTCTCCAGTATCACGGCCTGGTTCATCACCACCGATCCGGTACGGGCATTCATGATCACTTTGGCCGTATCCCTGGCGCGCGCCACATCGATGCTTTCCAGCTGGCCGATGAAGGCCACCCGCTGGTCGCTCGAGGAGGGGGTGCGCACGCGCACCACGCGGCCGTCCAGGGCGGTCGCGACACCGGCGCCGAACTGGTCGTTGATGGCCTCCACCATGCGCGCGGCGGTCGAGAAATCGGTCTGCTTCAGCTCCAGGCGGATCTGGTTGTCGGCACCCAGGTTCGAGGCGACGGCGCGCTCGACGGTGGCACCGTCCGAGATCTTGCCCACCGACAGATGATTGACCTGGACTTGGGCGCCGCCGGCCTGGGCGCCGACGCCGCCAACCAGCACATTGCCCTGGGCCATGGCATACACCTGGCCGTCAGCGCCATGCAAGGGCGTCATGAGCAAGGTGCCGCCGCGCAGGCTTTTCGCATTGCCGATCGACGACACCGTGATGTCGATGGTCTGGCCCGGCTGTGCAAAAGCTGGTAGCGAGGTCGTGACCATCACGGCGGCGACGTTCTTCAGCTGCAGCTGGGTGCCCGGCGGCAGGGTGACGCCCTTCTGCTGCAGCATCGCCCCAATCGACTGCACGGTGAACGGGGTTTGGCTGGTCTGGTCGCCAGTGCCGTCCAGACCCACGACGATGCCGTAGCCGGACAGCTGGTTCTGGCGCACGCCGGCGATGCTGGCGAGGTCCTTGATGCGCTCGCCCCGGGCCAAGGGCGCCGTGCCAAGCAAGGCAGCGCAAATCAGGAAGATGGAAGCGGATTTCATGACGGCGATTCTCAGAACGGCAGCATCGACTGGAAGAAGCGCGAGAACATATTGCTCACTTCGGCGCGGTCGATGCGACTGTTGGTACGGTATTCGACGCGTGCGTCGGCGATCACGGTGGACGAGACGATATTGCCCGCCTGGATGGTATCCGGCGCCACCATGCCCGAAAAGCGGATGAATTCGACGCCCTTGTTCATGGCTACCTGCTTTTCGCCGGCCACGACCAGGTTGCCGTTGGCGAGCACTTCGGTGACGGTCACGCCGATGGTGCCGGTAAAGTTGTTCGAGGCGCTCTGGGTATCGGCGTCGGCGAACTTGTTGGCGCCTTCGAGTCCAACGTTCGCACCGATGCGGGCCTGCAATGGGCCGGGCACCGAGAAGCTGGCGCTGCCCGACTTGCTGCCGGTGCTGGCGCCCGACTTGCCGGCCGAGGTGCGTTCGCTGATGTTCACCGTCAGCAGGTCGCCAATGTGGCGCGCGCGGCGGTCTTCGAACATCGGGCGGTAGCTGTTGGCATTGTAGATGGCGCCGTCGTTGCCTGGGGCGGCCTGCACCAGCATCGGACGGCTCGTGGTCGCCCCCTGGACGATGGTGCTTGGCGTGCTCGAGCAGCCGGCGATGGTCAGGGCGGCCGCAGTGGCGACGACAAGGACAATGAGTCGTTTCATTTTATAACTGGGCCAGCTTCTGCAGCATCTGGTCGGAGGTGGTGATGGCCTTGCTATTAATTTCGTAGGCACGCTGGGTCTGGATCATGTTGACCATTTCCTCGACCACGTTCACGTTCGAGGATTCGACATAGCCCTGCATCAGGACGCCGGCGCCGTTGGTGCCCGGCACGTTCAGGTTCGGATTGCCCGAGGCGCCGGTCTCGACGTACAGGTTCTCGCCGCGCGATTCCAGTCCGGCCGGATTGACGAAGGTGGCCAGCTGCAGCGAGCCGACCTGGGTCGGGGCGGCGACGCCCGGCAGCTTGACCGACACCGTGCCGTCGCGGCCGACGGTAATCGCCTCCGCGTTGGCCGGGATCGTGATCGCAGGCTCGATGGCGTAGCCGCTGGAAGTCACCAGGCGGCCGTTGGCATCGCTCTGGAAGGAGCCGTCGCGGGTATAGGCCTGGGTGCCGTCCGGCAGCAGGACCGGAAAGAAACCGGAGCCATTGACCATGACGTCCTTGGAATTGCCGGTCAGCTGGGGATTGCCCTGGGTAAACATGCGTTCGGTCGCCACGGCGCGCACGCCCGTCCCGATCTGCATGCCCGAAGGCAGGTTGCTCTGCTGCGAAGACTGGGCGCCCGGCTGGCGCACGTTCTGGTACAGCAGGTCTTCGAACACGGCGCGCGAACGCTTGAAGCCGGTGGTGCTGACGTTCGCGAGATTGTTGGTAATGACGTCGAGCTTGGTTTGTTGCGCTTCCAGGCCGGTCTTGGCGATGAACAGCGAGCGGATCATGGGTTTCTCCTATGGGCGGCAGGCAAAGTCCGCCATGTACAGGAGAATTATGCTGCAGCAACTATCCATTCAAAGCGAGGATCTGGGTGGCTTTCGCGGCGTTATTCTCGGCGTTCTTCAGCAGGCTCATCTGAGTGTCGAAGGAGCGTGCCAGGCTGATCATGTCGACCATCGAGTCGATGGCGCTGACGTTGCTGCCTTCGAGCGCGCCGCCGCTCACGCGCACCGCCGGGTCGGCTGCGGCCGCGCTGCCATCCTTCAGGCGAAACAGTCCGTCGTCGCCGCGCACCATGTTCGCCTCCGGCGGATTGACCAGCTTGAGGCGGCCCAGGATGATCGGGACGGGGGGATTGTCCACCAACGACATGGTGGAGATGGTGCCGTCGCCGCCGACCGTCACCGCGGCGTCCGGTGGAATCGTGATCGGGCCGGCATCGCCCGCGACGGGGATGCCGCCGGCGGTGGTCAGGATGCCGTTCGGGCTCATCTGGAGCGAACCGTTACGGGTGTAGGCCTCGCTGCCGTCGGGCATGCCGACCGCGAGCCAGCCGGCACCCTGTACCGCGACGTCAAGCTCGCGCCCCGTGATTTGCAGCGCGCCCGCGGAAAAGTCGGCGGCGGGCGTCGAGTTGACCACGAAGGCGCGGGTCGGCAGGCCTTCGCCCCGCACCGGCACGGCGCGGAACACATCGAGCTGGGCGCGGAAGCCCGTGGTGTTCACATTGGCCAGGTTGTTCGAGGTCGTGGCCTGCTTTTCCAGGATGTGCTTGGCGCCGCTGGCGGCAGTGTAGATCAGGCGGTCCATATTGATTTCCCTCTTGTACGGCTGTGCTGGAGCTGGTTGACCGCGTGGGCGGCAAAGCCGCCCACCCTACGAAAACCTTGGTCCTGCCCACGCGTTCAGATCACACTTGCAATCTCGATTAACGCAGGTTCACCAGCGTCTGCAGCACCGAATCCTGGGTCTTGATGGTCTGCGCATTCGCCTGGTACACGCGCTGCGCCGTAATCATGTTGACCAGTTCGGCAGTCAGGTCGACGTTCGAGCTCTCCACCGCCGACGACTGCAGCACGCCCAGGCTGCCCGAACCGGGGGTGCCGATCAGGGGGACGCCTGAATTGGCCGACTCGGCCCAGGCATTGTTGCCGAGCGACTCCAGTCCGTTGGGATTGGTGAAGTTGGCCAGGACGACCTGGCCCAGCGGCCGGGTCTGGCCATTGCTGTACTGGCCCAGGATGGTGCCGTCGGCGCCGGCGCTGAAGCGCTGCAAGTTGCCCGGCGAATAGCCGTTCTGGACCAGTTTTTTCTCGCTGGTGACGCTGCCGTACTGGGTCGTGCCCTTGTAGTCGATCTCAAGGCCCAGCATGGACTTGGCCCCGGTGGCCGGGAAGACCGGCATGTCGAACGTGAACTTGCCGTTTTGAGTCGGATCAGCCTTGCTCAAGCCGCCGCTGGTGTCGAAGTTGAGCGTGCCGATCGCCACCGGGGTGACCTTGATCTCCTTGATCATGGCAGCATCGACCTCATCCGGCGTGGCCCCGCGTGTCCGGGCCGCATCGACGGCGGCTGCCGTAATGGCGGCCTGGTTGCTGCCGGCCGCGGCGCCGACCACTGCCGAGGCCGCCTGGGCATAGGCTTCCAGCGCTGCGGTGACGGCCGCGGGCGCCGCCGGTGGAACCGACTTGGCAGCCGCCTCCCATGCCGCGCGCGCCGCCTCCACCCCGGCGTCGCCCTGCGCAGCCGCGGCGGCTTTGAGCGCCGTGATCTCGACGCCATCCTTGGCCGCATACACGTTCCAGGTGCCGGCATTGCCTTTCACGTAATAGGTCGACAGCACGTGCGCATTGCCGAGCGTGTCGTACACGCTGATCGGGGTCTGCTTGTTGTAGCTTGTCGGATCGTTCACATCGAAGGCGCTGGTGGCCGGCGGCATGCTGCGCGAATCCAGGTTCAGCTGCATCCCGATCGAGTCGGTCGCGACCGGTTCCAGGTCGGAGGTATCGATCCGCAGCGGCACCGGCGCCCCCGACGCCAGCTGGCCGGTGACATTCAAACCATAGCCAGTCAGCTTGGCACCCTGGGCATTGACCATGTAGCCGTTCTTGTCGAGCGAGAATTGGCCGTTGCGGGAATACTGCACCATGCCCGCGGTCTCGGTCCGGAAAAAGCCGCCGCCGTTGATGGCAATGTCGAGCGGATTGTTCGACGATTCGACGTTACCTTGCGAAAACTGCTGGGCAATCCCGGCGACTTTGACGCCGATACCGGCCGTCACGCCCCCCGCCCCGCTGAGCGAGTTGGCATACACGTCGGCGAACTGGGTCGTGGCGCCCTTGAAACCCACCGTACTGGCGTTGGCGATGTTGTTACCGATGACGTCGAGGGCTTTTGCCGCGCCGTTCAAGCCGCTCAGACCTTGTTGGAAAGACATGTTTTACTCCTGAAAGAGGTGAAGTAAGCGGCTCGGCTTACAGTACTTGTTTGATGTCCGCCATCGTGACGGCGCCCTTGACCGGCAGGTTCAGCTTGATGCCGTCCTTGCCGCCGGTGGTGACGCTGGCGACGCTGTCGAAGGACAGGGTGCGCGCATCCTTCAGCTCTTCGCCGCCGCGGCTCGCGACCACCTTGTAGGTATAGGTGCCGTTCGGCAGCACGATCGGCTTGCCGTCCTCGTCCAGCTTGTCGGGGTCGGGCACGCCGTCCCAGGCAATCGGCAGCACGCCTGCTTCCTGGGCGCCCAGTTCGATGGTGGCGACTTCCTTGCCGGTGGTGTTGCTGGTGATGACCACCTGCACCTTGTCCGCCGGGCTGTCGAGTTCGACGCCGAGGATGGCCTTGCCGTCCTGGAGGCCCAGCTTGTAGCCCTCGACCAGCACGCCGTGGCCGATCAGGTTGGTCGCCTGCATCGCTTCGGAAGACTGGTAGCTGCTCTTCAAGGATTCCAGGGTGGCGTTGAGCTTATTGACGCCGGTGACGGTCGACAGTTGCGCCAGCTGGCTGGTGACCTGGGCATTGTCGAGCGGGTTCAGCGGGTCCTGGTTCTTCAGCTGGGTGACCAGGAGGGTCATAAACTTGTCGGTGTCGGCCTGGACGCTGTCGACTTCGGCCTTCTTGCCGTTCATGGTCGACATCAGGTCGGTCACGTTGGCGCCCGGCTTGGCGGTGTGAATGGTGGTCATGGCTTAGCTGTTGTTATTGGCCGAGGGTTAGGGTTTTGAGCAACATGGTCTTGGCCGCGTTCATGGTCTCGACGTTGGTCTGGTAGGAGCGCGAGGCCGACAGCATGTTAACCATCTCGTCCACCACGTTTACGTTGGGCATCGCCACATAGCCCTTCTCGTCGGCCAGCGGGTGCTTGGGATCGTAGACCTGCTTGAGCGGCGACGGGTCCTCGACCACTTCGCGCACGCGCACGCCGGTGGCGCCGGACTGCTGGGGCACGGCCTCGAACACGACCGCCTTGGCGCGGTAGGCTTCGCCCGTGGGGCTGGTGGCGCTGTCGGCATTGGCCAGGTTGGAGGCCACGGTGTTCAGGCGCTGCGCCTGGGCGCTCATGGCCGAACCGGAGACGTTGAAGATATTGAAGAGCGACATGGTTAATTAATCCTTACTGTCCCTGGATGGCCGCCAGCAGGCCCTTGATCTGGTGGTTGATCATCGTGATGCCCGCCTCGTAGCGCAGCGCATTGTCGGCGAACTGGTTGCGTTCCACGTCCATGTCCACGGTATTGCCGTCCACGCTGCCCTGCACTTCGCCGCGGTACAGCACCGGGGTGCCGTTGGCCAGCACGTCGCCGGTGGCGGCGCCGCGCGCCAAGTGCTTCTGGGCGGTGGTGGCCAGCGGCCCGCCGGCGCCTTTCGAGGCCAGGGCATTTTGCAGGGCGCTGGAAAAATCGATGTCGCGCGCCTTGTAGTTCGGGGTGTCGGCGTTGGCGATGTTCGACGCCAGCAATTCCTGGCGCTGGGCGCGCAGGGACAGGGCCGTTTCATTGAAACTCAGGTACTGGTCGATCTTGCCGATCATGCCGCCTCCACGAGAGACTTGTTGGGACAGCACCGATGATACGTAGAGGCAACACTTCCCAATCGATCGATAAAGATGGGCAAACCCCGGCTATTCAAAGTTTCGCACCCGGAGGCGACTACCTAGAATGGCAGCATCTCCCACCTGCATCTGCCGGATCCGCCCATGAAACGCACCATCGCCGCCGCCCTGCTCGTCCTGCTCGCCCCGCTCGCGAGCGCGCAAGGCCGCCAGAACCTTCCGGCCCTGCGCACGGTCGTGGAACAATACTTGCAGAGCCAGAGCGCCGGCCTGCCGGGCCAGGTGACGATCAAGGTCGGGCAAGTCGACCCGCGCACCAGCCTGGCAAGCTGCCCGGCGCCGGAAGCCTTCCAGCAGCCGGGCGCGCGCGCGTGGGGAAAAACAACGGTCGGGGTACGCTGCACCGCCCCCTCGCCCTGGACGGTGTATATTCAGGCCACCGTGCAGGTGATGGCCGACTACGTCGCCGCCGCCGTGCCCCTGGCACAGGGCCAGCCGGTCGACGCCAGCCAGCTGGTCATGATGAAGGGCGACATCGCCGCCATGCCGAACGGCATCATCACCGACATGGCCCAGGCCATCGGCCGCACGCCGACCGCCTCCCTGCCGTCCGGCACGCCGCTGCGCCTCGATACCTTGAAATCGCGCCCGGTGGTCCAGCAGGGCCAGGCGGTACGCCTGGTGTCGAAGGGAACGAATTTCTCGGTATCAAGCGAAGCGAAGGCGATCAGCAATGCTGGCGAAGGCCAGGTGGCGCAGGCGCGGACCCAGTCGGGCCAAGTCGTGAGCGGCACCGCACGCGCGGGCGGGATCATCGAAGTGGCGATCTGACACCACGCCGCATATTTTCATCGAGCGCCCTTTTCTGCACCATGGACACCTCGAAAAACCGTCGCGAGCGGCAGCAATGGTGGTTGAGAAGCGCAGCTGTACGAGTAGTACAGCGAGCATCGCAGACCGCCAGTGCAACGCGCAGCAGGTTTTTCGACGTGGCCTAAAGTTTGTGAAATCCTTGCCGTTACACGGTGCAGATCCCGGAGTTTCCGCTCCGAACAGAGAAGGATGATGCTGTGAAAATCAACGATACCCTCAAAAGCAACCCAGGCCTTCAGCCAACCAACACCAATGGCGCGGCGAACGCACGCGCCGACAAGGCCGCCACGACGGCAGCGACGACCCAGGTCGCGACCGACAGCGTGCGCCTGTCCTCGCAGGGCCAGGCCATGGCCAATGCCGTGGGCGGCAACAACGGGGTGTTCGACACCAAGAAAGTCGAGCGCATCAAGATGGCCATCGCCGATGGCCAGTTCCAGGTCAACTCCGAGAAAGTCGCCGACGGCCTGCTCGACACCGTGCGCGACTTGCTCCATTCACGCAAGCGATAATCCTTCATGCTCACCAGCCCCATCTCGACCGTCCTTCAAGAACAGCAACACCTCGGCTCCCTGATCGAGCTGATGAAACAGGAACAGCAGCTGCTCGTCGCAGCTGACGCCGATGGGCTGGCGCACACCACTCCCCGCAAGAACGCACTGCTGCAGGCGCTCGCCGATTTGTCGGCCCAGCGCCACGCCGCGTTGCTGGCGGCCGGCTGCGAAGAATCGGAAGCCGGCATGGAACCCTGGCTGGCCGTGGGCGGCAATGACGAGGCCCGCACCCAATGGGAAGCGCTGCTGGCGCTGGCACGCGAAGCCAAGGAACTCAACCGCGTCAACGGCATGCTGATCAACAAGCAGCTGGCGCACAACCAGGGCGTGCTCAATGCCCTGCGCATGCCGGCCGGGCTTGAGGCGGGCGGCGTGTATGGCGCCAGCGGCCAGGCGGTGGGAAGCGGACCGTCCAGGCGCTACGTGATCGGCTGAGCGCTCCTTCCCTTCCAGCGACAAGGGCCGCAGCATGCGGCCCTTTGTTTTTCGGTGAAAATTCGCGCATTTTGCGCGGCGCTCGTCTGGTACGCTCGCGCGTTTTCGAATGAAGAAAACGCACATGCAAACGATCGGATCTCTGAATAACTGGCAGCGTCGTGGACTCGGCATCCTGGCCCTTGGTGGCGGGGCGGTCGGCTTCGCTTCCAGCATGAGCGCAGTCCTGCAAGCTCAGGTGCCGACCACAACGACGATCCTCCCCTTCACGCTGGCCCAGGCTTTTTTCCTATGGGGTATATGGTGTGGCGTGCAGATGCTCGAAGGTGGCCGGCAGGCCCTGTACCGGAATGCTCTTTTCTGGCTGGCTCAGGTGCCTCTGCTGCAAACGCCGGTTTTCGGCTACGCGGTGTTCTGCGGCGGGCAGCTTCAGGTCTTTGCCAAGCTGTCGCCCTTCCAGCTCGGCTTTTTCGGTTCCGGATTCGGCGCGCAATTCAGCCTCAACCTGGGGCAACCCGGCGCACGCTTCGCCATCGGCGTGAACCTCCTCGCCCTATGCATGTCATTCTGGCTCATGCGTCAATGCGAGCGCGCCGACCGGGCCTTGTCCCCGGCTCCTGCAACACCGGCATGAGCGGATAAGGCGCGCTTCTCCGAGGCGTTCAGCCGCCGCCCAGCGCAATGCGCGTCGGCGCATCGCGCTCCACGCGCAGCCGGTCGCCGGACTGGATCAGTTCCGTCACCTGCAGCGAACTGCGGCGCTGCTCCGGGCCATCCGTGCCGGTGCCGGCGCCGCCCTGCACCTGGCCGCGCCCCGGATGGGTGAAGTAGAACAGCCAGGCGCGCTCGCCTCTGACCACGACGTCGGCATGCCCGCCGATGACGCCATCGTCGAGGCCCTGGCCCGGCTGCTGCAGCAGGTTGTCCGGCTGGCGGGTCCAGTTCACGGCGTCCTGCGAGCGATACACCGCCAGGCCGCGCCACACGTCGGTGATCATCCACCAGGCGCCGCGCCACTGGAACACCTTCGGCCCTTCGCCGGCCTGGTCGGCGACCACCTTCCCGCGCCCGCTCCAGCTCACCAGGTCCGGGCTGTCGGCGTAGTAGATCGACTTGCCGTCGCGCTCGTTGTTGTACCACATGCGCCAGCCGCCGCCCGGCAGGCGGGTGACGGCGGCATCGATGACGCGGTCCGAGGCCAAGGGAATGGCGCGCGCGTTGCGCCAGGTGCGCAGGTCGGTGCTGGTGAGCTGCACGATGTGGCGCGGATGCTTCCAGTCGGTGAACACGCCCGGCACCACGGTCAGGAACATGTGGTAGGTGCCGTCGTCGGCGCGCACCACGTCCGGCGCCCAGTGCGTCGCATCGGATCCGCCGAGCGCCGCCGGCAGTTCGATGTCGGCGGTGCCGACGTAGCGCCAGCTGGCGCCTTCGTCGCGCGATTCGGCGATGCCGATCCTGGTGCCGTGCACCCACGAGACGCCGGGCAGGCCGCTCGCGTTGGCGCGGCGGTTGGTGTAGAACATCCACCAGGTGCCGCGCGCCGCATTGCGAATCACGACCGGGTCGGCGGCGCCGTCGAAAACGGGATCGCGGAACAGCGGCTTGGCGGCGATGCGGCCCTTGGGCATCGGCTGGTCAGGCGCAGCTGCCACCGGCTTCAGAGCGGCAGCGTGCGCAAGCGGACTGGCCGCTTCCGTTTGCGCGATTGCGTGCGCGTTGGCGAACAGGCAGGCATAGACAAGGAAGCGCAGCAGAATATTCATTGGCCAGGACGCGGTGGGTAATGGCGCCAGTATCCGCATCCGCGTGCGCCGCAGTCAATCCTGCCAGGGCGAATCCAAGAAAGAATCAACAAGCTGAGCAGAACGGCTGGCGCCCCGGCAATGTCAGGCACGCGGCGGCATGCGCTTGAGCGGCAGGACCCGGTGGGCGATCCGTTCGCCAAGGTCCTGCAGGCGCGTCTTCACCGATGCACTGTCGAGCCGGTCGAGGCGCCGGGAAAAGTGGCTGACGCCAGGAAGATCGACACCGAACAACTGCTGGCGACTGGGTGAATCAGCAAACTGGGCCAGGTCGGATGGCGCCGCGCTGGCATGCGCCTTCATCCAGAAATGGGCATAGGTATAAATCAGGGACTTGCGCACGTGCTCGGTACGGTTGTCCTCGGCCATATGGAGGACGTGCGTATTGAAAAGCACACCGTCGCCCGCGCGCGGCACCACGCGCGTCACCGCCGACGAGCGTGCGAGGGTGGGCCTGTGCGGATTGACGTGCAAGGGAGGGAAGCGGTGGCTTCCCGGTATGAAAGCCAGGCATCCCTGCTCGGGAGCGAGGTCTTCGAAAAAGATGTGCAGCTTGACCAGCAGATTGCTTGTGTGCGCGTGGTCGACGCCCAGCACGCGCGCCACATCTGAGTGGAACGGGCTGGTAAAGGTCGGGCCCGGGAAAAACAGCCTGGCGCTGGTTTCGTTCAGGGCCAGGTCCTCGCCGATCGTCAGTCGCAGCAGCGGCAGCAGCTGCGGCAGGTCGACAAGGTCGATGAACACGGGATCGGCGTTCAGGATACCGGGCAGGTCCACGAAGCTCGCCCCGTCCCTGCGCTGCCGTTCCACCTGCCCGGCGTGGCGCACGTGCGCCTCTTCGAAGGCGTCGCGAACACGTTGCGTCATCCCGGGAGACAGCAGTCCGGGCAGGTGCACGAAGCCTTGTGTATCGAATTGCAGTTTTAGATCGAGCAGATCGTCGGCACTATACTTATCCATTGCGATGGTCATGAAAACGTTGGCGCCGGCTGGCACTATGGTTGTCGAATCGGGACGGCGTATCCGCACGGGCTTGATGCCTGATGATGACTACCCTTCAGTGGTCAAGACCGTGTCCGTCGGAAGCATGCGCCGGCACGGGCTGCGAGATCTTCTCCGGATGTACTGCCCGCGTTGCCAGCCTGAACAAACGAAGCTGTCCGCGCGTCGTCTCGTCCCAGCTGAATTGTTCCGCATAGGCACGGGTCAAACGGGGTTCCGGGCTGCGTGAACGCAGTTCCCGCACACCGTCGATGACACCCTGCGCCGAGTTGATCGTCATGAGAACGCCCGCCGCCGGCTCCCGTACCACCTCCGGCGTTCCCCAAACATTGCTAGCAATCACCCTTGTTCCGCAGGCCATTGCCTCAAGCAGAACATTGGCCCAGCCTTCACGGCTGGACGCCAGCACCAGTGCATCGACCGCGCTGTAGTAGTCGCACAGTCGTTCCTGAGTCATTGCTCCCGCGAAGACGACACGGTCCGCTACGCCCTTGGCACGCGCAAGTGAGACCAAGCGCTTGTGATCCGGTCCGCTGCCCACGATCACGAGGCGCGCATCGGGAATGCCGGGCAGCGCCGAAATGACGTGCGCATGTCCCTTGCGCGGGTCAAGGTGGCCGACCGAGAGCAGTGTGAAATGCCGCAGGCCCAGAGCATCGCGGGCAGCGGCACGGTCTACCGGCCTGAACAGGTCGAGGTCGACGCCGTTACGCAAGGTCGTGATGCGGGAGGGATCCATCCCGGAGCGCAGCATTTCGTTCCTCAGTGCGTCGCATACGGTGATCATGGCAGCCGCGTGCTTGCCTGCCCAGTGAATCATGGCGCGCGGGATACGTCGCCGCATGATGAGGTTGATATCTGTCCCCAGCGCGGAAATGATCACCGGCTTGTTGAAGTATTTGCCCAGCAAAACCGCCGCAACGCCGTCAGGGTAGAAATAGTGCGCATCGATGACATCGAAATCGAATCCTTCGTCCAGCAGCTTTCCCATGACACCACGAGTAGCAAGCGCCAGGCTCATGGGCGTAAGGTTAGCCCCCAGTTTGGGAATGACCACATATCGAGGATGGTAAACCTCCGTGCCGACACGCGTTTCCAGGAATGGTGCCATAGCGAATGTGCCATATTCCCCGAAGCGTTGGCTGGGGAATGGAAACCATGGAATCGGAGCGACGACTTTAGCCTCCACTTCACCAGTCGCAAGCTGATGACGCAGTGTGGTCTCGGTGAAAATGCCGTGGTGTGGCTTGGCTGAATTGGGGAACAGCGTACTGAAGGTAAGAATTCTCATGATACGCACAGCCCAGGCTAGGAATTGACGAACGCATCAGCGAAACCATTTCCGTCGCGTCATCTTCAGGTAATCAAGCAGGCTCTAGCGCGAATGCATGCAGAGCGTCACGAACCGGGAATCGATATCCACTCTAACACAATCAGTTACTTATTTACCAAAAAAACAATTGTGTATTGGAATTAATAGTTTGATTCGAGCTCGGCGGACTGTGAGCCAGGACGGAGCTGAAGGACTGGATCTACAACTACTGAACGCCGGAGGCGCCGGGCGATCCGGGCTACTGGTTCGGCTACCCTGTCAACAGCGGCTGGCATGCAGAGGGCTTTAGGCCGTGCCCAGCATCGCCGCGATCGCCTGCGGCTCGACCGGCCGGCTGAAGCAGTAGCCCTGCATCTGGTCGCAACCCCGCTCCTGCAGGAAGGCCAGCTGCTCGCTGGTCTCGACGCCTTCCGCGATCACGTTCAGCTTCATCGAATGCGCCAGCGCGATCACGGCGTTGACGATGGCCGCGTCGTCGGCGTCCTGGGTCAGGTCCATCACGAAGGAGCGGTCGATCTTCAGGCTGTGGATCGGGAAGCGCTTCAGGCTGGCCAGGCTCGAGTAGCCGGTGCCGAAGTCGTCGATGGCCAGCTGCACGCCCATCGCCGCCAGGCGGCCCATGGTCTCGGTGGCCGCGGCCGGATTCTCCATCAGCACGCTCTCGGTGATCTCGAGGGTCAGGAAGCCTGGGTCGCAGCCGGTTTCCGCCAGCAGCGCGGCCACGCGCTGGGCCACGTCCTGGCCCAGGAACTGGCGCGCCGACAGGTTCACGCTGATGCGCACCGCGGGCAAGCCGGCGCGGCGCCAGGCCACCTGCTGGCGCATGGCGGTAGCCAGCACCCAGTCGCCGATCGGCACGATCAGGCCGGTTTCCTCGGCCAGCGGGATGAACTCGGCGGGCGAGACCATCGGCCCGCCGGCCGGCTGCCAGCGCAGCAGCGCCTCCACGCCGGCCACCACGCCGCTGCCGATGTCCACCACCGGCTGGTAGTACAACAGGAATTCCTCGCGCTGCAGGGCGCGCTGCAGCGCCCCTTCCATGCGCAGGTGCAGGGCCGCCTGCTCGCCCATCGCGGCGGCGTAGAAGGAATAATGGTTGCCGCCGCTGCCCTTGGAGCCGTACATGGCACTGTCGGCGTTCTTCAGCAGGGTGGCGCTGTCCTCGCCGTCGGCCGGGTACATGGCGATGCCGATGCTCCCCGACGGAAACACTTCCTGGCCGCACAGGATCATGGGCTGGAACAGGTTGTCGAGCAGCTTGCGCGCCACCTTGGCCGCGTCGTCCTGGCAGGCCAGGTCCGGCAGCACCACCACGAATTCGTCGCCGCCCTGGCGCGCCACGGTGTCGCTCTCGCGCAGGCTGCCGGACAGGCGGCGCGCGATCTCGACGATCAGGGCGTCGCCGGCATCGTGGCCGAGGCTGTCGTTGACGTGCTTGAAGCGGTCCAGGTCGATGAACATCACCGCCACCTGGCGGCCGGCGCGGTGGGCATGCATGATGGCCTGGCCCAGGCGGTCCTGCATCAAGACCCGGTTGGGCAGGCCGGTCAGGGCGTCGTGGTTGGCCAGGCGCAGCAGGGCTTCCTCGGCCTGCTTCTGGCGCTGGATGTCCTTGATCACGCAGATGAAGCGCTGGTTGCCGTTGGCGTCGCGCATGCGCGAGACGTTGACGCTGACCCAGACCCGCGAACCGTCGCGCCGGATCAGGCGCTTCTCGCGCTGGTAGTCGCTGATCTCGCCGGCCTTCAGGCGCTCGATCAGCGCCAGCTCCTCCGGCAGGTCTTCAATGCAGGTGAGCTGCTGGAAGAAGCGCTGCAGCAACTCGATCTCGGAATAGCCGAGGATGTGCGACATCTTGCTGTTGGTGCGCAGCACGCGGCCGTCGCTGCCCAGCAGCGCGATACCGACCGCGGCCTGGTTGAAGGTGAGGCGGAAGAATTCCTCGCTCTCCTGCAGGCGCAGCCTGGCCTTGCGCCGGAAAGTGATGTCCTGGCCGATCAGGAGCAGCATGTAGCTGCCGTCCTTGCGCGCGCGGCGGATGTTGAAGTCGACGTAGCGCACGCCGTCGGCGCGCCGGTCGAGCGTGACCAGCACGTTGTCCTGGCGCGCGCCCGAGGCCAGCGCCTCAGCCGCGCGGTCGGCCAGCTCGCGGCAGGAAATCAGCTCTTCCAGCGCGGGCTTGTGTTCGAGCAGCAGGCTGTCGGATGCCCCCAGCAGGTCGGCCATGCTGCGGTTCATCGAGCGCACGCGCAGCTCGGCATCGACGACCAGCAGGCCCGCCGGCATGCCGTCGATGACCTGCTCCAGGTAGTTCTGGTTCTGCAGGCTGCTGCGCTGGCTGGCATGGGTATAGGTGTCGAGCGCCAGGCCCATGTCGAAGCAGACGATCTTGAGCACCGCTTCCATGGCGGCGCGCAGGCGCTCCGGCTGCCCTTGCAGGCGGCGCCACAGCAGGCCGGACAGCTCAGACAGGTATTTGCGGTAGGCCCCGATGTACCACGTCGGATCGAGCCCGATGTGCTGGTGGGTCGCGCCCACGCGCAGGCGCTCGCGCATGTATTCCTCGCCATATTCGCCGGCCGTCAGGCTGCTGAAGTAGGCGGCCTGCACGTCCCGCAGGCGCGCCTCGGCGCCGTCGCCCAGCATGCCGCGCAGCTTCGGGAAGGACATCAGGTGCGCGTAGAAGCGGTCCGAGAAGGCGTCGCGATGGGACGCGAGCAGCGCGTGCACGTCGCGCAGGGCGTCGATGTCCGACTCCTCGAGTTCGAGGTAAGCCTTGCGCGCGGCGACTTCGTCGCAGTCGAGCCCGATCTCGCGGGCGAGCTCGTCGACAAGGTCGTGAGGGACGTTCATGGCTTAAAAAAGAGGAATATTTACTGAGGGATAGAGTGGTTGCATCATAGCAATGGCCTTGTCCTGAATCGAGCAAATAATCACAGATAATCACATCTGTTGTTAATAGGCCATACCCACGGTGTGGTTTTGTTGCCCAGGATAAATATACGCTTGGGATTGCTCAAGATGCGGTCGCGCCGGCGGCGCACAGTAGGTTCAATCCCAACTGCAAGGAGCCCGCCATGCGCCACTCAATCCTGCCGCGCCTGCTGTCCTTGACGCTGGCCCTGTCGGCCCTGCCCGCGCTGGCGCAGGACGTCAACGTCACCCTGCAACCCGTGCGTGAGAAATTCGCCCGCAGCGACGAGGTGCTGGTGCGCGTCACCCTGCAGAACAACAGCGCCACGCCGCAGTTCCTGCTCAAGTGGCACACCCCGGTGGCGGGCGTGCAGGCGCCGCTGTTCGAGGTGCTGCGCGACGGCCAGAAGGTAAGCTACCTCGGCATCAAGGCCAAGCGCCCGGCCCCCGGCCCGGACGACTATCTGCGGCTGGAACCGGGAGCCACGCTCACCAGCACGGTCGAGCTGTCGGCGCTGTACGAGATGAGCGTCACCGGCCCCTACCAGCTGCGCTACCGCACCGCCTCGAGCGGCCTGTTCGCCGCCTCCGGAATGCGCCCGGTGCCGGGTGCGCTGGCCTCCAGCCAGGTCGGGATCTGGATCGACGGGCGCCTGCCGCGCGGGGCCAGGGTACCGGCCAGGCAGGCCGTCGCCGGCGCCGCCTCACTGGAATTCAGCAAGTGCTCGAACGCCCAGCAGGAGCAACTGGCGGCGGCCGTGGACGCGGGCAAGGCGATGACGGTCGACGCCCACAATTACCTGGCGGCGGGCAGCGGGGGCGCGCAGTACGGCGCGCGCTACGGCACCTGGTTCGGCGCCCCCGATGCCGGCCGCGCCGCCACCGTGAACACCAACTTCACGGCGATCCGCGACGCGTTCGAGACCAAGCCCCTGAAAATCGACTGCGGCTGCAACGAAAACTATTTCGCCTACGTGTACCCGGCCCAGCCCTACGCGATCTATGTCTGCAAGGCGTTCTGGACCGCACCCCTGACCGGCACCGACTCGCGCGGCGGCACCCTGCTGCACGAGCTGAGCCACTTCGACGTGGTCGCCGCCACCGACGACCATGTGTACGGCCAGCAGGGAGCGGCCGAGCTGGCCCGGAGCGCCCCGGCACGGGCGGTCAACAACGCCGATTCGCACGAGTATTTCGGGGAGAATAGCCCGCCCATGATTGAGTGAAATCACACGCAGATTGGCAATCCGTCCTGGTTGCTGGCTATACTACTTGCATGCAGCGTCTTCAGGCTTTCAAATTCGAGTTGATGCCGACCGGCGAACAGCAAAGCATGATGCGCCGCTTTGCCGGGTCGTGCCGGTTCGTCTTCAACAAGGCGTTATCCTTACAAAAGGAACGCTACGAACGCGACGAGAAGAAGCTTTGCTACTTTGAATTGTGCAGGTTGCTTACAGCGTGGCGCCATGAAGCAGACACTGCCTGGCTGATGCAAGCGCCGGTTCACCCGCTGCAGCAGGTTTTGAAGGATCTCGAACGAGCCTACGCCAATTTTTTCGCCAAGCGAGCAGGGTTCCCGCGGTTCAAGAAGAAGGGGCGAGCCGACAGTTTCCGCTTTCCGGACCCAAAGCAAATCAAACTTGATCAGGCAAACAATCGCGTATTCCTGCCCAAGCTTGGTTGGCTGCGTTATCGTAACAGTCGCAATCTTCTTGGCAGGCTGAAGAACGCTACCCTTAGTCTGTCGTGCGGTAAGTGGTTCGTATCGTTCCAGAGCGAGCGTGAAGTCGAGCAACCCATCCCACAAGGTGGCGTGGTCGGAATCGACATGGGTATTGCCCGCTTCGCTACGCTTTCAGACGGCACGTACTACGCGCCGCTCAACAGCTTCAAGCTGCACGAAGACCGCTTACGTCGCGCACAGCAATCGATGAGTCGCAAGATTAAGTTCAGCAGCAATTGGATTAAGTCCAAAACTCGCGTCCAACGTCTCTATTCCCGCATCGGCAACGCCCGCCGCGACTACCTGCACAAGATCACAACCGCGATCAGCCAAAACCACGCGATGGTATGTATCGAAGATTTGCAGGTGCAAAACATGTCCAAATCAGCGGCAGGCACGAGCGAACGACCAGGGAGGAAAGTTCGAGCCAAGGCAGGTCTGAACAAATCTATCCTTGATCAAGGGTGGTCCGAGTTCCGTCGCCAACTGGACTACAAGTTGGCATGGTCCGGGGGCTGGCTCATTGCCATTCCACCACACGATACAAGCCGCACCTGTCCGCGTTGCGGCTCTGTCTCGGCAGATAACCGACAGACGCAATCTTGGTTCAAATGTGTGCAATGCAACTTTAAGCAAAACGCCGATCTAGTTGGCGCGATCAACGTTCTCAGGGCGGGACACGCCCATTGCGCCTGTGGAGTGAGCGATGCAACGAGGTCGCCAGCAGCAGGAACCCACCGAAGCGACTCTTCTCAGCACGATACTGGATGAGCGCAGTAGGGATCCCTCGGCTTTAATAGAGAGGGAGGATGTCAACATCATGCCGGTGTAGTCGACTAGCTCGTGCATACCAGACAGGGCGACGTCTTACATTCGAGTAGAGTTTTGAAATACTATTTCAAAAGAACCGCAGAAACGAACTTTTATTTCATTCCTCTATACACCCGCCGGCAGCGGTTCCGGCACCGACGCCAGGATCATCACCGCCACGCGCCGGTTGCGCGCCTGGTTGGCCGGCGTGTCGTTCGGCGCCACCGGGCGCGTGGCGCCATGGCCGATGGCCGACAGGCGCACATCCTGCACACCGCTCTCGATGAACAGACGCACCACGCTGGCCGCGCGCACCGCCGACAGTTCCCAGTTGGAGGCGAAGCGCTCGTTGGTGATCGGCAGGTTGTCGGTATGGCCCTCGACCTCGATGCGCTGCGGCGCATCCTTGAGCAGGCCCGCCACCGCGCCCAGCACCTCGCGCGCCTCCTGCTGCAGGGTCGCTTCGCCCTGGTCGAACAGCACGCTGGCATTGAGTTCGATGCCGATGCCGCGCGCATTCTGCGTCACCCTTACCTGGCCCGATTTCACCAGCGGCATCAGGGTGGTGGTCAGGTCCTTCGCCAGGATTTCCATGCGCTCGCGCTCGCGCCGCGCCGCTTCATGGCGCTTGCGGTTGACGATGTGCGACAGCGGCAGCACCGGCTCGACGCTGGTGTGCGCCTGCGGCGCCACGCTGCGTCCGCCGAAGGCGTCGCCCAGGGCTTCGGACAGCACCGCGTATTTTCCTTCGTTGACGATCGAGATCGCGTACATCACGACGAAGAAGGCGAACAGCAGCGTGATGAAATCGGCGTAGGAGATCAGCCAGCGCTCGTGGTTTTCCTGCGATCCGTCGTCGTAGCGTTTGCGCGCCATGCCGTGGCCTCAGTGGCGCGTCAGGAGACTGGCCACCCGTTCGTCGACCACGCGGGTGTGGTCGCCGGTGGCGAGGTCGTGGAAGACTTCGGCGAGGATCTCGTACTGGGCCACCTTGTCGCTGACGATGGCCTTGAGCTTGTTCCCGACCGGGTAGAAGAACAGGTTGGCCAGCCCCACGCCGTACACGGTGGAGACGAAGGCCACCGCGATGCCGGAACCCAGGCGCGACGGATCCGACAGGTTCTCCATCACGTGGATCAGGCCCAGCACCGCACCCAGGATGCCGATGGTGGGCGCGTAGCCGGCCGCCGATTCCCAGATGCGCGCCGCCTGGCGCTGCGAGAACTCGTAGGCGTTGATCTCGTTCTCGAGCAGGCTGCGCAGCTTCTCGGGCTGGATGCCGTCGATCACCAGGCGCAGGCCCTTCTGGACGAACTTGTCCTTGGTGCCCATGTACTGCTCGAGCGAGAGCAGGCCGTCGCGCCGCGCGGACAGGCTCCACAGCGCGATCTCGCGCGAGAGCAGCTCGCGGCCGGACTTGGGCGGCACGAAGACCCAGCGCAGCATGCGCAGGCCCAGCATGAAGCTGCGCCGCTCGCTCTGCAGCAGCACGGCCCCGAAGGTGCCGATCACGACGATGGCAAAGGCGGCCGGCTGCATCAGCGACGCGAACTTGCCGCCGTCCAGGGTATGGCCGACCAGCACGCCCGCGATCGCGAGCACCAGGCCGGCTACGCTGGCCCAGTCCATAATTGCTCCCGCAGCGCTGCGCGAAGGCGCGACACGGCCTGGGTGTGCAGTTGCGACACCCGCGACTCGCTCACGCCCATGACGGCGCCGATTTCCTTCAGGTTGAGTTCTTCCTCGTAGTAGAGGCCCATCAGCATCTTCTCGCGCGGCGGCAGCTTATCGATGGCGTCGATCACGGCCTGGCGGAAGCCCGTGTCGAGCAGGCTGCGCAGCGGATCGCTGTCGTCCACCGCATAGCGGTCGAGGAAGCTGTCGCTGCCGCCGTCCTCGCCCTGGTCGTGGAAGTCTTCGTAGTACAGCAGCTGGTGGCCGCCGCCGTCGCCCAGCATCTCCTGGTAGTCGGCGAGCGACATCTTGAGCGACTTGGCGATCTCGGACTCGCTGGCCGGACGGCCCAGGCGCTGCTGCAGCGCCTCCATCGCGGCTTCGACCTTGCGCATGTTCTGGCGCGTACTGCGCGGCATCCAGTCGCTGTTGCGCAGCTCGTCGAGCATGGCGCCGCGGATGCGCAGCACCGCATAGGTTTCGAACTGGGCGCCGTGGTTGTCCTCGTAGCGGTTGATCGCATCGAGCAGGCCCATCATGCCGGCCTGGATCAGGTCATCGACTTCCACCGAAGGCGGCAGCTTGGCCTTCATGTGGTGGGCAAGACGCTTCACCAACGGCATATGCTCCGTCAGCAAATGGTTCTTGTCCGCTCTCCCTTTGACCGTGTACATGCCTTATGCTTTTCTCTTCCGCTATCTCTATTCTTGTGTGGGACTCTGCCGCACTCGTGCCATTGTAGGGTGGTCGGCTTCGCCGGCCGCGCGTCCAGCCAGTGCAGGCGATGCGGTAACGCGTCTTTCAGTTGAACGCGCGGTCGGCACAGCCGACCACCCTACATTTAACCCCTGCCCATGCCGGGCATCGCGTGCAACGCGAACTGGCCCGCCAGGCGCCGGAACGCGACCGAGGCCCCCGCCAGCGGGAAGGCATCGACCACCGCCCGGCCCAGGCGCGCGGCCCGGTGCAGGTACTCGTCGGCCGGCACCGAACCCATCGAACTCAGGTTGACCGCCAGGTAACGTGTTGCCGCAGCTGACATATTATCGTATACGACCTTGGCCTCCGCCTCTGTCGCGCCGGTCACCAGGATACCGAAGGGACGGCGGCCCAGCTGCTGCGCCAGGCGCTTGATCAGCGCATAGGCATTCGTGATCGACGCGGCGGAGGTACCGACCTGCACCACGATCTCCGAGCTCGCCATCAGCGGCAGCGGGAATTCGCCGCTTGGTCCCAGCTCGCCGTCGACCATCACGATGCCGGCCTGCCCCACCAGCACGTCGAAGGTCTTGGCCAGGCGGCGCGCGTCGTTGTCCCCCAGCGGACGGCCGAGCGACGCCACCGAGAAGCCCTGCGGCACCGCGTGCAGCACCTGGTTCAGGCCATACTCCTGGCGCGCCACCGCGGCCAGGCTGGCGGCGCGGTTCAGGCCCAGGCGGCGCGCCACCCCATAGTCGCGCTCGCAGGCGTCGACGATCAGGACCTCGTTGCCCAACTGGGCCAGCGAGGCGCCCAGGTTGACCAGCATGGCGCCCTTGTCGTCTTCCGGCGTGGCAGAGAGAAAGGTGACGATGCGCGGGCGCGGGCCCTGCAGCATCCGGCGCAGGCCTTCGGCCTGGTCGAAATCGAAACTAGCCAAGGTGCACCTCGCGCAGTGAACGATCCTGGCCGGCAGCGGCCATCATCAGCGGCAGGTCGGCGTCGCCGAACTGGGCGCTGGCATTGCGGTTGTTGCGGAAGGCGCGGTCGACCAGCATGGCGCGGTCGGCCAGGTGCAGGTCTTCCGGCACGCGCTGGCCGTTCGAGATGTAATGAAGATTGAGCTTCTGCCGGATCACGACGTCGAGCACGTTGCCGATCGAGGCGGCTTCGTCCAGCTTGGTCATGATGCAGCCGGCCAGGCCCGAGCCCTGATACGCGCGCACCACTTCGTTCAGGGTTTCGTTGGTCGCCGTCGCGTTCAGGCACAGCAGGCGTTTCACGTCGGCGCCGGATTCGGAGAGCATGGCCACCTGTTCCGTCACCATCTGGTCGCGCTGCGACATGCCGATGGTGTCGATCAGGACGGTGTGCTTGTTCTTGAGTTCCTTCAGGGCGATGCGCAGGTCGGCCTCGTCCTTCACCGAGTGCACCATCACGCCGAGGATCTTGCCGTAGATGCGCAGCTGCTCGTGGCCGCCGATACGGTAGGCGTCGGTGGTGATCAGGGCCAGCTTGTCCGGACCATGGCGCATCACGCAGCGCGCGGCCAGCTTGGCGGTGGTGGTGGTCTTGCCGACGCCGGTGGGGCCGACCAGTGCGAACACGCCGCCGCGGTTCAGGAGGTCGTCTTCGTTGGCGATGGTGGTGAGGTTGCGCGCCAGGACGGTCTTGATCCAACGCAGGGCGTCGACCGCATCCTTCGTCGCCGGCATCTTGTCGATCAGGTAGCGCGCCAGGGTGGCCGAGAAACCGGCGGCCAGCATCTCGCGCAGCACTGCGGCCTTCTGCGGCTCGCGCTGCGCGCTAGCGTTCCAGGACAGCTCGGCCAGCTGGGTTTCCATCAGGCCGCGCATGGCGCGCATCTCGTTTATCATGCCGCTCATTTCAAGAGCGGCCGATTCCTTGGCCTGGGCGATCGCGGCGCTCATCATCTGGGTCATGGCGGCCATGTCGATGCCCGGTTCCGAGGCCGGGGCGCGGCGGTTGACGTAGGTCGGCGGGATTTCCGGTGCGATGGCGGGTGCGGCGCGGCGCTCGACGTAGGGCCGGGCCACGTCAGGCTGGCCGGCGAACGGGTCCAGCTTAGGTACTGCGGCACGTGGCGCCGGCTGGCGCGCCTGCGTTGCGGCGGGCGCGAAGGCAGCCGCGGCGCGGCTGAAGACCGGTTCCGGGTCGAAGTCATTGTCGAAGGCCTGGAAGCTCGGCGCCTGCGGCTCTTCGATGGCCGGGGAAGCCAGCGCGGCGACGTCGTCGTTGTCCAGCGCAAGGATCTCGACCACGCCGTCGACCGGGCGGTTGGAGAGGATGACCGCGTCAGGGCCGAGCGCCTCGCGCACCTTGCGCAAGGCGTCACGGGAAGTAGCCGCTGTAAATTTCTTGACGTTCATCGTTTCTCTCCGCACTTCATTCAGCTGTACTGTTCTGGGTTGCGCGGGCGTAGTGCCCGTCCATAGGCAACATTATTGGCGATGCTGCGAGGAAACCATCGGAAGAGTAAAGAGGGGAAACAGGTCTATTTCAAGGCTGCTGTGCTCCTTGGCCATGGATGAGCGCAGAACTGCCGGGCTGTTGACGAAGTTGAACTCAATTGCGGATTCGTGCGACAAAGCTGACTATTATGCAATATCATGTCCTGAATGAATGACTGATATAAATAGCGGCCTCACAACGCTGATCCATGCACTCATTAGTGAGCAAACGCAATTCTCTCACATTGTAACTCTGATGAATTTGAGGCATACTCGGCTCTACCGAGTTTCTGGAACAATAACGAAAGGCCTACCGATGAAGTTCAGGATACCGAAGCGTCAAGCCGGCATGTCTGGAGAAGCCTTTTTGATTTTCTGTTGCAGAGCGCTCGACAGCAGCATCCCTGCCCTGAGAACGGTATTCCTGCTCGCGGGAGTTATTGCCGCAGGCCTGCGCCTGGGTGGTGTGGGGGATTTCCTGTTCGTCACAGGATTGCTGTTGCACTTCTCGATCAGGTTCGAGAACTGGTGGGTCCAGCGGCGACCTCACTGATACCGGCCGCCGCGGGCCGGTATCGATGGCGTGCAAATCAGGAAGATGAGGAAGCGCCGGCACGGGCCGACATCGCGCCGGCACGGCCGATAACACCCCAGCGGCCACGCACGAGACGGCCGTACACCGCGATGTAGAGCACAAGCTGCGCTACCACGATCGCCAGGCTGACCGGCGCCGACGCGCCGGCAATCACACTCACCGCCACGCACACTGCCACCGCGGGGGCGATCAAGCACACCACACTGGCATTACGGCTCCACGGACGGGAAGCGTCGCGTCGCACATGCTTGAAGACGAGGCGGCGGTACACCAGCGTGTGCAGGTGCAGCGCATCCGGCGCGCCAGGGCTGACATTCTGGATCACGCGACGGCGATACATGCTGAACAGCACTTCGATGACCGGATAGCCGCAGATCGCCAGCACCTGCCACGCATTCACCGACGGGTTACGCACCAAGAGCAGCACCGCGATCTCCGATACCAGGAAACCCAGGAAGTAAGCGCCGCCATCGCCCAGGAACAGCTTCCCGAACGGATAATTCAAGGCCAGGAAACCGGCGGCCGCGCCGATGCACAGAACGCCGAGGGCCACCACCAGGGAGTCGCCATGCTGCAGGCCGACGGCAGCCAGGCCGGCGGCCATGATGATGATCGTGCTGCTCGACAAGCCATTGAAACCGTCGATGATGTTGATGGCGTTCGAACCGCCCGAGACGACCACGGCCGTCACCATGATGGCGAACGGCGCGAACGCGAGCAGCGTATCCACACCCCAAAGGTCGAGTTCGGTCACGGTCGCGCCCAGCAGGGCGCTGGCGATCATCGCACTCATGGCGGTCGCCGCAAGGCGTACTCGAACGGACACGCGCTTGGTGAAGTCTTCGATCAAACCCGCGAGAAAAGCCGGCAGGCTGGCGAGCAACAGCAGGCGGATGTCGGCAGAATGCAAGGGATTGATGCTGGCCGGTGCCAGCATCTGGAACAGCGCCAGGCCCAGCACTACCCCTGCCATGACACCAATACCGCCGATGCGCGGCACCGCGGTCGTGTGCACCTTCTGTACGCCGCTCAGGTCGTGGTCGTGGGAGAGTTTGCCGTGCCATTTCTGCGACAGGACAATGAGCAGGCATACTGCAAAGCTCACGGCAAATGCCGTCAAGCCGAGCCCAAATTGTTGATATTCCAGCATTTTTTATCGCAAAGATACCGAACGTGTTCGATCCAACGGAACAACGTTGGCTGATCGGAAAGTGGTTAAAAAGCGGCGATGGCGTCGCAGTGTTGGCATTGGTCTTTACTTTTGTACCAATGCAATGTTATCACAGATCAACTACAAATGTTGACTCTTGGCACTCCTGAGAGCCCTTGAAACGACCAAGTGAAGCTGAAATGACACACATTCAGCCACCAGTATTTACATTGGGATGCCGACCAGACTGGTCACCCGAATGGTCTTGGTCTCCGGAATCTCGTTATGCGACAGCACCTTCAACTGCGGCACCGCACGCCGCAGGAAGCGCGACAGCAGCACCCGTAGCGGCGCAGGCACCAGCAGCACCGGATTCAGCCCCATCTGCTCCTGCTGCTGGGCCGCGCTGGCAGCCTGCTGCGCAATCGTATCGGCCAGCCCCGGCTCGATGCCGGTGCCGTCGCCCCCCGCCCCCATCGCCTGCATCAGGAGCCGCTCGAGACGGTTATCCAGGGTCATCACCGACAGTTCATTCGTGCCCGGGAACAGCTGCTGCACGATCGCCCGTCCCAGCGCTACCCGCACCATGGCGGTCAGTTCGCCCGGATCCTGGGTCTGCCCGGCATACTCCGAGAGGCACTCGATGATGGTGCGCATGTCGCGGATGTGCACGCCTTCCAGCAGCAGGTTCTGCAGCACTTTCTGCAGGGTCGACAGCGACACGACCTTCGGTACCAGGTCTTCCACCAGCTTCGGCGTGTCTTTGCCCAGGTGATCGAGCAGCGCCTGCACTTCCATCCGGCCCAGCAGCTCCGAAGCGTGGGTCGTGATCAGGTGGTTCAGGTGCGTTGCCACCACGGTGCCGGCATCGACTACGGTATAGCCCAGGCTTTGCGCCTCGTCGCGCAGGCTGGCGTCGATCCAGGTGGCAGGCAGGCCGAAGGCCGGATCGGTCGTGGGCTGGCCCGGCAGCGTGCCGCTGGCCATGCCCGGATTGATCGCCAGGTATTGCCCGTTCATCGCTTCGCCCGTGCCCACTTCCACGCCCTTGAGCGTGATGCGGTAGGCCGAGGGTTTCAGTTCCAGGTTGTCGCGGATGTGCACCGGCGGCGCCAGGAAGCCGACTTCCTGGGCGAATTTCTTGCGGATCCCCTTGATGCGCTTGAGCAGTTCCCCGCCCTGGGTCTTGTCGACCAGGGGGATCAGGCGGTAACCCACTTCCAGCCCCAGGGTGTCGACCGCCATGACGTCCTGCCAGGTCGCCTCTTCCGATTCGGGCGCCGTCGCCGCGCCGGTCGCCGCTGCCGTGGCTGCTGCGTCCGCCGCCGCGGCCGCTTCCTTGGCCGGTCCGTCCATCTTGCGCTTGGCAATCAGCCAGCCGCCGCCGACCAGGGCGCTGCCCAGCAGCAGGAAGATCAGGTTCGGCATGCCGGGGATCACGCCCAGCGCGAAGATGATGCCGCCGGTGATGTACAGCGCTTCCGGGCGGGCGAACAGCTGGTTGGTGACCTGGCTGCTGATGTCGTCTTCGTTGGCCACGCGCGAGACCACCATACCGGCCGCGATCGAGATGATCAAGGAGGGAATCTGCGCCACCAGGCCGTCACCGATGGCCAGCAGCGTATAGGTTTCGGCCGCCTGGCCGGCGGGCAGGTCGTGCTGCACCATACCGACGATCAGGCCGCCGATCACGTTGATCAGGGTGATCATGATGCCGGCGACGGCGTCGCCTTTCACGTACTTGGACGCACCGTCCATCGCGCCATAGAACTCGGCTTCCTGCGCCACTTCGCTGCGGCGCTTGCGGGCGTCGGCCTCGCCGATCAGGCCGGCGTTCAGGTCGGCATCGATCGCCATCTGCTTGCCCGGCATCGCGTCCAGGGCGAAGCGCGCGCCCACTTCAGCGATACGGCCCGCGCCCTTGGTCACGACGGTGAAGTTGATGATGGTCAGGATGACGAAAACGACGATACCGACCGTGAAATTGCCGCCGATGAGGAAGTGGCCGAAGGCTTCGACCACCTTGCCGGCGGCCGCACCGCCGGTGTGCCCCTCGGTCAGCACAATGCGGGTAGAAGCGACATTGAGCGCCAGGCGCAGCATCGTCGAGATCAGCAGGATGGCCGGGAAGGCCATGAAGTCGAGCGGCTTGACCGTGTACAGCGCGGTGAGCAGGACAATGACGGACAGCGCGATGTTAAAGCTGAAGAACACGTCCAGCACGAAGGCCGGCAGCGGCAGGATCATCATCGCCAGCAGGATGACGATGAAGATCGGGGCGGCGAGCGCGCTGGCGCCCCTGGCCGCAAGGCCGCTCGTCCATGCCGGCAGTTTGATGCTGTTCATTAGTGCAGTGCTCCGTTATTCGTGTTACAGCTCGTGACGCTTGTTTCGTAGGGTGGGCGGGTTTCCCGCCCACGCGGTGATCGTTATCGGCTCCGCTTTCGTGCCGGATGATCTTGCCGTTAACTATCACCGTGTGGGCAAGAAACTTGCCCACCCTACATGGCCCCTTATTGCAGCGACCCGGTGCTCGCCCCGGGTCCCCTGTAGGCCGGGTTGTTCGGGTCCATCTCCGGCGGTACCGCAAGCCTGGTCGGACGATCCGGGTAGATGCCCTCGCCCTTCCTGTAGGCGCGCAACTGGTAGACGTAGGCCAGCACTTCCGCCACGGCCGAGAACAGCTTCTCCGGGATTTCTTCGTCGATGTCGGTGTGCTTGTAGAGCGCCCGGGCCAGGGCCGGTGCTTCGAGCAGGGTCACCTTGTGCTCGAGGCCGAGTTCGCGGATCTTCGCGGCGACCTCGTCGACACCCTTGGCCACCACCCGCGGCGCGCCCTTCTGGCCCTCGGCATACTTCAGCGCCACCGCATAGTGGGTCGGATTGGTGACGATCACATCCGCAGTGGGCACATTCTGCATCATGCGGCCGCGCGCCATTTCGCGCTGCATCTGGCGAATCTTCCCTTTGATCTGCGGATTGCCGTCCGACTCCTTCGATTCCTGGATCAGTTCCTGGCGCGTCATCTTCATCTTGTCGTGGTAGTGCCACAGCTGCCAGGGGCCGTCGATGGCGGCGATCACGCCCAGCGCGCCGGTAATGAACAGGAAAGCCTTGGCCACCAGTTCGCCCACGTGGGCGCTGCCGGCATTCAGCGGCTCGAGCGCCAAGCCGATCACCGCATCCTTCTGGCCCATGATGACCACCCAGGCCACGGCGCCGACCACCACGGTCTTGGCGACGGCCTTCAGCAGCTCGATCAGGGCATTGGTGGAGAACATGTTGCCGATGCCCTTGATCGGGTCCAGCTTCATGAAGTTCGGCATGAACGCCTTGGACGAAAAATTCCAGCCGCCGATCAGGAGCGGCGAAGCCAGGGCCACCAGCATGATCAGGCCGGCCAGCGGCAGGCAGGCGAACAGCACCGCCACCAGGTCGGCGGTGATGCGTTCGATCAGGATGCTGGGGTTGAAGACCTGGTCACGGCTGAGCGACAGGCCGGACTGCATTGCCTGCTCCAGCTTGCCGATCAGGGAACCGCCCGTCATCCACAGGCCGGCGCCGGCGGTCATCAGGACGGTGAAGGTGGCGATTTCGCGCGAGCGGGGGACGTCGCCGTCTTCGCGCGCTTTCTCCAGCCTTCTGGGTGACGCGGGTTCGGTCTTTTCTGCGTCGCTGTCTTCCGACATGCCCTGCTCTCCTGTTGCTCGTACCGATCGAAAACAGGATTATCGCAGGTGTTGCCGTAGGGCTAGAAGCGGAAAAGGGTCGGGATTACCCTCCATTTGCCCGCATGCGATCAATCGAACAGATCGGCTGCGAGGAAGGGCATCCCTTTTTCATCCTTGGCCGAGACGATCGGTGCGGCCTGCAGCGGCCAGTCGATTGCCAGCGTCGGATCGTTCCAGACGATGCTGCGCTCGTGCTCGGGTGCGTAATAGTCCGTCGTCTTGTACACGAATTCCGCCGATTCCGACAGCACCACGAACCCATGGGCGAAGCCTTCCGGCACCCATAGCTGCGCCTTGTTCTCTGCACTCAAGATTTCTCCGACCCACTGGCCGAAGGTCGGTGACGAACGGCGCAGGTCGACCGCTACATCAAATACGCTGCCCGCCACCACGCGCACCAGCTTGCCCTGGGTTTGCTGCATTTGATAGTGCAGGCCGCGCAGGACGTGCCGGGCCGATTTCGAATGATTGTCCTGTACGAATTCCACCTTGCGGCCGACAGCTTCCTCGAACCGGGCCTGATGAAAACTCTCAAAAAAGAAGCCACGCTCGTCGCCGAACACGCGTGGCTCGACCAGCAAGACTTCAGGAATAGCCAAAGGAGTCATCTTCATCAAAACACCGTTTCTTTCAAAATACGCATCAGATACTGACCATAACCATTTTTCTTCATCGGCGCGGCCAGTTCCTCAAGCTGGGCGGCATTGATCCAGCCTTTACGGAAAGCGACCTCTTCCGGACAAGCCACCTTCAAACCCTGGCGGTGTTCGATCGTTGCGATAAACTGGCTTGCGTCCAGCAAGGACTCATGGGTACCGGTATCGAGCCAGGCATAGCCTCGTCCCATGATCTCGACGTGAAGCTTGTCCATCTCCATATAAATCTTGTTCAGGTCGGTGATCTCGAGTTCGCCGCGCGCCGATGGTTCAATGGTGCGAGCGAACTCGGCAACGTTGTTGTCATAGAAGTAGAGCCCCGTTACCGCGTAGTTGGAACGCGGCGCCGCAGGCTTTTCTTCGAGGCTGACTGCCCTGCCCTCATCGTTGAATTCGACCACGCCATAACGCTCGGGATCATGGACGTGGTGGGCAAATACGCTTGCACATCCGTCGCGGGCATCCGCACGCTCGAGCAGCGTTACGAAGTCATGCCCGTAGAACAGGTTGTCACCCAAGGCCAAGGCTGAAGGTGAGTTACCCAGGAACTCCTTGCCGATCAGAAAAGCCTGGGCCAATCCATCTGGCGATTCCTGAACCGCATACGACAGGTTCAGGCCCCAACGGCTGCCGTCGCCAAGCAACTGCTGAAACAAGGGCCTATCTCGTGGGGTCGAAATGATCAGAATATCGCGAATCCCACCAAGCATCAGCGTGCTGAGTGGGTAATAAATCATTGGCTTATCGAAAACTGGCAGCAATTGCTTGGAAATCGCGAGGGTGGCCGGGTGCAGGCGTGTGCCACTGCCGCCGGCAAGGATAATGCCTTTACGTTTCGTGGATTGACTCATAAATTTCCTTGCACCGACAGTTCGGCGATCAAACGGTTGACGTGATAGCGCCAGTCGGGCAGACGGAGCCCGAAAGTCGCACAAAACTTGCTACTGTCGAGGCGTGAATTGGCGGGACGCGGTGCAGGCACCGGCAAGGCACTGGAGGCGATCGGCAATACCTGGGCTGGCCCAGCCTTTAATACCGCGCCACAGGCCAAAGCCTGATCCAGTACGTGCTGCGCGTAAGCATGCCAGCTTGTTTTACCGGATGCAGCAAGATGATAGGTTCCTGACAGGGAATGTGCTTCAGCGCCAAGCAATACGATGCGGTGCAGCGCCAGCGCCGTCGCATCAGCGAGCAGTTCAGCGCCAGTAGGTGCGCCATACTGGTCAGCCACGACATTGAGGGTCTCACGCTCTTTTGCCAGACGCAACATCGTCTTGGCAAAATTACCTCCACGCCGAGCAAAAACCCAGCTGGTACGCAGGATCAAGTGACGCGCTCCACTGGCGCGGATGCGTTCCTCGCCTTCGCATTTGGTGCGGCCATAGACCGACAGGGGGGTGCTTGTGTCGGTTTCCACCCAGGCGCCCTGTTTCTTGCCGTCAAAAACGTAGTCGGTCGAGTAATGGACCAGCCATGCGCCGATAGCCTGCGCTTCTTCGGCCAGTACACCGGGAGAAACCGCGTTGACCACACGCGCAGTCACGGCGTCACTCTCCGCCTTGTCGACTGCGGTATATGCTGCGGCGTTGACGATCAGGTCCGGGCGCACGCTGCGCACGAGCGCGCGCAGCGACTCGGGATCGGTGAAATCGGCTTCGTGGCGCCCGCATGCATGCAGTTCGCCCAGCACGACGAGCGAGCGCTGCAGCTCCCACCCAAGCTGGCCGTCCTTGCCTAATAACAGGATCTTCATACGCGTTCAGGCCGAGTACTGGCGTTCGACCCACTCGCGATAGGCGCCGCTGGTGACGTTGTGCACCCATCCCTGGTTTGCCAGGTACCACTCGACGGTCTTGCGGATACCGGTCTCGAAGGTTTCGGCCGGACGCCAGCCCAGCTCGCGCTCGAGCTTGCCAGCGTCGATGGCATAACGGCGATCATGGCCTGGACGATCTTTTACAAAGGTCATCTGATCCGCATACGATCGGCCATCGGCGCGTGGCTGGAGTTCATCCAGTATGGCGCACAGGGTGCGCACGACATCGATGTTCGCCTTTTCGTTGCAGCCGCCAACGTTATACGTGTCGCCCACCCTGCCCTCGGCAAGCACGCGGCGAATCGCGCTGCAGTGATCCGTGACATACAGCCAGTCGCGAATCTGCTGGCCATCGCCATAGATCGGCAGCGGCTTGCCGGCCAGCGCATTGTGAATCACCAGCGGGATCAGTTTTTCCGGGAAGTGGTAGGGACCGTAATTGTTCGAGCAATTGGTGGTCAACACCGGCAGGCCATAGGTGTGATGGTAGGCACGCACCAGGTGGTCCGACGCAGCCTTGGTGGCCGAGTACGGGCTGTTTGGTTCATAACGGTTCTGCTCGTTGAACGCGGGCGCATCGCTCGACAGCGTACCGTACACCTCGTCGGTGGACACATGCAGGAAGCGGAATGCGGCCTGGGCTTCGGCGTCGAGTCCACTCCAGTAAGCGCGCACGGCTTCGAGAAGTTTGAAGATGCCGACAACATTGGTCTCGATGAAATCGGCAGGGCCCTCGATGGAGCGGTCGACATGGCTCTCGGCCGCAAAGTTCAGCACCGCGCGCACCTTGTGCTCAGCCAACAGGCCCGCTACCAGGACGTTGTCGCCGATGTCGCCGCGGACGAAATGGTGCAGCGGGTTGTTGTCGAGACTCGTCAGGTTCTGAAGATTCCCTGCATAGGTCAGTTTGTCGAGGTTGACGACTGGCTCGTCATGGTGTCCAAGCCAGTCGATGACGAAGTTCGAGCCGATAAAGCCTGCTCCACCCGTAACGAGGATAGTCATCCTGTAATTCCTAGTATGGTTGTGGTTTTGCTGAAGGTTAAATTTAAGTCAATTTAGACTACAAAGCAGCAATATTTGCTCTCAGTACAGGAATTAAGACGGCATTACGTCTGCACGCAATGCCGCTACCAGGCTACAAGAGGTCGCACCTGCCACCTGAATAATCAGGAAAACAATCGTACGCAACGACAGGGCGCAGTCCTTCAGCCTGGCTATGACAGGCCGCGTCGGATGAAAGACGAGCTGGATTGCTCGATGGCGACGACTGGCCGCGGCGCAGCGCGCCCCGCCCCACGCATGCGGCGCCGTCGCGCCCACCAGGCCGAGACCGCAAAGGCGTACGCCGACAGGTAGAGCAGGAAGCTGGACAGCACGCCCTGCAACAGCGCCTCCGGCATGGCGGCGAAGCGCACCGCCATCATGGCCGGCACCAGCGCCACCAGCCAGGACAGCGGCGACACGCAGGCGTTGCGCAGCGGCGCCGGCAGCCAATGCAGGAAGCGCGCCACGATCGCGGTCTTGACCAGGCTGTGCAGGTGCCAGCTGTCCGGGTGGCCCGGATGGCGGCGGTGCCATAGGCGGCGCAGGATCGTAAACACGGTTTCGAACACGGGATAGCCGCAGGCCAGCAGCGGCGCCCAGGGCGACACTTGCGGATTGCGGTAGACCAGCATGATCGACATCCAGGCCAGCAGGAAACCGAGCAGGTAGGCGCCACCGTCGCCCAGGAACAGCTTACCGAACGGGAAGTTGACCACGAAGAATCCGGCTGTCACGGCGCAGACGACAAAGCACAGCTGCGCGAGGGCGGCGTCGCCGGCTTGCTGGGCGATCAGGCCGAGCGCGGCCATGCCGATCAGCACGGTGCCGCTGGCCAGGCCGTTGAAGCCGTCGATGATATTGACCGCATTGGCCACGCCGCCCACCGCAAACGCCGTGAAAGCGACCGAAAGCGGCAGCCAGGCTAGCAGCGCATCGAATGGCGGGATGCCGATATGCGCCAAGCTGACCCCGGTCAGGCCCCAGCAGCAAACGCCGCTGGCCATGGTCGCCAGCAGGCGCGCGCCTACCGAAATACGCCGGGTAAGGTCTTCGGCCAGGCCGAACAGGAAAGCCGGCACGGCCGACACCAGCACCGGCAGGAACAGCTCCTGTTGGGCGGCAGGCAGGACCGCAAGCGCCAGCCAGAGGCCAGCCATGATGGCGGCGCCGCCCACGCGCGGCGTCGGCGTGACATGGAATTTTTGTACGCCGTGGGTCGCGTCGAGCGAATAGTGGCCATGCCAGCGCGTCGTCAGGACAAGCAGCAGCGAGCCGGCCAGCGTCGCCGCGAAGCCGATTTCAAGACCGGTAAATTTTAATTCAGCAATGCTCATAAGACCACTTTATTAACTCTGCAATTTTATCGCATTTCAATCCTTATTCATTCATGGCCTAGCGTTTGTTTCAGTCTTGACAGCAAAATAGATTTTGTGCATCAACGAATTTGATTCATTCTTTTAAGCAATTCCAAAGCCCTCCTGCCTGACAAACTACAAACATACTGTTGAGCTATCGTGCGCCACGATAGTTATAATAATTTTATTATTTTTAAAACAACTATGTCGGCCAAATTAACTTGATTTGGAGGAACTTTGGTGGATATTGCCTCTATTTTCCAGACAGGCTCCTCTTCTACACGCGTAGACATTACTTTTGTCGCTGAGGGCTACTCGTCTGTTGAACGCGATAAATTTTTCGCAGATGCAACGAACTTTACTAATTATATTTTTAGTATAAACAACACCGACCTGAATGCACCATTCTCGAATTACAAACAGTATTTTAATATCCAGGCATTATTCGTTCCCTCAAATCAATCTTTATGGAATAGCACGCCGGGTTATGCCAACACGTATTTCAACAGCAAAAGTTATCTCGCAGACGGCCGCCTGATCTATGGGGACGACGTTGCCGTCCACAGGACGCTCAACGCCGCCCTGCCCGGTGACGCCCGGGACATCACGGTCGTCATCGTCAACTCGCAACAGTATGGCGGTTCGGGCGGCCCGGTAATCTGGGTAACCAGTGGCAACCTGAGCTCAGCCGAGGTGCTGCTGCACGAACTGGGCCATACCGTCGCCAATCTGGGCGATGAATACATCGACCACGCAGTAGGCAAAACCATGGGGCATGCGCCGGGGGCTTACCCCAACCTCACCACCTCCCCCTCCTCTCCCCCCTGGAAGGCGTGGCTGGGCTACGAAGACAGCCTGGGCAAGGTCGGTGTCTACGAGGGCGGTTACTACGGCGCCAGCGACGTCTGGCGGGCCACGAAAGATTCCAAGATGCTCAGCCTCGGGAAGGCATTCAATGCGCCCCAGAAGGAAGCCTTTGCGCTGGCGTTCTACGGGATGATCGGCGACTACCTTTCGCTCGACACCAGCATTCCAGGCTTCTGCTTCGCCAATGTCCCCGACACAAGCAATCTCGGCTATACCTGGAGCCTGGACAATGCCGTCGTCGCAAACAGCGGAAGCTATTATCTGGACATCTATGCCAGCGGCCAATACAGTCCGGGGGCAACGGTTTCCCTCAGCACTATCGATGCAACCGGGTTGATACGAACGAACCTGTCGGCAACCCGGCAGACAGAGAGTGCCAGCCTGCAGGGAAGCATCGTCGAGATCGCGGGGACTGTGTCGGAAATAAGCCAAGGCGGCAGTGTGTTCTGCTTCGACGATAGGGACAATACCATTACCGTACGCGACAGCGTCATCTCGGCCTACTTCGACGGCGGTGCAGGCTTCGACACGATCGTGTTGGACATGGGCAGGGCCAGCGCCAGCCTGGAAAAATTGGCTTCCGACACCTGGCTGCTGCTGAGCAGCGCTGCGGTGCCTCTGATGGCCTTCCGTAACGTGGAGTTCGTGCAGTTCAGCGACTACACCGAGATCCTGGCCCCGACGCGGTCAGGCACCGCCGCCCAAGACATATTTCAGAATGGCCCAGGCAGCGAGCTCATCGACGGCGGCGCAGGCACGGATTTCCTGGTCTATTCGGCACAGCATGCCAGCTTTACCATTGAAGCGCGCGGCATCGGCTTCCGGATCACCGACCTGGCCAGCGGCAGTGTGGACATGGCCTGCAATGTCGAACGCCTGGTGTTCAACGACATCAACGTTGCCCTCGGCATCACGGGAGCAGGTGGACAGGTCAGCAGCCTGTACCAGGTGGCGTTCAACCGCACCCCCAACAGCGCCGAGCTTGGCTACTGGATCAGCATCATGGATCAAGGCATGAGTTTGCGCGACGTCTCGCTCAGCTTTACCGCGTCCGCGGAATTCCAGGCCGTCCATGGCAGCAGTGCGTCCAATGCGCAGATCGTCGAAGGGCTGTACCGGAACATCCCGCTTCCGAACGCCAATGCCGATGGCGTGGCGTATTGGCTCGGCATGCTCGACAGCGGAAGGGAATCCGTGGCCGGCGTGCTGGCTTTATTGGTTGATAACGCCGAGAACCAGGATGCGTTGGCTACGCTGATCGGCAACAGCTTCGCCTACGTTCCCTACGGTTGAAGAATCGAGAGCGTGCGGCCACACTATGGCAAGCACGCCGGCCAAAAAATAAGCCGCGGCTTGCGCTAATGCCGTTCAGTTAGCGTAACAATGTAGGGTGGTCGGCTTCGCCGACCGCGCGTCCAAGTCACTCATGCACTGTGGCAGAGCACAATGGCGTTGAACGCGCGGCCGGGAAACCCGGCCACGCTTAACTGAAGGGCATTACCGCGGCTTGCGCTGTTTCCCGCCCACGCGTTCAACTTACGGCCGCACTGTGACGGCGCTCTTGTCAATCGAACGTGTGGCCAAGGAAACTGCCCGCCCTACGAAAACCCGGCAGCGCTCAACTGAACGGCGAAGATCCAAAAAAAAACCGCGGCTTGCAGCCGCGGTTTTGATCAGCACATGCGGATATTAGTTACCGCTGCCGCCGGTGCCGCCGGTGACGGTATTCTTGGCAGCATCATTGCGCACATTGGTCAGGACGGCCGGAGCCACCGCACCGTTTGCGTCGACCACATTGCGTGCCTTCAGCGCTTCCAGAATCGCATCCTGGGCGTTACCCGGATTGGTGGCGCTCTTCGGCACCAGGGCCGCCGACAGGAAGTCGGTCGGCACGGCGACGCTGCCGCCGGTGGCGGTCGAGACGATCTGCACCAGGCGGTTGACCGTGGCCGACATCATGGTTGCATTGGTCACGACCGTTTTGACGTTGGCGTTGGCGGCCAGTTGCGCTGGGGTGGCGCCGGTGCCGGCACCCGACGAAACGGCGATGTAGGACACCAGCATTTCGGTCAGCGGGGTGATGTTCGCCTTGGCGCCATCGCCGGCTGCGATGGAACGCAGGGTCACGCCGTTCTGGGTAACCGACAGGATGCATGGGCCTTCGCCCGGGGCTGCGACGCGGACGGTAAACGCACCATCGGCGCCGGACGCCGCGGTGGCGGTGCCGGTCTTGCAGACGGCGGTCACGGTGGCATTCGCGATCGCAGCGCCGGTAGCGGCGGTGCCGGAGATCGAGATGGCGTAGCTCACCGGCGGCGGCGGCGGCGGCGTGGTCGGGGTCGGTGCGGGGCTGTCGTTGCCGCCGCCGCAGGCTGCCAGCGTTGCCGCCACACCTGCCATCAGCACCAGCTTGGCAGCCGCATTCAATTTAAAGCTCTTGTTCATTCGACATCCTTTTTCGATTGTTATTTCTGATTGCAGAGATCTCTCTTGCGCTGCTCCGGCACTAGCCGGGTCCCCAACAAATGCGTGATGCACAGCCATTTTGATCTTGCCCCGCTATTCCCGGACACAGCCTGATGCTTAGTTAGCGTCAGTTTCGAGAGCCTGACACGGTCGCTCTTTCCTAAACATGCGCGGCGATTTATAGCCCAGCGCCGAGTGCGGATGCACCTCGTTGAAATGCCTGAAGGCGTCGGGCAGTTGGGCCAGCACGGCGGTGCCGGTGCTGCGGTCCATGCTGCCCACGTAATCGCGTTTAAAGGTGTTCACGAAGCTCTCGGCCATGCCATTTGATTGCGGGCTGTTGACAGGCGTGTGCACCGGCTTGATGCCCAGTTCGTTGGCCAAGGCATGCGTTTCGATTGCCCGAAAAGCACCGCCGTTGTCGCTCAAGAATTCAAGCGTAATCGCCCGCTCGTCTGTGCTTCCAAAGCGTGCTTCCACCGCCTCGATCATCATATCGCGCACCGGTTCGCCAGGCAGGCCACGGCCGATCCAGGCACGCCAGGCAATGATCTCGCGGTCACAGCAGTCCTTCATGAAAACGCCCGTCACGACGTCGCCGTTGTCGCAGACGATCTCGAAGCCGTCCGAGCACCAGCGCCGGTTCGATTCCTCGACGGCTACCTTGCCATCATGCGCGCGGCCGCTGTCCCGGCGTTTGGGCGACTTCGGCAGCAGCAGACCCTCGGCCTTCATCACGCGATACATCCGCTTGTGATTGACCGGCCGCAGGCCCATCAGGCTGCGCGTGCGGTTCACCAGGGCGCCAGCACGTCGATAGCCGTAAGTCGGCAATGCCGTGATCTCGGCGCGTACGGCGTCGGCGATCATGGCGTCACCGACTGGGTCAAGCCTGGCCAATGCACGACCGTCGACCCAGTCTGCAGGACGCGCAAGGCGGTCAATCACGTTCGAGCGCGCTACACCAAGGACAGCGCAGACCGGCTTCACTGCCCGTCCTTGTCCAATAAGGGTGAGCGCGCAATCCACTTTTTTTCGCGGGCTACCTCGATCGCTTCGCGCAGGATTTCCGCTTCCATCGTCTTCTTGCCGAGCATGCGCTGCAGTTGTGCGATCTGGGCACGCGCGGCAGCCAGTTCGCTTGCCGGTACCACCGATTCGCCGGACTGGACGGCCACCAGCGCGCCTTCGCGCTCGAGCTTGCGCCAATTGAACAGCTGGCTGGCACTGATGCCATGTTTGCGCGCGACCAGCGACACGCTCATCCCCGGCTCGTACGTTTCCTTGACCAGCGCAGCTTTTTCCTGCACTGACCAGCGACGGCGCCGCTCCTCTGACACCGTCACTACTTCGATGGTTTGGTTGTTCCTAGTCATATTCACAGTCGTATTCCTATCCGTAAGGATACCGCATCGACTGTGTTTGGTGGATCAGGGGGCTATCTCATTTCTTGAACCTGTCACTATATACTAGTGATTTTCTAGTAGCAACTATTAGAAGTCGGCGCTGCTTGTTAAGTGGTTGAAAATCAACGGAATCTCACCCAATTGTCACACCCCGTACAACCTCATTGAATACGCAAATTAATTCATGAGTGTCGTGTACTGGCGGAACGCGTTTCGCATCCGCGGCATCTGACGCACGATGTATTCACGCCCGATCCTGCCCTGGTTCAGCAGGTTGACACGGGCGCTGTACGCCATTGGCACTTCTTCCAGCACGCCCATATTGATGCAGTTGCACTGGCCCGGACGCGCATGCTTGGTTTCCACCCGCGCCATATAGCTGCCCGAGCCTTCCAGATGCGTCCACCCCGGCCGCATGCCCTTGCGCGGCGTGAGCGGCAGCGCAATCCCGAAACCGATCCGGGTTTCTGCTTCGCTGCGCTTGACATAGGCTTGCGCCTGCACGTCGCCGAACCAGCGGCTCACCTGCAGGAAGGGCCCCTGGTCTTCGCCGCGGTAGCGCTGGTAGCCCCCTTCGATCGTCGCGTTCAGCGGCGCATAGTTCCACATATAGGAAACGGCGCCCGTCTCGATCGTGTCGGTGCGGTAGCGGAATTCTTCGCGCATACGGGTGTACTGCAGGCGCACCTGGTCGTCCGTGCCAGGCACGAACCAGGTGGTCTCGTTCTGTACGCCCTTCAGGTCGTACTGGTACTTGCCGGCAGACGTCACATTGAGAATGTCATCGGTGAGCCAAAAAGCCTGGCTCAGCACGGCGGTACGCAGGCCGTCGCGTTGCTGGGCCCAGCCGAGGAAGCCGTGCGCCACGTCATCCGACTCGGCCACCGTGCGCAGGTAGCTGGTGTACACTTCCGCGCCCTTCCAGACCGGCACCAGGGCCTGCACGTTGGCCGCCAGGCTATAGTCGAGCACGCCTTTTTCGGTCCCCACGAAATGCACCGTGCGCGGCTCGAGACGAATACGCGAGTAGCCGCGCGGGCCTTCGCTGGCATCGAGCCACTGGACACCGCGACCGCCATCGGGACGGAACTGGAAGGACAAGGCCGACTGCGCCTCGCGCCACTGCCCGTCCTCCAGGAAGCGCCGGTAGCTGGTCTTCTCGACCGTGGTCTTGTACAGCTGCAGTCCGGTCTTCTTGGTGACCACCGACACATAGCGGATGTCGGCCGGTGCCAGTGCCACCGCCGCACCCAGTGCAATCCCGATGGCGTCGACTTCGTTCTGGTTGTAGCGGTGGTTTTCATACTCCACCACCATCTCAGCGCCGCGCTTGCCGACGCGGACCCGTTCCAGGCCGGCGTCGATCAGTGCTTCGCGGATGCGTGCCATTGCGTCGCCGGCCAGCATGGGGGTGGTCGCCGCCGCATGGCGAGCCGGTTCCAGAATTGCGTAATTGGACGCGTAGGCGCTGGTAGCAGCCGTGGGCGCCGCAGCACTGCGAGGAAGCGGCTGGGCAGGGGTTGCCTGAGCGCTGACTTGCTGCTCTGCTGCCACTGGTCCTGCCGGGACAGGATAGGCTTGCGCAACCGCTGTCGCCGACGGCGTTGCGCGAGCCGGCACCTTCCATACGCGGCCGTTCTCGCCAATGGGAATGACCATGTTGATCCCGAACGCCGAGCGCTCGTACGGCTTGCCGGCCGGCGTGGTCGTGCTGAACGCACGCTGGGCGGTTAACACGAAACGTGCGTTTGCCAGTTGTGTGATCGTGGGGCTGGCATAGCGCAGGCCGAGGTTGTTCGACTCGCCGTTGCGTTCCAGGATGACGGAAGCTCCGGTGTTCCACAGCGGGACTTCGGCGCTGGCGAAGTAATTGCCGAGGTAATCTTCGCCTTTGGAGGCGCCGACGATCCAGCGGACCGGGCCGAAGCTGTCGCTGACGGAGACGTACTTGGACTTGAAGAAAGATGCGCCACCACTCAGATCATTGATGCCAACTGCTATGTCGGGCTGACCGGCAAAAAATCGCGGCAACATGAACTTAACGTTGGCCGCGAGATCTCGAATGCCAAGCTCGCCGTTGGGTTGAGGCATCTCGGCCAGCCGTGCGGATATTTCCAAATGCGGCATCAGGCCGAGCGCGAACTGGTAGTTTTCTGCTCCTCTGAACCGCGTAAAACTGGGACCAAGATGCTCGTTATAACCGAATACCATTTCGCCATCGGCTAACGTTCGGCCATCGGGAATATTAAGTGTGCCGGATGATCCTGATGTTGAAATAGCCGACACCCGATCCGGAGCGTTTGCCCAAAACGGCTTAATCCCATCTCGAGACGCGTTAGCAGTAAGAATTGGGGACAAAAATATCACACAATATAAATTATGTCGCACTGTTTTCAATTAGATCGATGCCGCCCTGCGAGAAGCGAGATTAAAAAATTTGATAAAATCCAAGCATGATCAGCATGCATGTTATGCCCCATACTCAGAATGCTTTCTAAAACTTCATACAATTTTTCTCTACAGCACCACTTGCGGCGAGCAATAAAATACTGGGAACACAAATGTCTGCCCATCACCCAGCGCAACTGTACTAACAGCGATTTTTAGATCAAATCATCGGTTGATCGATGTATAATCGATTGGCACACTACGCTCTTTCATCGTTTCTTGATTTACCGATAGCTCAGCGAATAAGTCATATAGCACTGTATGCAAACTGAGGTGACGTCGATTAAGATACGCCTCCCTTGAAACTGGGCATGTCGAACTAGAATGGCACCATTAGTCTCGGAGTTTGAGTTGTAGTCTTCATCATGACTGCAGTTGGCCGGCGTTACCCATGATTCTCCTTTCGTGCGACTGGACATTTTTTCCAGTCGCAGCATCCGTTAGACAAGTCGGCGTCTATATCGCTTCTAGTTCCGCTACTCGCCTCCACTGTACTTGTCCGCGATAAGCACACCGCCGCCAATGCGACTGCGATAAACACTGGCAGGCTTCTTGTAACAACCTTGCGCTACAAGGCGCTCAACGAGAATATTATCTAAAGACCATCCGCGCCCGTCTATATTGGTCGCCTGCCCTGGCGCTTGCGCCCGTTCATGAAGCCCCCGCTATCCGTGGTCGCTGTTAGACATCTTAGGTCGGCTACGCTCGCGCAGGGTGTCTTCAAGCAGAACTATGCATCCATGCTATTGCTGATCCGGCAGAACAGTACCTTAGTACATTCTTGCACAGAAAATAGAACGAGATTTAGTATTATCAACATTAATTGGCTTCCAAGTCCAACAATATTTGATATTGGCGAGTTGCTCTGTCGAACGCTCCTCTTTCGCCACCTGCTTGAACAGATTGTAGCTAACACCTAGCGCAACTTTACACGTTTCTCACGCCATGACTTTACGCAGAAAATTTTCCGCGGATGCTGGCAGTTGGGGGATGTCGGCCTTCCCCATGTGGCGCAACACTGCCCTTTCAATCGACACGGAAGAAAGAGGATCGAAGGTCTCGGCAGGCATGCACACGTCACGAACGAAATCCAGTTCGCCCGCTAAGATCGGCAGACCCAAAGTGCTTGCCTCAATCAGCGGCAGCCCAAACGATTCGCTCAGGGATGGAAAGATTAGTGCGCCCGCACGTTGGTACAGCAGCGGGACCTCGGCATGGGGTACAACTCCGACATCCTCGATTCTTAACCCATACTCGGCTACTTGGTCAGCTACCCATCGCTTCAATTCGATATCGCGTTGGGATAGTGTCAACGCTAGCCCAGGGGTCAGACCGCGCTTCTTTAGCAGAATCCAAGCCTGAACCAAGGTACGATGGTTTTTATGCGCTTCGCCATCCGCTACATATACGAAATCGAATGACTTTTCGCTCGCAGCAGCAGCCTGCTGGAAAGGTACCGCGAAGGGTAACACCTTAATGTCGACAGGACCATTCCCATACCATGTCGAGAGCGCACGCGCCATTGAAGGTGTTTGCACCCAGTACGTGTCCACGCGCTGCCTGAACGCCTTGCTGACGAACTGCTCTCCCCACAAGCGCAAGCGCGTTCGCAATGCGAAGCGTTTGAGATCTACTTGGCCTAAATAATTACGATTCTGCTGGAATAAGACGACTTTAGCAGTGCTGGGCATCAAGGGCGGCAATCCGTGAAAACAGAGCACTGTGTCGTCTTTCTTGGCGGTGGCCGCAAGCGACCACTCGGCGCGTAGGCGAGACGGGAAGGAAGCTTCGACCCAAACGACTTCGTTCAAATCTGGCAGGGTTAGCAGGTGTCGAGCACGCCGGTCCAACCAAGCGGTGAAGGGCTTCCCTATAGGCCAAGCGCAAAGTAAAGCGTTTAGTAAAACCAACCCTCCGCCCGTGTGAACGTTAGGCGCGTATATAAGCAGTCGTCCCTTACCGGCAAGGGTCATGGTCGTGTTCACTGTTTAGCGCCTTCGTACACGTCTTTTTTACCGAGGCCTCGGGGAGCGACTGCGCGCAGTCCTTGACGCAACGAATTGTCGATTCGAGCGAGTGCGCGCTTGATCGGCTGGTTTGGCCAGGCGCTGAAGGATGTAACGTTGAAATAATTTTCGCCCGTAGGGGAGCGCGGGGAGAAATAATAATTCGATACGCAGCAACGCGTCCTGTCAATCACAACTGGGCTGACTGAGTGCCAGGATGTCGGTGTCGTTTCCATGAGCGCCAGGCGATTGAAACGGCTAACGATAGTCGCATTCTGGCGAACCGCATTATCCCACAGTTCGAGGTTCCCTCCATTTTCAAATTCCCAATCTGGCGTGATGTAGTACAGCAGATTAAGCGTCCGATAGTATTGTCGGCTTGCCTCGTGCGAATTATCGATATGCGGACTAAGGTAATGGCCTCTCACCATAGCGCTCAACCCACCTGCATAAAGGCTGGAATCTGGAATCTGTTCTTGGATACCAGTAATGCGCCCCACCACCTCAATAACTCGCGGGTCTTGGATGGCGAACGTCACATCTTTAAGGATGGGATCGAATTGATCAAAATTCTTGGACGTTAACTTCTTTTCCCTGAAGCTGTCCATGAGCCTCATAGCCTCAGGCTTGGGAAACGCACGATAAATGCGCTTTGCAAGTATTGGCGGAAGTAAGTCGTCGACGAAGCAATAGCGTACACCGACTTCAGACGCCGACCGTTGGAACATCTTTGCCAGCGCGGCTTCGTCGCGTTGGATTCGCTCGACGATGAGCTCAACAATTTCTTCTTTTGACATTTCTCTCTCGTTTATTAAATATTAACTTTTCTTAAACAACGACGATGCGGCGGAATGCGTATATTATGCCATTTCGTTCTAAGCTGAGATAAACCCCACGTCGAAAGTGGCCCTTAACCAACACGCTGTAAGCTTCGTTATTTTCCGCAGCAGACGAGTCAGTTTAATCGTCGTGTCGCTGGCCTAGATTTGGAAGCGGCTCTCGTCGCCCTCGTTAAAGGCAGAATCTGTCTATGTTGCAAGCACAGTCATGCGCACACCTGAGGCTTTCCTATAAATCTTGATTGATCCATTACTGCGGAACACGAAGTGATAGCCGGTATATTCTTCATTCCTGTCGATGAACTCTTTATCGTCGGTATCGATGAAAACCGACGCCTTCGACTTAAATCAACGTTGAGTGTGGCGCCGAATCCGCTGTTCAATTCAACGCTGTAAGAGATGGGTTTCGCTTCTCTATTGATTGGGAATAAGTAGCCCTGCGGGCAGCTCTTGTAAACGGTGCTAATCAGATCGTAGCGCCTGTACCTATCTGCGCAAAACTTACCTCGGAACGGCACCGATGAGCTTGTCACTATTGAAAGGCATTCCTGCTATTAAGATTCCATTTTCGAAATCGTCTGTAGTGTACAGGGATAAATTCCCGCTCAGATAGGTCGCGACGTCCGAGAAAAAGCTCTTTACTCCAAGTAGCAGTTTGGCAACGCATATGTAGCGCTGGTTCATAGTTCGCACTAGTACATTGATGCGCGTGTTCGTCCATGCGCGCGTCTCTGTAGCCGACATGTTTGAGCGGAATACCAGCCCAGGTAGCACCGCTTGCAAGTGACTCCTGTGGCCACTGGACGTTACAAAGGCGAAGGCTTGATACCCCGCTTCCGCCGCTTGCTGCACCGAAACCATTTGCATACCTGGAATAAGACCTGATCCTTTCGAACATGTTCTGAGGTGAGGGTTGCTAATAAAGATTCCATCATGCGCCCATCCTTGTCTTCCGAGGCGAGCGACCTAACTCCTTTGCATCGATTGACCCAAGCATCGCGAACACAACCGTAGTAAGCGGTATCAGTCTGTCTTGGGTACAGCGCAGCTGCTCCACGGTGCGCAATATACAAGGGGTTTCCGTTCAGCGCATTTAATGTTGGCACCAATAAATTGCTTATCGGTGCCTCGTATACGCCGGGGCCGTCTTGCGAACTAGGAGCACTTGTCAAAGGCGTTACAACCTTCGGCAGCATCACACCCTGGGATGGCGTGACCACATCCGCACCGCTGTCTGCGTCACCACATCCTTACATCAAATTACCTGCCAGCAGACCTCCTACCAGTGTACCTCGCCTCAAATTTGGTTTCATTCACTGACAGGTCTTTGTTTTCGTATCGAAGGGTTGTGGTGATGCAACGGACGTCAATGCCCTTCGTGCATCGTTATATGCGGAGAAGCCGCACGCGATTGCGCAGCCAGTCCAGATAAGCGGCGCTGGGCTCGCTGCCTTCCGGCGGTGCCCAAGGGGCCCATTCCTTGGCCTTAGAAGAATCGAATGGTCCGGCTCTTATCTCAAACAGGATCGAACCAGGCTCATTGGCAATTACGGTATGCCATACCCCCGGCGGCACTTCCACACCAATACTTTGTATAGGTTTGCCCGCTGTTTGCGCCCCAAATTCGATCGCGCCGCTAATTTCCCCGGCCTCATTGAAGGTGATGAAAGTCAGTTCACCGCGAATCCCCAGCAGCGTTTCGATTTTTGAGTCCTGTGAGTGACGATGAGGGCGAATATAACTGTTCAATTCAATGGCATTGAACAAGCGCTGCACAGGATCATCATGGGTACTATGGATGTTAAAGTGCTGCCGCTTCCTCACAGAACTTTCAGCCTGTATTACAAGATTGTCCAGCATTAAGCTGGAAAGGTCCACAACACTCATGCTTCCTCTCGCTGCAGGTCAGTTTCGTCGACTTCATGCCCCAAGCTTGCGCGTGCTGGGATTGACGAACCAGCCAGAACACGCTTACGTCCAGAGGCGACGAGTATCTGAGCGACCACCGCTTGCGGTGAGAACATTTTCGCCGCTAGAGCGCGGCAGCGTTTCGAAACGCTCCGATCGAGCTTGTAGTCGTCAACGAGCTCGCACGCAAGTCGTTCTAGCGTATCCAGGTCGTGATTGCCGCAAGCCTTCCCTACTTTCTCGCGCTCGATTAGCGTTACCAGATCATTGCCAGCGTTGATGTTTGCCAGTACCGGCAGTCCCGCCTGCATATAAGAAAGGAATTTTCCGGGAATGTTGTGCGTCTTGTGACGTGGATCAAGCGCCACAATGCCGATTTGACACTGTGCATACAGCCCGACGATTTCAGATGGATCGATCTCGTCATGAAAAACAACGTTTTCCAGACCGCGCCGTATCACGCTTTCCTGGAGGCGCCTCACTTCGCTACCACGGCCGACAAACAGGAAGCCGATGTCTTCACGCGTGCGCAGACGTTCGGCTAGATCGACCAAGATATCCATGCCTTGCGCGACCCCCATATTGCCCGCATAGACAAGAATAGTCCTGCCCGCCAGTTTTCCGTCGGCGACACGAATAGTGCATCCGATATCCATTGTATCGGCCAGCCAATTCTGCAATACCTCCACGCGGCGCGTAGAACGCTTTGCCCAGCGGTTGAAATACGGAAGGTTTGCAGGTGTTTGCACGCCGATCGTGTCGGCTACTGAATACTGGTACCGTTCCACGATCTTGAAGAACCAGTATGGAAGTCCGCGGCCCATAAGTCCCATATCGACCGCCCATTCTGGGAATATATCGCGGACGATCAGATACGACGGACAAGCACTTTTGCGCTTGAGCCAATGGGCGACGGCGCCGAGGAAAATTGACGGCGAATACCAGACTACGCTGTCCCAGCGTACCTGCGCGAGCGGACTTCGGGACAGATTCCTAATCATTGCGACAGGCGTCAGCAGTTCGGCGACGGTACGCTGCAGATAACCAACATCTTTTGTCTGGGGCGCGTCAAGCCGGATCACTTCGATACCGTCCATATCTTCTCGCATCCATGGCTTGCCTTGGCCAGGCGCAGGGACCACCACGGTCGGGTGGTAGCCTTGCCGGAGATATTCTCGCGCAAGATCACGCATCTGAACCGCAGCGGAAGTCCGCATCGGAGGGAATGCATCGGCAATCAAAACAATACGCATCAATGTTGCTATTCTCTAAATTTTCCGCCAGACTTTGCGATTAACGAAATCGGTGTAACTTTGAATTATACGAAGCATCTTCTCGGAAACATTCCCTTGGGAATAATCGTTTACGAGACGCAACAGTCGTTTAGTCCCGCGTGGTTGGGTCGCAAGGATGTCGAGACCTTGCAGCACACGTTCAACGCTTAAGCCGACCATCATGACAGCAGCCTCCTCGAAGCCCTCGGGACGTTCATGCACTTCGCGTAGGTTGAGTGCCGGGAAATTTAGTATGGATGATTCTTCAGTGATCGTGCCGCTATCGGACAACACGGCACGGGCACGAGTCTGCAGGCTGATGTAATCGAAGAAGCCGAACGGCTTATGGAATTGCACCAGCGGATGCGCTTCCATGCCGAGCGCATCCAAGCGCTTGCGGGTACGCGGATGGGTCGACACGATAACCGGTTCCTGGTGGCGCTCAGCCACGGCGTTGAGCACGCCGAACAGGCGCTTTAGGCTCTCCGGACAGTCGACATTCTCTTCGCGGTGCGTACTTACTACTGTATACGCCCCATCAGCCAGTTGCAGGCGCTCGACTGCATCTGATGCCTGAATACCCGGCAGGTAATATTCGATGACTTCACGCATCGGGCTACCGGTCTTGATCACTTGGTCCGGGGGTAGACCCTCGCGCAGCAAGTAGTCGCGAGCGATGTCGCTATAGGTCAGATTGATATCCGAGGTATGGTCAACGATTCGACGGTTAATTTCTTCCGGCACCCGGAAATCGAAGCAACGATTGCCGGCCTCCATGTGGAAAATTGGAATCTTGCGACGTTTTGCCGAGATTGTAGCGAGGCAGCTGTTGGTATCACCGAGCACAAGCACCGCTTCGGGGTTGTGTGTGCCCATTGCTTGGTCGGAGGCCTGGATCACCTGCGCGATCGTTTGTGCGGCGGTCGCACCTGCTGCTTCTAAGAAGAGATCCGGCTTGCGAATGCCCAGGTCGCGGAAAAATACCTCGTTGAGCTCGTAGTCGTAGTTCTGCCCCGTATGCACGAGCACATGCTCACAGTGTTCATCGAGCTTAGCGATTACACGCGACAACCTGATAATTTCCGGTCGCGTACCAACGAGAGTCATAACCTTCAGTTTAACGGCCATTCACAGCCTCGCGAATCAGGGTCAGGCGCATTAGGGTTTCCTTGACGCCATGAACATTTAAACGGCGCGTGTTATGTGAGGTGTAGTCGTCGAGTTCCGAAATCTCGGTTTCGCCCTCGACGAAATACTTGTTGTAGTTGAGGTCGCGTGAATCGGCAACGATGCGGTAGTAATCGCCGAGGTCTTCCGAACGAGCCATCTCTTCACGCGAAACCAGCGATTCGTACAGCTTTTCACCATGCCGGGTGCCGATAATCTGGATTGGGTTTTCCTTGTGCAGCAATTCTTTCATTGCCTGCGCCAGATCGGCGACGGTCGATGCCGGCGCCTTCTGAACGAAAATGTCGCCTGGGCGGGCATGTTCGAAGGCATATAGGACCAAGTCGACTGATTCATCGAGGGACATCAGGAAGCGCGTCATGTTCGGATCCGTCACGGTGATCGGCTTGCCGGCCTGCAACTGTGATAGGAACAAAGGAATAACCGAGCCACGCGATGCCATGACGTTGCCATAGCGCGTTGCGCATAACACGGTTTTCTCGGGATTGCAGATGCGCGACTTGGCAACCATGATTTTCTCCATCATTGCCTTCGACATCCCCATTGCGTTAATGGGATAGACAGCCTTATCGGTGCTAAGCACCACGCAGCGATTAACACCCCGTTCGATCGCTGCACGCATCACGTTTTCGGCACCCAACACGTTGGTGCGAATCGCTTCCATCGGATAGAACTCACAGGACGGAACCTGTTTCAGCGCTGCCGCGTGGAACACATAGTCGACGCCGTTCATGGCGTCGTAGACACTATCGTAATTGCGAACATCGCCAATATAGAACTTGACTCGATCATTTTTGAGGGAGATACGCATATCCTCCTGCTTTTTCTCGTCGCGGCTAAAGATACGGATCTCAGCAAATTCCGAGTCAAGGAAACGCTCAAGCACAGCGTTACCAAAAGAACCAGTTCCGCCGGTGATCATCAATACTTTGTTTTTGAACATTCAGTAATCCCTAAGTCTTATTTGAAATTATGCATTAAGCGAACAAGTTCAGGCCAGCTTGGCGGTACAAAACCTGTCGCTTGACGAAAACGGGTGGAATCGAGCGAACGGTCGATCACTAAGCTGCTGTCACGAACGATGTTGATCTGTTTTCCGTATACTTCTGCGACGAGCGCCAGCAGATCGAATTTGTTGATCGGCTCGGCGGAAAGGTTGTACACACCCTGTAATTCACGGTGAGGGATCACGAAGTCGCGAATTACACGCGCCACTTCTATAGTCGGCAAACCTGAAAATATAGCACGATCGAAACCGCAAACCTTTCCTTTTTGTCTCAAGAACCATCCAATCAGGCTGGTGTGACGGTCGAGTTCATGGCCAATGATCGAGGTCCGCAGCGTGATCGCATGCGGGTAATCGACTTCACCGAGAAATTTGCTGCGGCCATATAAATCGTAAGCATCGCTCGCGTCGTCCTCGGTATACATTCCTTTCGCACCCGAAAACACACAGTCTGTACTCATATGGACGAAACGTGCATTGACCAATGTGCACAGGCGGGCCAGACGATGCGGTAGCAAGGCATTGATTGGAATCGCCTGCAGCGGATCGTCGGCCTGGGTCAATTGCTTTACTAGGCCAATACAGTTGATGACAATATCCGGACGCACGCGGTCCAGTACTGCGACCATGCTGTCGGTGTTCTCGACGTCCACACCATCGATAACATTGCTGCGCACCGGTTCAGGCAACATTGCGAGCGCATTCTGGGAACGGACCGTGCCGTATGCATTAAACCCTTCCGACGATGCAAACAGCCGCAACATGGCATTCCCGAGCATTCCCGAGGCCCCCAATATCAGGACTTGGACCGGCATATCGTTCATTTTTCTCCCTAATCTTTTGAAATCTTGCTTTATTACAGAATTATCACTGACACGGTATATTAAAGATGCGAAGCCGTGATTTCGCTAAATGCACTGACAGTCATCCTAAGCAATGTCCCCGGAAAGAATTCAAAAAATTTTCAAGTCGCAGTTATTTGGGCGTTCAAAACTACGCACTCACGGATATAATTATGCAAAAATAAACTTTTCTTTGCACTGAGTATTTCCAAACAAAAAAGCTCCCACAAAAAACAAGAATACTCCTGGCGAAAAATAGCCATAACCACGGAAAAACATCTCAGGAATAAAACCGACAACCAATGATGCTCCAATAAGGCGATGAAGCGAGGAAGGGTCGTATCTTTTTGAATGATCGATTACAAAACGAGCAGCATTATAGGCGAACACTAGATAGGAAAATACAATTACCATACCTACAATTCCAAACTCTGATATCAATTTGCTTGCGACAAAAGATCCATCGTTTTTATTAAGATATTTACCTGAGAGAGAATAGATTGTCTCAGACAGTTCACTCGGCGCTAAAATTCCCATCGATTGAAAACCGGTCCCAAACCCGTATCCATACGCGACCGATCTACGGGCATCATCCCAACCTTGAATATAAGTTAGAGAAGTAAGATTGGTAGAATTAACAAAATCAAGACGCTCTGTAAAATACGTCAATCCACTATAATTTTTCAACAGTAAAACACCCAGGAGGGGGACAAGAAACAAGCCTAAAGTTAAATATCGTGCTCTTGGAAAGAACATAACACTCATGAGGATTGTAAAAGCAAGCATAACAACGCTCTGTAACAATAGCGCTAATGCCCCTGTTATAATCATAAGCAATAAGCGAATTCTTGACGTAGAAGTAACTCCTACTACGATACAAATTGGCCCTGCAGCAAGAGCATAATGACTTGGCTCAGCAAATGGAAAGACCGCTTTAGCAAATTTCGCATAACCCAAGATTGCACTCAGCGGCATTATCACGCCTAAAAACCCTATAACACATTGAATTTTGCAAAGACTCCGAAACACCTTTAACACTTTGCAAAAATCACTGGTAGATAATATTTTAAAATAAGTCCATGCGGCCAAATAGAGAAAATATAAAGCAACGACTTCCACTATTTTTTCGTAATGACCATCCTGTTGTGGAATAATAGTAATTATTAAATACGCAGCAACTGCATGAGCACTTGTCCATGTAGCTCGAGTCCAAGTCATTGCAAGGAGGATTCGGATACCAACACCAATATGAACCAAGCAGAAAGCTAACACACCAGTGGCCATGGAGGGCTGAGCAAATACAACATAACCTATAGCAGGTGCAAAAAGCGTAAGCCCAAGCAAAAAGGTGATCATAATATCCTGCGAGTTACGAGATCAGTGCGCGCTCGAGATAATCTAAAGAATGCGCTCGCAACTGCGATAATTTTTCCAAGGGCTCATCGAACTCGATATGCTCGCCGATAACTTTTGCAATTCCGTCTTTTGACGATATGAGTCTATTGCGCAAACCAACCGCGTCGAGCAGGCTTTCGATACGATTCGCGCCGGAAGTCGGCACGACCGACACAAATTGCTTCCTGAAATTCAAGGCAAAAGCGGTCCCGTGAAACGAACTGGTCACAATATAACTCGCACCGTTAATTAAAGAGACAAATTCGTTAGGTCCAGCATCTTTTAGATGGTAATCTGTTTTATAACCTAAAATTGGATCTTGATCGATAGCAATTAATTCATAGCCCAACTGTTTTGCGACTTGCTGAGCAGTCTCGCGGAACAAACTATCGCGATGCAATGCATACGCAAGAACGTAGTTTGATTTTTTCTCAGACGAAGCATTATGCAAGTCCAGCGCATGGACCCACTCCTCTGCTGTTAATAGTAGTGTTGGATCTAATACGTGCTCAACTTCTCGCTCGAGAAGGCCACTTAGAACAGCACAAGTTCCCGATTCGCGAACTGCCAAGGCATCATATGAGCATAGTAGCTGAGTAATTTCGCTCGATTTTTCGCTGCTCAGTTTATAGCTACCCATGCTAGATGCGTACGATACCTTTCGCTTTGTCTTGATGAAGTCCAGAAAATACGCTCTGTCAAATTCCCCGTTATCGTTTATCGTGAGCGGATTCCATACTTGATCGCTACCGGAAACAAACGCGTCATATTGGGTTTCTAAAGATTTTAAGTCCGCAATTGTGTTTATTCTTTCGGTGAGATGTATATAACGCTTTAAGAAATTCTTGAATTTTCGGATAGTGCGAAGACGGGGACTAAAGCGTAAGAGGTCTTTTGCAACCCGCAGGATATCGCGAGGTGCACTGCCGAAGCGGATCGGCATCATTGTTTTTGCAACCTTTGCGTTTCGATAATCGATAATCGCTACATGATGCCCCATGTGGTTTAATACAGATTGAGTTGCAAATGTTTGTAGTGCAGCGCCAAAATTAGCAGCCCAGTGAATTGTTATCAGCGCGATTTTCAATGTTTTCTTCCGTCTTTATTATTAACTTGAAGTAACTTTTTTTAGTTTCTCGACAAGTGCAACGATTTCGTCGTACTCATCTTTATACTCTGGTGCGATTGAATATATTGGCTCAAGTATAACCTCGTTTTCGATTGGAATCGACGCCAAATTCTGACGAAGCACTGTTAAATACCGAATTAATTTAACATTTGCGAGCTGCCCATCGTTTATTAATATATTTAAGCTTTTTTTCGACGGTTTATAATCTCTAAATTTAAGATACTTGACAGCCAAACGATTAAATATAGAATTGTTTGGACGTTTGCGCGCAACAAATTTACTTGCTGGGTTTTTAAAAAAAAATTTCAATAAAATGCAAACTATAGTATAACTTAGACTTCTTTTAAATATTTCCCGATAGAAGTCTCGATTTACAGAATAGATACTTCCAAGATTAGGATATACAAACTCTTGATAGGAGTGTCTAGCAATATGATACATCTCCACGTTCTTCGCAATTACAGCTGGGTCCCCTGATTTAAGCTTAAATTTTGCCCGCAAAATTATAAACATGCCATTCTGAAAGACTGATCGCCTATATGCGAAATCACATTGCTCTTTAGTGAACGTTTGTATTTGCCCTTCGCTATCTAAGCAGTCGACGGAGATTAGGACATCAGCAATATCGTAGCCGTAAGCCCCCGCATTCATAAAGATCGCACCTCCGACGCTACCAGGGATGCCTTCGAGTCCTTCGTAGCCCACCGACTGCCTCTGAACCGCGAGACGTACTAGTTCTTGCAGCGAATACCCTGCTTCTACTTGTATCACATCAGCTGCCTCCACAACTTTATTAAGGTTTTCAGTTGAGATGACGACTGAATATGTAACTTTGTCAAGAAAGAAAATATTTGATGTGAAACCAATTAATTTATAGTCCAATCCCAACCGACGAATCTCGACTACTGCTAGCTTCAGGCCCTCTATATTTTTTGGGCATATATATAATTTTATTTCACCTCCCGACTTAAAACATGTATGGTGCCTTATTACAAAATCTTCTTTGTACCATATTTGATTTACGTCAAGAAACGATTTCGCTGTTAATACAGCATTTGCAACTTCCATTGAGTTCATACTTTATATCCAAATGTAGTCATTTTTTTGTGGATGACTGAAAATGGAAGAGCCATCCGTTATTCGTAGCACCTGTAAAAACGTATTTACGAACTGCAGTAAAATACAATATCAGTAATATCAGGTCACTAATAATCGAAGAGATGATTGCGCCTACAACACCGTACACCGGCACTATGATTACATAGAAAAATGCGTTGCATAAAATAGCGACCGACATTATCGCTGTTTTACGCGAAATATTATTTTGAGTTACCAAAACGGAGCCGGCGCTCATTGCCAGGAAACGTAAAGGGGCGCAGATACTCATCCAAGGCAATAGTGTTGCTGTTTTAGCGTATGTAACCCCAAGCAGTTTAACTATTAACCACGGTCCAACAAGTGCAACTGCCAGCAGAGTGATTGTTCCAAGGACAAGCATGCAAATGTTTCCAAAACGGTAGACACGCAAAAATTTTATCGGATCATGCGTGGACCAATAATGCAATTTTGACAGCAGAAACTTTTGATAAATTACTGTCGGTAGCAGATAAGCGGCCATCATTATGGTTATGGCCGCATTATAGTGACCCGCAATTTCATCATTAGCTAGATGCGTTAGAATGATTACCCCAAGCTGAAAGTAGGCCATACTGCAGAAGTTCGCAACACTGAATGGCCAAGCTTCTTTTAAAACCTGAGAAACTGATATCTTGCTATAGTTATCTGGAGGCACGGAATGCACATCCGTCAAATTTTTGACCAATTTCACGCCACCCCGCAGGCTGTATATTCCAACACAAGCTACAAGTACCCCAACGCTGCCATAAACGATAGAATGAATGAAACGGTCATTTAAAGTAGCTGACGACCATATCGCTAACCCAATAAGAACGAGCCGCATCAAATGTTGAAATAGTTGGAATGTTGCAACCTTTCTATGCTGAGTTTCTACCTGAAACTTAGCGCATACCAATTCAGTAACCACAACCGACAAAATGATCGGTGCAAGATATATAGCTAACGTAACTTCTAAATAGTTGTAATTTCCATAAATATTCCAGGCTAGGTATATGCTATAAGCGATTACAGTAGTTGTAGCAGTAAGCGCATATATTGGTTTTGTCCATAGGGTAGCGTTAGCGTGCGCCGCTCCGAATACTTTAATTAAAACGCTTGGAATTCCAAAACTTGCAAATGTACCAAGGAGAGTAACTAGGGCCAGTGACGCAGAGAATTGACCGTATGCACTTGGCCCTAAAGTCCGTGCCAACATGATTTGTGTTGCGAATGCACAGCCTGCACCAGCGAGTGAGCTAATCCATAAACCTGATATTGTTACCACTGCCTTATGAAGGCTTTGTCTTTTTGCAAAATTGGTCATGTCAACATCGTTTTAATGACCATTCAATATTTGTATTGAGCGTAGCGATATTTGCCATATTTCGATCCAAATCCGTAGCGACCTAACCTATGCTTTAAACCGTTAAAGACGATACCCGCGACATTGTTACCCGCTTGGCGCAGCCGTTTTACCGCCTCACCCACTTCGCCTATCGTGCTGACATTGCCACGTACTACGTTAAAGATGACGCCTACATGGGATGCCACTATCAGCGCATCGGTTACTGCCAGCACAGGTGCCGTATCGATCACAACAAAGTCATAGCGCTCGGCAACATCCACCAGCAGCTGTGCGAAATTTGAATGCTCCAGTAGTTCGGCGGGTCGTGGCGGCAATACGCCGGTTGAGAGGAAGTCAAGATTTTCCACAACATTGTTGTGGACGGTAGTGTCAAAAGTTCGATGGCCCAGCATAATCTCAGAAAGCCCCGACACTCTTTTAAGTCCGAAGTAGCGCTGGAGATAACCTTTTCGAAGATCGCCGTCAATTAACAGTACTTTCTTCCCGGTAGACGCGAGAACAGCTGCGAAATTGACCGATACGAAAGACTTGCCCACGCCTGGCGTCGGGCCAGTGATCATGATGATCTTATTTTTTGCGCCCATGAGCGAGAACTGCGATGCAGTTCTGAAACTGCGCAGAGCTTCTACGGCTAACTCAGTTGGATCCTCTTGGGCAAGTACGCACGGCCTCACCGCACCACGGTTCATGTCAGCATGAAGGGCTTCCTGTTTAGCACTGTGCGGGATCGCTGCGCTAATTGGCAGACCAAGCATGCGTTCCACTTCGCCCGGATCTTCGACACCACCAAACAGGGATTTTTTGATAAATGCGCAAACGATACCAAAGAGCACACCAATAAGCAGCGCCATCACAACGACCAACGAACGCTTAGGCCGGACGGGTTCTAGCGGCACAACGGCATCATCGATCAGCCGTACGTTACCGACCTTGCTTGCCTTTACTAGTCGCAGTTGTTGGGCACTGTTCAAAAGAGAGGTATATAGGTCCGTATTAACCTTAATGTCGCGGGTCAGGCGCAAGACGTCTTGCTCAATCTGCGGCATTTTGCGGATGCGCTCGTTAACTAAACCGATCTCGCTGTTCAGTGTTTGCATCTGCTGGGTGACAGCCACGACGAGCGGATTATTTGGTTGATAGCGAGTTAACAGCTCGTCACGCTTTTGCTTTAATTCAATGAGGCGGGTCTGCGAAAGCACGGATTGTTGCAGTACTGATTTGGCTTCTTCGCCCAGGTCTACGGTACCGCGGCTGTTACGAAGCGCGTTATATTTTTCTTCAGCCAGCTCAAGGTTGCGCTTCATCTCGGGAAGCTGTTTCTCGAGGAAAGCTAGTGATTTTTCCGCCTCTTCGGATTTGCGCTCCACGTTCTGGCGCAGGTATTGGCGGCCGATTTCGTTCAGGGTGTCGGCAGTTTTCAAACGGTCGGCGCCTTCCAGCGATACGCCGAGAATGCCCGACTGCTTGCCTTTTTCCGAAATGACGAGCGATTCCTGCAAGCGCTCTACGGTCTCAAGAAGCGGTTGACGTACGATCGTGAATGCAGCGCCAGCTTTCGCATCGAGCTGCGCCACATACACTGCGACGCTGCCATAGACAGTTTTGATGGACAGCGTTTCGCCGACGCGCCCCTTAACGTCAATGCCAGCCGCATCTTGCGACAGCGTATACGCGTTGTTTCCGCCTGCAATCAGCACGAACTTTTTGCCTTCGAGCGCGGCTGGTACCGTAAAGGTCGAAATCTGTGCTTGTTCCGCTCCCCAGGTATAGCCACCCATGCCGAAAATACCCGGCTCGGACAGCCCGGTCTGGTTACGGGCAATCCATCCGCCAAACAGGGGGAAACGCTTGGGCATAATGCTCAAATCGAGCTGGGCATTGGATGCAGCGCGGCCCACGACGTAACGCGAACGGATGATCTCGATTTCCGCCGTCGCGGCCGATTTCATCTCGAAGGCCCCTGCCAGGTCACCCAGCATCATGCCACCCGATGCGCCACCATCCTCCACTTGCACAAGGAGATTGGATTGGTAGATCGGCGTCGCCATCAAGGCATATGCACCGCCCAGCAGCGTCACTACCAAGGCAACGCCGGCGATGAGCCAGCGGCTCTCGATCAGGAGGTCAAGGTACTCGGCCAGGTCGATGGAGTCGTCGTCCTCCATGCCTGGGCTGTTATTCTGCACGTTAGGGGTAACGGGTTGGTTCATTTGGATCTGGAGTCTTTATGTTGATTCGGCGGGAACAGCGGCGTGAGTGGGTTCAGCGCATCTGGGCGATCTGGCTCGCCCATACCTGTACGCCCTCTTCGATCAGGCGCTGTGCATGGCGGAAGCTGTCGATCCCTTCCCGATACGGGTCGGGAATGTCCGTCTTCGCTGCTTCGCCCAGCCGGAACACCTTGCCTCGCGCGCTGGCGTATTGGTTCTCGATGTAGCGCTTCTGCTCCGTGTCCATCACAAGGATGACGTCCGCTTCGGAAACCAGCGCCTGCGAGATCTGTTGTGCTACGTGCCCGCTGATATCCACCTCCTGCTCGGCCATGAGCGATACCGAGTGCGGGTCCGCGCCCTTGCCTACCAGGGCGCCAAGACCGGCGGATTTGACGCTACAGTCGGGCAAGGCACGCTGCAGCAGCGCTTCAGCCATCGGACTGCGGCAGATGTTGCCGATGCAGATCACTAAAATATTGTTCATCGGTTGATCTGCCCCACCGAAGTCGCTGCCGTCGCCGCCGTCGGCAGGATCAGGTTCACGATACGGTTGTAACGCGCCAGGCCGGCCGCATCCACATACACCACGTCCTTCGGATTCAGCTCGAAGCCCTCCGCCATGGCCAGCGCCACCGGCGAACCGGCGTCCAGGTTGTACACGACCGGCTCGGCCTGGTTCGCGCCGCGGATCACATACACCTGGCGCGCCGAGCTGCTCAGCTGGTTCAAGCCGCCCGCTTCGCCCAGCGCGGCCGCCAGCGTCAGCTTGCCGTTATGCATAGGCAACGCCGCGGGACGGTTCACCTCGCCCAGCACGTAGACCTTGCTTTCGTCGCGGCTCGGCACGCGCACCACGTCGCCGGAGGCCAGCATCAGGCGCGACAGGTCGGCGCCCTGGCGCACCAGTTCCGGCACGTTGATGGGATACGAGACGCCCTTGCGCGACACGATCACCTGGCTCTGGTCGGCGGTCGGCAGGAAGCCGCCGGCGCGGCTGACGCCTTCGAGCAGGGTCATCGGCACGTCGTCGATCGCCTGGCTGCCGGGCGTCTTGACGTCGCCGTCGATGTACACCTTCTTGCTGCGGTAGGCCAGCACGCGCAGGGTCAGGTCGGGGTTCTTGATCGACTCGACCAGGCGCTTGGACAGCAGGCTGCGCGCTTCCAGTTCGGTCATGCCGGCCACCTTGATCGGGCCGACGTAGGGGAACTGGATCATGCCGGTGCTGTCCACCACAAAGGCCGCCGGCGACTGCGCGCCCGAGCTCGACAGCGCCTGGGCACCGGTTGCCGCAATGTTCAGTTCCGGGTGGTTCCACACCAGAATCGAGAGGAGGTCACCCGGTCCGATGACGTAGGGACGCGCCTCGCCGAACAGGGCCTGCACGCGCTGGTCGGCGTTCTGTTCCTTGGCCAGGCGCTCCTGCTGGATCAGGTCGGGGGTAATCAGCTTGATGACGGGTTCCGGCATCGGCGCCGAGTACGTGCTGGGCACACGGTCCACGTCGATGCGCATGCCCGGTTCCATATTGGCGCAGCCGGTGGCAAGGATGGGGAGCGCGGCAATGAAGCTGACGAGCTTCATCGCCCTTGGGAAGGTGTCAGACATAGGGTTTCCGGTAACTCTACAGAACTGCAATGTGAAATGGATGCTGGTGTATTTTTGCTTGTGCAACTTTACCAGCTACCTTTTGCTATGCAAGAGACCGGAAAAGGACCGCTACAACACCGACGATCTTGTATTGTACACAGCGAATTTCTTTAAACCAAGAAGTATGGCAGCTTCTTGTCAGTGTGGACAGAGGCAAATACAACGGTAAGTACATTTATGTCAAGGCCACTTCTCTGCCTTTCGAGGCAAGAGCGATTTACGCAAGAAAGTCACACTTTTGCGCATCGTGCACCGCACCAATGGACAACAGGCTTACTTCAAATTTAGTAATAAAAAATCTATCATGCATTTAAATTAATTATCGCTAAATGTAACGAAATTGTTGCCAATAATGGCGATGTGCAATGTCGTTTTTTCGCTATAGAAAATCTGGACGATTTTCCAGGCTCTGCGGCATTGTCTATTCTCAAGGTCAAGCTATTGCGTCCGAGCAAACTGTGTCTGTGTGCAACAGCGACAGGTCCATCACATGCCATTCTTTCGCAGTATGCTTCTTGTGCCGCTCCTGTTCGCCTTTCCGGCCCTGGCCCAGACCAAGGCAGAGAACGACGCCGCCAAGGCCGCGCTCGAACTTGAGATCGCCCGGGCCACCAGCAAGGCACTGATCGCACAACGCGAAGCCGAAGCCCGCCGCGAGCTGGCCGAAGCCGAGCTGGCCGAGCTGCAGGCACGCCTGCCGCCCGCAGCCAGCAAGCCGCTGGAGGGCAAAGTGGACGTGTCCAGGTTCGGGGCGGCCGGGCTGGTCAAGGCCTTCGACCTGGCGCGGGAACTTGCGCCCGGCGTCTGCAATGCGTTGCCGCCTGGAAGAAAGGCGGTCATCCATGATCCGGTATCGACGCAGGGTGTGGTGACGGCCCGCATCGTCAGCGACGGCATCGCCCACATGAACCGCCAGCTCGAGCAGCAGGCGCTGGCCTTGCAGGGCGTGATCGAGCGCTACCGGCCTGCCAGCGCCGGCAGCACAACGCTGTCGCCACTGGGAATGGCGGTGGTCCCGGCCATGGTCCGTTCGTTTGCCGACCTGGCATCGCTATTCAAGACGGATGTGACCGTACAGGGCATCGCCTGCGGAAATGGCACCCGCGAACTGTTTGCGACTGCCCTGGCGCAAACCTGTCCTGGCAAGCTCAGCGGCCTGGGCAGCGGCTATCTTGGCGAGCTTGCGCCCGCACAGCATGCAAACCTGCTTGCGCAGGTGCGTGCGATCGTCCTGTTGCGCGGGCAAAACGCCGGCCGCATCGCCGTCATCGAACGGCTGGCCGATGCGGCCAAGGGCGAGACGAAAAAAGAACTGGACCGGATGGCCGACGACGCCATGGAACTGCTGGAGGCGGTGGATGCCTTCGTGGAGTCGCTCAAGGTGGGCGAGACCGGCGACAAAAGCCCCCTCTACAATGCCGCCCGCTACCTGGGCTACGCGGAACGGCTGCGTGACGCGCTGGTGCTCGACTTCGACCTGCGGCTGGAAGGCATGAGCATCGTGAAGGACAGCTTGTTTACCGGCCAACGCCTGCGCCTGTCGGGCGTGGCCTTCCTCTGGTACCGGCTGCACGAGCCGGACGGGCGGCTGCTGGCGGCAGAGGTGCTGCGGCAGATCAGCCGGCGGTGGAGGTGGATTTGCGTGGCGAGGGTGCGCCGGATTCATTCTGGTCAAGCAAATAACCGGATTTCGTATCTATGGACTCCACCCGATTTGCAAGAGGAAGATTGAATTTCTGCCTTAGGAAGAGTTTGCTTGTATCTATTCGGCCTGTGTGTTGAGCGTTTCCAGTGCTCTGGCCCTGATGTGATACGCGCGCCAGGATCCTCATAGGGTGACGGCCTCGATGGGCCACTACGAACAGCGGATTCACCCGACGCCGGTCCGACCTGTTGGCATCATTCTTTCTTCATCGTCGCAAACTTGGCGGTGTTGTTCCTTCTTGTTGCTGAGTTAGTAGATCATCTTTTCAAGCCGGCCTGGTCGTGTCTTTCGACCAGGCCGGAACATAAGGACGTCCGTGCGTCATCAATGCCCAGATCACCCTGGCCATCTTGTTGGCCAGTGCAGTTGCGGCAACGTTGAAACTGCGTCGCTCTGCCAGCCTTGTCGCCCATTGCAGAAGCTTGTCGGGCTTGCCGTTTGCTGTTCGCAATGCGCTACGGGCACCGTGTATGAGCAGAGTGCGCAGGTAGCTATCGCCCTTGCGAGTAATGCCATACAAGCGCTGCTTGCCTCCACTGCTATGCTCGCGTGGCACGAGGCCTAGATTTGAGGTGTACTGTCAATAACGGACACGCTCGTCTTAAGCCGCCTGCGGCTGTTCGCTGAAGGATTCGGCGAACAACGCTGGCGGAACAAAGCCGATGCGGGAATGGCGCCGCTGTCGGTTGTAGAAAATTTCGATGTATTCCTGAATCGAGGCCTTTGCCTCAGCACGGGTGGCATAGCGGCGATGATGAACAAGCTCATTCTTCAGCGTGCCCCAGAAGCTCTCCATCGGCGCGTTGTCATAGCAGTTCCCGCGGCGCGACATCGACGCGCGCATGCCGAACTGCGCCACCAGCTCCTGATAGGCATGGGCGCAGTATTGGCTTCCACGGTCCGAATGATGGATCAGCCCTGGCGCCGGCCGCTTGTGGCTCACGGCGCGCCACAAGGCCTGCGTCGTCAGCTCCTGCGTCATGCGCTCGCCCATCGCGTAGCCGACGATCTCGCAGGTAAAAACGTCCTTTACGCCGGCAAGATACAGCCAGCCTTCGGCAGTGGAGATATAGGTGATGTCGGTCACCCACACTTCGTCAGGCCTGTTCGGCGCGAACCGCTGTTCCAGCAAGTTCTCAGCGATGGGAAGGTTGTGATTCGAGTTTGTCGTTGCGATGAATTTGCGCCGTTGTTTGCAGCGCAGATTGAGCTCCTGGCGAAGTCGGCGCACACGGTCGCGACCAACTTCATGGCCCTGTGCAGCAAGCTCGTGCTTTATCCGAGGCACCCCGTAGGTCTCTCGGGTTTGCCGATGCACTGCCGTAATCAGGATTTTCAACCGAGCGTCTTCCTGCTCGCGTGTCGATGGCTTGGCCTGCAGCGAGTTGTAGTAGCCGCTGCGCGAGACGTCCAATACCTGGCACATCAGCTTCACAGGATAGCCAGGGAAATCGAGTCGCATCGTCTTTATCCACGCGTACTTGGCAGCGACTCCTGCGCAAAGTACGCCGCCGCTTTTTTTACGATGTCCCGCTCCATCTCTGCCTGGGCTAGCTGCTTGCGCAGCTTCGCGTTCTCCGCTTCCAGCTCGGCCACAGAGCGGCTTCCAGGGGCTGCTGTTGCGGCCGGCCCGCGTTTGGCGGCTGCTACCCAATTGGCCAGCGTCCCTTTTGGGATACTTACTCGTGCTGCTGCCTGCTCAATGGACAAACCCTGCGCCAGCACCAGCTTCACGGCTTCTTCCTTGAGTTCCGGGGTGTACGTCTTCTTCAATGTCTTCATAAAGGCTCCGTTGGTGAACTTTACCAAACAAGAGTGTCCGAAAAAATCAGCGTACCTCAATTTGCTGCAAAGTCCCGCGCACTCTTGTAGTGGCGCGGATCAGCGATGGTTGCCTGCACTGCCGTTGCCGTCAACGGCCCTACACCCGGCACTTCCATCAGTTGCTTTGCCAACTCCGATTTCGCGGCCTGATTCAGGCGGCGGTCATATGCCTGGATCCTTTCTTCCTTATCGTCCAGCTGGGCCTTGAGCTCCCAAAACGTCTCCAGGGCCATGCCAGACAAGCCGTTGTCCGAATCGTTCAACCATGCTTTTAGTCCATCACGGAACTTCTCCACGCTCTTGGGAAACACTGGCCATACTCGCCCGCGAACGCCCGGAGCCGGTTGATCATCGCTACACGCTCGGTCATCAAGGCGCTGCGGGCACGGTGCAGCATCTGCAAATCTTGCTGCGCTGCCGTATTGATCGGCACATACTTGGTCGCACCGCGCGAACGCGCCTCGGCAATTGCGGCAGCATCGTTCATGTCGTTTTTGTTGCCGGTGACATAAGCCTTGACGTGTTGTGCCGCGACCAGCTTGACGTCATGTCCCATCTCGACGAATTTGCGTGCCCAATAGTGTGAGCCAGCGCAGGCTTCGATACCAATCATCGCCGGCGCCATTTGCGTAAACATTGGAAGTACCTGGTCTCGTGCAAGCTTACGCTTGAACACCCGTTTGCCGCTTTCGTCGAGCCCGACAGCGAAGAACACGTCCTTCGCAATATCCAAACCAATCACTTTCGCGTTAGCATTCATGGTGACTCCCCCTCTTGTTTTAGCGTGCCAGCCCAATCTGGCACGCTTGGCACAATGATGCCGATATCGGGAGGGTGGAGTCCATCACATTAGGGTGGGCGGGTCCCCCGCCCACGCGGCGATAGCTGGCGGAAAAAACCGTACACGATGATCTTGAAACCGGTTGAACGCGTGGGCAGGAAACCTGCCCACCCTACGAAAACCCAATCACATCAGCGCTCGAGCCGCTTCACCGCCTGCTCGATCGCCCCGAAGATCGACTTCCCCTTCTCGTCCAGCATCTCGATCCGGATGGTGTCGCCGAAACGCATGAAGGGGGTGACCGGCTCGCCGAACTCGATGGTCTCGAGGCAGCGCTGCTCGGCGATGCAGGAGTACCCTTTTGAAGCATCCTTGTTCGACACCGTGCCCGAGCCGATGATGCTGCCGGCGCGCACGTTGCGGGTCTTGGCCAGGTGCGCGATCAGCTGCGGGAAGTTGAATACCATGTCGACGCCGGCATCCGGCTGCCCGACCAGCCTGCCGTTCCAGGTCGATCTGAGCGGCAGGTGGAGCTTGCCGCCGCGCCAGGCATCGCCCAGTTCGTCCGGCGTCACCGCCACCGGCGCGAAGCTCGTTGCCGGCTTCGACTGCAGGAAGCCGAAGCCCTTGGCCAGTTCGTCGGGAATCAGCTTGCGCAGCGAGACGTCGTTGGCCAGCATGAGCAGGCGGATCTGGCCGTGCGCCGCGTCGGGCGTGGCGCCCATCGGCACGTCGCCGGTGACCACCGCCACCTCGGCCTCGAAGTCGATGCCCCACTCCTCGTGCGCCAGCACGATGTCGTCCATCGGCCCGATGAAGTCATCGCTGCCGCCTTGGTACATCAGCGGATCTTCCCAGAACGAAGCCGGCATCTCGGCCTTGCGCGCCTTGCGCACCAGTTCGACGTGGTTGACGTAGGCCGAGCCGTCGGCCCACTGGTAGGCGCGCGGCAGCGGCGCCATGCATGTGGCCGGGTCGAAGTCGAAGGCGCGGCGGGCCTGTCCTTCGTTCAACAGCAGGTACAGGTCTGCCAGCTGGGGCGCGATGAAGGCCCAGTCGTCGAGCGCGGCCTGCAGGGTGGGCGCAATGCCGTCCGCGACGTGGGCGGTCTTGAGGTCGCGCGAAACGACGGCCAGCATCCCGTCGCGGGTGCCGTCCTTGAGCGTGGCGAGTTTCATTGTGAGCGGACTCCTGTTAAAACCCGTTATTGTAGGGTGGGCGGGTCCCCCGCCCACGCGTTCAACTCCCCTTTGATCTGACACACTGCCCGAAACCAGCGCTTGACTTACCATGCGCCGATGCCCCACTACCGCCGTGCCGTTGCAGGACCCACTTACTTCTTCACCGTCGTAACGCACCGGCGCCGTCCGATCCTGTGTGACGAACCCGTGCGAATTGCCTTGCGTTCGGCCATCGGCAAGGTGCGTAACCGGCTGCCGTTCGAGATCGATGCAATGGTCTTGATGCCCGATCACCTCCACTGCATCTGGACGCTTCCAGCCGGCGATACCAGCTTTTCAATGCGTTGGTCGCAGATCAAGCACCACGTGTCGTACACGTGCGGGAACTTGTATCCCGCGACGGTTTCGGCATCCCGCCAGCGGCAACGTAGCGCGGCAATCTGGCAGCGCCGCTTCTGGGAACACCAGATCCGGGACGAAACCGATTTGGAACGGCACCTTGACTACATCCATTACAACCCGGTGAAGCATGGCTTCGTTCAGGTCGCACCTATGTGGCCTTATTCGACATTCAATCGTTTTGTACGTAATGGGATTTATGCGGCGGATTGGGGTGGAAACCCGGCGTGTGACGGGATGGAGTTTGAATAGTAGCCGCACACGCAACGCATGCCGGAGTTGAACGCGTGGGCGGGAATCCGCCCACCCTACCGAATCAATACCGGACGACCACTCCGGCGCCGATGGTGCGCTGGAAGTAGTTGTAGTCGATCAGGCTCTGGCCGTAGCCCGAGAACCAGTGCACGTAGCCCTTGAGCGGACCGGCCAGCGGGAAGGCCCAGCCGAGCTGGGTCGCGCCCTTGCTGGTCGAGAGGTTACGGCGCAGCAGGGCCGTGAACTCGTGGCCGTCCATCCGGTAGGTGCCGGACAGTTCGGCGCGGCCCATGTAGTCGACGATGTCGGGATTGTCGTCCTCCTCGAAGCGCTCGCCCAGGCGCTTCCACACGCGCGCCGTCATCGAGAAGCGTCCGCGCTCGATGCCGACCTGGGCGTAGAGCCGGTTCCAGCTGCGCGACAGGGTCGAGGTCTGGCCATTCGACTGGTGCACCAGGCCCAGGTTCAGGTACTTCAGGTTGGCGCCGAACACGCTGTAGTTCAGCGGCGTCACCACCATTACCTCGGGCTGGTAGTTGGTCTCGCGGAAGGGGCTGGACGCCTCGCTGTTGTCGGCCTGCCAGAAGCTGTTCTGGGTGTAGGCGAACCAGACGTCGACCGGCAGCTCGAAGGCCGTCTCGACCGCCTTCATCTTGAAGCCGAGCTGGTACTGCAGTTCGGCGTGCGACAGCTTGCCGGTGAAGTCGACCGCCCGGAAGGGTTGATAGGGCGCCTCGTTGGGGCGGTAGGTACGGGTCGCGATCAGGTAGTTGGCCCGGTGCGGGCGGAACACGAAGATGCCGCGGCGGTGCTTCTCGTTGAGCTCCCAGTGGCTGTCCATGGTGTACTCGGCCGCGGCTTCGACGGCCGGGTCGCTTGATGCGGCCGGGTTCACATGCGGCTGGACCAGAAAGGCGGTGGTCGGCTGGACGCTTGCGGCGGCGACCTCCTGCCCTGGTGCAGGCGCGGCGGGCGTGGCGCCATGGGCCGCGGCCAGGCCGTCGAAACAGGCTAGGCGCCGGGTGGTGTCGACCAGCTTGGTGCAGTCGGCCAGTTGCTGGGTTACCGTTGGAGTTGCCTGTTGGGCGAAGGATGGGGTGGCGAGCAGGACGGGCAGCAGGGCTGCGAGGTTCTTCTTCTTCAAATGCATGGCTTTCTTCGAGAACGGCTGTGCGGCCGCGTTTGGCATAGCGGATTGTCAACAGCAGTGTCGCGGAAAACCCTGGATGATGGCGCACCGTTTGCCAGCTTGCGGCTGGGTTCTGTTTTATAGGGTGGGCGGCTCGTAATCCGGGCCACTGGCCCGGATTATCCCACGCGGTGATCGCTGCGATTCGAACGGCCGCGCAGGCTACAGGACCGTAATTTGACCGCGAGGTGCTTATACTTGCAAAGCTGTATCCAAACATGCATACCCCGAAGAATTTTCATTGAATGTCGCCGGGTGTTGCATAATCTTCACACTCAACCAACTTGATCGCGCCATGCCCGTCACCGGTGACCACCAATTACTCAAGCAACTCAACCGGATGGCCCTGGTGCGGCAGGTCAGCACGCAGCCCGGTCTGTCGCGTGCCGCGCTGGCCGAGGTGCTGGGACTGACCAAGTCGACGGTCAGCATGCTGGTGCGCGACCTGGTGGAAGAAGGCTGGCTGACCGAGCGCGAGCTGATCGCCACTGGCGAAGTGGGCCGGCGCGCGACGCCGCTGCACCTCGACCCGGACCGCCTGGCCCTGCTCGGCGCGGAGATCGGCGTCGACGAAGCGCGTGTGCTCGCCACCAACCTGCTCGGCGAGGTGCTCGACACGCGCGTGGTCAGCTATGACGACAGCGCCGATCCGGCATCCTGCATCAAGCTCGTGGCTGCCGGGCTGGTGCGCCTGGCGCGACGGCTGGGACGGCCCACCGCGACCTGCGGCGCGCGCCAGGTGCTGGGCATCGGCGTCGGCCTGCATGGCGGGGTGGACGAAACCCTCGGCATGCTGCGTTACGCGCCCCACCTAGGCTGGCGCAACGTCGACGTCGACCGTCAAATGCGCGCGCATTTCGCCGGCACGCCGCTGGACGGGCTGCCGCTGTACATGCAGAACGAGGCGAACGCCGCGGCGCTGGCCGAGTTCGAATTCACCGGGCAGTCGGGCACCGACCCGCTGGTCTACCTGTCGATCGGCTATGGCGTGGGCGCCGGCGTGATCGTCGGCGACAACCTGCTCACCGGCCTGAACGGCTTCGCGGGCGAGGTCGGACACGCGATCCTGCAGGCCGATGGCCCGCGCTGCTCGTGCGGGCGCAGCGGCTGCGCGGATGCGCTGATCGGGCTGGGCGCATTGCTGGGCGCCGAGAAGCCGAGCCGCGCGGCGCTCGAGCGGCTGTTCGAGAAGGTGGCGCAGGGGCAGCAGCAGACCTGCGCGGCGGTGAGCGCGGCCGGGGAACAGTTCGGGGTACTGCTGAACAATCTGTGGGCCGCATTCGACCCGATGGCGATCGTCATCGGCGGGCCCGCGCTCAGCCTGGGCGACACCCTGATCGCACCGGCGCGCCGGGTGCTGGGCGGCTACGCGGATGCCGCGATGCTGACTGCGCCGGAGATCCGCACCTCGCGCTTCGGCGCCGATGCGGTGGCGGTGGGCGCCGCGGCGCTGGCGCGCCACCGGCTCACCCGGCCGCTCGACCTGCAGAGCATGGCGCGGCGGGTGGACAAGGCGGGGCGCCAGGCGCGGCCGTCGCCGCACGGGGAACTGGGCCTGACACTGTAGGGTGCACGGCTGTGCCGTGCGCGCGTTCAGCTCCGTGATGCGCTGCGACGGCTCGTCCGGTAGTTGAACGCGCGGACGGCAAAGCCGTCCACCCTACTAGGGCACTAACAGTGCCAGCTGCTCCGCCTCCAGATAGCACCACTCCCCTTCCTTCAGCCCGAGCGATTCCAGCGTCAGCCCGCCGATCTGCGAGCGGTGCAGCGCGCTGCAATGGTTGCCGGCGGCCGCCAGCATGCGCTTGACCTGGTGGTACTTGCCCTGCTCCAGCACGATCTCGAGCAGGTGCTCGCCGCGCTGCACGCAGGACACCGCCTTGAGCGGCGCCGGCTCGTCGTGCAGCTGCACGCCGGCCAGCATCTGCGCGACCAGGGCATCGGTGACCGGCTCGGCGGTGGTGGCCTGATACACCTTGGGCACGTGGCGCTTGGGCGAGGACTGGGCGTGGATGAAGGGGCCGTCGTCCGACATCAGGAGCAGCCCGGTGGTGTCATGGTCGAGGCGGCCGACCGGCTGCACCTCGCGCCACCCGAACTGCTCGGGCAGCAAGGTCAATACGCCGGGATGGTGGCTCGGCTTGCGCGAGCACTCGTAATCGGCCGGCTTGTACAGCGCGATATAGAGGTGTTCGCGGTAGCGCCATTCCTCGTCGAACACCGTCAGCACCAGGTCCGCCGTGTCGAACGTGGCCTTGTAATTGTCTTCGACCGCGCCGTTGACCAGCACGTCGCCGTCCTCGATCAGCGCGCGGCAGTATTTGCGGGTGCCGAATCCCTGCGATTGCAGGATCCGGTCCAGGGATAGTTTGCTCATGGGGCGCCACTTTAACAGAAGGGGCTGCACCGATAAAGCGCCCGCCGGCCGTGCTCGCGGGAATCATTGCCCATTTGGGGTAAGCAATATTCTGACGGCCCTTCGGATGCTTCCGCACATTTGATGCGCGTCAAGCCTAGGAAAATTCTGATTGATAGACTTCAACGCGTTAGGAATCCGCCTAATGATACGAGGATATCTTTACCGGACAAATCCTCGCCCAGATGATAGGACAAGACCGTGCATACCAACGCGCAACCGACCGATGGAGTTCTCCCGCTGTCAGCCGATCCTGCCGAGCGGCGCCAGATGGCCAGATTCCATGCTGTCCTGTTCCCCACCCGCCTGGCGCTGTCGCGCTGGCAGCATGGTGGCCACATTCCCCACCTGCATCATGGCGCTCCGGCGCTGCGTGCCGCCTGGTATGCCACTGCCCGTCGCGATTTCCAGACCTGGCTCGACCGCGGCGGCTTCAGCCAGTACGACGACGCGTCGCGCGCGCTGCCCGCCCTCCCGATCGCCGAGCCCAAGCCGGTGCGCGATAGCGACACCCAGCAGATCGGTACCTGCACCTGAGCCGGAAGTGAAAACGACGGCCGAAGCCGTCGTTTTCACTTCCTGGGAAGGATCACTACTGTGAGGAATGGAATTCTCTCGAAGCTGCACCGCTGGTGCAGTGGGGGAGCGTCTGTCGGGCAGACTGCCCTCGAGTCGCACCACCTTAATATAGAACATGTTCCGCAGGATGCAAGCATTTTGTTATCGAAGCTGCGGCACAGCTCCCCGGTAGGCGGCCCGCACGGCGCCATTGCCGACCGCCGCACCGAATTTCTTCAGCACACGTTCCGGCAAGCCTTCGTGAGCGGTGTAGTCGACGATGTCCTCGGCCTTGACGATGTCGCGCGCCACGGTGTCGACCGTGCCGTAACCATCGGCCAGGCCCATCGCCACCGCCTTTTCGCCGGTCCAGTACAGGCCGGAGAAGGTTTCCGGGGTTTCCTTCAGGCGCTTGCCGCGCCCGGCGCGCACCACCGAGATGAACTGCTGGTGGATTTCGTTGAGCATCGCCTGGGCGTGCGCCTTGTGCTTGTCGGACTGCGGGCTGAACGGGTCGAGGAAGCCCTTGTTTTCGCCGGCGGTGAGCAGGCGCCGCTCGACACCCAGCTTTTCCATGGTGCCGACAAAGCCGAAGCTGTCCATCAGCACGCCCACCGAGCCGACGATCGAGGCCTTGTTCACGTAGATGCGGTCGGCCACCGAGGCGATGTAGTAGCCGCCCGAGGCGCAGATCTCGTCCACCACCACGTACAGGGGCTTGTTCGGATAGCCGCGCTTGAGGCGCTGGATCTCGTCGACGATGATGCCGGCCTGCACCGGGCTGCCGCCCGGGCTGTCGATGCGCAGCACCACCGCGGCCGAGCCGGCGTCGGAGAAGGCCTTGTTCAGCGAGGGGATCACGGTATCGGCCGCGCCGCTGCCTTCGCTTTCGATCTCGCCATTGATCTCGATTAAAGCCGTGTGGCGGCCGAGGTTTTCGTCGCTGCCGAAGCCGATGCTGGAATCGTAATAGGTCGCCAGCGCCAGGATCGCCACCAGCAGGAAGCTCAGCTTGAAGAAGATGCCCCAGCGGCGCGCGGCGCGGCGCTCCTGCACGGTGGCCAGCACCAGCTTCTCGAGTGTCGCGCGTTCCCAGTTGCCGATGGTGGGGTCGGCGGCAAGCCGCTTGTCGGCCTGGCTGGAAGGATCGTGGTCGTGACTCGCTTGCTCGCTCATTCGCTCAAAATTCCGGTTCGATATTGTTACACTGCGGGCGCCTGTACCATCTCATCGGGCTGCCACCAGATGCCGCCATCCCGTTCGCTCACGGCGATCGGCCGCAGCCGGCCGCCGCGGCAGGGCCCGCCGGCGCACTTGCCGGTATCCGGCTGGTACACCGCCCCGTGGGTCGCGCACATCAGGTACAGGCCGCTCGACTCGAAAAAGTCGCCCTGCGACCAGTCGAGTTCGATGGGTACGTGTGCACAACGATTCAGGTAAGCAAAAGGTTTACCCGCATAACGTACCACAAAGCCGGTGGCTGGATGCCCAAAGGCAATGACCGGGAAACGCACGCCTTTGCCGCCGTCGCGCAGCGCCGATGCTTCGCACACGAACAGGCTGTTATCTTCCGCCATCTTTATGCGTTTTCCAGCAGCCAGGTGTGCAGCTCCGGGATCGAGCGGGCCGAGAAAATCGGCTTGCAAGCCTGCAGCTGGTGCACCGGATGGGCGCCGAACTCGACCGCGATACCGGCGGCGCCGGCGTTGTTCGCCATCATCAGGTCGTGGGTGGTGTCGCCGATCATGACGGTGCGGCGTAGAATCTGGCCCAGTTCGCGCGTCAGTTCCTGCAGCATGGCCGGGTGCGGCTTGGAGAAGGTTTCGTCGGCACAGCGGGTGGCGTCGAACATGGCCAGCAGGCCGGCCGCGTTCATGGCGCGGTTCAGGCCCACGCGGCTTTTGCCGGTGGCCACCGCCAGGAAATAGCCCTGTTGCGCAAGATCGGTCAACATCTCGCGCACGCCCTTGAACAGCACCAGTTCGTGGTCCTTGGTCAGGAAGTGGTAGCGGTAGCGCTCCACCATGCGCGGGTACAGCACCGGGTCGATGTCGGGCAGCACTGCCTGCATGGCTTCGGACAGGCCGAGGCCGATCACGTGCGAGGCCGAAGCGTCGCTCGGCACCGGCAGCCCGAGGTCGCGCGCCGCCGACTGGATGCAGCGGACGATCGCCGCCGTGCTGTCCATCAGCGTGCCATCCCAGTCGAAAACGATCAGGTCAAATTGCTTTCTTGGCATTGTTATCGGCGAATTCGTCGCCGGTCCCCTATTAATGTGTCCGTAGGGTGGGCGGCTTTGCCGCCCACGCGGTGAAAGTTAACGTGTAATGTCTACGTGCGACGATCTCGCAGCTGGCTGACCGCGTGGGCGGGAGACCCGCCCACCCTACAAGATCGCGACCGAATTTCATGCTACTGGTTGCCCCAAGCTTACCAAGAATCGGTCGCACTCGGCCGGCAGCGGCGCGCGCAAGGTCAGCGGCTGGCCGGTGTCGGGATGGGTGAAGGTGATCTGGTAGGCGTGCAGGAACATGCGCTTGAGCGCTCCGCGCGTGTCGTTTGCTTTCTGAAGCTGCTTGTTGAGTGCAAAATCGCCGTATTTCTCGTCGCCGAGGATCGGAAAGCCGCTCGAGGCCAGGTGCACGCGGATCTGGTGCGTGCGGCCGGTTTTCAGTTCGGCCTCGAGCAGGGCGAAGTCCTTCCACTTGCGCTTCAGGTTGAATACCGTGTGCGCTTCCTGGCCGCCGGCCTGCACCACCACGCGGCGCTCGCCGTCCGGCGTCGTGAATTTATGTAAAGGGAGCTTTACATGCTGACGCTTGTTGGTCCAGTCGCCCACCACCGCGGCAAGGTAGCGCTTGTCGGTCACGCCGTCGCGCATCTGGTCGTGCAGGTTGGTGAGTGCCGAACGTTTCTTGGCGATAAGCAACAAGCCCGAGGTTTCGCGGTCGAGCCGGTGCACCAGTTCGAGGAACTTGGCCTGCGGCCGCGCCGCACGCAGCTGCTCGATGACGCCATAGGACACCCCCGAGCCGCCGTGCACGGCTACGCCGGCCGGCTTGTCGATGACGAGCAGGTGCGTATCTTCGAACACGATCGGGAATTCGACGCCGGGCGCGGCTTGCTGGCTGGCCTTCTCGGCGATGCGGATCGGCGGAATGCGCACCAGGTCGCCTTCGGCCAGGCGGTACAGCTGGTCGATGCGGCCCTTGTTGACCCGCACCTCTCCCGAACGGAGGATGCGGTAGATGTGGCTTTTCGGGACGCCTTTGCAGACGCGCAACAGGTAGTTATCGATGCGCTGGCCGGCCTCTTCCTCGGTGATTGTCACAAACTGCGCCTGGATTGTTGGCTGTGATGAAGGGGGAACAACATCGTTCTGTACCACTGTTCGCATTGTCTTCCCAGAAATTCTCTCTAAGTCCTTCATTTTGAATATATAATCGACAGGCGGCGGTCAAACCTCTGCTGGTGTAAGAATTAAAACGATATTTTACACAGGGGCGCGCTCCACCGGCCCCGCTAATCAGCAAATTCGGTGGAAAAAAACGTGTACGCACATTCTCAGGCGCCGATCAGGGTTGCACCTGCAGTTGCAATCGGGTTGCGCGGCTGAATGCAGGATGGACTGTTTGGATTTGTATGGATAAGTACCGGCAAGCCGCGCCGTTCGCGGCTCGCCGGTTGATGGTGTCGATAACGCTTGTCGTTTTCGCCCGACCCGATGTAAGCCTCACCTGAAGGCTTGAGAGTTTAGGCTGATCGTCGCTGATTGATCGCCTCGGTATCGAAGTCTTGGTTGTTCGCTGGCTACGGTTTGGCTCGTTGTTGCACACCGCCGCCCCGCCGAACCCGCTGTGCCCACCCCAACGTGGTGGCAGGCGGGCCGGTTGCTGGTTGCGGCGTGCGTAGACAATGACGTTCGACACCACTGCGCCCCGTGCGGCAGCGATGCTTTGCGTCGCCCTGCCCCGTTCCGGGTATTCCCCCCTCCAACATTCCTTCTCCGCGTACATTCCCTGTACTTTCGCCGCGCCTTAAACAGCGCGGCATGACACGGCCTTCGGGTCGCGGAGTTAATAAAAATGAAACGCATGTTGTTTAATGCTACGCAGCAAGAGGAGCTGCGCGTAGCGATTGTCGACGGCCAGAAGCTGATCGACATCGATATCGAGACCGCCGGTCGCGAGCAACGCAAGTCCAATATCTACAAGGGTGTCATCACCCGCATCGAACCCTCCCTCGAAGCCTGCTTCGTGTCCTATGGCGAAGACCGCCACGGTTTCCTCCCCTTCAAAGAAGTTGCCCGTTCTTATTTCCGCGATGGCGTCGACGTGCGTAACTGCACGATCAAGGAAGCCCTCAAGGAAGGCCAGGAAATCATGGTCCAGGTCGAGAAAGAGGAACGCGGCAACAAGGGCGCCGCACTGACCTCCTTCATCTCGCTGGCCGGCCGCTACCTGGTCCTGATGCCGAACAACCCGCGCGGCGGCGGCGTGTCGCGCCGCGTCGAGGGCGAAGAGCGCCAGGAACTGCGCGAAACCATGGACAAGCTCGACCTGCCGCAGGGCATGTCGGTCATCGCCCGCACCGCCGGCATCGGCCGCACGGTCGAAGAACTGCAGTGGGACCTGAACTACCTGATGCAGCTGTGGCGCGCGATCGAAGGCGCCGGCAAGTCGGCCGCCGGTCCGTTCCTGATCTACCAGGAAAGCTCGCTGGTGATCCGCGCGATCCGCGACTACTTCCAGCCGGACATCGGCGAAGTCCTGATCGACACCGACGAGATTTTCGACCAGGCCCAGCAGTTCATGTCGCACGTGATGCCGGACATGGCGCATCGTGTAAAACGCTACAGCGACGACGTGCCGCTGTTCTCGCGCTTCCAGATCGAACACCAGATCGAGACCGCCTACGCGCGCACCGTGCCGCTGCCATCGGGCGGTGCGATCGTCATCGACCATACCGAAGCCCTGGTGTCCATCGACGTCAACTCGGCACGCGCCACGCGCGGCTCCGACATCGAGACCACCGCCTTCAACACCAACTGCGAAGCGGCCGACGAAGTGGCCCGCCAGCTGCGTTTGCGCGACCTGGGCGGCCTGATCGTGATCGACTTCATCGACATGGAAGTGGCCAAGAACCAGCGCGAGGTGGAAACCCGCCTGAAGGAAGCCCTGCACCATGACCGTGCACGCGTCCAGATGGGCAAGATCTCGCGCTTCGGCCTGATGGAACTGTCGCGCCAGCGCCTGCGTCCGTCGCTGTCGGAAGGCTCGCACGTGACCTGTCCGCGCTGCTCGGGCACCGGCCACATCCGCGATACCGAATCCTCGGCCCTGCAAGTCCTGCGCATCATCCAGGAAGAGGCCATGAAGGAAAACTCGGCCGCGATCCACGTGCAGGTGCCGGTGGACGTCGCCGCCTTCCTGCTCAACGAAAAGCGCGGCGAAGTGCTCAAGATCGAGAACCGCCACCGCATCACCGTGATCCTGATCCCGAACAAGCATCTGGACACCCCGCACTACAAGCTCGAGCGCATCAAGCACGACGACCCGCGCCTGGAAGACGCCGCCGCCAGCTACACCATGGCGGAATCGGCCGAGACCGACATGGGCTTCGCCAAGCGCCAGAAAGAAGAAGCCAAGCCGCGCCAGGAAGCCGTGGTCAAGACCATCACCCCGGCCCAGCCGGCCCCGATGGTGGACCGCAGCGAAACCGCCAAGCCGGCCAAGGCCGCAGCGCCGGCAGCGGCAGCGCCGGCGCCGGCCGCCCCGGCACCGAGCGAGCTGGGCTTCTTCGCCCGCATCAAGCAATTCTTCATGGGCGCTCCGGTCCCACCGGCGCCGGCACCGGCGCCTAGCGTGGCCGAGAAGCCGGCCGCACCCGCGGCGGCGGCCGAGCGCGGCGAACGCGCCGGCCGCAACGGCCAGCGCACCCGCAACGGCCGTGGCGCCAAGGGCGGCCGCGACCGCGACCGCGACGAGCGCGACCTGACCGCCAAGCCTGAAGAAGGCGTCAAGCCGGTCGAAGCCGAAGCCAAGCCGGCGCGCCAGCCGCGCGAGAAGCGTGAGCCGCGCGAAGCCCGCGCACCGCGCGAGCCGCGTGAGCAGCTCGACACCGCGGCAGCCCCGCGCGCCGAGCGCGAGCCGGGCGAACGCAAGGAGCGCGCACCGCGCCAGCCGCGTGGCGAGCGTACCGAACGCAGCGTCCAGCAGCCGGTCGAAGCCAAGGCCGAAGAGCTGAAGCTCCAAGCCGTCCCGGCGCCCATCGAGGAAAGCGAACTGTCGACCACCACCCCGCACGGCGACGTGCTGGACCACGCGGTGAAAGTGGCAGCAACCGGCCCGAATGGCGAGGAACTGGATGCCGAAGGCGGCGACGAGCCGCGCCGCCGTCGCCGCCGCGGTGGCCGCAACCGCAACCGCCGCGACCGTGACCAGGCCGAGGGCATCGAGTCGGCGGAAGGCCTCGACGGCGCACCGGCCTTCACCCCGGTCGCCGATGAGGAAGCCGCCAAGGTCGCCGCCGCAGCCAAGGCTGCGCCGAAGGCCAAGGCTGGCGCCCAGGCTGAACCAGGCCCGTGGCCGTTCCCGACCGCCGCTTCGGTAGCGGCCAAGGCGCAGGCTGAAGCCGCTGCCAAGGCTGCCGCCGCCGCACCGGCACCGGTGGCCGAACAAGCTCCGGCCGCTGCCGCGCCGGCCCCGGCCGTGGCAGTCGCACCGGGCCCGTGGCCGTTCCCGACCGCAGCCTCGATCGCTGCGGCCAGGGCACCGAAGGCGCCGTTTGTCCAGGCTCCGGTGGCCGAAGCGCCGGTGACCGCAGCTGCGCCGGCGCCGGTAGCCGAAGCACCGGCCGCTCCGGCCGCTGCTGCTCCTGCTGCTCCTGCTCCTGCGCCTGCGCCTGCGCCTGCGCCTGCGCCTGCTCCGGCGCCGGTCGCTCCTGCAGTGCCTGCCGCTGCCGCACCGGCACCGTCGGTGGACATGAATGAAGTCCTGTCCATGGCCGGCCTGCAATTGGCGTCGACCGACCCTGAAAAGCTGCGCGCCGCCCAGGAAGCCGCCGCCGCGGCCAACACGCCGCCGCGCATGGGCCGTGCCCGCAAGCCGGTGCAGGCGCCGGTGGACGAGCCGCTGGTCCAGGTCGATACGCGTCAGTAAGCGCTAGCCTGTCGTCACCAAAAGGGAAGCCGAGTCAGGCTTCCCTTTTTTACGTTGATGGCTGCTCGAAACGTAGGGTGGGCGGCTCATCCCGGAATGCCGAATTCGTAGCGGCACCGGCGCCGCCCACCCTATAACAACATCGGTGTCATATTGCCGGGTTACGATAACAGGCATGCAAGCCCCCGCCCTCATCTCCTTTCGCGACGCCCTGCTCTACTGGCTCAAGCTCGGCTTCATCAGCTTCGGCGGCCCGGCCGGCCAGATCGCCCTGATGCATGGCGAACTGGTGGAGCGCCGCCGCTGGATTTCCGAGCAGCGCTTCCTGCACGCCCTGAACTACTGCATGCTGCTGCCCGGCCCCGAGGCGACCCAGCTGGCCGTCTACATCGGCTGGCTCCTGCACCGCACCTGGGGCGGCATCCTGGCCGGGCTGCTGTTCATCCTGCCCTCGCTGGTCCTGTTGATCGGCCTGTCCTGGATATACCTCGCCTGGGGGCACCTGCCGGTCATCGCCGGCATCATGGCCGGCATCAAGCCGGCCGTGGTCGCGATCGTCATCGCGGCCGCCTGGCGCATCGGCACCCGCACCCTGCGCAACGGCTTTCTCGCCGCCATCGCCGCACTGGCCTTCGTTGCCATCGCCCTGCTCGACATTCCCTTCCCGCTGATCGTGCTGGCCGCGGCAACGGCCGGCTTCTTCGGCGGCCGCGTCTGGCCGCAGCGCTTCCAGCCCGGCGGCGCACACCCGGCCGACCGCAAGCACGACGGCCCCGCCCTGATCGACGACGACACCCCCAGCCCGGCGCACGCCCGGTTCTCGCTGCGCGGCCTGCTCAAGGTCTTGATTGCCGGCGTCGGCCTGGCGCTCGCCGCCTGGCTCGTGCTGGCGGCAACCTACGGCGTGGAGGGGACGCTGGCGCGCATGGGCTGGTTCTTCACCAAGGCCGCCCTGATGACCTTCGGCGGTGCCTATGCGGTGCTGCCCTACGTGGTGCAGGGCGCGGTCGAGAAGTACGGCTGGCTCAGCGCCACCCAGATGATCGACGGCCTGGCGCTGGGCGAAACCACGCCCGGGCCCCTGATCATGATCGTGGCCTTCGTCGGTTTCGTCGGCGGCTGGACCCATGCGCTGTTCGGCCCGGATGCGCTGGCCCTGGGCGGCATCGCCGGCGCCCTGGTGGCAAGCCTGTTCACCTTCCTGCCCTCGTTTGTCTTCATCCTGGCCGGCGCGCCGCTGGTCGAATCGGGTCGGGGCAACGTGCGTCTGACGGCCCCGCTGACCGCGATCTCCGCCGCCGTGGTCGGGGTGGTGGCGAGCCTGGCCGTGTTCTTCGGCCGGCACGTGTTCTTCGCCGGCGGCCAGGTCCGTGTGGAGGCGATCGCCATCGGCATCGCGGCCAGCATCGCCCTGCTGAGGTTTGGAATCGGGCCGATCAGGCTGATCGCCACCTGTGCGCTGGCAGGCATCGTGCTATCGTATTGGCATGCCTGAAAAAATCATCCCGCTGACCGATCTGCGCTCGCCCGCCATGCCGGTGCCGCGCGAGCTTGAGGCGCCCACCGGCCTGTTGTCGGATGCCCTGGGCCGCCCGCTGCACGACCTGCGCATCTCGGTGACCGACCGCTGCAATTTCCGCTGCGTCTACTGCATGCCGAAAGAGGTTTTCGACAAGGATTACGCCTACCTGCCGCACGGCGAGCTGCTCTCCTTCGAGGAAATCACGCGCGTGGCGCGCCTGTTCATCGCCCACGGCGTCGAGAAGATCCGCCTGACCGGCGGCGAGCCGCTGCTGCGCAAGAACCTCGAACGCCTGGTTGGCATGCTGCGCGCCCTGGGCACGCCGAGCGGGCGCCCGCTCGACCTCACGCTTACCACCAACGGCTCGCTGCTGGCGCGCAAGGCCCAGGCCTTGAAGGACGCCGGCCTGGACCGGGTGACGGTCTCGCTCGACGCGCTCGACGACACGGTGTTCCGGCGCATGAACGACGTCGACTTCGCAGTCAGCGACGTGCTGCACGGCCTGGATGCGGCCCACGCCGCCGGGCTCGGGCCGATCAAGGTCAACATGGTGGTCAAGCGCGGCACCAACGAGGACCAGATCCTGCCGATGGCGCGCCACTTCAAGGGTTCGCCCTTCATCCTGCGCTTCATCGAATACATGGACGTGGGCGCTTCGAACGGCTGGAACATGGACGAAGTCATCCCGTCGGCCGAGGTGGTGCGCCGGATCGGGCTTGAATTGCCGCTGGCCCCGGTTGCCGCCAACTACAGCGGCGAGACCGCCGCCCGCTGGCGCTACCTCGATGGCGGCGGCGAAGTCGGCCTCATTTCCAGCGTCACGCAGGCCTTCTGCCACGACTGCACCCGCCTGCGCCTGTCCACCGAGGGCAAGCTCTACACCTGCCTGTTCGCCACCCGCGGCCACGACCTGCGCGTCCTGCTGCGCGGCGGGCGCCTTGACGCCGAGATCTCGGGCGCGATCGCCCAGCTGTGGCGCGGGCGCGCCGACCGCTATTCGGAAACGCGCACCGTGGACACCGCCGGGCTGGCGCGCGGCGGCAGGAAGGTCGAGATGTCGTACATCGGCGGTTAATTCGGACTCACATGGACAAGAAACTCATCACGGGACTCATCCTGGCGGGCGGCCGTGGCTCGCGCATGGGCAATGTGGACAAGGGCCTGCAGCCCTTCCGCGGCAAACCGATGGCCCAGCACGCGATCGAGCGCCTGCTGCCGCAGGTCGGCTCGGTCATGGTCAATGCCAACCGCAACCTCGAACGCTGGCTGGAGCTGGCCGCGCCGGTGTGGGCGGACGAAACGCCCGGCTTCGCGGGACCGCTGGCGGGTCTGGAAGCCGGCCTGCGCCACTGCGTCACGCCCTGGCTGCTGGCGGTGCCCTGCGATTCGCCCTTCCTGCCGCCGGATCTGGCCGAACGTCTTGGCGCGGCCGTCGAACAGGCGGATGCCGACCTGGCCTTTGCCGTCACCCGTGAGCCGGGCATGCGCCCGCAGCCGCATCCGGTATTCTGCCTGGTGAAGACGAGCCGGCTGCCGGTGCTGTCCCGGTATCTGGCCGAGGGCGGACGCCGCATGGACGGCTGGTATGCGGACCTGAAGGCGGTCGAGGTGCTGTTCGAGGACGCCGATGCCTTCCGCAACATCAACACCCTGGACGAGCTGCAGGTACTGGACGCCAGCCTGCCGCCTACCCTGGCAAACGTGGTCAGCTGCCTGTCGGGCTACGATCCCGACGCCCTGCCCGTGCGCGACGCCCAGCGCATCATCCGCGAGTTCGTGCAGCCGGTGCGCGCGGTGGAACAAGTCGCGCTGCGCGCCGCGCTCGGCCGCGTGCTGGCGCGCGATGTGATCTCGCCGATCGACGTGCCGGCGCACGACAACTCGGCCATGGACGGTTTCGCGCTGCGCGGGAGCGACCTGCGCGGCGACGCGCCGGTGACGCTGCGGGTGATCGGCACGACCTACGCCGGCAATGCTTCCGGCCTGGTTCCGGCCGCGGGCGAGTGCGTCCGCATCATGACGGGCGGCGTCATGCCGGAGGGCTGCGACAGCGTCGTGCCGCAGGAATTCGTCACGCAGGAGGGCGACACCATCACCTTGCCTGCCGGCGTGATCCGCGCGGGCGACAACCGCCGCTTCGCCGGCGAAGACCTCAAGGCCGGCAGCCCGGCCCTGAAGGCGGGGCGCGTGGTGCGTCCCCCCGACCTCGGCATGCTGGCCTCGCTCGGCATCCCCGAGGTCGCGGTGCAGCGCCGCCTGCGCGTGGCCTTCTTCTCGACCGGCGACGAACTGCGCTCGGTCGGCGAGCCGCTGGGCGAAGGCTGCGTCTACGACAGCAACCGCTACACCATCTACGGCATGCTGCAGCGCCTGGGCGTTGATGTCATCGACATGGGCGTCGTGCGCGACGACCCGCAAGCGCTGGAAGAGGCGCTGCGCAGCGCCTGCGAGAACGCGGACGCCATCATCACCTCGGGCGGTGTCTCGGTGGGCGCCGCCGACTACACCAAGCAGATCATGGCGAAGCTGGGCGACGTCACCTTCTGGAAGATCGGCATGCGTCCCGGACGCCCGCTGGCCTTCGGGCGGATCCAGTCGAACGGCCGCAGCGCCTTCCTGTTCGGGCTGCCGGGCAATCCGGTGGCGGTGATGGTCTCCTTCTACTTCTTCGCGCGCGAGGCCCTGCTGCGTTTGAATGGCGCCGACGCCCCGCTGCCGCTGCTGCGGGCCAGGTCCAGCGGCGCGATCCGCAAGAAGCTAGGGCGCACCGAATACCAGCGCGGCATCCTGGCGCCCGGCGCCGACGGCCATCCGGAAGTGCGCATCACCGGCTCGCAGGGTTCGGGCATCCTGCGCTCGATGTCCGAGGCGAACTGCATGGTGGTGCTGCACGACGAGCAGGGCAATGTCGCGGCGGGCGACATGGTCGATGTCCTCGTCTTCGAGGGTTTGATGTAGGGTGGGCGGCTATGCCGCCCACGCGGTCACGTAACAGGTGCGCGATCGCGTAGTCTATTCAAACCTCATCTCTTCACATGCAGGATTGCCGCCCCAATCCGGAGCATATATTCCTTCCCGAACGTACCGTGCGAATGTCGAGTACGGCCACGCAGATGCCGTACCGACCAAACCATGCTTGACCGGATTGAAATGGATGTAATCGACGTGCCGCTCCATGTCGATTTCGTCTCGAATCTGATGCTCCCAGAATCGGCGCTGCCAGATCGGTGCTTCGCGTTGGCGCTGTCGCGAAATCGATAGCGAAGCCTGGTACAAGTCACGGCATCTGTAAGACACGGTGTGCTTGATTTGCGACCAGCGGGTTGAGAAATTTTTGTCCCCCTCCGGTAGCGTCCAGATGCAGTGCAGATGGTCCGGCATCAGGACCATCGCATCGGTGTGGAACGGCAGACGAAGCCGAACCCTCTCGATTGCGCAGCGTAAGGCTTCGCGTACGGGCTTATCGCAAAGAATGGGGCGCCGATGGTGGGTAACGACCGTGAAAAATAGGACGTACCCGTCATGGCGCGGCGGTAGCAGGACATCGGTGCATGGTACTGCAGCACCAAGTATGAGATGTGTGGCTGGTCAAACGTCAGCTGGCCGCGTGGGCGGGAAACCCGCCCACCCTACATCAGTCGTCCGTGTCTAGTCGATCAGGGCCCAGCATCAATTGCGCCGCCTCGCTCGGCAGCGCTTCCACCGACTTCAGCTTGCGCGCCATCTGGCGGCTGCGCACCTCGGCGCTTTCGATGTTCTTGGCGGCCTTTTCCAGGGTCGCCTTGGTGGTGGCCAGCACGTCGCCGAACTTGGTGAATTCCGTCTTCACCGCGCCCAACACCTGCCACACCTCCGACGAGCGCTTCTCCAGCGCCAGCGTGCGGAAGCCCATCTGCAGGCTGTTGAGCAGCGCGCTCAGGGTCGAGGGACCGGCGATCGTCACGCGCAGCGCGCGCTGCAGGTCGTCGGCCAGGCCGGGGCGGCGCATCACTTCGGCGTACAGGCCTTCGGTCGGCAGGAACAGGATCGCGAAATCGGTGGTCTGCGGCGGCGACACGTACTTCTCGCAGATCGTCTTCGCCTCGACCCGCACGGCGCGCTCGAGTTCGGCGCCGGCGCGCGCCACGCCCTCGGCATCGGCCAGCTCGGCCGCTTCCAGCAGGCGTTCGTACTGCTCCTTCGGGAACTTGGCGTCGATCGGCAGCCATAGCGGCGGGCCGCCGTCGACCACGCCCGGCAGCTTGATCGCGAACTCGACCCGTGCGCCGCTGCCGGCGATGGTCTCGACGTTCTTGGCGTACTGGTCGACAGTCAGGACCTGCTCGAGCAGCATCTCGAGCTGCACTTCGCCCCAGGTGCCGCGGGTCTTGACGTTGGTGAGCACGCGCTTGAGGTCGCCCACGCCGATGGCCAGCTGCTGCATCTCGCCCAGGCCCTGGTGCACCTTCTCCAGGCGCTCGCTGACCTGCCTGAAGCTCTCCGTCAGGCGCGTTTCCAGCGTCGCGTGCAGCTTCTCGTCGACCGTCTGGCGCATCTCTTGGAGGCGCTTGGCATTGTCGTTCTGCAGGTCGCGGATCTTGGTTTCCAGCGTGCCGCGCACTTCCAGCATGCGCTGGGCGTTCGATTCGGTGAGATTGGACAAGGTCAGCTGCAGGGTGTCGGCGAAGCGCTTGAGGGCGCGCGCCTGTTCCTCGCGGCCGCTGCTCGACTGCAGCTGCATCTGCTGGCGCATGCTGTCGAACTGCTGCACGGCGGCGGCATGGTACTGGGCCATGTGTCCCGCCACTTCCTGGCGCGTGGCCTGGGCCGTCGATTGCATCTCGCCGCGCAGCTCGCGTTCCAGGCGTTCGATGTGGCGGCCGTCGCCGGCGCTGCGCGAGCGCGCGAACAGCAGCACCTGCAGGCCGATGACGACGGCGAGCAGAACCAGGATCAGGAGGTCGGTCATGCCCATGCGTCAGTCGGCCTTGTTCCGCATCCAGTCGGCGGTATTGAAGAAGGACTGCATCAGGCGCATGCGCAGCGCTTCGTCGTAACCCAGGTCTTCCATCGCCCAGGCCATCGCGCGCAGCCACTGGTCGCGCTCCTTGGTGCCGATGGCAAACGGCAGGTGGCGCGCGCGCAGGCGCGGGTGGCCGTAGCGCTCCACGAACAGGTCGGGACCGCCCATCCAGCCGGACAGGAACATGAACAGCTTGTCGCGCGAGCTGTCGTTAGGTTGCGGGTGCATGGCGTGGATGCCGGCGAATTCCGGCTCCAGCTGCATCAGGTCGTAGAAGCGGTCGACCAGTTCACGGAGGCGCTCGGCGCCGCCCATCACCTCATAGAGGGTTTGTGCGTCAGGGGTGTTCGATTCGGACATGCCGCCATGATAGCGCGCCGGGGTCGCCACTGGCCACCCCGGCAATGCGTTGTTGCAATCAGGCTTCGCGCAGGGTCTGCAGGGGAGGCTGGCGCAGCACGCTGCGCAGCCCCAGCCAGCCGCCGACCAGCGCGCACACCGCGCCCACGACCATGCCGGCCAGCCACACCTGCGGCTCGAACTTCCACGGGAACTTGAACACGTATTCGGCCAGCACCCAGCCCATGGCCGCGGCCCCGGTCGCGGCCAGCACGCCGGACAAGCCGCCCACCAGCACGAACTCGATCCGCTGCGCCGTCGCCAGTTGTCCGCGGGTGGCGCCGAGCGCGCGCAACAGGCCCGCTTCGCGGGTGCGTTCCGACTGCGATCCCATCAACGCCGCGTACAGCACCAGCACCCCGGAAGCGAGCGTGAACATGAACAGGAACTCCACCGCCACCACCACCTGGTCGAGCACGTCCTGCAGCTGGCGGATGATGCCGGAGACATCGATCACGGTCAGGTTCGGATAGGCGCGCGTCAGGCTGTTGGTGAGCTTGCCGGCCGAACCGGTCCCGCCTTCGGGCAGGTGGAAAGCCGTCATGAAGCTTTTCGGCGCGTTGGCCATCGCCTGCGGGTTGATGATGACGAAAAAGTTGGCGCGCATCGAACCCCATTCGAGCTTGCGCAGGCTGGTCACCTTCGCCTCCACCGGCATGCCGGCCATGTCGAAGCGCATGACGTCGCCGAGCTTCAGGCCCAGCCGGGTAGCCAGGCTCTGCTCCACCGAGGCTTCGGCCACGCCGGGCGCATCGGTGTACCACTTGCCGGCCACGATCTCATTGGTCTCCGGCAACTCGGCCACCGTCGACAGGTTGAACTCGCGCTCGGCCAGGCGGCGCGCGTCGCCGTCCTGGAAGCTGTTGCGGGTGAGCTGCTGGCCGTTGATATGGGTGAGGCGGCCGCGGATCATCGGGTACAGGAACACGTTCTTGACGGAGGCCGCCCGCAGCTGCTGCTCGACGCCCTGCGCCTGCTCCGGCTGGATGTTGATGATGAAGCGGTTCGGCGCATCCGGTGGCGTGGCGGTGCGCCAGGCGGACATCAGGTCGCCGCGCACCACGGTGAGCAGCAGCAGCGCCATCAGGCCGAGCGACAGCGACACCACCTGCACCACGGTGGCGCCGGGACGGCGCTGCAGCGAGGTGATGGCGAAGCGCCAGCTCTGCTTTCTGGAGGCGCCGCGCAGCTGGCGCAGCAGGCGCAGGCCGAGCCAGGCGACCAGCGCGAACAGGCTCAGGCCGCCGAGGAAGCCGCCGGCCGTCATCAAGGCCAGCTTGGTATCGCCGGCCTGCCACAGCAGGAGCGCCAGGAACACGCCGATGCCCAGGCCGTAGGTGGCCAGCGCCAGCGGCTGGGGGCTTGCCGCTTCGCGCCGGATGACGCGGTTGTGCGGCACGTTGCGCAGCTGAAGCACCGGCGGCAGCGCGAAGCCGACCAGCAGCAGCAGGCCGGTGGCAATGCCCTGCAGCGCAGGCAGCGGCGACACCGGCGGCAAATCCGGCGGCAGCAGGTTGCCGATCATCTGGATCAGGACGAAGTGCGCGCCGAAGCCGACCGCCACGCCCAGGATGCTGCCGGCCAGGCCGACGATGGCGAACTCGATCAGGTAGAGCGCGCCGACCTGGTTCTGGGTCATGCCGAGGCAGCGCAGCATCGCGCAGGCGTCCAGGTGGCGCTGCATGAAGCGGCGCGCCGCCATCGCGACCGCCACTGCGGCCAGCATCGCCGACAGCAGGCCGACCAGCGACAGGAAGCTGTCGGCGCGGTCGAGCGTGGCGCGCATCTCGGGGCGGCCGTTCTCGAGCGTCTCGATGCGCACGCCGCGCACGTTGCGCTTGGCGATGTCGGCGCGCAGCCATTGTTCGAAGGCGGCCACGCCGGACATGTCGTTCCTGGAGGTGGAGGCCACCTGCAGCCGGTAGGTGACGCGCGAGAACGCGTCCACCAGCCCGGTGGCCGGCAGGTCCTGCAGCGAGAGCATCACGCGCGGCGCGAAGTTGGAGAAGCCCGCGCCCTTGTCCGGCTCGGAGGCGATCAGCTGGGCGATGCGGAACTGCTTGTCGCCCAACTGGATGGTGCCGCCCACCTCGGTGCGCAGCGCCGGCAGCAGGTTGGCGTCGACCCAGACCGTGCCGGGCGCCGGGATGTCCCGGGTTTTCTGCCCGACCGCGCGGCTGGCGTCGTCCGGATTGGTCGTGATGCTGAGCTGGCCGCGCAGCGGGTAGCGGCTCGACACCGCCTTGACCGCGGCCAGCTGGGCCATCGAGGCCTCGCCCTCGCCCGCCTGCGCCATGCTCTGGAAGGCGGCCGTCTCGGCGACCAGCAGGCCGCGCCGCGCCGCTTCGTCGCGCCAACGCTGCTGGATCGGATCGTCGGCATTGACCAGGAGGTCGGCGCCCAGCAGCTGGTGCGCGTCGCGGTTCAGGCCGGCGCGCATGCGGTCGACGAAAAAGCCGACCGAGGACAGCGCCGACACGGCCACGATCAGGGCCACCAGCAGGAAACGCAGCTCGCCCGCGCGCCAGTCGCGCGCGGTCATGCGGAGGGATTGGATGAACATCGTGGCCTCTTATGCCGCGTCGGCGCCGGCCTGTGCAAAGAAGGCGTCCACCTCGGCGAGGAAGGCGCGCTTGCGCTCCGGATCGAGGAAGGAGGCGGCGAAGCTGTTGCGGGCGAGCTGGCGCGCATGGCCGGCGTCGAGCGGCAAGGCGTCGAAGGCGGCGATGAAGTTGTCGTTCATGTAGCCGCCGAAATAGGCCGGATCGTCCGAGTTGACGGTGGCGGCCAGGCCAGCGTCGAGCAGTTGGCGCAGGTTGTGGCTGCCCATCACGTCGAATACGCGCAGCTTGATGTTCGACAGCGGGCAGACGGTCAGGGCCATGCCCTCGCGCGCCAGGCGCTCGGTCAGTTCGCGGCTTTCGAGGGTGCGTACGCCGTGGTCGATGCGCTCGACCTTGAGCACGTCGAGCGCGCTCTCGATGTAGCTTGGCGGCCCCTCCTCGCCCGCATGCGCCACCAGGCGCAGGCCGAGCTGGCGCGCGCGTTCGAACACGCGCGCGAACTTCTCGGGCGGGTGGCCGACTTCGGACGAATCCAGGCCGACGCCGATGAATTTGTCGCGGTAAGGCAGCGCCTCGTCCAGCGTGGCCAGCGCTTCTTCCTCGGACAGGTGGCGCAGGAAGCACATGATCAGGCTGGCGCTGATGGGGCCTTCCTGGCAGGCGCGCCAGATCCCGTTGATAGCGGTCTCGAAAGGCACGCCGCGCGCGGTATGGGTCTGCGGATCGAAGAAGATCTCGGCGTGTCGAACATTGTCGGCATGCGCGCGGGCCAGGTAGGCGGCGGTCATGTCGTAGAAATCCTGCTCGGTCAGCAGCACGCTGGCGCCGGCGTAATAAATGTCGAGGAAGGATTGCAGGTCGCTGAAAGCGTAGGCCTGGCGCAACGCCTCGACCGAGGAGTACGGCAGCGATACACCATTTCTTTGTGCCAGCGCAAAGATCAGCTCGGGTTCCAGCGAACCTTCGATGTGGATGTGTAATTCTGCCTTCGGCATGTTCTGCAGGATATTGCGTAGTTGGGAATGCAGCATGATGTTCTCCGGCGCTGGTCTGTGTTCGATGGGACGTGGCCGACAAGTGTAACGCATGCCCGTCCGCCCTCTGTGCCATAGCTGAAAACAGGTGCTCCGTATTGACGGTTTGCGTGCGCCACAGCTTGAGCATATCGTGCACTATCGGCTGACAAAGTTGATATTTAAGCAGGCTGAAGCGGGCCGAATCGACCGCTTCGCAAACGCCTCGAAACGGCCTCCCTGAGCGCACTCCCGAGTTCGCCAGGCGCCTGAAAAATGCTGGCTTTTCCCAACCGATTCAAGCACTTGCAGTTGCATTACCAGCGCGCACGACACGCTTTGACTTCGGGAACTAATAGGCACATAATAAATTTCACAAACGCAAAAAAGACGCTCTCCAAGCAACGGGAGACCGGCGCCGCCACATTCGGATGCGCCTGGTACGACAACAAGAAAATCGCAGCATCCACGGCCCCGGCGATCCCGGCGCCAGGTGCGCGACCCACGAGGAGCACGCCAATAAAGACCGGGGCCTGAGGCAGCCCTTGCACAGTCGGCTGCCAGTGATCGTTGTTCGTAACCTTGAGGACATTCGAAATGAGCATCTTTGACAACTACACCGCCCGCTACGAGCGTACCCGCGAAGAGGAATACTCCATGTCGGAGTTCCTCCAACTGTGCAAGAAAGACCCCCTGACCTATGCCAGCGCGCCTGAACGCATGCTCGCGGCCATCGGCGAACCGACCCTGGTCGACACCCGTCTCGACCCGCGCCTGTCGCGCATTTTCGCCAACAAGGTCATCAAGATCTACCCGGCTTTCCGCGAGTTCTACGGCATGGAGGAAGTGATCGAGCAGGTGGTTTCCTACTTCCGTCACGCGGCCCAGGGGCTGGAAGAACGCAAGCAGATCCTCTACCTGCTCGGCCCGGTCGGCGGCGGCAAGTCCTCGATTGCGGAAAAGCTCAAGCACCTAATGGAACAGGTGCCGTTCTACGCCATCAAGGGTTCGCCCGTGAACGAGTCGCCGCTCGGCCTGTTCAACGAGGAAGAGGACGGGACCATCCTCGAAGAGGACTATGGCATTTCGCGCCGCTACCTGCGCACCATCCCGAGCCCATGGGCGGTTAAGCGCCTGCACGAGTTCGGCGGCGACATCAACAAGTTCCGTGTGGTCAAGCGCTACCCGTCGATCCTGAAGCAGGTGGCGATCGCCAAGACCGAGCCGGGCGACGAGAACAACCAGGACATTTCCTCGCTGGTCGGCAAGGTCGACATCCGCAAGCTCGAGGATTATGCCCAGGACGATCCGGACGCCTACAGCTACTCGGGCGGCCTGTGCCTGGCCAACCAGGGCCTGATGGAATTCGTCGAGATGTTCAAGGCGCCGATCAAGGTGCTGCACCCGCTGCTGACGGCCACCCAGGAAGGCAACTACAAGGGCACCGAAGGCTTCGGCGCGATTCCCTTCGAGGGCATCGTGCTGGCGCACTCGAACGAGTCCGAGTGGAAGACCTTCCGCAACAACCGCAACAACGAGGCCTTCCTCGACCGTATCTACATCGTCAAGGTGCCCTACTGCCTGCGCGTGTCGGATGAGATCAAGATCTACGACAAGCTGCTGCACAACTCCTCGCTCGACAAGGCGCCCTGCGCGCCGGGCACGCTGCGCATGATGGCGCAGTTCGCGATCCTGTCGCGCCTGAAAGACCCGGAAAACTCGAGCATCTACTCCAAGATGCTGGTGTACGACGGCGAGAACCTGAAGGACACCGATCCCAAGGCCAAGTCGATGCACGAGTACGTCGACTATGCCGGCGTGGACGAAGGCATGAACGGCCTGTCGACCCGCTTCGCCTTCAAGATCCTGTCCAAGGTCTTCAACTTCGACAATACCGAAGTGGCGGCCAATCCGGTGCACCTGCTCTACGTGCTCGAACAGCAGATCGAGCGCGAGCAGTTCCCGCCGGAGACCGAGCAGCGCTACATGTCCTACATCAAGGAACACCTGGCGCAGCGCTATGTCGACTTCATCGGCAAGGAGATCCAGACCGCCTACCTGGAGAGCTATTCCGAGTACGGCCAGAACATCTTCGACCGTTACGTGACCTTCGCCGACTTCTGGATCCAGGACCAGGAATTCCGCGACCCGGACACCGGCGAGAGCTTCGACCGCGAATCGCTCAACGCCGAGCTCGAGAAGATCGAGAAGCCGGCCGGCATTTCGAATCCGAAGGATTTCCGCAACGAGATCGTCAACTTCAGCCTGCGTGCGCGGGCCACCAATGCCGGCAAGAATCCGGCCTGGACCAGCTACGAGAAATTCCGTAGCGTGATCGAGAAGAAGATGTTCTCGAACACCGAGGAACTCCTGCCTGTCATTTCCTTCAATGCGAAAGCGAGCGCCGAGGATGCCAACAAGCATGCCGACTTCGTGGCCCGCATGGTCGAGAAAGGCTATACGCCGAAGCAGGTACGCCTGCTGTGCGAATGGTACCTGCGTGTGAGGAAATCCTCCTGACAGGCAGCGCACGCCGCGAAAAAATGGCGTGCGCCGCACACGCGATTGCGCTGCGTATTAAGATAGCCCTATCGAGATGTCGCCAGTCGCTAGTCCGCTAGTTCGCCCGCAACGTATCGGCGGCTCGAAGAACCGTCGCGAGCGGCAGCAGTTGCGGTCGAGAAGCGCAACCGTACAGCCGTACGGTGAGCATCGCAGGGCTCGGCGCCCCCACCGCAATTGCAACGCGCAGCAGGTTCTTCGAGCCGCCACCACCGGAGGTTAGTTTTGACTTATCTCATCGACCGTCGCTTGCAGGGCAAGAACAAGTCCGCGGTCAACCGCGAACGCTTCCTGCGCCGCTACAAGGCGCAAATCAAGGATGCGGTCGGCCGCGCCATCAAAGGCCGTTCGATTACCGATATCGAAAACGGCGAGAAAGTTACGATCCCCGTCAAGGACGTGAACGAACCCCATTTCGGCCATGCCCATGGAGGCGTCTGGGAAACCGTCAACCCCGGCAATACCGAATACCAGAAAGGCGACCAGTTCAACCGTCCGCGCAGCGGCGGGGGTGGCGCCGGGCGCGGCCGCGCCGGCAACAGCGACCAGACCACCGAGGATGACTTCATCTTCGAGCTGTCGCGCGAAGAATTCATGAACTATTTCTTCGAGGATCTTGAGCTGCCGAATATGATCAAGACGCAGCTGACCCAGACCATCGAGTACAAGAACCAGCGCGCCGGCTACAACGTGTCCGGCACGCCCTCGAACATCCACGTGCTGCGCTCGCTGCGCGGTGCGCTCGGACGCCGCATCGCCGTCGGCGGCCCGGCCAAGCGCCAGCTGAAGGAAGCCGAGGAAGCGCTGCAGGCCCTGTTCGACGAAGGCGCGACGTCAAGCGATGAAGGGGTGATCGAACTGAAGGACAAGATCCACCACCTGCACATCCGCCTCAACGCAATTCCCTTCATCGATCCCTTCGACTTGCGCTATTCGAACCGGATCAAGGTGCCCAAGCCGAGCACCTCGGCCGTGATGTTCTGCATCATGGACGTGTCCGGCTCGATGGACGAAACCCGCAAGGACACCGCCAAGCGCTTCTTCATCCTGCTCTACCTCTTCCTCAAGCGCGTCTACGAGAAGATCGAGGTGGTCTTCATCCGTCACCATACGGCCGCAGCCGAGGTCGACGAGAACGAGTTCTTCCATTCACGCGAGTCGGGCGGCACCGTGGTGTCCTCGGCCCTGCACCTGCTGCAGAAAGTGCTCACCGAGCGCTACGGCAGTGCGGACTGGAACGCCTACGTGGCCCAGGCCTCGGACGGCGACAACTGGGACAACGATTCGGTGCTGTGCAAGCAGATCCTCAACAACGCCATCATGCCGCGGGTGCAGTACTACACCTACGTCGAGATCACCGACGGCCCGCCGCAGAACCTGTGGGAGCAGTATTGCGAGGTGGCCGACCACCACAAGAATTTCGCGATGCAGAAGATCGTCACTCCGGCCGACATCTACCCGGTCTTCCGCGAGCTGTTCAAGAAGCAGCCAAAGTAAGAGGCCTGCCATGCCAAGAGACCCCAACAATCCGCGCGCCCTGCCCGACCAGTCGGAATGGACCTTCGACCTGATCGAGCAGGCGCACGAGGAAATCAAGCGGGTGGCCAAGCGCTACGGCCTGGACACCTACCCGAACCAGCTCGAGATCATCACCGCCGAGCAGATGATGGACGCCTACACGTCCGTCGGCATGCCGGTGTCGTACAACCATTGGTCGTTCGGCAAGCACTTCCTGACGACCGAAAAAAGCTACAAGCGCGGCCAGATGGGCCTGGCCTACGAAATCGTCATCAATTCGAATCCCTGCATCGCCTACCTGATGGAGGAGAACAGCCTGACGATGCAGGCCCTGGTGATCGCCCATGCTGCCTATGGGCATAATTCATTTTTCAAGGGCAACTATCTGTTCCGCACCTGGACCGATGCCGACGCCATCGTCGACTACATGGTCTTCGCCAAGAACTACATTGCCGAATGCGAACAGCGTTATGGCATCGACGCGGTCGAGGAACTGCTCGACTCCTGTCATGCCTTGCAGAACTATGGCGTCGACCGCTACAAGCGGCCTGCCAAGCTGTCGGTGGCCCAGGAGACCGCGCGCCAGAAGGAACGCGAGGAATACGCCCAGTCCCAGGTGAACGCCATCTGGCGCACCCTGCCGCAGCGCGAGGAGCAGGTGACCAGTAGCGCGCCGACCCGCTTCCCGCCGGAGCCGGAAGAAAACTTGCTCTACTTCATCGAGAAATACGCGCCACTGCTGGAACCCTGGCAGCGCGAGCTGGTCCGCATCACCCGCAAGATCTCGCAGTACTTTTATCCGCAACGCCAGACCCAGGTGATGAACGAGGGCTGGGCCACCTTTTGGCACTACACCATCCTGCAAGACCTGTACAAGGAAGGCATCGTGGGCGACGGCTTCATGCTCGAGTTCCTGCAAAGCCATACCAACGTGGTGTATCAGCCGCCGGCGACCAGCCCCTACTACAGCGGGATCAATCCGTATGCGCTCGGCTTTGCGATGATGACCGACATTCGCCGCATTTGCGAAGATCCTACCGACGAAGACCGCGCCTGGTTCCCGGACATCGCCGGCAGCGACTGGATCAAGACCATGGACTTTGCAATGCGCAACTTCAAGGACGAGAGCTTCATCGCCCAGTACCTCTCGCCCAAGCTGATCCGCGAATTCCACTTCTTCGCCGTGCTCGACGACGACCGCAGCGACAAGCTGACGATCTCCGCGATCCACGACGAGCAGGGCTACCGCTACGTCCGCCACAAGCTGGCCGAGCAGTACAACATCGGCAGCCGCGAGCCCAACATCCAGGTCTGGCAGGTGAATACCCGCGACGACCGCGCCCTGACCCTGCGCCACACGCAGTTCAACCGCCGGCCGCTGAACCAGCAGGCCCAGGAAGTGCTCAAGCATGTCGCGCGCCTGTGGGGCTTCGATGTCAGGCTCGAGACGGTGGACCCGAGCGGCCACGTGGTCAGCTTTCTCGAGTGCCGGCGCGAGAAGCGCGGCCGCTGACGGCAGCTTCCCTGCCCTGCCAGCCGGCCGGCTGCGGGAGCAGCGGCCGGCGCCAGCTGAATCATCCCCGCGCAAATTTTTATGCGCTCGGCCGCGCCATCGAGCCAATTTTCCTGTAATAATGCGTGCGCGATGCATTTCGGCTGGACCAATTTGCGCTAGACTTGCGTTCCATGCAATTGTGGCGCTCGAAGTGCCACGTGAAGTCAGCAGCCAGGCTCCCGATCAAGGGTATTAGCGGTTAATGCACAGAGATCAAGCCTACCCGTGCAACCCAGCATCATCTTCCATGGCCACGCGCCCGTTTTACCACCCCCTCCCTACCGAAACGACCACTGCAACGTAATTTTTTTGCGCTTGAGTGCGCAAACACACTGTTCAAAACAGCGAATTCCATGTAGTTTTGCTATGCATGAGAAGCAGATATCCGCGCAGCGGTTATCAAACGCACAACTGAAGCATATCAAGACGCGTCTCGCCCATGACTTTTAGCTATGCGTTTCATGGGGAAGAAGCGGGTTCTGGAGCTGCTCAACAGTACGCGCCGCTTCGACAAAACTAGCTATAGTTTTCGTAAATACCCGGATGGCGTCATACGAAATTTGCCAAGGAGCTACTTTGGCATAAAAAATTTGGCAAAACCATGTCAGGTGCCTCACGATCCACAGATGGAGGAACGCTGCTACACAAAATTACAATTCACCCCTGCTTTCTGGGCCACGAACGACAGGCCGCGGGACTTGTATAGATGAGCTTCTTTGCCTGTTTTTACAGGCAGTTAGCATCCCTTCGGGGGTGTAAAAATGTCTCCTCAAAAAAGAATTCGTAGGTATAATTCTTTGATGTCCCGGATGCGGCCCTAGCTTTTTGTCGTGTTTAGTGGGTTTAGTGGCAACAAAAAAGAGTTGGTATTGGAGAAAGATGGCATGAATTTTACGCATGATAAGAACCCGGGAAAGAATTACACCGGTCTCGCCATTGTTATCCTGTTGCACGTGGTGGTGGCTTGGGCATTTATCAATGGCCTGGGCACCCGGATCGTCACCAAGGTAACCGAGGCTGTTGAAACAAAACTGATTGAAGAGGTGAAGCCGCCGCCACCGCCGGAAACGCCGCCACCGCCGCCGCCGCCGGAAATGAAGGCTCCGCCACCGCCGTTCATCCCGCCGGTCGAAGTCCAGGTGCAGCAGCCGCCGCCACCGCAGAACGCGATCACGACGGCAACCAATACGCCGCCGCCGACCACGACCCTGGCACCTCCGGCTCCGCCGGCGCCGCCAGCTCCACCTGCGCCGGCGCGTCCTGCAGGTCCGAGCCGTACCGAAGCAGTGGCCGACTTTAACACTTGCGCACGTCCGGAATATCCGCGTTCGTCGCAGCGTAACGAAGAAACCGGTACCACGACCCTGCAGTTCCTGATCGGGGTCGATGGACGAGTGATGGAATCCAAACTGCAGAAGTCGTCCGGCTTCCGCGACCTGGATCGGGCCGCACAATCGGCCCTGAGCAAATGCCGATTCAAGCCGGCCACTGTAGATGGTCAGCCGCAACAGGCGTGGACAGCGGTGCAGTACGTCTGGACGCTGGAATAAAACCGAGACGGAACATCGTCTCAACTCTATGATTTTCGTTGTCAATAGTTCAGCGAACTGTCTATTTTTATATTTTTGGAGGAAGCATGTTTAAGAATACCCGTTTGTCCGCTATGCTGGCGGCTGTCCTGTTCTCGGTAACGGCGGCATCGGCCCTGGTTTCCGCACCGGCCTTTGCTGACGCTCCTGCCGCAGGCGCCACCGCTCCGGCGGCTGACGCGGCTGCCCCGGCTGCCGACGCAGCAGCACCTGCTGCCGACGCTGCAGCAGCCGACGCGGCTCCGGCCGACGCAGCTGCACCGGCCGCTGCCGAAGGCGCTACCGAAGAAGTCCACAACCCGTACGGCATCGAAGCCATGTGGGCAGAAGGCGACTTCGTCAACAAGGGCACCATCATCATCCTGGCCCTGATGTCGATCGGTTCGTGGTACATCATCATCACCAAGCTGATCGACCAGCAGAAGATCATGCGCCAGTCGAAAGACGCTTCGGCCAAGTTCTGGAAAGCACCGTCGATCGCCGCTGGCTCGGCTCAGCTGAAAGAAGGCTCGCCGTTCCGCTTCATCGCTGAAACCGGCACCAAGGCAACCCAGCACCACGACGGCGCCCTGCTCGAGCAGATCGACCTGTCGACCTGGGTGACCATGCAGATCCAGCGCGCCGTGGACCGCGTCCAGTCGCGTCTGCAAGATGGCCTGTCGTTCCTGGCAACCGTCGGTTCGACCTCGCCGTTCATCGGTCTGTTCGGTACCGTCTGGGGCATCTACAACGCGCTGACCGCCATCGGTATGTCGGGTAACGCATCGATCGACAAAGTGGCAGGCCCGGTGGGTGAAGCACTGATCATGACTGCATTCGGTCTGTTCGTCGCAGTCCCGGCGGTTCTGGGTTACAACTGGCTGGTTCGTCGTAACAAGTCGGTCATGGAAGACATCCGTTCGTTCTCGGCTGACGTTCACTCGGTCCTGATCTCGGGTGCCATGTCGACCTCGAACGCTGCCGCTGGTGCTAAGAAGGCTGGCTAATCATGTCGATGAGTGTCGGCTCCGATTCCGGAGATGAAGATGCCGTGATGTCGGAGATCAACACGACGCCCCTCGTGGACATCATGTTGGTTCTCCTGATCATCTTCCTGATCACCAGCCCGGTGGTGCTGAATCTGCAGAAAGTGAACCTGCCTGCAGAGACGAACCAGGTCACCAAGACCAAGCCGGAAGACGTCAACATCACCATCAACAAAGATGGCGAGATGTACTACAACCAGACCCGCATCGCGAACACGGACGAGCTGTTCAAGTTCCTCGCGGAGCAGTCGGTGAAAGTGCCGCAGCCGGCAGTGAAAGTTCGTGGCGACCAGGAATCCCGCTACGAAGCGATCGGCCGGGTGATCTACACGGCACAGCGTGCTGGGATTCAGAAGGTCGGTTTCGTTATCGAACCGCCTGACAAGGGCTAATCACCCTGTCCGCGATATCGGGGTTTTCTACGGAAAACCTTGATATCGTGTCCGAGACCCCAACATTTGAAAAGGAAACACCATGGGCATGAACATAGGTTCAGGCTCCGCTAAAGGAGCCGATCCGGAACCGATGATGGAAATGAACATGACGCCGCTGATCGACGTCCTGCTCGTTCTGATCATTATGATGATTATCACGATTCCGAAACAAAACCACTCGGTCAATCTGAACATGCCGGTCGGCACCCCGCCACCGCAGACGAATGAAAAACCGGTGGTCGTGACGATCGACGTGGACTTCGACGGTACCATCCTGTGGGATGGCCAGGTTGTCCCGAATCGCGCGGAACTGGAAGCCAAGATGAACGGCGTCGCTGCGATGCCGAACCAGCCGGAAGTGCACCTGCGTCCGAACAAGCTGGTCGAGTACAAGGTGGTGGCCGGTGTCATGGCAACTGCTCAGCGTCTCGGCGTCACCAAGATCGGCATGGTCGGTAACGAGCAGTTCCAGTAATCGATCCATGTTTGACCAACACGGCAGGGTTTCCCTGCCGTGTCCATTTTGAAGAAGGATGTTTTCAGATGATTAAATTCCGTCTCGCACACCTTGGCCTCGCACTGGCCGCCCTGGGCTTCACTGCATCCCTCCCTGTCATTGGCCTGGCTCCTGCGCACGCTGCGGTCACCCTGCGTCCGGAAGTCGGCAAGCCGCTGCAACAGGCACAGTCGCTGCTGAAACAGGGCAACGCCAAGGGCGCACTGGCTGCCCTGCGCGACGCGGACAAGGCAGCCAAGACCGATGACGAACGCTTCCTGATCGAGCGCGTCCGCGCCTCGGCAGCCTCGTCGGCCGGCGATTGGGGCACCGCTGCCAGCTCGTTCGAAAAACTGCTTGATTCGGGCAAGCTGAGCGCGCCCGAGCGCTCGCAGTTCTCGGAAGGCCTGGTCGGCATCTACATGCGCGCCGGCGACCTGAACAAGGCGAACGCCACCATCCTGAAGCTGCTGCAGAAGGGTAACGATCCGAAGCTGCGCGCCTACCTGCTGCAGAACTACTACAAGCAGGGCAACGTCGCCGCGCTCGAGCAGGAACTGCGCAAGGCCGAACAAAGCGGCCGCCTCAGCGAAGACGAACTCGGCATGCTGGCGAACATCCAGCTGAAGAAGAATGACAAGGCCGGCTACGTGCAGACCATCGAGAAGCTGGCCGCCAGCTATCCGAAGGCCCAGTACTGGAACGACCTGCTGAACCGCGTGCAAGGCAAGCCTGGCTTCTCGGGCCGCCTGTCAGTGGACGTCTACCGCCTGAAGCTGGCCAACAACCTGATGAAGAAGCCGAGCGAGTTCATGGAAATGGCCCAGCTGGTGCTGCAGGCGAAAGCCCCGGCCGAAGCGCTGAAGGTCATCGACAAGGGCTACAAGGCCGGCGCCCTGGGCACCGGTGCGGACGCCGAGCGCCATAAGCGCCTGAAAGACCTGGCCGAGAAGAACATGGCCGAGCAGAACAAGGGCGTCGCCGCCCTGGAAGCCGAATACACCGCCGCCAAGGACAACGACGCGCTGGTGGGCCTCGGCTACGCGCTGGTGCAGGCTGGCCAGGCCGACAAGGGCCTGAAGATGATGGAATCCGCCATCAAGGCCGGCAACCTGCGTTACGCCGACGAAGCCAAGCTGCGCCTGGGCGAAGCCTACGCCGCGGCCGGCAAGAAGCAGCAGGCCATCAACACGCTCAAGACCGTCGGCGGCAAGGACGGCAGCGCCGACCTGGCCCGTTACTGGATCATGGCGATCAACCGTCCGATCGCCGGATAAGACGCGCCCGCTCCTCGTCGAGCGGGCCCGAGACGCCGCCTGTTTCCAGGCGGCGTTTTTTATTGCGCCAACGCATCCCCCTCTCCCATGGCTTCGTTGCTGTGCAACATGCGAGTTACCGTATAATCAGGTATTTCGCGCCGGACCGGCCGGCTGCGCCACTGGAAGCATTGATGAAGGTATTTCGCGGACTACCCAACGACAGGGCGCGCGCACCCTGCGCCCTCACGATCGGCAACTTTGACGGTGTCCACCGCGGCCACCAGGCATTGTTGGCGCACGTGCGCGGCGCCGCCATGGCGCTCGGGATCGAAGCCGCCGTGATGACCTTCGAACCGCACCCGCGCGAATACTTCGCCCGCAAGATGAGCGACCTGTCGAAAGCCCCGGCCCGCATCGCCAACCTGCGCGACAAGCTGGAAGACCTGTCCGCGGCCGGCATCGACCGCGTCATCGTCGAGCATTTCAACGAACACTTCGCGGCCCAGTCGCCGCAGGACTTCATCGAGCGCGTGCTGGTCGACGGCCTGCACGTCAAATGGCTGATGGTGGGCGACGACTTCCGCTTCGGCGCCAGGCGCGCCGGCGACATCGCCATGCTGCAGCAGGCCGGCCGCGAGTACGGCTTCCAGGTCGAGACCCTGGATGCCGTGATGCTGGGCGAGCGCCGCATCTCGTCCTCGGCCGTGCGCGAAGCGCTGGCCGCCGGCGATTTCGACGCCACCCAGCAGCTGCTCGGCCATCCGTACATCATGTCGGGCCATGTGATCCACGGTCAGAAGCTCGGCCGCACCCTGGGCTTCCCGACCCTGAACCTGCGCGTCGCGCACCGCCCTGCCCTGGCCGGCATCTTCGTGGTGCAGGTGCACGGCCTGGCGGAGCAGCCCTTGCCGGCGGTCGCCAGCCTCGGCGTGCGCCCTACCGTCGAGGACCAGGGGCGCATGCTGCTGGAAGTGCACGTGTTCGACTACGAGCAGAGCGCCTACGGCAAGCTGCTGCGGGTCGAGTTCCTCGCCAAGCTGCGCGACGAGGAGAAATACGTCGACCTGCCCACGCTGACCGCGGCGATCGAACGCGACGCCGTCCAGGCACGCGCCTTCTTCGCGCACCGTAACGGCGCGCTTACCGCGACCGACCGAATTTGATGCCTCGCATTTGACACCTTCAAGGCCTGCCGACCGAAACCGGCGCACGCGCGGCCCAGCCGCGAGACTGAACCGAATCCCCTAGAGAAAACCCTATGTCCGATACCAAACCCGTCCAGAACAAGCCCCAGAAAGGCGCCAAGCCAGAGAGCAAGTACCCGGTCAACATGACCGACACCCCCTTCCCGATGCGCGGCGACCTCGCCAAGCGCGAGCCGGGCTGGGTCAAGCAATGGCAGGACAAGAAGATCTACCAGCGCATCCGCAAGGCGGCTGCCGGCCGTCCGAAGTTCATCCTGCACGACGGTCCGCCGTATGCGAACGGCGACATCCACCTCGGCCACGCCGTCAACAAGATCCTGAAGGACATGGTGGTGAAATCGCGCACCATGGCCGGCTTCGACGCGCCCTATGTGCCGGGCTGGGACTGCCACGGCATGCCGATCGAGATCCAGATCGAAAAGCAGTTCGGCAAGAACCTGCCGACCGCCGAGGTGCTGCAGAAGGCGCGCGCCTATGCGCTCGAACAGATCGACCGCCAGCGTGCCGGCTTCATCCGCCTGGGCGTGCTGGGCGAATGGGAAAACCCGTATATGACCATGGCCTTCGGCAATGAGGCCGACGAGCTGCGCGCGCTCGGCAAGCTGCTGGAAAAGGGCTACGTCTATCGCGGCCTCAAGCCCGTGAACTGGTGCTTCGACTGCGGTTCGGCGCTGGCCGAGGCCGAAGTGGAATACCAGGACAAGCGCGACCCGGCGATCGACGTCGGCTTCCCGTTCGCGGAACCCGAGAAAGTCGCCGCGGCCTTCGGCCTGCCGCAGCTGCCGACCACCAACGGCTTCATCGTGATCTGGACCACCACCCCGTGGACCATCCCGTCCAACCAGGCCCTGAACGCCAATCCGGAAGTGACGTACGCGCTGGTGCAGGCCGAGCGCGATGGTGCGCCGCTGCTGCTGATCCTGGCGCAGGACCTGGTCGAGGCTACCTTGCAGCGCTACAAGCTGGAAGGCAGCGTGATCGCCACCGCCGCGGGCGCCAAGTTGGAAGGCATCCGCTTCAAGCATCCGCTGCACGCGCAGGACCCGTTCTACGACCGCACTTCCCCGGTCTACCTGGCCGACTACGTCACGGTCGACAGCGGCACCGGCGTGGTCCACTCGGCGCCGGCCTATGGCCTGGAAGACTTCCAGTCCTGCAAGGCGCACGGCATGAAGGACGACGAGATCCTGAAGCCGGTGATGGGCGACGGCCGTTTCGCCTCGACCCTGCCGCTGTTCGGCGGCCTGACCATCTGGGAAGCCAGCAAGCCGATCTGCGAAGCCCTGCGCGCCGCCGGCGCCCTGTTCGAACTCAAGATGTTCGACCACAGCTACATGCACTGCTGGCGCCACAAGACCCCGATCGTCTATCGCGCGACTTCCCAGTGGTTTGCCGGCATGGATCTCACCCCGAAGGACGGCGGCCCGACCCTGCGCGAAACCGCGCTGGCCGGCATCGCCGAAACGCAGTTCTTCCCCGACTGGGGCCAGGCGCGTTTGCAGGGCATGATCGCCAACCGTCCGGACTGGACCCTGTCGCGCCAGCGCCAGTGGGGCGTGCCGATGGCCTTCTTCCTGCACAAGGAAACCGGCGAACTGCATCCGCGCACCCCGGAACTGCTGGAGCAGGTCGCCAAGCTGATCGAAGCGAAAGGCATCGAAGCCTGGCAGCAGCTGGACCCGAGCGAACTGCTGGGCGCGGACGCCGCCAACTACGAGAAGAACAAGGACACGCTGGACGTGTGGTTCGACTCGGGCTCGACCCACCAGACCGTGCTGCGCGGCTCGCACAAGGAACAGTCCGCCTTCCCGGCCGACCTCTACCTGGAAGGCTCGGACCAGCACCGCGGCTGGTTCCACTCCTCGCTGCTGACCTCCTCGATGCTCAACGGCCGCCCGCCGTATAAAGCGCTGCTGACCCACGGCTTCACCGTCGACGAGAACGGCAAGAAGATGTCCAAGTCGCTCGGCAACACCCTGGCGCCGCAGAAGATCTCCGATACCCTCGGCGCCGACATCCTGCGCCTGTGGGTGGCCTCGACCGACTACACCGGCGAGCTGTCGATCGGCGAAGAGATCCTCAAGCGCGTGACCGAGTCCTACCGCCGCATCCGCAACACGCTGCGCTTCCTGCTGGCCAACACCTCGGACTTCGATCCGGGCAAGGATGCCGTGCCGGTCGCCGAGCTGCTCGAGATCGACCGCTATGCGATCGCCGCGATGGCCCAGCTGCAGAACGACGTGGCCGGCCACTTCGAGCGCTACGAGTTCCACCCGGTGGTGGCGCGCCTGCAGAACTACTGCTCGGAAGACCTGGGCGGCTTCTACCTCGACATCCTCAAGGACCGCCTGTACACCAGCGGCGTGGACTCGCAGGCGCGCCGCTCGGCCCAGACCGCGCTGTGGCACATCGCCCACGCGCTGCTGCGCGTGATGGCGCCGATCCTGTCCTTCACCGCCGAGGAAGCCTGGGCCGTGTTCGCGGGCCAGCAAGCCTATGCCGATAGCGACGAGACCATCTTCACGCAAACGCTGTGGACCTTCCCGGAAGTCGCGGACGGCGAAGCCCTGCTGGCCAAGTACGCCGCGCTGCGCGAAGTGCGTGCCGATGTCACCAAGCAGCTGGAAGAAGTGCGCGCCTCGGGCGCCATCGGCTCCTCGCTGCAGGCGGAGCTGGCGATCAAGGCCGCGGGCGAGAAGTACGCCCTGCTGGCCAGCCTCGAGGATGACCTGAAGTTCGTGTTCATCACCTCGCAGGCCGGCGTGGAGCAGGTCGCGGACGCCGCCAACGAAGCGGTGACCGTGACCCCGTCGGAAGCGCAGAAGTGCGAGCGCTGCTGGCACTACCGCCGCGACGTCGGTCACGATCCAGCGCACGCCGGCCTGTGCGGCCGCTGCACCAGTAACCTGTTCGGCAGCGGCGAACCCCGCCGCTACGCCTGAGCCCCCACGGGCTTTTACCGCGCTGCCGGCATGGATGCCGGCGCCGCGGGCACCGACCTGACAACATGGCCACCAAAACCAAAAAAGCTTCCCCGGGCGCCAAGCCCGTCTACCAGTCTTCCGCCAGCCTGTTCCCATGGCTCGGCCTGGCAATGATCCTCGTGTTGCTCGACCAGGTGACCAAGCTCACCGTCGAGCGCACCTTCGCGTACGCAGAGACGCTGCCGATCACCAGCTTCTTCAACCTGATCAAGGTCTACAACCCGGGCGCGGCGTTCAGCTTCCTGGGCGACGCCAGCGGCTGGCAGCGCTGGCTGTTCCTCGGCATCGCGATTGGCGCGGTGGGCTTCTGCCTGTACATGATGAAGAAGAACGCCAGCCAGCGCCTGTTCTGCTTCGCGCTGGCCCTGATCATGGCGGGCGCCATCGGCAACGGCATCGACCGCGTGGTCCACGGCCACGTGATCGACTTCCTCGACTTCTACTGGAAGGGCATCGGCCACTTCCCGGCCTTTAACATCGCCGACATCGGCATCTCGGTCGGCGCCTTCCTGTTCGTCCTGGACGAACTGCGGCGCGTGAACAAGTCCTAAGCACCAACGCATCAACTGAGCTGAATCCGGAGTCATCATGAGCATGGATCTCAAGGGCAAGAAGATCGTCCTCGGCCTGACCGGGGGCGTGGCCTGCTACAAGGCGGCGGAGCTGTGCCGTTCCCTCGTCAAGGAAGGCGCCAGCGTGCAGGTGGTCATGAGCGAGGCGGCCACCCACTTCATCGGCACGGTAACCATGCAGGCCCTGTCCGGCCAGCCGGTGTATACCGACCAGTGGGACCCGCGCATGGCCAACAACATGGCCCACATCGACCTCACGCGCGACGCCGACGCGGTCCTGGTCGCGCCCTGCTCGGCCGACTTCATCCGCAAGCTGGCGCACGGCGCCTGCGACGACCTGCTCTCGACCCTGTGCGTGGCGCGCCCGCGCCGCGTGCCGCTCCTGGTGGCGCCGGCGATGAACGTCGAGATGTGGGACAACCCCGCGACCCAGCGCAACGTCAGGCAGCTGCTCGAGGACGGTGTGTGCCTGTTCGGCCCCGCGGCCGGCTCCCAGGCCTGCGGCGAGACCGGCCTGGGCCGCATGCTCGAACCGGAAGAACTGGTCGAGGAACTGATCGCCTCCTTCCAGCACAAGGTGCTGGCCGGCCGCCGCGTCCTGATCACCGCCGGCCCCACCTTCGAGCCGATCGATCCGGTGCGCGGCATCACCAACCTCTCCTCGGGCAAGATGGGCTATGCGGTGGCGCGCGCGGCGCGCGAAGCCGGCGCCGAGGTCACCCTGGTGAGCGGGCCGACCTCCTTGAGCACGCCGCACGGCGTGCGCCGCATCGACGTGCTCACCGCCCAGCAGATGCACGACGCCGTGATGGCGGGCGTAGGCGGCCAGCACGTCTTCATCGGCGTGGCGGCGGTGGCCGACTGGCGGGTGGCCAATGCCAGCAGCCAGAAGATCAAGAAGCAGGAAGGCGGCGGCGCGCCCCAGCTCGAGTTCGTGCAGAACGCCGACATCCTGGCCTCGGTGGCCGCCACCACCTCACTGTCCGGCTGGCCCTACTGCGTGGGCTTCGCCGCCGAGTCGGAGAACCTGATGGAATTCGGCGCGGCCAAGCGCGAGAAAAAAGGCATTCCCCTGTTGGTGGGCAATATCGGGCCCCAGACCTTCGGGCAGGATGAGAACACCATCATCCTGTTCGACGAGAGCGGCCCTACCGTGCTGCCGCGTGCCGACAAACTGAGCCTGGCACGCCAGCTGATTTCCGAAATCGCGAAACGGCTCGAACAGCGCTCCCTCCTCACATGACAAAGCATCAGAACAGCATGAAGAACATCGATCTCAAGATTCTCGACCCGCGCATGAAGGAGCTGCTCCCCAGCTACGGCACGCCCGGCAGCGCGGGCCTGGACCTGCGCGCCTGCATCGACGCCCCGCTCGTCATCGAGCCGGGCCAGACGACCCTGGTGCCGACCGGCCTGGCGATCCACATCGGCGACCCGGGCTATGCGGCGATGATCCTGCCGCGCAGTGGACTCGGCCATAAGAACGGCATCGTTCTCGGCAATCTGGTAGGCTTGATCGACTCCGACTACCAGGGACAGCTGATGGTGTCGACCTGGAACCGCGGCCACGCGAGCTTCACGCTGCAGCCGCTCGACCGGCTGGCCCAGTTGGTGATCGTGCCCGTGCTGCAGGTGGGCTTCAACGTGGTGGAAGAGTTCGCATCGAGCGAACGGGGCGCCGGAGGGTTCGGCAGCACCGGCAAACAATAACAAAGAAGATTCGATAAGGAGGACCATGTTCCGCAATAATCGTTTGCGCCAGACTGCGCTGGGAATCGCCGCCGCAGTATTGCTCTCGGCCTGCGCCACGCAGGCGCCGATGCAGCCGGGCCAGCCGCTCCCGCCGGGGCAGGCGGCACCGGAGACGCCGCAAGTGACACCGGAGATGGCGGCGGCAGCCGAGACCTTGACCAGGATGGCGAACCTGCAGGACCGCCTGTACAAGGTGGCCGCGCCTCTCCTCATCGACAATGCCGAGCTGTGCACGCGCCATGCGCGCAACCTGCTCGGTTTCACCGCCAAGAACCGCTACACCTACCCCGGCAGCTACAACGACGCCGCGCACGCCGTGCTCGGCATGGGCGAACGCCTGCAGGTGACCAATGTGCTGGCCGGCAGCGGCGCCGCCAAGGCCGGCCTGCGCAACGGCGACGAGCTGGTGGCCGCCGGCGGCAAGCCCTTGCCCACCGGCCCGAACGCGCTGTCGCAGGCCGGCGCCGTGTTCGGCCCGATCGTCGCGAAGCAGGCCAGCCTGCCGCTGACCATCGAGCGCCGCGGTTCGCAGCGCGACGTGACGGTTCCCGTGACCCGCGCCTGCGCCTTCGGCATCGAACTGGGCAACGCCGACAACGTCAACGCCTATGCCGACGGCCAGCGCGTGATGGTCACGCGCGGCATGATGGGCTTCGTGCAGAACGACGACGAGCTGGCCTACGTGGTGGCGCACACGATGGCGCACAACATGCTCAACCATGCGGCCAGCCAGCGCAATGCCGCCACCATCGGCAGCATCATCGACAACCTCACCCGGATCGCACCGGACACCTCGATGCTGATCGGCAGCGGCGGCATCAAGGCCATGCCGGCCACGCTCGACAGCGCGGCCGACCGTCTGGCGGTCTACCTGCTGGCGCGCGCCGACTACCGTGTCGAGGGCATCTCCGGGTTCTGGAAGCGCTTCGCGGAGACCTATCCGGCGACGGTCATGAACGGCCACACCGCCAATCACCCGGCGCTGGCGCAGCGCACGGCCGCGATCGACAAGGCGGTGGCCGAGGTCAAGGCGAAGAAGGCGGCAGGCAAACCGCTGACGCCCTGAACCTGGCCGGCTTTTGCCATTGCGCGCGGACGCCTGGGGCGTCCGCGCGCGTTTTCGCCATCCGGCAAACCTGCCGCGATTTTTGTATCATTGTTCTTCTTTCATTCCCACGCGGCAGGCAACATGGACAGCATCGACCTCGACGTATTGAAGACCTGTGACGCCTGGCTCGCTGACGGCCGCCGCTGCCAGCTGGTCACGGTCATCAAGACCTGGGGCTCGAGCCCGCGCCCGATCGGCGCCATGCTCGGCATCTGCGACGACGGCAGCGTGGTCGGCTCGGTCTCGGGCGGCTGCATCGAGGACGACCTGATCGAGAAGGTGCGCCGCAACGGCATCGAGCTGGCGCGTCCCGAGATCGTCAGCTACGGCATCAGCGCCGACGAGGCGCACCGCTTCGGCCTGCCCTGCGGCGGCACCATCGAACTGGCCATCGAGCCGCTGTCCCACGCCAGCCGCATCCCCGAACTGCTGGCGCGGCTCGGCGAAGGCGAGCTGGTCGAACGCCGCGTGCTACTGGCGAGCGGCGCCGTCACCCTGGCGCGCGCCGAGGCCGGCGCCATCCTGCGCGTGGAGGACGGCGTGCTGGCCACCATCCACGGCCCGCGCTGGCGCCTGTACATCATCGGCGCCGGCCCGCTGTCGCGCTTCCTGGCGCAGATCGCCAGCGGCATGGACTACCGCGTGGTCGTGTGCGACCCGCGCGAGGAATACCGCAGCGGCTGGAACTTGCCCGGCGTGGAACTGGTGCATGCCATGCCCGACGACCTGGTGATCGAGGCGCGCCTGGATGCGCGCAGCGCGGTCGTCGCCCTCACCCACGACCCCAAGCTGGACGACCTGGCCCTGATGGAGGCGCTCAAGTCCGAGGCCTTCTATGTCGGCGCGATCGGCTCGCGCCTGAACAACGACAAGCGCCGCGAGCGCCTGAAACTGTTCGACCTCGGCGAGGCCCAGCTGGCGCGCCTGCACGGCCCGATCGGCATTTACATCGGCAGCAAGACCCCGAGCGAAATCGCGGTCTCGATCATGGCCGAAATGACCGCCGTGAAGAACGGCGTACCGGCCGCCCTCCTGGTGCCGCACGCCACTGCGACGGCGGCGCTCCAGCCGGCCGGCAGCGCGCCCTGCACCGTGCTTCGCAGCGCAGCCGCGTGAGGCCGCCCGTCCCGCATTCCACAGCAAGAAGCGGATGGCGCGGCGTGCGCCCCGCCGCCACACTCGATCCTTTGTCCCGCCCGTCCCGATGAATACCGTAAACATGCTGCGCCTGGTGGCGCTGGCCGCCATCTGGGGCGGCTCCTTCCTCTTCATGCGCATCGCCGCGCCCGTCCTCGGCCCGGCCGTGCTGATCGAATACCGGGTGCTGTTCGCGGCCCTGTTCCTGCTAGGGGTGGCCTGGGTGATGCGCCGGCGCGGCAAGGGCACCCCGCTCGACCTGCGCCAGCACTGGAAGCACTACCTGATGCTGGGCTTCTTCAACTCGGCCCTGCCCTTCCTGCTGTTCGCCTTCGCCGCGCGCACGCTGTCGGCATCGGTGCTGTCGGTGCTGAACGCCACCGCACCGATGTTCGGCGCACTGGTCGGCGCCGTATGGGCGCGCCAGGGAGTATCGGCGCGCACCGGTCTCGGCCTGGTGCTGGGTACGCTCGGCGTGGCCCTGCTGGTCGGTTTCGACCATGTGTCGGAGCGCCCGGGCGCCGCGGTCGCGATCGCGGCCGCGCTGGTGGCGGCCTTCTGCTACAGCATCGCCAGCCAGTACGCCAAGTCGGCCAAGGCGGTGCCGCCCTTCGCCAACGCGCACGGCTCGATGTGGGCCGCGACCCTGTTCGTGATTCCCGCGCTTGCGTTTTTCCCGTCGCCGGGCATACCCTCGGCCGGCATCTGGGCCGCGGTGCTCGCGCTCGGCGTGGTCTGCAGCGGCATCGCCTACATCCTCTACTTCAAGCTGATCGAGGAAGTCGGCACCACCTCGGCGCTGACGGTGACCTTCCTGAACCCGATGTTCGGCATCCTGTGGGGAGCGATCTTCCTGCACGAGGTGATCGGCTGGCACACGCTGCTCGGCTCCGGCATCGTACTGGTGGGCACGGCGCTGGTGACCGGTTTCGTGCCCTCCTTCCTGCGCGCACCCGCCGCGCGGGCCAAGTAGGGACATCGCGATGCGCACCGAGATCGCGCTCGACCTGCCGGCCGGCTACCGCACCGAGGACGTGCTGGCCTTCCACGGCCGCGATGCGGAAGGCATCGCCGAGCAGGCAAGCCCGGACGGCCTGCGCAAGGGCGTGCTGTTCGATGGCACGCCCGTGGTGCTGGAAGTGCGCTTCGGTCGCGGGATGGCCCGCTGCTGCGTCGATGCCGATGGCGATGTGACGCCAACACTGCTGGCACAGGCGCGCGAGGCGCTGCTCAATATCCTCGGCCTGCGCATCGACCCGGCCGCCTTCGCCGAGTTCGTGCGTGAGGACCCAGCGCTGGGCCCGGTCGTGGCGCGCCAGCCGGGCCTGCGCATCGTGCAGTCGGCCACCGTGTTCGAAGCCCTGACCTGGGCCGTCATCGGTCAGCAGATCAACCTGCCGTTCGCCATCTCGCTGCGCCGTACCTTGATCCAGCGCGCGGGCCGGGTCCATGCGAGCGGGTTGTGGTGCTACCCCGAAGCGGCCGACCTCGCGCGTCTCGATCTCGAGGAGCTGACCAGCCGCAAGTTCTCGCGTTCGAAAGCCGAGACCCTGCTGCGCCTGGCCCGGCTCGTCGTCGACGGCCGGCTCGTGCTCGACCGTGGACGCCCGGTCGATGCGGTCGTGCAGGAATTGTTGGCCATCAAAGGCATCGGGCCGTGGACCGTCAACTATGCGTTGCTGCGCGGGTATGGCTACCCGGACTGCTCGCTGGAAGGCGACGTGGCGGTCCGCACCGCCTTCCACCGCCTGCTGGGAGGAGACGCCCGTCCGGACATCCCGACCACGCAGCGCCTGCTCGAGCGCTATGCGCCGCACCGCACGATGGCGGCGGCCTACCTATGGGCCAGCCTCGGCGCTAGCGCCGAATAGGAAGGCAGTTCAATTCCAGCGCGGCAAGTCGTCGAACTGCTGCGCGCTCTCCCCCGAAAACCGGATCAGTTCCGGCAAGGGCACCGTGGCCAGGTTGTCGCGCCCATAGTGGCCGCCGAGTGCGCTCGGAATCTTGAGGCAGTACTTGCGGCCCTCGACCAGGGGGCCGAGCGTGGATTCCGCCAGGTGCACGACTTCCGGCATGTACCAGTCGTTCAGGAAATCCTGGTTGTAGGCCAGCGCATCGAGCGCGGCGCGGCTGTCGGCGACCGGCTCGCAGCACAGGTCTTGCGGGCGCAAGCGCCAGTAGCGCCCTTCGTCGTCGCGGATGATGAGGTTGCCGAATGCATTGGACCCAAGGACCTCGACAGCGGTCAAGCCGACCCAGCCCCAGGCGTCGTTGATGTCGTCTACGTTGATCATGTGGTCTGCCCCATTGGTTCGCAGGCCCGCGCCGAGTGCCGGCGCCGGCTGACTCGCCTGTTGGACAAGACAGGCTCGACAACATTCCGGACGCTTGCGCCCGGTTTGACATGAGTCTGGTCTGGAGCGGCTTGAGGGGGAAAACGAAAAAGCCGTTGATCCTTGCGAATCAACGGCTTCGAATTCTGGTTGCGGGGACAGGATTTGAACCTGTGACCTTCGGGTTATGAGCCCGACGAGCTGCCAGACTGCTCCACCCCGCGTCTGATGAAATGAATTATACGCCGAAACGGTCTTTTAGGCAAATGCAATCCGTCCCCGGTGTGCGATTGCAGCACGGCCGCGCTCGCCCATGCGCACTTCCGCACACGCCGGCAGCGGCCCAGGGCCGGCAATTCAGTGTAAAGTAAGCACATCTCAACCTGCCGCTGACCTATGAAATTCTGTTCCGAGTGCGCCCATCCTGTCGCCCTGGCCGTTCCCGAGGGCGACAACCGGCCGCGCTACGTCTGTCCCCACTGCCACACGATCCACTATCAGAATCCCAAGCTGGTCATCGGTTCGATTCCCGTCTGGGAACAGGACGGCAAGCTACAGATCCTGCTGTGCAAGCGCGCGATCGAACCGCGCTACGGCTACTGGACCTTGCCGGCCGGCTTCATGGAGAACGAGGAAACCACCGAGCAGGCCGCCGTGCGCGAGACCGAAGAGGAAGCCGGCGCCGACGTCGAACTCGGCAAGCTGTTCACCCTGCTCAACGTCGCCCACGTGCACCAGGTGCACCTGTTCTATCTGGCGCGCCTGCGCAATCTCGACTTCGCGCCGGGCGAGGAAAGCCTGGAAGTGCAGTTGTTCACCCAGGACGACATCCCCTGGGACGAGCTGGCGTTCCCGACGGTACGCAGCACGCTGGAACTCTTCTTTGCCGACCGCGTCAAAGTGCGCGAGGGTGGCAGCTACGGTTTTCATAGCCGGGATATCGTGCGCCCGATGCTGGCTCCCCGCGAACCCGACTGACCGCAGAACGCCATGATTCCCTGGCTCGAGCCGACATCGCCGTTTCCCGACGTGTCCGAGGCGCTGACGATCGACGCCCCCGGCCTGCTCGCGGCCGGCGCCGACCTCTCGCCGCAGCGCCTCCTGCTGGCCTACCAGAACGGCATCTTCCCGTGGTTCTCGGAAGGCCAGCCCATCCTGTGGTGGAGCACCGACCCGCGCATGGTGCTGCGTACCGAGCGCTTCAAGCTCAGCGACAGCCTGAAGAAAACCTTGAAGCGCGTCGAGCGCAGCCGGCTCGCGGGCGGGCCCTGGGACGTGCGCTTCGACACCGCCTTCGAAGACGTGATGCGCGCCTGCGCCGCCCCGCGCAAGGACGGGCCGGGCACCTGGATTTCGGAAGACATCATCGACGGCTATACCGGCCTGCATGCCATGGGCTATGCCCATTCGTCCGAGGTCCGCTACGAAGGCGAGCTGGTCGGCGGCGCCTACGGCGTCTGCATCGGCCGCATGTTCTATGGAGAATCGATGTTCGCCCGGGTGTCGGACGCGTCCAAGGTGGCCCTGGCCTACCTGGTGGCCTTCCTGCGCAGCCAGGGCGTCGCGATGATCGACTGCCAGCAGGAGACCGGCCACCTGGCGTCGCTGGGCGCCGCGCCGATTCCGCGCAGCGCGTTCCTGGCGCACCTGCGTCAGGCCATCCGCGAGCCGGCCATCACCCGCTGGGAGATTGTGCCACCTCTAGGGAAGCACTGATTTATTCATGGCGGCGGCCTCGACCACGAGAAAATGCGCCCTGCAGCGTTGTAAATCCTCGCGATACCACGCGGTATCGCTGCGGTTTACGCCTTGCCGGACACATTTTTCGTGTTCGATTCCTGCTCGCCAGAATAAATCAGTACTTCCCTGGGCGCCGGGTCCTGAAGGCGGCACCGTTGGCTGCCTAACAGTGACACCGGCCTGATTTCGTTAAAATAGGATCATCACGTCGTCTCGAGAGCTTTTTGCATGACGCACCTAAATGACCTGCCTTTCGCAACGCTGCAGTTCTACACGACGGCGCCTTATCCCTGCAGTTATCTCGACGCGCGCCAGGCCCGTTCGCAAGTCGCCACGCCTTCGCACCTGATCAATGCCGACGTCTATTCCGAACTGGTGCGCAACGGATTCCGCCGCAGCGGCATCTTCACCTACCGCCCCTACTGCGACGGCTGCCAGGCCTGCATCCCGGTGCGCGTCAAGTGCGAGGATTTCACGCCCAACCGCACCCAGCGCCGCGCCTGGAAACGCCACGGCGACCTGGTCGCGATGGTGGCCAACCTGGCGTTCTCGGACGAGCACTACGCGCTCTACCTGCGCTACCAGACCACCCGCCACGTCGGCGGCGGCATGGACCAGGACAGCCGCGACCAGTACGCCCAGTTCCTGCTGCAGAGCCGGGTGAACACCCGGCTGGTCGAGTTCCGCGAACCCGACGGCCAGTTGCGCATGGTGTCGATCATCGACGTACTGTCCGACGGCCTGTCGTCCGTGTATACCTTCTTTGACCCGGACGTGCAGGGCGCGTCCTTCGGCACCTACAACGTCATGTGGCAGGTCAACCAGGCGCGCGAACTCGGCCTCCAGTATGTCTACCTGGGCTACTGGATCGAGCAAAGTCCGAAGATGGCCTACAAGATCAACTTCCGTCCGCTCGAAGCGCGCATCGGCGGCGTATGGGGCGTGCTGGAACGCTGAGGACCTATCCCAGTAGGGAATGATTCGTTGCCGGCGCTGTGAAATGACGGGAGTCACTTACGATGAGTCCCCCAGGTCCGACAAGTTCTCCTGCATTCCCTCGTTCGCCTGCTGCTGTTCTCGCTCGACGCCGAGCAAGCCCACGACCTGACCATGCCGCTGCCGCGCCGCCGAGCCAGACTCGCGCACGGTCGTGGGCATCATCTTCCCAAACCCGGTCGGCCTGGCCGCCGGCCTGAACAAGACGTAAGAGTTCAGGGAACTCTGATGACAAACGTCGCCGAGGCCCCCTGCCTGATCGTTCCCGACACCATTGATCCCCCGTCCTGAAAAGTGAGGCCGCCACTCAGCGTGATTTCGTATGTGCCGACATCATCCGGAGCAACGGTTGCAGTAATCGAAAGGCTCGCTGTTCCGGATCGGAGAGCGCCGATTGAACAGCGGTTCGCGCCACCAATGGCTGTGACGCATATTTGTTTCCCGTTGATGGAAACAGAGAAGGCATCGTCCGTCAGGGTACCGTTATCCCGGACCTGGACATTTCCATCAATATTTTGTCCGATACATGCATGCGGATCGACTTTGCTCCCCTTCCTGAAAATTTCCCCACTCGGAGCGTATTCCACGTGCAAGTGCGAGGCCTGTGAGCCTCCAGAGTTATCAGATAAGGCAATCGCTTCCCCTGCGATAACCGTGTCGCCCACCGACACCTTGATGTCTCCCGTCTGCAAATGGGCATACAGCGACTTACTGCCATCCTCGTGCTCGATCACTACGTAATTTCCCCAGCCCTTCACCTTCTTCCCACTACGTGGATCGGGTTTTGGGAGCGGGCGCTCGTCAAAGCCGACCTTGAATACTTTGCCGTCCGCCATCGAAAGAACCTTAGTACCGTCTGCCGCGCGGTAGTCGACGCCATAATGTTTTTTTGGAGGGTTATATGCACCAGTCACGGTCAGACTGGCAAGCGGGGCCTGAAGATTAGCCCCTTCGCACTCGGATACTGCGGATGCGGCCAAACGCACCGTGTCCGCGGGCGCTGAAAAATCGAGTGACCCGGGAATGGCGAAGCGAGGCCAAGGGCGGGCTGCCTCAGCCTCTCCCGACTTTCCCAGTGCACTGCTCGGTGCCATAGTCCTTACAGGTGAGGTCGGCTTCGTGCGTGTAGACCCGACCACGATGACTGCCTCCCACGTCTCATCGACATTGCGGCGGTTCGTGAACATGTCGGGATCGAGAGCGAAGCGCAACGTTTTGTTGCCGGCATCGTATGCGGATGAGGCCAGCTCGAAACTGTCCAGTACTTCCTCTCCACCGTCCTGGAATATTTGAACGAAAACCTGCGCTTCATCGTTTTCCTGCATGCGGGCCGCCAGTTCGGGATCAAGGTTCGCTATGACCGTCAGTGTTTTCAGCGGTTTTAACTGACCAGTATTGACCCGGATCTCTTGTTTCGCCCTAAGGGGTGCAGTAAACATCTGAGCAGTCAACTCGAACTCGGCGGCAGTTACCGAATTCTCGGTAGCCCAAACTCCAATACGCGTAGGTCCCGGGAACGTTGCTTCCGGCACCTCAACAGTTGCGACTTGAGCCAGCGTCAGGGTAGCCGCAGCAGTGCCCACAGCCACCGACACTGCCGGTGTTCTGATGTTGACAGTGCGCGTCGCCGATGCTGTCGCCCCATCGTTGTCAGTCAGTGTCAGCTTCACCACGAACGAACCCGAAGTACCGTAGGTATGCACTGGTGACGATTCAACACTGCGGGTGCCATCTCCGAAATCCCAAGCGTACGAAACGATCGTTCCGTCGCTATCGACGCTTCCCTTGGAGGAAAATGCATAGCTTGTAATCTGCTCAGCCGATTCCTGTGATGCCGAGAACACCACTGTCGGAGCTTGATTGTCGGCGCGGCGATCGCATCCGACTTGCAGCACAACTGCCGCGATGAGCAACATCAACCCAATGCCGTTCCGGTGGTGAGACATGTCATTCCTCCAATAGTCGCGAACGTTGGTCGCACTGCCGTATTCGGTGAGGGAGGAACTACCGTGGCAGTGGATGCGCAGGCAAGGTTCACAATCGTGAGCGAGTACGACTCCGCCATGAAATCGATACCGCTACGGTATTTCTCCCTACGTAGCCTACTGCGACTTTGGAGAATAGACTTTGGCAACATCAGCTTGGTTGAGATAGTTTGACATCCGTCACTGTATTCTGGACAGTTACAATGACGAGTATCGTGCGGAACCCTGATCTGATCGGGTCGACCGTCATCGGGGCCGCCAGTCTCGCGCCGCTGAAGGAGATCATCGATGCGGCCGACCTGGTACTGTCAGAGGACGTCGTCAAAAGGATGGACGAGATCCATGCGCGCCACATGAACGCAGAACGCTAAGAACCTATCCCGATAGGGAATGAGTCGTCGCTGGCGCTGTAAAATGGCGGCAGTCATTCACGATGAGTCCCCCATGTCCGACAAGCTCCTGTACTCCCTCGCCCGCCCGCTGCTGTTCTCGCTCGACGCCGAGCAAGCCCACAACCTGACCCTGCCGCTGCTGCGCCGCGCCGCCGCGCTCGGCCTCACCAGGCTATCGGGCCGCCCGGCGCCGGACCCGCGCACGGTCATGGGCATCACCTTCCCGAATCCGGTCGGCCTGGCCGCCGGCCTGGACAAGGACGGCGCCTACATCGATGGGCTGGCCGCGCTCGGCTTCGGCTCGATCGAGATCGGCACCGTGACGCCGCGCCCCCAGGGCGGCAACCCGAAGCCGCGCATCTTCCGCCTGCCGCAGGCGCAGGGCATCATCAACCGCATGGGCTTCAACAACGGCGGCGTGGATGCCTTCGTGGCCAACGTGCAGGCCTCACGCTTCTATCAGGACAAGCAGGGCGTGCTCGGCCTGAACATCGGCAAGAACGCCGACACCCCGATCGAGCGCGCCGCCGACGATTACCTGCACTGCCTGCGCAAGGTCTACCCCTACGCCAGCTACGTGACGGTCAACATCTCCTCGCCGAACACCAAGAACCTGCGCCAGCTCCAAGGCGAGTCCGAGCTCGACGCCCTGCTGGCGCAGCTGAAAGAAGAGCAGCTGCGTCTGGCCGACCAGCACAAGCGCTACGTGCCGGTGGCGCTGAAGATCGCCCCCGACATCGACGGCGACCAGGTGCGCAACATCGCGGGCGCGCTGCTGCGCCACAAGATCGACGGCGTCATCGCCACCAACACCACGCTCAGCCGCAGCGCCGTGCAGGGCATGCAGCATGGCGAGGAAGCCGGCGGCCTGTCGGGCGCGCCGGTGTTCGAACTGTCGAACACGGTGATCCGCCTGCTCAAGGCCGAGCTGGGCGACGCCCTGCCCATCATCGGCGTGGGCGGCATCATGCGCGGCGAGGACGCGCGCGCCAAGATCACGGCCGGCGCGCAGCTGGTGCAGCTGTATAGTGGGCTGATCTACGCCGGCCCGGCGCTGGTGCGCGACACCGCCGCCGCGCTGCGCCAGGCCAGGTAACGCGGGAGGAATCATGGAACGCAGGCAGCTGGGACAAACCGATCTGATGGTATCGAAGGTGTGCCTCGGCACCATGACCTTCGGCGAGCAGAACACCGAGGCCGAGGCGCACAGCCAGCTCGACTACGCGCTCGAGCGCGGCATCAACTTCATCGATACCGCCGAGATGTATCCGGTGATGGCGCGGCGCGACACGCAAGGCCTGACCGAGCGCTACATCGGCAGCTGGCTCAAGAAAACGGGCCGCCGTGCCGACGTGGTGCTGGCCACCAAGGTCGCGGGGCCGAACAAGATGATGCCCTGGATCCGCGGCGCCAACCACAACCTCGACGCGACCAACATCCGCGCCGCCGTCGAGGACAGCCTGCGCCGCCTGCACACCGACCACATCGACCTGTACCAGATCCACTGGCCGAGTCGGAACCTGCCGATCTTCGGCGCCAACAGCTTCGATCCGGAAGGCGAACGGCCGGCAGTGCCAATCCATGAAACGCTCGAGGCGCTGGACGACATGGTGCGGGCGGGAACGATCCGCCACATCGGCGTATCGAACGAAAGCACCTGGGGCGTGTGCCAGTACATCAAGCGCTCGGAGCAGCGCGGCCTGCCACGCATCGCCACGGTGCAGAACCTGTACAACCTCACCGCGCGCTACTTCGAGACCAGCCTGATGGACGAGGCCTGCTACCGCGAAGGCGTGAGCCTGCTGGCCTACAGCCCGCTGGCCTTCGGCCAGCTGACGGCCAAGTATCTCGACGATCCGAACGCGCAGGGCCGCCTGACCGTCTTCCCGAAGGGTTGGAGCCCGCGTTATGTGCGCCCCGCCGTGCTGGCGGCCACTGCCGAATATGCGGCGCTGGCGCGCGCGAACGGCATGTCGCCTGCCCAGATGGCCCTGGCGTGGTGCTATTCGCGCTGGTTCGTGGCGTCGACCATCATCGGCGCGACCACGCTCGCGCAGTTGAAGGAGAACATCGATGCAGCGGACTTGGCACTGCCAGCGCACGTGCTGAAAGGGATCGACGAGATCCACGCGCGCTACGTGAATGTGGGGCAGTAAGCCAGCCTCAATAGGGCATCAATCGCCGCTGCGGCGGTAGGTCGACGCGATGTTGGGCGACACATAGATGCCGTACGGCCCCAGCGCCGCCACTGCCTTGAAGTAGATGCGCTTGCACAGCCCCAACAGGCCGCCCCGCCCTCCGATGTGGGGCTGCGCCGTGCGGTAGTGCGCATAGTCTTCGAACTGCAGGAATGACGAGGTACGGCGGAAATCGTGGAGTGCGGCGAATACGCGACCCGGCGTCCAGAACAGGTTATTGTCCTGCATGTGGGCGCGCCGGAACAGCCGTGCGTAAACGTCGCGCGCAGACAGCGGCAACCAGTGGCAGAACGGCAGTTCGGTATCATGCCCGATGACCGGAAACAGCTTGTTCGGCGAGGTAATCACCAGCACGTCGCGCGTGATGCGTGCGAGTTCGCGAAGATAGGCCGGATCGATGCCGGTATGCTCGATCACCTCGATGCAATAGGCAGCATCGACCGACCGGTCGGGAATGGGCAGGCTGGCGATGGAGGCATTGATCCACTCCATGCGCTCGGCGACGCCGAGGATCCCGGCAATTCTACGCGCCGCCTCGAGCCGCGCTTCGCCGTATTCCACCACCACCACGCGGGCCTTGGTACGGAGTGCGAACGCGCAGGCCAGCCAGCCGTAGCCGGCACCGATGTCCGCGACGACTGCCGGCTCCGGCTGCACGCGCAGCAGCGGCTCGACAAAATTGTGGACATAGGAATCGATGACGGCGTTCAAGTCGAGCCCGGCATACTCGCTATTGCGGAAATGGTCGACGCAGCGGATACGGGCGATCGCGTCGTCGGACAACCAGCGTCCCGGGGCCGACGCTTCGGTTAGTGCCGGTTCGTCCGTTTCGTCTGCCAGGAGGGTGGAGTTGGACATGGTTATTACCTGTTATTGTCATTATGTAACAGGTATTCTATGCTCTCTGCCCTCCTCTATCACCCCTTGCAACTAAAAAAATGTGCAAATACAACAAACGTCAACGGGCGCTCCCGCTGCGGTAACACATCAGGCGTCGTCGGTGGCCTGCAAGGCCTTCTCGATATCCGAGCGCGTGTAGCCCTGGGCGAAGCGCTCGATGAAGTGGTAGGCATAGGCCCGCAGGTACGCGCCCTTGCGCACGGCCAGGCGCGTCACGTTCGGCGCGAACAGGTGCGAGGCTTCGATCGCCCGCATCCCCTTGTCGCGCCCGTGGTCGAAGGCCATCGAGGCGACGATGCCGACACCCATCCCCAGCGACACGTACTGCTTGATGACGTCCGAGTCCATCGCGGTCAGCACGATGTCCGGCGCCAGCCCGGCTTCCACGAAAGCGGCGTCGATGTGGCTGCGGCCGGTGAAGCCGACGTCGTAGGTAATCAAGGGATGCTCGGCCAGGTCTTCCAGGCGCAGCGGCTGGTTTGAGGAAAAGATCGGGTGCCCTTCCGGCGCCACGATCAGGTGGCTCCAGCGATAGCACGGGAAGGACACCAGGTCCGGGAAGGCCGACAGGCCTTCGGTCGCGATGCCGATGTCGGCCTTGCCCGACAGGACCCATTCCGCGATGTGTTCCGGCGCGCTTTGCTGCAGGGCGATGCGCACGCCAGGGAAGGCGTTGCGGAAGGACTGCACCACCTGCGGCAGCGCATAGCGCGCCTGGGTGTGGGTTACGGCGACGGTGAGGGTGCCGCTGTCCTGGGCCGCGAACTCGGCGCTGGCCTGCTGCAGGTTCTCGGCCTCGACCAGCAGGCGCTCGACGATCTTCAGGATGCCTTTACCTGGCGGGGTCAGGCCGGTCAGGCGCTTGCCGTTGCGCTCGAAGATCACGACGCCCAGCTCTTCCTCGAGTTCGCGGATCTGGCGCGACACGCCGGGCTGCGAGGTGAACAGCGCATTGGCGACCTCGGTCAGGTTGAAGTCGCGGCGTGCGGCCTCGCGCACGGAACGCAGTTGTTGGAAGTTCATATGCCCGCCTTTAGATACCTTCACCCGCATCGACGAAGACTTCGATGCGGCGCGGCTTGAGCACCAGGGTCTCGCCTTCCTTGAAGCCCTGGCTCGAGAACAGCTCGTTCGGGATCACGGCCTCGATCAGTTGCTGGTTGTCGGCACGCTCGAGGTCGAGCTGGGCCAGCGGGCCGATCGCATGCGCGCGGCGCAGCCTGGCGACCACGCCGTCGGCGCCGGGCGTGTAGCGCGCCACGTCAAGCTCGTGCGGACGCACGTAGCCGATGCCTTCTCCATTGCGCACGCCCGCATGCTCGGGCGCATGGAACTGCGCGTCGCCGCTGGCCAGCACGCCTTCGTGCACGCGGCCGTGGAACAGGTTGACGTTGCCGAGGAAACCGTAGACGAAGGGCGAAGCCGGCTTGTTGTACACCTCGCTCGGCGCGCCGAGCTGTTCGACGCGGCCCTTGTTCATCAGGACCACCTGGTCGGCCACTTCCAGCGCTTCTTCCTGGTCGTGGGTGACGAAGATCGAAGTCACGTGCAGCTCGTCGTGCAGGCGACGCAGCCAGCGGCGCAGTTCCTTGCGCACCTTGGCGTCCAGGGCGCCGAAGGGTTCATCGAGCAGCAGCACGCGCGGCTCGACGGCCAGCGCGCGCGCCAGGGCGATCCGCTGGCGCTGGCCGCCCGAGAGCTGCGGCGGATAGCGGTCGGCGATCCAGTCAAGCTGCACGAGTTCGAGCAGCTGGCGCACCTTGTCGCGGATCTGCTGTTCCGACGGGCGCTCCTTGCGCGGCCGCACGCGCAGGCCGAAGGCGACGTTCTCGAACACGGTCATGTGCTTGAACAGCGCGTAGTGCTGGAACACGAAGCCGACCTGGCGCTCGCGCACGTGGCGGTGCGAGGCGTCCTGGCCGTCGAGCAGCACGGCGCCCGAATCGGGATGTTCGAGGCCGGCGATGACGCGCAGCAGGGTGGTCTTGCCGCAGCCGGAAGGACCCAGCAAGGCGGTCAGCTGGCCGTCCGGGAACTGCAGCGAGACGTCGTCGAGCGCGGTGAACTGGCCGAACTGCTTGCGGATGTGTTGGACTTCGATCGTCATGGTCAGGCTTCCTTCTGTCGTTCTTCGGCGGCGGCTTTGCGTACCTGGTGCAGGCGCCATTCGATAAAGCTCTTCACCGCCAGGGTCACCAGCGCGAGCAGCGCCAGCAGCGATGCGATCGCGAACGCGGCCGTAAAGTTGTATTCGTTGTAGAGGATCTCGACCTGCAGCGGCATGGTGTTGGTCTCGCCGCGGATGTGGCCCGAGACCACCGACACCGCGCCGAACTCGCCCATCGCACGGGCGTTACACAGGATGACGCCGTACAGCAGGCCCCATTTGATGTTCGGCAGCGTCACGCGCCAGAAGGTCGACCAGCCCGAGGCGCCCAGCACCAGCGCGGCCTCTTCCTCTTCGGTGCCCTGCTGCTGCATCAGCGGGATCAGCTCGCGCGCCACGAACGGGAAAGTAATGAAGATGGTGGCCAGCACGATGCCCGGCACCGCGAACAGGATCTTGATGTCGTGCTCGGCCAGCCATTCGCCGAACCAGCCCTGGGCGCCGAACAGCAGCACGTAGATCAGGCCCGCGATCACCGGCGAGACCGAGAACGGCAGGTCGATCAGCGTCAGCAGGATGCTCTTGCCGCGGAACTCGAATTTGGCGATGGCCCAGGCGGCGGCCACGCCGAACACCAGGTTCAGCGGCACCGAGATGCCGGCCGCGATGAGCGTGAGCTTGATGGCGGAGATCGCATCCGGGTCGCGGATCGATTCGAGGTAGACGTCCCAGCCGCGCTTGAGCGCCTCAAGGAACACGGCGGCCAGCGGCACGAACAGGAACAGGGTCAGGAAAGCCAGCGCCACCGCGATCAGGAGGTAGCGCACCCAGTCCGGTTCCAGCACATTGGTCTTCGGGCGGCGCACCGGCGCCGCGGCGCCTTTGTTACCCTGCGCGGCCTTGATGTTGTCGAGGACTGCGCTCATTTCTTTCCTGCCCGTTTGCGGGTCCATGCCTGCAGCAGGTTAATCGTCAGCAGCAGAATGAACGAGATGATCAGCATGACCACCGCGATCGCCGTGGCGCCCGCGTAGTCGTACTGCTCGAGTTTGGTGATGATGAACAGCGGCGTGATCTCGGAGACCATCGGCAGATTGCCGGCGATGAAGATGACCGAGCCGTATTCGCCGGTGGCGCGCGCGAAAGCCAGTGCGAAACCGGTCAGGAGGGCCGGCACGATCGACGGCAGCACCACGCGCCAGAAGGTCTGCAGCGGCGAGGCGCCCAGGCTGGCGGCGGCTTCTTCGAGCTCGCGCTCGGCTTCTTCCAGCACCGGCTGCACCGTGCGCACCACGAAGGGCAGGCCGATGAAGGTCAGCGCCACCAGCACGCCCAGCGGCGTGAAGGCGACCTTGATGCCGAACTTGGCCAGTTGCTCGCCGATCAGGCCGTTGTGCGAGTACAGGGCGGTGAGCGTGATGCCGGCCACCGCGGTGGGCAGCGCGAACGGCAGGTCGACCAGGGCGTCGATGATGCGCTTGCCCGGGAAGGTATAGCGCACCAGCACCCAGGCGACGATGCCGCCGAAGATGACGTTGATGAAGGCGGCCAGCAGCGAGGCGCCGAAGGTGAGACGGTACGACGCCATCACACGCTCGGAGGTGACGGCGCTCCAGAACGCATCCCAGCTCATCGTGAAGGTCTTCAGGAAGACCGCCGACAGCGGGATCAGGACGATCATCGCGAGGTAGAAAATCGTGAAGCCGAGCGAGATACCGAATCCGGGGATGACACGGCCAGTAGCGGCCCGGCCGGGAGATCGTCGCGCTGGCAATGCGAGCGTGGTCATGGAGGCCCTTCACAAATTCTTAAAGGAACGCATATTCTCATGCGGCCCTTATATTACAAACGAAACTTTCCTCATTTGCATAGATGGAAACGGCTATTACGGATCAGAAAACCAGCTTGGCCGCGACGCCGGTCAGCGTGGTCGCCAGCAGGGCGCGCAGGAAGCGCTCCGGCACCTTGCGCGCGGCCATCGCGCCCAGCGTAATGCCCGGCACCGAACCGACGAGCAGGGTCAGCAGCAGCATCCAGTCGATCGATCCGAGCCACCAGTGGCCGACGGCGGCGATCGCGGTCAGCGGCACGGCATAGGCAATGTCGGTGCCGGCCACTTCGGCCGGGCTCAAGCGCGGATACAGCATGACCAGCAGGGTGGCGCCGATGGCGCCCGCGCCGATCGAGGACACGGTGACGAGCACGCCCAGCACCGCGCCGGACACGACGGTGGCGGTGGTCAGCGCCCTGCCCTGCAGCTGGCGCCCCGGCTTGGCATTGACCCAGGCCAGCATGCGCGCGCGGAACAGCAGCGCGATCACGGTCAGCATCACGGAGCCGGCGATGGAATAACGGATGAACTGCCCGATCGCTTCATCGAGCCCGCCGAAGTGCTTCAGGGCCAGGGTTGCTACCAGCGCGGCCGGCAAGGCGCCCAGGCACAGGCGGCCGACGATCTGCCACTGGACGGTGCGGTTGAAACGGTGGGTAATGGTGCCGACACCCTTGGTGATGGAGGCGAAGGCCAGGTCGGTGCCGACGGCCACCGAGGGCGAGACGCCGAACAGCAGCGTCAACAGCGGCGTCATGAGCGAACCGCCGCCCACGCCAGTCATGCCCACCAGTAGCCCTACTGCAAAACCCGCGATGATATATGTGGTCGACATGCCCGTACCCTTCAGTGAAATGACAGGGTAAGGGGACTCGACGGTTCAGCAAACAACAGGTTTCTTATTTGCTTATGCGGGGGGAGGAGCACGTAGGGTGGTCGGCTGTGCCGACCGCGCGTTCAGCCAGCCTGTGAATCGCCGATCACTGGTTTCGTCGTGTAGTTGAACGCGCGGACGGCGAAGCCGTCCACCCTACGGGAAGCAAGAAGAATTATTTATTCGGCTGCGGAGTCAGGCGCAGGTAAGGACGCGGCGAGGTATAGCCTTTCGGATACTTCTGCTCGATGACGGCCGGATCCTGCACGGTCAGCGGGATGATGACGTCGTCGCCATCCTTCCAGTTGCCCGGGGTGGCCACGGTGTAGCCGTCGGTCAGCTGCAGGGCGTCGATCACGCGCAGCACTTCGTCGAAGTTGCGGCCGGTGCTCATCGGGTAGGTGATGATCAGGCGCACCTTCTTGGCCGGGTCGATCACGAACAGCGAGCGCACGGTGGCGGTGGCCGAGGCTTCCGGGTGGATCATGTCGTACAGGCTGGACACCGATTTGTCGGCGTCGGCGATGATCGGGAAGCCGACCACGGTCTGCTGGGTTTCCTCGATATCCTTGATCCAGGCACGGTGCTGGTCGGCCGGGTCGACCGACAGTGCGATTGCCTTGACGTTGCGCTTGTCGAACTCCGGCTTCAGCTTGGCGGTCAGGCCCAGTTCGGTGGTGCAGACGGGGGTGAAGTCGGCCGGATGCGAGAACAGCACCACCCAGGAATCGCCCGCCCACTCGTGGAAGCGGATCTTGCCGATGCTGGAATCCTGCTCGAAATCGGGGGCGGTATCGCCGAGGCGTAAGGTCATCGTCGTTTCTCCATGTGATTGGACTACAGGTTGCTACATCTACGCATAGTCTAAGAGCAGCTGGCAGTTTCGCAAACGACGCGTTAGTTATTTGCTTGTTCCACAAACCTGTTAGAAAAACCGGCTGTACAGCACTACCGCCCAGGTGGCCGCCGCCAGCAGCAGGGACAGGGCAACGGCGGCGCTGCCCATGTCCTTCGCCACTTTCGACAGCGGATGGCGCTCGAGCGAGATGCGGTCGACCACGGCCTCGATGGCCGAGTTGATGATCTCCACGATCAGCACCAGGATCAGTACGCCGATCAAGGCCAGTTTCTGGAAGGCGGACAGCGGCAGCAGCAGGGCCGCCACGGTGGCAAAGGCGATCAGCACGACCTCTTGCCGGAAAGCGGCCTCGCTGCGCCAGGCCCAGGCCAGGCCATCCCCGGTATTGCGGCAGGCGGCGAGGATGCGGGCGATGCCGCGCTTGGTCTTGAACTCGCTGATCGGGTGTTCCATTGTTTTTTCGAAATAAATGCAGGACTGTCATTATGCCGCCCTTCTCCCGGCTTGCACACCGCACCCCATCGGTTTGCATCGGCGTTTCACATCATGGTATAAAGGGGCTCATACTGCACCGCACCAACTACATCATGAAAATGGAAACCCCTCAGTTGGACACGTCGGCAGCTGCGGCATCGGGCAAGACCTCGATCCAGGTGATCGAGCGCATGATGGCGCTGCTCGATGCGCTGGCCAGTTATTCCGACCCGGTCAGCCTGAAGGAATTGTCGAAAGTCTCCGGCCTGCATCCGTCGACCGCGCACCGCATCCTGAACGACATGGTGGTCACGCGCTTCGTCGACCGCGTCGAGCCGGGCACCTACCGCCTCGGCATGCGTCTGCTGGAACTGGGCAACGTGGTCAAGAGCCGCCTGTCGGTGCGCGAAGCGGCGCTCGACTTCATGCGCGCCCTGCACAAGAAAACCCAGCAGACCGTGAACCTGTCGGTGCGCCAGGGTGACGAGATCGTCTACATCGACCGCGCCTATTCCGAGCGCTCGGGCATGCAGGTGGTGCGCGCGATCGGCGGCCGGGCGCCGCTGCACCTGACCTCGACCGGCAAGCTGTTCCTGTCGATCGACGATGCCAAGACCATCCGCGCCTATGCCACCCGCACGGGTCTGGCAGGCCACAACAAGAATTCGATCACCGACCTGGCCCGCTTCGAACGCGAGCTGGGACTGGTGCGCGCGCGCGGCTATGCGCGCGACAACGAGGAACTGGAACTGGGGGTACGCTGCATGGCCGCCGGCATCTTCGATGACAGCGGCAAGCTGGTGGCCGGCCTGTCGATCTCGGCCCCGGCCGACCGCCTGCAGGAAGAATGGCTGGACGACCTGGTGCAGACGGCGTCGAGTATCTCCGCCACGCTGGGCTACCGCCCCACTCCGGCGATCTGATCAGTGCAAGGCCGGCGCCGCCCTGGTGGCGGCGCTCATCACCGGCATGTCGCTGGCATTGCCCAGCGTCCCGGGTGCCAGCACCTCGAGCTTGTCGGGCGCAAGCGCTTCGAGGAAACGGCGCACGCGGCCCGCGTCGGCGGTGCGCGACATCTTTCCCTTCGAATCCAGGAACACCATGATCACGTTGCGGCCGTGGATGGCGGCCTGCATCACCAGGCAGCGGCCTGCTTCGTTGATGAAGCCGGTCTTCTGCAGGCCGATGTTCCAGTCCGGCAGCGCCACCAGGTAGTTGGTGTTCGCATAGCGCATCGGCCGGCCGCTCGCCTTCACGACTGAATTGGGCGTGGTGGAAAATTCGCGCAGCAGCGATTCGCCGTGGGCGGTGGCAACCAGGCGCGCCAGGTCGCGCGCGCTGGAGACATTGCGGCTCGACAGGCCGCTGGAGTCGACGAAGCGCGTATCCTTCATGCCCAGTTCGCGCGCCTTGGCATTCATGGCGGCCACGAAGGCATTGATGCCGCCTGGATAGTGGCGCCCGAGCGCGGAGGCGGCGCGGTTCTCCGAACTCATCAGGGAAATGTGCAGCATCTCGCGGCGCGTCATGCGCGTGCCCACCGGCAGGCGCGAGCTGGAATACTTGTGGCGGTCGACGTCGGCGTCGGCAATGCGCAGCACCTCGTCGAGATCCTGCCCGGCCTGCACCACGACCAGGCCGGTCATGAGCTTGGTGATCGAGGCGATCGGCAAGGCGACATTGGCATTCTTTTCGAACAGCACTTCCGAGCTGTTCTGGTCGAGCACGAAGGCGACGTTCGAGCGCAGGGACAGGGAATCCGGGGTGGCGCGCAGGCCGGCGGCATCGCCGAAGGTGCGCGGATCGACCGCGGCCGCCGCGGCAACGCCGGCGCCGGCACGGCGCACGACATGGTAGGTGACCTTGCGCTTGCCGCGCACCATTTCCACGCGGCGCACCATGCGCTGGCGGTTATCGTCGGCGATGGATTGGGCCAGGTCCTTGCGCTTGGGGGGCGCGGCCTTGCGGCCGGAGGCGCGCTTCTTCTTGACGGCCTTCTTCTTGGCGGGCTGGGCCTTCTTGGATGTGGACGTGGATTCGGCAGCGGCGCCCGCACCGGCGCCCGCCGCGTTGACGGGCTGGAGCGCAAACAGCAGCGAAACAATGGCAGCCAATGCAACTTTGAACATCTCGAACCCTTTGCCACAAACTGATGAGGTACGGAATGCAGTGTAACGGAACGACGCCTGATCGCAAGCGAAAAGATACATTCCGTGCGGCAACTCCCAAAAACCAACAAGCCTTTGCAATCAAGTATTTACGTTCGCATGAGCTTGCATATTGCGCTGTGTTTTACTCCATGAAGCGGGCAAATTGCGCGACCGGTTCGCGCTCGGTGACGAGCGAATTCTCGACCTTGCCGGGGTCTGCCCAGCCGAGCGCCATGCCGCACACGACCATTTCATTCTCCGGCAACGCGAGCTGCTGCGCAATCACGCGGTGATACTGTGTGAAGGCCGCCTGCGGGCAGGTGTCGAGGCCGCGGCCACGCGCGGCGACCATGATGCTCTGCAAGAACATACCGTAATCGAGCCAGGAGCCCTGCTCCATGATGCGGTCGATGGTGAAGATGAGGCCGACCGGCGCATCGAAGAAGCCGTAGTTGCGCGCGTGCTGGGCCGCCATGCCGGCCTTGTTGTCGCGCGTGAGCCCCAGCAGCGAATACAGGTCCCAGCCCACCTTGCGGCGGCGCTCGATGAAGGGCGAGATCCAGGCCCGTGGATAGTAGGCGTATTCCTCGGTGTGCTGGCGGGCCTGCTCCGGGTCCGCGTTCACCGCCAGGATCGCCTCGCTCAATTCCCTGCGCGCCTGCCCCGTCAGCACGTAGACCTTCCACGGCTGGGTGTTGGTGCCGGACGGCGCACGTGCCGCCACCTCGAGGATGCGCTCGATGTCGGCACGCTCGACCGGCTTGGGGAGAAAAGCGCGGATCGAGCGGCGCGAGGTGATGGCAGCGTCGACGGCTTCCTGCTGGGGGCTGTGGATCATGGGGTCTCCTTTTGATGGTTTTTTTTGACGACGAATGCGACGCCCAGCACGGCGACGACCATGCCGGCCACGGCGAGCGGGCTGAAAGACTCGCCGAACAGCAGCCAGGCCATGATGGCGGTGGTGGGCGGGGTCAGGTACAGCAGGCTGGTGACCTCGAGCGCGCGGCTGCGCCGGATCAGCGTGAACAGCAGGAAGATCGCGCCGATCGACAAGGCGAAGATCGACCACAGCCAGGCAAGGATGAAATCCGCGCTCCAGGTGACGCTTGAAAAGCGCGGGTCCAGGCCTTCGAGCACGATCGCCAGCGGCAGCAGGGCCAGCACGGTGGCGCAAAACTGGATCACGGTGCCGGTGCGCAAGTCGAAGCTCGGGCAATAACGCTTCTGGTACATGGTGCCGGCCGTGATGCTGAACAAGGCGAAGACGCACAGAGCGATGCCGCCGGCGGTCAAGCCGGCCAGGTGCAGCTTGCTGTAGACCACCAGGAGCACGCCGGACAGGCCGAGCGCGAAACCGAGCCACTGGCGCGGGCGTACCCGCTCGCCGATCAGGGGCGCCGCGGCCGCCGTCAAGACCGGCTGCATGCCGACGATCAGCGCGGTCAGCCCGGCGGGCATGCCGATCTTGATCGCGGCCCAGACGCCGCCGAGGTAGCCGGCCTGCAGCAGCAGTCCCGCGACCGCCACGTGCAGGACCTGCCCGCGCGGCCAGGGTGCGCGCATCAGGAACACGACCGGCAGCAGCACCGCCAGCACGCCCAGGCAACGCAGGATCACGAAGGTGAGCGGCGGCGCATACGGCAGGCCGTGCCTGGCGACGATGAAGCCGGTACTCCACAGGAACACGAACAGCAGCGGCACTGGCGAGAGCCAGGAAGCGGCCGGAATGGAAGGTGTGGTTCGGGTACCGGAGGACATGAATGATCGATCAGCGGGATGCTGCGCAGTAGCTTGCATGAATGGCTTGGCGAAAACACAAGTCAGCAGTCTAGCACGCCGCGCGCGACGAATCGGCCGTTCCTCGAGCGCAGCATTTCTTGCGCTAAATCACGCCTAAGTCGTTGAAATTTCTTGCAATCAATGCATTCCAGAAATTTATGAACAAACGATGGTGCGGCGCGTCAAATTTGCTTGACTCGCTTGGCGAACTGGTTGAAAATTCGCCCTGCTGCGGTGCACAAAAAAGAGTTTCGTCGACATCGGACGGAAAAAACCTGCCTCACAAGTCCAAGCAACATTCCATCCCCTTAAAACGCATTGAATTTTGGAGAGTCACATGTTTGCAATTCCTGAGCAGTTCTCGAACGCCACCAAAGCCAACCTGGAATCGCAGTTCGCCCTGCTGTCGTCGCTGACGGCCAAGACCTTCGAAGGCATGGAGAAGCTGGTCGACCTGAACATCAGCACCGCGCGCAGCGCCCTGGAAGAGTCGTCAAACGTCACTCGCCAGCTGCTGAGCGCCAAGGACCCGCAAGAGTTCTTCTCGGTCACCACCTCGCAGGCCCAGCCGGCCGCCGAGAAAGCCCTGTCGTACAACCGCCAGCTGGCCGCCATCGCCACCGGCACCGGCGCCGAGTTCTCGAAGGCCGCCGAAAGCCAGATCGTAGAAACCAACCGCAAGGTCATCGCCCTGGTCGACGAAGTGAGCAAGAACGCCCCGGCCGGTTCGGAAACCTTCGTTGCCGCCGTCAAGACCGTGATCAGCAACGCCAACGCCGGCTACGAGCAGTTCAGCAAGACCAGCAAGCAGGCTGCCGAAGCGATCGAAAACAACGTCAACGCAGCGGTGAGCCAGTTTTCGGCGACTGCTCGCAAGGCTACCGCTACTGCAGCTGCTGCGACCCAGACCGCTGCCGCCTAAGCTGCGACTGGTCAAATGAAAAAGCCGGGACTTGTCCCGGCTTTTTGCTTTTTGCGTTGCCGCTTACTCGCCCAGGTAGGCCGCCTGCACGCGCGGATCGTTCAGCATGTCCGCCGCATTCACCGTCATGGTCATGGTCCCGGACTCCATCACATAGCCGCGGTGCGCCGCCTGCAGCGCCAGCCTGGCGTTCTGCTCCACCAGCAGGATCGTGATGCCCTGGTTCGACACGTCGCGGATCACCTCGAAGATCTTCTCCACCATGATCGGCGACAGGCCCATCGAAGGCTCGTCCAGCAGCAGCAGTAGCGGATGGCACATCAGCGCGCGCGCCATCGCCAGCATCTGCTGCTCGCCGCCCGACAGCGTTCCGGCCAGCTGGCCGGCACGCTCCTTCAGGCGCGGGAACACCGCATACCATTTCTCGATGTCCGCCGCGATCCCCGCCTTGTCGGTGCGCGTATAGGCGCCCATCATGAGGTTCTCGTGGATGCTCATGCGGGTGAACACGCCCCGCCCTTCCGGCACCATGGCGAGCTTGCGCTGGACCATGCGGAAGGAGGGGGTGCCGCGCAGCGGCTGGCCGAGATAACTGATCTCGCCTTCCACCTTGCACGGCGGGAGCGTGCCGGTGATGGCTTTCAGGGTGGTGGTCTTGCCGGCGCCGTTGGCGCCGATCAGGGTCACCAGCTCGCCCTTGTTCACTTCCAGGTCCAGGCCCTTGACGGCCTTGATGCCGCCATAGGCGACCTGCAGGCCCTGTATTTTCAGGATGTTGTCGTTCATTCGTGTGCTCCGCCGAGATAGGCCTTGATCACGGCGTCGTTCTTCTGGATCTCGCCAGGCAAGCCTTCGGCGATCTGCTTGCCGTACTCGAGCACGGTGATGCGGTCGCACAGGCCCATCATCAGCTTGACGTCGTGCTCGATCAGCAGCACGGTCTTGCCTTCGTTCTTGATCTTGACCAGGAGCTCGCGCAGGGCCAGCTTCTCGGTGGCGTTCATGCCCGCCGCCGGCTCGTCCAGCGCCAGCAGCTGCGGATCGGTCGCCAGCGCGCGCGCGATCTCCAGGCGGCGCTGGTCGCCGTAGGACAGGTACTTGGCGGTGCGGTTGGCATACTGGCCGATACCGACGAAATCCAGCAGTTCCTGCGCGCGCCGGCGGATCGCCGCCTCCTCCTCGCGCGCCGCCTTGTGGCGGAAGATCGCGCCGAATACGCCCTGGCGGGTGCGCACGTGGCGGCCCACCATCACGTTCTCCAGCGCGCTCATCTCGCCGAACAGGCGGATGTTCTGGAAGGTGCGCGCGATGCCGGCCTTCGCCACCTCGTGCGGGGCCGACGGCGAATACGGCTTGCCGGCCAGCTCGAACGTGCCGCTGTCCGGCTGGTACAAACCGGTGATCACGTTGAAGAAGGTGGTCTTGCCGGCGCCGTTCGGGCCGATCAGGCCATAGATCTGGCCGCGTTCGATGCGGATGCCGACCTCGGTCAGCGCCTGCAGGCCGCCGAAGCGCTTGTTCACGCCACTGATGTTCAAGATGGTGTCGCTCATGCCTTGGCCTCCTCTTGCTCCTCGCGCGCCAGGGCCGCGTTGGGACGCTCCTCCCGGTTCGGCGACGGCCACAGCCCGGCCGGGCGCACCAGCATGATCAGCACCAGCGCCAGGCCATAGAGCAGCTGGCGCAGCACCTCGGCCTCGATCACGACGGTGCCGAACAGCGCCTGCTGGGCCGGCTCCACCACGTGGCGCAGCACTTCGGGCAGCGCCGCCAGCAGCACGCCGCCCAGCACTACGCCGGGAATATGGCCGATCCCGCCCAGCACCACCATGGCCAGCACGGCGATCGATTCGGTCAGCGAGAACGACTCCGGCGATACGAAGCCCTGGAAGGCGCCGAACATGGCGCCGGCCACGCCCCCGAAACTGGCGCCCATGGCGAAGGCGAGCAGCTTGACGTTGCGGGTGTTGATGCCCATGGCCTTGGCCGCGATCTCGTCCTCGCGGATCGCCACCCAGGCGCGGCCCAGGCGCGAATGCTGCAGGCGCGAGGTGATGAAGATGGTGGCGATGGTGAGGAACAGGAAAAGGAAGTAGTAGGCGTTCACCGAGGGCATCGGGAAGCCGCCGATGTGCACCGTGGCCTGCGAGCCCGCCTCGCCCGCCAGCGACACGCCGAACACGCGGATCGGGTCGATCATGTTGATCCCCTGCGGCCCATTGGTGAAGTTGATCGGGTCGTTCAGGTTGTTCATGAAGATGCGGATGATCTCGCCGAAGCCGAGCGTGACGATGGCGAGGTAGTCGCCGCGCAGCTTCAGGGTCGGGGCGCCCAGCAGTGCGCCGCACAGGCCCGCCACGATCGCCGCCAGCGGCACGATCGCCCAGACCGACAGGTGGATGCCGTTCTGCTGGATCTCGGGGCCGAAGAAGGCTACCAGGGCTTCGCCCAGCGCCGGCGAGTAATAGATGACGGACTCCAGCAGCGCGGCGAACTGCGGCGAGGAGAACAGGCCCACCAGGTAGGCGCCTACCGCGAAGAAGGCGATGTAGCCCAGGTCGAGCAGGCCGGCGAAGCCGACCACGATGTTCAGGCCCAGCGCCAGCATGATGTAGAGCAGCGCGATGTCGATGATGCGCACCCAGGAGTTGCCGAACTGGGAAGCGACAAAGGGGAAGACCAGCATCAGGGCCAGCACGGCCGCCATGCTAGCGTAGGCCTGGCGCGGCTTGTGCCGGACGTCGAAAGTCAGGAGTGCCATGGTGTCTGTCCCTCCCCGTTACGCGCGGTCCGCCACGCGCTCGCCCATGATGCCGGACGGGCGCAGGGTCAGCACGAGGATCAGCACGACGAAGGCGAAGATGTCCTGGTAATGGCTGCCCAGGAAGCCGCCGGTCAGGTCGCCGATGTAGCCGGCGCCGAGCGCTTCGATGATGCCCAGCAGCATGCCGCCGAGCATGGCGCCGTAGATGTTGCCGATCCCGCCCAGCACGGCGGCGCAGAAGGCCTTCAGGCCCGGCAGCATGCCCATGGTGAAGGTGACCGAGGCGTAGTTGGCGCCCCACATCACGCCGGCCACCGCGGCCAGCGCGGCGCCGATGGCGAAGGTGGCGACGATCACGCGGTTCGCATCCACGCCCATCAGGCCGGCCACCCGCGGGTTCTCGGCCACGGCGCGCATCGCCCGGCCCATGCGGGTGCGCTCGACCAGCAGCACCAGACTGACCATCGCCAGCGCGGCCAGCACCAGCAGCAGGATCTGGGTAGGCGAAATGAGGGCGCCCATGATCTCGACCGGTTCGGGCGAGAGCAGCTGCGGGAACGGCAGCGGGCTGCGGCCCCAGATCATCATGGCGAAGGTCTGCAGCAGGATCGACACGCCGATCGCGGTGATCAAGGGCGCCAGGCGCGGCGCATTGCGCAGGCGGCGGTAGGCGACGCGCTCGATCAGGAGGTTGACCAGGATGGCCACGGGAATCGCGCCGAGGATGGCGATGGCCAGCTGCACCCAGCCGGACAGGCCGGGCGCATGGGTTTCCAGCAGCTTGAGGATGGTGAGGCCGACCATGGCGCCGATCATCAAGACGTCGCCGTGCGCGAAGTTGATCAGGTTGAGCACCCCGTAGACCATGGTGTAGCCGAGGGCGACCAGGGCATACATGCTGCCCATCACCAGGCCATTGAGGAGTTGTTGGATGAATGTTTCCATCGTGCGCGTTCGCTCTGCTTTCTTGAGGGGCCAAGAAAAACGGCACTGCCGGGTAGCCCCGCAGTGCCGTTTCAGGCCTGGCGTTCATGTTCCGATTGCCCTCATCATAACTTGGCAAATGGAAAACTTGCACTGGAAAACAAGCTACGCTACGAATTTTTGTAGGGTGGGCGGGTCTCCCGCCCACGCGGTGATAGATAAGCACAAGATCATCCGGACCGATATCGGAGCCTTTACCAATCACCGCGTGGGCGGACAAGCCGCCCACCCTACGTATTACGCGGCTTTCGCCCCGTCCAGCCCTTTCGGCAGCGGGAACACCACGTTCTCCTCGACGCCCTCGAGCGCACGCACGCTGGCCGCGCCCAGTTCCTTGAGGCGGTCGATCACGGCCTGCACCAGCACTTCCGGGGCCGAGGCGCCGGCGGTCACGCCGATGCGCTTCTTGCCGGCTATCCATTGCGGATCGATCTTGCCGGCATCGTCGACCATGTAGGCCGGCGTGCCCATCTTCTCCGCCACTTCGCGCAGGCGGTTCGAGTTGGAGCTATTCGGGCTGCCGACCACGACCACGACTTCCACCTGGGGCGCCATGAACTTGACGGCTTCCTGGCGGTTGGTGGTGGCGTAGCAGATGTCGCCCTTCTTCGGCTCGATGATGTTCGGGAAGCGTGCCTTCAGCGCGGCGATGATCTCGGCGGTGTCGTCCACCGACAGCGTGGTCTGCGACACGTAGGCCAGCTGGTCGGGATTGTTGACCTGTAGCTTCGCGACGTCGTCGACGGTCTCGACCAGATGCATGCCTTCCTCGGCCTGGCCCATGGTGCCTTCGACTTCCGGGTGGCCGTCGTGGCCGATCATGACGATCTCGCAGCCCTGCTTGCGCATCTTGGCCACTTCCACATGCACCTTGGTCACCAGCGGGCAGGTGGCATCGAAAATGGTCAGGCCGCGCGCCTCGGCGTCGGCCCGCACTGCCTTCGAGACCCCGTGCGCCGAAAACACCAGGGTATTGCCCGCCGGGACGTCCTCGAGTTCCTCGATGAAAATTGCTCCCTTGTTGCGCAGGTCTTCGACCACGTAGGCGTTGTGCACGATCTCGTGGCGCACGTAGATCGGGGCGCCGAACTGGTTCAGGGCGCGCTCGACGATCTCGATGGCGCGGTCCACGCCGGCGCAGAAGCCGCGCGGCTGGGCAAGCAGAATCTCGTTTTCCATGAAGGTTTCCTGTTATTACAGAACCGAAATCAGTTTCACTTCGAATTGCAGGGCCTGGCCGGCCAGCGGATGGTTGAAATCGAACAGCGCGGTGGTCTCGCGCATCTCCAGCAGAACGCCGGCGAAGCGGCCGCCCTTGGGCGCGTTGAACTCGATCAGCTCGCCGACCTTGTAGTCGGCATCCGGCACCGAGTTCTCTTCCAGCGTTGCCTTCGATACCGGCTGGATCAGGTCCGGGTTGCGTTCGCCGAAAGCGTCAAGCGCGCTCAGCTGGAAAGTCTGGTGTGCGCCTTCCGGCAGGCCGATCAGGCGCGATTCGAGGAAGGGTGCAAGCTGGCCCTGGCCCAGCATCAAGGTGGCCGGCGTGCCGTTGAAGGTAGTGATGAGATCAGTACCGTCGGCGGTGGCCAGCCGATAATGCAGGGTCAGGTAGGACGATTCGTTGACGACTGGAGCGTTGGACATGTTCTTTGTGGTGACAGGCAGGCCTGTTGCAGGCAAACCGCTATTGTAAGCCACGCCCGGCCTCCCTGCCCCGGCGCGTCCCTTTTTATCGCAAGGATCAGACAATGAGAATCACCGAATGGCCGGAAGAGCAACGTCCGCGCGAACGGCTGCTGCGCGGCGGCCCGCAAGTGCTGTCGGACACCGAACTGCTGGCGATCTTCCTGCGCGTGGGTGTCGCCGGAAAAAGTGCGGTGGCGCTGGCGCGCGACATGCTGGACCACTTCGGCTCGCTGCACCGGCTGCTGCATGCCAGTTCCAGCGAGTTCGGCGCCTTGCACGGGCTCGGTCCGGCCAAGTATGCCCAGTTGCAGGCGGCAATCGAACTGACGCGGCGCGCCGTGGCCGAGGAATTCGAACGCGAAGGCATGTGCTCGCCGGACGCGGTGCGCGCCTGGCTGCGCCACCAGTTCGCGCTGCAGGCGCACGAATCCTTCGTCGTGCTCTTCCTGGACGTCAAGAACCGCCTGATCAACTATGAAGAGATGTTTCGCGGCACGCTGACCCATACCAGCGTGTATCCGCGCGAGGTGGTGAAGGCGGCGCTGCGCCGCAATGCCGCGGCCGTGATCCTGGCGCACAACCATCCGTCCGGTGTCCCCGAGCCGAGCGAGGCGGACCTGCGCCTGACCGCGAGCCTGGCGCAGGCGCTGGCCCTGGTCGACATCCGCGTGCTCGACCATTTCGTGGTGGCGGGGACACACGTGCATTCCTTCGCCGAGCACGGACAACTATGAGGAAGGATGCCGGTAAACACTGCCAAAACAAGGCTATAGCGAACTCATCAGCAATTGTTAAATATTCGAGCCACTATAAGACACAATTGTTTTTCGCAAGTGATTGATTTGCTTTCAGTTTTCACGCTATACTCTCGTTTTTCCAAATCTGGATATTCTTAAGGAGTGCACTATGGCACGTGTCTGCCAAGTTACCGGCAAGGGAGTGATGGTTGGCAACAACGTCTCCCACGCTAACAACAAAACCAAGCGTCGTTTCCTGCCGAACCTGCAGAACCGCCGCATCTTCGTGGAATCGGAAAACCGCTGGGTCTCCCTGCGTCTGTCCAACGCCGGTCTGCGCGTGATCGACAAGCTCGGCATCGACGCCGTGCTGGCCGACATGCGTGCCCGTGGCGAAAAAGTTTAATTAGGGAGCTATCATGGCAAAAACTGGCCGCGACAAAATCAAGCTGGAATCGACCGCAGGTACCGGTCACTTCTACACCACCACCAAGAACAAGCGCACCATGCCGGCGAAGATGGAAATCACCAAATTCGACCCGAAGGCACGCAAGCACGTGATCTACAAGGAAACCAAGATCAAGTAATCGATCTTGTTTCTGTAAAAAGCCGCCCGTTTCGACTGGCGGCTTTTTTTATTGCCGGGTCCGGCGTGCGCCGTCGCGAATACAACACTGCCTTGACTCGGCGCAGCGGGATCGGGTGCGCATATTGCACGATCCGTTCGGCCGTGAAAGCATGAGGGTTCTTGCCGACTTCACCACGAACCAGCATGCATCCGCTGCTGAAACTGCCTGTGCTGTCCCTGCTTGCCGCCTGCCTGCTGTGCGCCCTGCCCGCGCACGCCCGGGCGGCCGGTCCCGAAGACTTGCCGATGGTCGAGGTCAAGGCCGCTGCACGCATGCGCCTGCTCCCCTACCGCCCCCTGTTTTATCCGATGGCCAAGGCGGTCCAGAAAAGCCTAGCCGGGCGCGCCGCGCTGGCGGTGCAGCTGCGTCCAATCCGGGCCGGCGTCCGCACCGACGACCTGGCGCTCTGGCTCGAGGGCGGCGGCGAATCGCTGCCGCTGCGCGCCGACGACCACGGCCTGTACATCGTGCCGGTCGCCGACCGGATCGCGCAGGAAGACGGCGGCTTCCTGATCAACAAGCATCCGTCCGAGCTGCGCGCCAACCTGGTGCTGGTCCCGACCCTGGCGCCGGATGCCTGGACCATCGGCGAACTGCGGCGCCTGCTGCGCGACGTGCACGCCACCATCGATCCGCTCGTGCCCTGGCACCACCGCTTCCTGAACTGGGCCGCGATGCGCAGGCTGGGCGTGTCGGTATGCAGCCTGTCGCCGCGCGCCCAGGTCGAGGTGGTCGACGGCACACGCCTGCTGGCGCGCTACCCCACCAGCGAACCGTCGCGCAACCACGCCAATTCCCCGGTGTACTGCCACCGCTTTACCGGCAACGAGGAACTCGACCCGCGCGCGCGGCTGGTGCTGCCGGACGATGCGCAGCTGCTCCTGATCTGAGAACAGCTACGCAGCTTGATGAGCTTCGTAGGGTAGTCGGCTATGCCGGCCGCGCGTTCAAACTTCGCATGAATCCATGTGTGGCTGAACGAGGGCTGGTTGAACGCGCGGTCGGGAGGACCCGACCACCCTACTGCTGCCGATCTGACAAAAAAAAGCGGCTCCCGAAGGAGCCGCCCTTGTTGCGACACGCGCCGCTTATGCGTAGCTGCGCAGGCGCAGCGAGAAGTCCTGCAGCGACTTGATGCCCGAGGCTTCGGCGCGTGCGCACCAGTCCTGCAGTTGCTGCAGCAGCTGGTCGCGGGTCGCGTGCGAACGTTCCCAGATCGCGCCCAGTTCCACGCGCATCTGGTGCATGGTTTCCAGCGCCTTGCTGTGCTGGAACAGCTCGACCAGTTGCTGCTTCTGCGAGTGCTCCAGCTTGCCCGGCTCGCGCTGCATCAGCTTGCGCGAGCTCTTCAGGAAGCGCGCTTCCAGCTCGGCCTTGTGCTTCAGGTGTTCGAACTCCTCGCGGAAGGCGTGGCGCACCGACTTGGCGTACTTGGCCATCACGTCGTAGCGGTTGGCGATCACCGACTGCAGGGTGTCGAGGTCGGCCACCATCTTGTCCTTGGCGAACTTCGGCGCCGGCGCGACCTTCTTCACCTTGGCCAGGCGCAGGGTTTCCAGGATGCGGATGTAGCCCCAGCCCAGGTCGAACTCGTACCACTTGCTCGACAGCTTGGCCGAAGTGGCGAAGGTGTGGTGGTTGTTGTGCAGTTCCTCGCCACCGATCAGGATGCCCAGCGGGAAGATGTTGGTGGCCGCATCGCTGCAGTCGTAGTTGCGGTAGCCCCAGTAGTGGCCGATGCCGTTGATGATGCCGGCCGCGGTGATCGGGATCCACATCATCTGGACCGCCCACACCGAGATGCCGATGATGCCGAACAGCGCAAGATTAATGAACAGCATCAGCACCACGCCCATGGCGCTGTGCTTGGTGTACAGGTTGCGCTCGATCCAGTCGTCCGGAGTGCCATGGCCGTATTTCTCCATGGTTTCCTTGACCTTGCTTTCAGCACGGTACAGCTCGGCGCCTTCGAACAGCACCTTGCGGATGCCGCGGGTCTGCGGGCTGTGCGGATCTTCCTCGGTATCGCACTTGGCGTGGTGCTTGCGGTGGATCGATGCCCATTCCTTGGTGACCTGACCGGTGGTCAGCCACAGCCAGAAGCGGAAGAAATGGCTCGGGATCGGGTGCAGGTCGAGGGCGCGGTGCGCCTGGTGGCGGTGCAGGTAGATCGTCACGGCGGCGATCGTGATGTGCGTCAGCACCAGCGTGGCGATGACGACCTGCCATGCGGTGAAGTCGAGCAGGCCGGTGGACAGGAAAGTCAGCACGGCTTGCACGGGTTCGCTACTCAAGAAATTCATTCAGTCTCCATGGATATCGCGTCGATACGCCACCAGTCGTGGCGTTCGCAACCCGACATTTTACGCGGTTCCAGTGACCCACGGCACGCATTAAAGCTTGAATGCATGCCTTATTTCAAGGCGCAGTCGGGGTTCGCGCCACAACTGATGTAATGTGGGCATCGAGCAGGCGCGTATCCATGGACGGATGGCCAAGTTTGATCTCGCCTGTCTGTACAAGCGCATAGATCTTCTTGTTCACGTCGGAGATCGGTCCGCCCTGCCCGTTTTCCGGGTCGCCCAGCCAGAAACCGACCTCCAGCTCGTAGCCGTCGTTGGTGAAGGCATTGAGCAGCACGTTCGGCGCCGGCTGTTCCAGCACCCGCGGCACGCCGCGCGGCTGGGCCTCCAGCAAGGGCATCACGGTCGACAGATCGCTGTCGTAAGACACGGTGATTTTGGTCACGGCGCGCACGTTGCGGTTGGTCGAGGACTGGTTCAGCACCACGCCGGTGATCAGCATCTCGTTCGGCAACAGGGTCTGGGTGCCGTCGGCGCCGCGCAGCACGGTGTAGCGCGTATTGATACGCGCCACCTTGCCCGAGTATTTATCGAGCGTGATGGGATCGCCGATCGTCAGGCTGCGTTCCAGCAAGATGATGAAGCCGGACACATAGTTACTGGCAATGCGCTGCATGCCGAGACCGAGGCCGACGCCGAGCGCGCCGCCGAATACCGACAGCACGGTCAGGTCCAGGCCCGCCAGCGACAGGCTGAACAGCACGGCCACGAGGATCAGCACCGCCCGGCTCATGCGCGCCAGCACGACCTTGATCGAGCTGTGCATGCGTTCCACATGCATCAGGCGTTCTTCCAGCGCAGCGCCGGCCCACAGCGCCAGCATCATCAGCACCACGATCGAGACCGTCCCCTCGACCAGGTCGGCCAGGGACAGCCTGTGCTTGCCGATCGGCAGTTCGGTCTTGTCGAAGTAGGCGATCACATCCGGCAGCACGCCGACGATGTGCAGGGCCACGCCGAGCCAGACCACCAGCGCGAAGATTTTCTCGAAGGTCTGGAGCGCCTCGCCCAGCTGGCCGCGGCGTGCGAACACCCGGCGCAGCAGGTAGAAGAAGGTGCGGATCACCGCGAACGAGGACGCCAGCGGCACCGCGATGTCGAGCAGGTGCACGCTCTGGTAGTGCGCCATGACGGCGCGCGTGGTCACCAAGAGGCCCAGGATCAGCAGCGGCGGCAGCACGCGGCTGAAGCTGGCCACGCCCAGGCCGATCAGGCCCTCGCGCTGTTCCTGGTGGCTCTGCAGCCAGGAACGGTGCATCAGCCGCGCCAGACCCCAGCCGACCGTGACGCACAGGACGATGGCAAGCGCCTGCCACAGGATGGCAGGCTGTCGGATATCGCCGAGCAGGTCGGCCAGCAGTTGCTGGAGCGGCATGTGTCGGCGTTATTCCTCGGTCTGGGCGACTTCCGACTCGTCGGCCGGCGCTGCCTTGGCCTTGGCCTTGGCCTTGCGTTCGAGCACGGCGGCGAAGAAGCCATCGGTCTGGTGCTTGTGCGGCAGCATCTTGAGGTACTGGTCCATCTCGAGCGGAATCTTCTGCTCGGCCAGCACCTTGCTCATCGGTACCAGTTCGAAGTCCGGATGGGTGGCCAGGAATTGTTCGACGATCACGTCATTCTCTTCGTTCAGCAGGCTGCAGGTGGCGTACACCAGGCGGCCGCCGTTCTTGACCAGGCGCGCGGCGCCGTCCAGGATCGAGGCCTGCTTTTCCTGCATCTCGGCCACGGCTTCCGGGCGCTGGCGCCACTTGACGTCCGGGTTGCGGCGCAGGGTGCCCAGGCCGGAGCACGGCGCGTCGACCAGCACGCGGTCGATCTTGCCGGCCAGGCGCTTGATCTTGGCGTCGCGCTCGTGCGCGATCAGCTGCGGGTGCACGTTCGACAGCCCGCTGCGCGCCATGCGCGGCTTCAGCTTGGCCAGGCGCTTCTCCGAGACGTCGAAGGCGTACAGGCGCCCGGTATTGCGCATCGTCGCGCCCAGTGCCAGGGTCTTGCCGCCGGCGCCGGCGCAGAAGTCCACCACCATCTCGCCGCGGCGCGCGCCGACGATCTGGGCCAGCACCTGGCTGCCCTCGTCCTGCACCTCGATCGCGCCTTCCTTGAACAGCGGCAGGTTCTGCAGCGCCGGCTTCTTCAGGACGCGCAGGCCGAGCGGCGCGTAAGGCATCGGCTCGGCGGCGATCGGCGCCTTGGCCAGTTCGGCGATGACTTCGTCGCGGTTGGCCTTGATGGAGTTCACGCGCAGGTCGAGCGGCGCCGGGGTGTTCAGCACGGCGGCCAGTTCAAGGGCTTCGGCTTCGCCGAATTGCGCCACCAGCTTGTCGTACAGCCAGGCCGGCATGTTGGCCTGCATTTGCGGCGGCAGCAGCGAACGGTCGACTTCCTTGACGCGGGTGAGCAGATGGGTTTCGTCCTCGCTCAGGCCGCCCAGCGCGTCAATGCCCACGGTTTCGGCCAGGCCCAGCAGGGCCAGCTTGCGCATCGAGGGCGTGTTGCCGGCGCCGGCGAAGTCGGTATAGAAGGACTTGTTGCGCAGGACGGCATACACCGCCTCGGCGATGACGCCGCGCTCGCGGCCGCCGAAACGCGGGTGGTCCTTGAAGTAGCGCGACAGGGTGACGTCGGCGGGCGACATAAAGCGCAGGATCTCGCGCAATACCTCTTCGGTATTGCCAATGATCGCTGGAGGCAATCTCATGGTGTTCCTTCGTTAAATTCTGGTGGTTTTAGGCGAGTGCGCCGTCTTTGATGCGCACGTCGCCGTTTTCTTCAATACTGAGCCTGTCTTCGACGAAGAGGCGCACCGCATACGGGTAGAGCTTGTGTTCTTCGACGAGGAGACGGGCAGACAGTGTGTCCTCGGTATCGTCGGGCAGCACGGGAATGCGCGCCTGGGCCACGATCGGACCGTGATCGAGCTCGGCCGTGACGAAATGGACGGTCGCGCCATGCTCCTTGTCGCCGGCATCGATCGCCTGCTGGTGCGTCCCCAGGCCGGGGTACAGCGGCAGCAGCGACGGGTGGATGTTCAGCATGCGGCCGGCGTAATGCTCGACGAAAGGCGCCGTCAGGATGCGCATGAAGCCGGCGAGCACGACCAGGTCGGGAGCGAAGCGGTCGATCGTTTCCTGCAGCGCCGCGTCGAACTCGGCGCGGCTGGCGTATTCCTTGTTGGCCACGACCGCGGTCGGAATGCCGCGCGCCTGCGCGTATTCCAAGCCTTTGGCTTCCGGCTTGTTGCTGATGACGGCAGCAATCCGCGCCGGCCAGCCTTCGCTTTCCATGGCGCGCACGATCGCTTCCATGTTGCTGCCACGGCCGGAAATCAGGATGACGATATTTTTCATACCGCGCATTGTACCGTATCACCGACGGGCAACCGTCGGCGGGTGGGAGGGGGTTCTGCCAGAGGTTCGGCCTTAGGCCGGGATAGCGAACGAGTAGAATACGCGGAACGGGACCTTCTTTTCGGCCCAGAATTCGGCCGCGTCGCGGAAGACGTCGAGCAGGTTCTCGCGCGCTTCCTTGTCGAATTTTTGCGCGCTTGGCAATTGCTCGAGGACGACGAGGAAGCCCGGCTGGGGGCCGGCCTCGGCAACAGTTTCAGTGAGGCACTTACGCAGCGCGTCAAAATTCTTGCTGCAGGGTTTGGGGAAATAAAAGTTCTCGCCGATGCGGGCGCACACCTGCTGCTTGGTCAAGGTGTTGGCACAATGTGCATACAGGAAGTGCTGACCCAGGCGCGCAGCCTCCTGCTGCAGCTCGGCGACGCGGAAGGCGCGGATCGACTGCACAAGATTGGGCGGCACTCTCATCAACAAACTCATTTTTTCCTCAAGTTGACCAGGTCGGTGTGATGTGGGCGTTCACGCACCACATTGCGCGACGGTTGGCATCCGCCGCATTCATCTCTCCCGCTGTTGTTTCCATGCGCCAATAAAAGACCCTTAGTATGTAAGGGTAACGTTTTGTGGTATTGGAAGCAACCCAAATGTGATTACAGGAATTGCATTTGTAAAAATTAGTATGTGCTCGTCTGTATAAGTTACGCCTCTCACAACAGCCCTGTCATTCTTGCGCGAAGCAGAAAATGCTTGCGTTGCTGTTACATTTTGTTGCCACGCGGATTGGGATGAGCCCGGCGGATCGGATTACCATAGGAGGCATGAAAGTCCGGTCGGTTCCCTTCCCCCACCAGACTCGTCGATTGCCCACTACGAGGTAGAACATGAACATTCAAGCCAAACTGATCATTGCCGCCATGGGCCTCGCCACGCTGCCGCTGGCCCAGGCCCAGGATTTCGAAGACTTCGGCCGCGTGGTGCGTGTCCAGCCGCGCCTGGAAGAAATCCGGATCCCGCGCCAGGAATGCCGCACCGAATACGTGCAGGTGCCGGTCCAGCAGCAACGCGGCGTCGGCGGCGGCATCGTCGGCGGTGTCGTTGGCGGCCTGCTCGGCAACCAGGTCGGCAGCGGCAGTGGCCGTGTCGCCGCCACGGCAGCCGGCGCCATCGCCGGCGCCATGATCGGCGACCGTTCGGAAAACGCCAACCGCGGCGGCCCGGCCGTGCAGGAACAGGCCGTGCGCCAGTGCCGCACCGTCGACAGCATCGAGTCGCGCACCAACGGCTACGACGTCACCTACGAATTCCGCGGCCAGACCTACAACACGGTCATGAACCGCGATCCGGGCAACCGCGTGCGCCTGCGCGTGTCGGTCCAGCCGATCGATTACTGATTCCTGTGCCGGCCGCGCGCCGGCAACCCGCAGCGTGTGCCGAAGGCGTGCTTGCGCTGCGGGAACCCCTCCCCCGATAATAGGGCGATTCAACCAGGTTGCCCTATGCTCATCAAACGCAAATCCATCGAACAGGCCGAATCCTCGCGCCGTCCCGCGCGCAAGCCCAAGTTCGCCCCCGTCACCCTGTCCGAACAGGACGGCGTCCGCTACCTTCATTTCGGCACCGAATGGGTGCAGGGTGCGATGCGCATCCGCAAGCCGGACTGGCCGGAGCTGGAATACGCGCAGCAGATGATGGCCTGGATGCTGTTCATCGAATCGCCGCGCGCCATCGCCCAGCTGGGCCTGGGTGCTGCCACCTTGACCAAGTTCTGCTACCGCCAGTTCCTTGACGCGAGCGTCACCGCCGTCGAGCTCAACGAGTCGGTGATCAATATCTGCGCCTCGATGTTCAAGCTGCCGCCCAGCGACGAGCGCCTGAACGTGCTGGAAATGGATGCGATGGATTTCGTGCTCGATCCCGCGAACCACGGCGCCTTCGACGTACTGCAGTGCGACCTGTACGACGCCACCGCGCGCGGGCCGGTACTGGACACGCCGGAGTTCTACCAGGCCTGCAACGATTGCCTGGCAGATGGTGGCATCATGACCGTCAACCTGTTCGGCGACCACCCGAGCTTTGCCAAGAACCTGAAGGCCATGAAGTTCGCCTTCGAACACGTGATCTGCCTGCCGGAAGTTCACGACGGCAACGTAGTGGCGCTGTGCTTCAGGAACCGACCGCAACTGGACAAGGAAGCGCTCACTCACCGTGCGGCGCAGATCGTCGCCAGCACCAAGCTGCCGGCGAAGTCCTGGGTCAAGGGCATCCTGGCCGCCTGAACCACCTCCATTATCGGGAACCGAACGTGAACACGCATGCCGTCCCCGCTTCTTCCAAGACGCCGCGCCTACGGGCGCTCGACCTGCAGTCCATCTTCTCCTGGCTGCTGGCCGACGACATCGTCACCAAGGAAAACGTCAAGGCACTGTTCGCGCAGGCACAGGGCATCCTGAAGAATGCGGCCGGATCGATGCATCCGCTTACGGCCGTGGCCCAGTGCAAGCTGGTGTCAAACCTGCCGCCGCACCGCCTGCTGACCCTGGACGCGCTGACCGAATGGTGCGCGAGCAAGGTCGGCCTGCCCTTCATCCGTATCGATCCGCTGAAGATCGACTTCACCAAGGTGGCGGACGTGATGTCGGCCAGCTATGCGGCGCGCTTCAATATCCTGCCGGTGGAAATGACCGGCTCGACGCTGGTGGTGGCGACGGCCGACCCGGCCAATGTGGAATGGGAAGCGGAAATCGCCAAGCTCTCGCGCCGGAGAATCGAGCTGGTGCTGGCCAATCCGCTCGATATCGCGCAGTACATCTCGCAGTTCTTCAGCCTGGCCAAATCGATCCGCGACGCCAACCGCCATACCGGGCAGGACCTGGCGATGCGCAACAATTTCGAGCAGCTGGTCGAGCTGGGCAAATCGAACAAGCAGTTCGATGCGAACGACCAGCACATCGTCAACATCGTCGACTGGCTGTGGAGCTATGCCTTCGAACAACGCGCGTCGGATATTCACCTGGAACCGAAGCGCGAGTTCGCGACAATCCGCTTCCGCATCGACGGCGTGCTGCACCAGGTGTACCAGGTGCCGGCGGTCGTGATGATTGCGATGACGGCGCGCATCAAGCTACTGGGACGGATGGACGTGATCGAAAAGCGGCGGCCGCAGGATGGGCGGATCAAGACCCGTACCGCCGGCGGGCAGGAAGTCGAACTGCGCCTGTCGACGCTGCCGACGGCCTTCGGCGAAAAGCTGGTGATGCGTATTTTCGATCCGGAAGTGGTCGTCAAGACGCTGCCGGAACTGGGCTTTCCGCCGGACGATGCGGCGCGCTGGGATGCACTGACCAATCGCCCGCACGGGATCATTCTCGTCACCGGACCAACGGGGTCGGGCAAGACGACGACCTTGTATACCACGCTGAAGGCGCTGGCCACCAGCGAGGTGAACGTGTGCACGGTCGAGGATCCGATCGAAATGGTCGAGGCCTCGTTCAACCAGATGCAGGTGCAGCCGGGGATCGACTTGTCGTTTGCCGATGGCATACGGGCGCTGATGCGGCAGGATCCGGACATCATCATGGTGGGCGAGATCCGCGACCTGCAGACGGCAGAGATGGCGATCCAGGCGGCGCTGACGGGACATCTGGTGTTCTCTACCCTGCATACGAATGACGCGCCCGCTGCGGTGGTGCGTTTGCTGGAGCTGGGGGTGCCGGATTATTTGCTGGAAGCGACCTTGATCGGGGTGATGGCGCAAAGGCTGGTGCGGACACTGTGCCCGGACTGCAAGGCGCCTGGCGGCGAGCTCAGTGATGAGGTGTGGCAGGGCATCGGGGGAGCCTGGAATATTCCGAAGCCTGCCTCGGTATATCGGCCGATCGGGTGTCCGGAATGCCGGCAGACGGGGTATCGGGGGCGGACGGGTATCTATGAACTGCTGACCGTGAGCGAAGGGTTTGCGCGCGTGGTGCGGGAATCCGGCGAGATTCAGAAGCTGCGCCAGCAGAGCGTCGTGGATGGGATGAAGCCCTTGCGCATCGCGGGGGCGATGAAGGTGGTCGAGGGCGTGACCACGGCGGATGAGGTGCTGAAGGTCACTGCGGCACTGGTGTGATTGCTGTCTTGTTCAGGTAGCACTAGCGCAAACTGAAATGCCCGGCTATAATGCTGCCTCTTTCGGGTCGTTAGCTCAGTTGGTAGAGCAGCGGACTTTTAATCCGTTGGTCGCTGGTTCGAGCCCAGCACGGCCTACCATGAATTACCAAGAAGCCCACGAATTTCGGTTCGTGGGCTTTTTGCGTTCTGGTCACCCTCTGGTCGCTTCGAAAAAAAGGTCCGCCCCCCCCTGCCGGGAGTTTTTCCGCGTTGATTTCCTGCGCCGCCCTGCCTGTCGAGTACTGCCTGACGTTGATGACCGGACAGGACTTGACAGCCAGGTCAGCGAGGAAGCTGACGGTCTAGTAGCTTGGTCAGGCCTAATTTACGCAACAAAGCTAATCAAACCGGAAACTAACAAAGTTCTTCCGCGCAATACTCTCTCTTTACTATCCCTAAATGAAATAAAATTGCGCGAGAGCCCGTTTATTGTAGAACCTATCTACTTTGAATTTACAAATCGTCTTTGAACATGCGCCTATAAATAATATTTTCCTTATTTATTAGGTTTTAGCACGACTTTGGTCCACCCTTCCGCACGTTTATCAAAATTCCGATAGGCAGTCGGTGCATCATCTAATCCAAGCTGGTGTGAAATGATCTGCGAAGGCGTTGCTTTACCTTTATGGATCAACTTTGCCAAATAACGGTTGTAATGCTTGACGTTGGCTTGGCCGGTGCCAATCTTCTGACCCTTGAACCAAAAATTGCCGAAATCGAAGGCAATTTTACCTTCCTTTCCTAACGCGTCTGGACTCTTTGGATCTTGTGGGATGAATACACCAACTACGCCAATGCCGCCAGTAGGCTTGACCGTCTGTACCAAGTTATTCATTGTTAAATTTGGCACTTCCTTACCGTGCTTGTCGCAACATTGATAACCAACGCATTCGCAGCCGCAGTCGACACCTTCGCCGTTAGTAAGGTTCAAGATTTTCTCGACGCCGGCGCCTCCGGTGTCGTCGATCGCCACCGCGCCCATCTTTTCGGCCAGAGCCAAACGATCCTTGTGCGTGTCCACGACGAAAACTTCGCTTGCGCCTTTAATGAACGCAGACATGGCAGCCATTAGGCCGACCGGGCCGGCGCCGTAGATCACGACCGATTCACCCGGCTTGAGGCCAGCCAATTCGGTAGCGTGGTAGCCGGTCGGGAAAATGTCCGACAACATCACGTAGTCATTTTCCTTTTCCTTAGCGTCTTCCGGCAGCACCAAGCAGTTGTAATCGCCGAACGGCACCCGTAGCAGTTCGGCCTGGCCGCCGCTGTACGGACCCATGCCGGCAAAACCGTAGGCAGCCCCGGCCGTGCCTGGGTTTGCCGTGAGGCAAAAGCCGGACAAGCCCCGTTCGCAGTTTTGGCAGAAGCCGCAGCCGATGTTGAACGGCAGACAGACAACGTCGCCGACCTTAACGCGCTCGACGGCGTTGCCGACCTCGATGACTTCACCCATGTTTTCGTGGCCCAAAATACGGCCCGTTTCCATGTTGGTGCGGCCTTCGTACATGTGCAGGTCAGACCCGCAGATGTTAGTTGTCGTGATACGGACCAAGACGTCAGTCGGCTTTTCAATCTTGGCGTCCGGCATGTCTTTAACTTGGACGTCGCACGGACCATTATAAACGAGTGCCTTCATGACTTTCCTTTCAGAACGAGAGTAAATTCATCGCAAATAGCAGCATTAGGGAAGAAAGGTATAACAAATTTTTTCACGAGTGCGCGTTGTTGAAAGCGGCTCTGTTGCGTAAATCAGGCCCGGCCAGCGTAAAGCGCGTAAGTATGGCAGTCTGGCCAGACTACAGCACGGTCAGCAGGCGGAAAAAGACGCTGCAGGTGGCCATCGCTATGCCGACCACGACGGGCTTGCACCTGCTGGTGGACAGCACTGGCATCAAGATGCTGGGTGAAGGCGAGTGGAAGACGAAGAAGCACGCGGCAAAACATCGCCGCCAATGGCGCAAGGTGCATCTCGGGATCGATGCGTTTACGCTCGAGATCCGGGCCATGGAAGTGACCGATAACGGTATCGGCGACGCACCTGTCCTGCCAGCGCTGCTGAGCTAGATTTCTGCTGACGAGCGCATTGCCAGCGTCAATGGCGACGGTGCGTACGACACGAAGGACTGTCATGAAGGCATTGCGTTGCGCATTGCGCATGTCATCATCATCCCAACCCGGAAGAACGCCAAGCCCTGGAAGGCAAACAACCGGGTGCCGATGCACGTAACGACATCCTGCAAGCTACAAAAAGGCTGGACGGGCAATCTGGAAGAGATGGAGCGGCTACCACCGGCATAGCCTTGTTGAAACCAAGATGCGCTGTTTCAAGTTGCTGGGCGAACACGTCATGGCACGCGACTTCGAACGTCAGGTCGCCGAGCGACAAGTACGGGCTGCCATGCTGAACCGCCTCACCCGGCTGGGCCGGTTCGGCCAGAAGCGGAAGTTCGTCGGATTACCGATCTGGTTGTATAAGTGTTAAACTCAAGGCAGTCACTGAAGTGTTGAGAAACCCAGTGTCGCCCTGTGTCTACTCTTTGCCACGTGCAGGAGGCGGCTTCGCCGCAAATGGTGGCGGTGCAGTCATCATTACATTTGGCTCACCGGAAAGTCGGTAATTTGGTGGCTGTTTAACTACAGGAGATATCTCATGGTCAAACTTGCGTTGTTCGTTCGTCTAGAAGCCAAGCCGGGTAAGGAGAAAGAAGTAGAGAACTTTCTGTTAAGTGGTCTTCCCCTCGTTCAGGCAGAGCCGGCTACTACAGCTTGGTTCGGCATCCGCCTGGGGCCATCAACCTTTGGCATTTTTGACGCGTTTCCAGATGAGGCTGGGCGGCAAGCTCATCTTTCCGGTCAAGTCGCAGCCGCGCTTATGGAAAAAGCGGGTGAGTTATTCGCCGAGCCGCCGTCAATCGAAAAGGTTGACGTTCTTGCGGCAAAGCTGCCAGGCTAAGCAACCCCAGTAAGTCGCCCTGGCCGACGATTTGGAGCCTATCCCAGTAGACCTGCTGAGCGCCAAGCAATGATTCCACAAACGAGGTGAAGGCAGGCGAGATAGTTGCCTGCCTTCTTCGGCCAACGGATCAGCAGGCCACGGAATCGATTCATTCAGCTGTGCGTGCGCTCGACGACCCAACGTCGGGCGCGAAATCCTGCATCCTTGTTCAGTTCTAAAGCTTCTTCATCGCGCGCTCGAATGTGGGCGATGAAGCCAAGATCCTCGACCCATTGACGGTAAGCGTCCAGCCGCCCCACCTTCAGGGCAGAGTCAGGCCAGCGTAGAGTCTGCAAATGGCAGCAGCGAATAGATTCGGCTGTTCGGGCAGGTTGGCAGCCTGTCGAGGGTGTCGGCGATCATGACGGTTCTCGATGCGCGGCAGTTCGGGCGGCAGTGACTGACGGCCAGCGCGCTTGCGCGCAGGCTTGCTGCTGGCCTGGCTTTCCAGCTTGCCCTCGATGGCGGCCAGGTCCATGTCAACCGCCTCCTCGAACAGCGAGCGCTGCTCGCCGCTGAGCACTTCGCTGGCCTTGCCATAGCGGATGCGCTTGAGGTAGGCCAGTTCGTGCGTCAGGGCCGTGATCTTGAAATCCTTCTCGGCCAGCTGGACCTGCTGCTGCTCGACCAGCGCACGCACCTTCGCCAGCATGGCGGGATCGATATCGGTGCGGGCGAGTTCGTCGAGCAGATTCATGGGGATGCAGTGTAGCGAGCTGCGCCGACGTTTACAAGCAAAACAGTATACGTGCCGGCCCTACAGCCGCCATTGCGAGGGCGCCTGGGCCGACAGGCGCTGCCAGTCCACGCCCATGACCAGCCATTGCCACTGCTCTGCGCTGAGTTGCCAGCATTTGTCGCCAGGCTCCGGCCAGACGAACTGGCCGCGATGCAGGCGGCGCAGGCACATCCACACGCCGGTGCCGTCCCAGCTCACCACCTTGAGCCGCGTGCGGCGCCGATTGCTGAACACATAGGCCGTGCCGTCGCAGGGCGCACGGCCCAGTGCCTGCTGCACGTGCAGGGACAAGCCATCGACGCCGGTGCGCATATCGACCGGATCGAGCGCCAGCCAGACTGACTCCGGCAGCAGCTTCACCGCAGCTCCTGCAGCAGCCTGGCCAACCACGCCGCATCGACGCCAGTGTCCATGCGCATGAGCGGGCAGCTGGCGCGCTGCCTCAGGCGCGCGCCAGCGCGGGGTCGGAAAAAGCTTCGACGATCGCGTCGAACACGCGCCTGATGCGCGGCGGCACTGGACCGCGCTGCGGACGATAGACGAATACATCCCACGCGGGTGGCGCGAACTCGTCGAGCACCGTGACCAGGCGTCCGCTTGCCAGGTCGGCAGCGACCAGGTAGTACGGCAACTGGCCGTAGCCGACGCCGGCCAGCACGGCGTCGCGCTCGGCCTCCGGATCGTTGGTCATGAAGGCCGGGGAGGCCGGCATGAACTGCTTGTCGTCGGCCAGGTACCATGGCCACACCCTGCCGCTGCTACTATCCACAAAGCCGGTGGTCGGCAGCGCCGCCAGCGCGTCCGGCGACGCGGGAATCCCGGCGCGCGCCACCAGTGCAGGCGAGCCGGCAATCACGAACGACATCTTGGTCACTGCGCGCGCCACGAAGCGGTTGTCGCGCATGAATCCCAAGCGCACCCCGATATCGATCTGTTCGTCCACCACGTCCGCAATTGCATCACCGAGGCGCAAGTCGACGATGATGGACGGATGCGCCAGCGCTAGGTTGGCCAGGGCCGGCAGCAAGTGCATGCGCGCCAGGCTGCGCGGCGCCGTGATGCGCACGCGGGTTGGCAGTTCCGGTTCGGCCGAATCGCTGGCGCGCTGGAACAAGGCATCGAGCTGCAGCAGCGAATCGCGCGCGCGCGCGGCCAGCTGCCCGCCGAACTCGGTCACGCGGATCTGCCGCGTGCTGCGGTGGAACAGCACTTCGCCGAAGTGGCGCTCGAGCTGCTGGACCGCACGCGTCACCGCCTGCGGCGAAATGCCGAGTCGCGCGGCGGCCTCGCGGAAGCTGGACGATTCGGCAGCGGCGCAAAAGATTCGTATCAGGTCAGTCTGGTTCAGCAAGCAGAAACTCCTTGTAGCCGTCGATTATTCCACAAATTTGAATTCTGAAATCGCTCTTGTTCCATATACAACGCTGCGCCGCACTTTCATACTGTGTCCTGAACTGAACCCCATCCCTTTCGAAGGAAGCACTCATGAACCAAGATATCGCAGGCAAAGTAGTCGTGATTACCGGCGCCAGCAGCGGCCTGGGCGAAGCGACCGCGCGCCAACTGTCATCGCTGGGCGCGCACCTGGTGCTGGGCGCGCGCCGCCAGGATCGGCTCGAAGCGCTGGCCGCGGACATCCGGGGCGCCGGCGGCAAGGTCGAAATCGTCGTGACCGACGTGACCCGCAAGCAGGACGTGGTGGCGCTGGTGCAGGCCGCGCTGACCAATTTCGGCCGGCTCGACGTGATGATCAACAACGCCGGCCTGATGGCCGTGGCGCCGCTTGCCGAACTGAAGGTCGACGAGTGGGATAGCATGCTCGACATTAACGTCAAGGGCGTGCTGTACGGAATTGCGGCCGCGCTGCCCGTGTTCCAGAAGCAGGAAAGCGGCCATTTCATCAACATCGCATCGGTGGCCGGGCTGAAGATGTTCGGCAACGCGACCGTGTACAGCGCCACCAAGTTCGCCGTGCGCGCCATTTCGGAAGGCCTGCGCGCTGAAGTCGGCGGCAAGATCCGCAGCACCGTCATTTCCCCGGGCGCCGTCGAATCGGAACTGAAACACGGCAGCAGCCACGCCGAGAGCGCGAGCGCGGTGCATGACTTCTACGAGATGGCGATCCCGTCCGATGCGGTGGCGCGCGCGATTGCGTACGCGATCATACAGCCGGCTGATGTCGACATCAACGAAATCGTGCTGCGCCCCACCGCCCAGGAGTTCTAAGCCATGAAAGCGGTTGCCTATCGCGCGGCACTTCCCATCTCCGCGCCTGAATCGCTGATCAACATCACGTTGCCGGACCCTGTCGCCACGGGGCGCGGCCTGCTGGTGGAAGTGCAAAATTAGTGTGTCATTTGCGCGGTTCTGGCGGGATGCGATGCAAGGCGTGCGCAGGAGTCATAGCGAGCAATGGCGACGACGAGCAACGCCGCAGCGCGCCTGTAAGAGCCGATCCAAATGTGACAGTAATTCTTGAGCGGCTCCTAAGCGGCCCGGGCTGTCGGGCACGCTTTCATTTTTATCTAAACAACCATATCAGCTATGAAAACAAAAGCAGCAATTGCATGGAAGGCAGGCGCTCCACTGACGATCGAAGAAGTGGACCTGGCCGGGCCTAGGGCGGGTGAAGTGCTGGTGGAAATCAAGGCGACTGGCATCTGTCATACCGATTACTACACCTTGTCTGGGGCGGATCCGGAAGGCATCTTCCCTGCTATTCTCGGCCATGAAGGCGCGGGCGTAGTGGTCGACGTCGGCCCCGGCGTGACGACGGTGAAGAAGGACGACCACGTCATCCCGCTCTACACACCCGAATGCCGCCAGTGCAAATTCTGCCTGTCGCGCAAGACCAACCTGTGCCAGGCGATCCGCTCGACGCAGGGCAGAGGCCTGATGCCGGACGCCACGTCACGCTTCTCGATCGGCGGCAAGCCGATTTTCCACTACATGGGCACGTCCACGTTCTCGAACTACATCGTGGTGCCGGAGATCGCGCTGGCCAACATCCGCAAGGATGCACCGTTCGCAACGGCCGCCTATATCGGCTGCGGCGTCACCACCGGGGTGGGCGCGGTGGTATTTTCGGCCAAGGTCGAAGCCAGCGCCAACGTGGTCGTGTTCGGGCTGGGCGGGATCGGCCTGAATGTGATCCAGGCGGCCAAGATGGTCGGCGCCAACAAGATCATCGGCGTCGACATCAACCCGGCGCGGGTCGAGATGGCGCGCCGCTTCGGCATGACCGACTTCGTCAACCCGAAGGAAGTGGCGAACGTGGTGGACCACATCGTCCAGCTGACCGACGGCGGGGCCGACTATTCGTTCGAATGCATCGGCAACACCACCACGATGCGGCAGGCGCTCGAGTGCACCCACAAGGGCTGGGGCCAGTCGTTCATCATCGGCGTCGCGGCGGCGGGCGAGGAAATCAGCACCCGTCCATTCCAGCTGGTGACCGGACGCGAATGGAAGGGTTCCGCGTTCGGCGGCGCGCGCGGCCGCACCGACGTGCCCAAGATCGTCGACTGGTACATGGACGGCAAGCTGCGCATCGACGAACTGATTACGCACACGTTGACGCTCGATCGCATCAACGAAGGATTCGACCTGATGAAACGGGGCGAATCGATCCGCTCGGTGGTGCTGTACTAAGGAGCCGTTCAAAAATAACTGTTACATTTGGATCGGTTCTGGCCGCGCTCTGCTGCGTTGCTCGGCGTCGCCATCGCTCGCAATGACTCCTCCTCACGCCTTGCGTCGCGGCGTGCCTTTTCCGCGGTCCGAATTGCGGCGCAATCTGTCCTGCCAGAACCGCCCAAATGTAATACTTGTTTTTTCACGTTTCCAAAGCGCTGCGCGCTTCCCTGTGGACCGCCTGTGGACAACGGTGCCCGTTGCTCACCGTCTGTCCACAGGTCGGATAGATGTGCATGAAGACCCAGCGCGTGGCGCGGTCGATGGCGACGAACAGGTAGCGACGCGAGGTCTCGTCGGGCATCTGAGGCAGGTACTTGATATCGATATGGATAAAGCCCGGCTCGTAGTCCTTGAAGGTCTTCTTGGGCGTGATGATTTCGCCTTCGGCCTTCGGGATCACGTCTTCAAGCCGCGACATGCCCTCGCGCTTGAGCAAGCGTGCAATGCCTGACCGGGCGACGTCGGGATGCACATTGTCCCGCTTGAGCCACTTTGCACCCGTCGCTCGTGTGATGCCGAAGACCTTTGCAGCCTCACGGTCAGACAGACCGGAATCCTTGATCTCCTGCCGGATTTTGGGGGTGGTACGGGCTTGCGGGTGAATGCGTGAACTCATGCTGCCAACTGCTCCTGGTGCGATTGAATGCCGGGACTGCTGAACCCGGCAATCAAGTCGCCCAGCATAGCCTTTGCACGGAACAAAGGCCAGCTACGGCGAGGAATATGATCGCACGGAACTAAACAAGTACGCTCTACCGTACAGCTTGACGATCAGATACTGCAAGGTGCAACTGCCCTGTAGATTCGCGCGGTGAGGAAGGTTGCTGTACCGATCTTGGAAGAGCCGTCCTCTACGCGCGCGGCGCGCTTCCGGCGTGTCGTGCCGCACAGAAGAAAAACCGCCGAGGATGCTACAGTTCCGACACCATCCAATTCGAGGTGTCCGGTGAAATATCTACAGAAAATCAGCAGCCTCGGTTACATTTTTATCGCCCTGCTGTTCTTCATCTGCGGCTATGGGCTGATCGTGCTTGCCGGCATGGAAATCTGGGCGACCCTGTTTGCTCCCGACAAGGAAACCGTGCAGGAGCGCTTCCAGCTCATCCTGGAATGCGTGGGACTGCTGACCATCTCCGTCGCCGCCTTCGAACTGGGCCAGACCGTGCTCGAAGAAGAGCTGCAGCGCGAAGTGCACGTCAGCTCCCCGACCCGCCTGCGCCGCTTCCTGTCGCGCTTCCTGATCGTGGTGGTGGTATCGCTGGGGGTCGAGTGCCTGATCGGCGTGTTCACGTTCCTGCATACCAAACCCGAACTGCTGCCGCAGGCGGCGTCGATCGGTATCGCCGCGGCCGTGCTGCTGGCAAGCTGGGGCTTGTTCGTGCGCCAGAACGTCGAAGCGGAGAAGCTCGAGCCGGAAGCGATGCACCAGGCGCAGGAGGAAGACAAACACGTCGAAACATGAATTGTCTTCGTGCCGGCGCAGATTCGCTCAGGAAGTTCTTGGAAAATCGCAAGAATGCCGCTATAATCTTGGCTTCTTCGGGTCGTTAGCTCAGTTGGTAGAGCAGCGGACTTTTAATCCGTTGGTCGCTGGTTCGAGCCCAGCACGGCCTACCAAAGATTCAGCAAGGAAGGCGTCATGAGCAATCGTGACGCCTTTTTTGTTTTTGGCGTCATATTGCTGTCATCCCCGCCTCCTATGCTGTCGGTTTTTCAACTCAGGAAATCCGACAATGCCGTTTCTCGACCTCGCCGCTCCTCCGACCACCCTGCGCGCCCTTGGCGCCGCCATGCTCGCCGCCGGCCTCCTTGCCGGCTGTGGCGGCGGCGATGACGACGAAGATCTGACGCCCAGGACGCTGGCGCTGGAAAAGATAGGTGGCTATGACGGCGGCAAGGTCGGCGCGGCCGAGATCACCGCGTTCGACGCGGCCAGCAAGCGCCTGTTCGTGGTCAACGGCGCCAACGGCACCGTCGACGTGCTCGACCTCGCGACACCATCCGCGCCCAAGCTGGTCGGCACCATCAGCGTCACCGGCCTCGGCGTGGGCGTCAACAGCGTCGCCATTCACGACGGCCTGGTCGCCCTGGCCATCGAAGCTTCGCCCAAGACCAATCCCGGCACGGTTGCCTTCTACAATGCCGCCGACCTGAAGCTGGTAAACAGCGTGCGCGTCGGCGCACTGCCCGACATGCTCACCTTTACCCCGGACGGCCGTACCGTGCTGGTCGCCAATGAAGGTGAACCGAACAGCTACGGCCAGGCCGACTCCGTCGATCCGGAAGGCTCGGTCAGCGTCATCACGGTCAACCGCGGCGGCGCGCCGACCGTCGCCACCGCCGACTTCCGCGCTTTCAACGGCCAGGAAGCCGCGCTGCGCAGCCAGGGCATCCGCATCTACGGCCCGGGCGCCAGCGCCGCGCAGGATCTCGAACCGGAATACATCGCCACCAGCGAGGACGGCCGCACGGCCTACGTCACCTTGCAGGAAAACAATGCCGTGGCCATCGTCGATGTCGCCAGCGCCAAGGTCACGGCGATCAAGCCGCTCGGCACCAAGAACCACAATTTGGCCGGTATGGGCATGGACGCTTCCGACGAAGACGGCGGCACCAACACCAACAGCGGCACGCCGGCGGTGAGAATCGCCCCGCAACCGGTGAAAGGCATGTACCTGCCGGACGCAATCGCCCGCTTCACCGTCGACGGCACGTCCTACCTGATCACCGCCAACGAGGGCGATGCGCGCGCCGACTGGCCGGGCTTCAACGAAGAGACGCGCGTGCGTGCCCACTGCAGCGCCGGCCTCGACCCGGCCGTGTTCGGCAATGCCGCCAACCTGGTCCTCGACTCGAACCTCGGCCGCCTGCGCATCACCACCACGCCGAATGGCGGCGGCAGCGGCAAGAACGCGGCCGGCCAGTGCACCGAGCTGTACAGCTTCGGCGCCCGCTCCTTCTCGATCTGGGATACCAACCTGAACCGCGTCTACGACTCGGGCGACGAGTTCGAGCAAAAGACCGTGGCGCTGCCGAACGCCCGATTCAATGCCAGCAACGACAACAACGATCTCGACGGCCGCAGCGCCTCCAAGGGGCCGGAGCCGGAAGGCGTCGTAGTTGGCCGCTTCGGCAGCAAGACCTATGCCTTCATCGGCCTGGAGCGAATCGGCGGCGTGATGGTCTACGACGTCAGCAAGCCTTCGGCGGCCAGCTTCGTCACCTATCTCAACACCCGCAACAACGAGAGCGGCGACCGTGGTCCGGAAGGCCTGACCTTCATCCCGGCGGACAAGTCGCCGAACAACAAGCCGCTGCTGGTCGTCGGTAACGAGACCAGCGGCAGCACCGCGATCCTGCAAGTCAACCTGTCGTATTAAGAACCTAACCCAGTAGGGAATGAGTCGCTGCCAGGAAATGCCGGCCAATGACGGTTGGCATTTCCTGGCGCGCCGCCGATAATCGGCGCATGCCACAGACCATCGCTTCCCCCGTCCACGTCGAACTCGTCATCAAGAAGAGCCGTTTCATTGCCTGCGTCCAGCCGATGCCGGACAGGGCCGGCGCCCAGCAGGTCGTCGCCAGGCTGCGCGCCGAGCACCCCGGCGCCGCCCACGTATGCTGGGCCCTGCTGGCCGGCGGCCAGTCGGCCGCGGTCGACGACGGCGAACCGAGCGGCACCGCGGGACGCCCCATGCTCGACGTGCTGCGCCACCAGGACCTGGAAGGCGTGCTGGCCACCGTGGTGCGCTACTTCGGCGGGGTCAAGCTGGGTGCGGGCGGCCTGGTGCGCGCCTATACCGACAGCGTGGCGCAAGCCCTCCTGCTGTCGCAGAAGGTGCCGATCATCAAGCTGCAGGCCATGCGCTGCACGGCGCCGTATGCGCTCGAAGGCATGGTGCGGCGCGAACTCGATGCCGCCGGCGCCCACCTGGACGCGGTGGCGCATGGCGACGAAGTCCTGTTCGATTTCAGCCTGCCCGCGCAGGATGCCGGCGCGCTGCGCACCCGGCTCGACAATGCCGGCCACGGCCGCATCGGCTGGCCAGACATCGATGAGTAAGGGTTAGTACGTACTTCATACCAAGCCGCTATACCTGTCATCACGACTCAAAAGCGGACTGGGCGCGCATCAAGCGCTATAGTGGCCGATCCTCCTCGCCACGCGCAGCGCATCTTGATCAACAAAAGCCTTCTTCCCCTCGCCCTCGGCGGCTTCGGCATCGGCATGACCGAATTCGTCATCATGGGCATCCTGCCCGACATCGCCGGCGGCCTGCAGATCAGCATCCCCCAGGCCGGCTACCTCATCACGGCCTACGCGCTCGGCGTCGTGGTCGGCGCGCCGACCCTGGTAAGCCTGATGGCGCACCGCCCGCCGCGCAGCGTGCTGATCTGGTTCATGCTGATGTTCACGCTGTTCAATGCGATGTCGGCCTTTGCGCCGAACTTCGAAGTGATGATGCTGTCGCGCTTCATGGCCGGCCTGCCGCACGGCGCTTTCTTCGGCGTCGGGGCGGTCGTCGCCAGCCGCCTGGCCGACGAGGGCAAGGTGGCCGCCGCATTGGCGACCATGTTCACCGGCCTGACGCTGGCCAACGTGGTGGGCGTGCCGGCGGGAACCTGGCTCGGCCACAACATGAGCTGGCGCGCCGTATTCCTGGTGGTGGCAGTGATCGGCCTGCTTACCGTGCTGGCCCTGCGCCAGCTGGTGCCTTTCATCGAGGCCAAGGGGCGCACCAGCCTGAAGCAAGACCTGCGCATCTTCCGCAGCCCGGCCCTGTGGCTGGCGCTGGCCATCACCTCGATCGGCACCGGCGGCTTCTTCGCCTTCTTCAGCTATATCGCGCCGCTGCTGACCGACGTCAGCGGGTTCAAGCCGTCGACGATCCCGATGGTGATGACCGTGGTCGGCGTCGGCATGACGGTGGGCGTGAACCTGGGCGGCCGCCTGGCCGACCGCGTGCCGCCGCTGCAGGCCATCCTGATCCTGCTGGTCACGATGACGGGCCTGCTGCTGTGCAATGGCCTGTTCGCGAGCTCGCAGGCGGCCATGCTGGTGCTGGCCTTCGCCACCGGCGCCAATGCGCTGGCATTGGGTCCGCCGATCCAGATGCTGCTGATCGCGCACTCGCGCGAAGCGGAAATGCTGGGATCCTCGCTGGGTCAGTCGGGCTTCAATATCGGCAACGCCCTGGGCGCCTTCCTCGGCGGGATTCCGCTGACCCTGGGCTATTCCTACGCCTCGCCACAATGGGTCGCGGCCGGACTGGCCCTGGCGGGCGTGCTGCTGTCCTTCCTGATGCTTACCCAGGGCCGTGCGCAGGCCGCCCGTCTCGCCACCTCAGGCGGCTAAGAGCGCCTAACGCTCCACGGCCGCCAGCACGTCCTCCGACCAGACCACGGTCGCGAATTCGCCATGCAGGCTGGCCAGGGCCGTGTCGTGCATCTGCTCGGCCGTATAGTGGCGGCCGTCCGGTCCGGTGCGCGCAAAGGTGGCGGTCGCGTCCGCGACAAGATAGGTCTCGAAACCGAAGTTGCCGGCCATGCGCGTCGTGGTCGAGACGCAGTGGTCGGTCGTCAGCCCCATGATCACCAGCACGTCGATGCCGGCCGCACGCAGGCGCGCCTCCAGGTCGGTGCCGATGAAGGAACTGTTGACGCTCTTGACGACCACCGGCTCGTCCGCGCGCGGCTGTCCTTCCGGCTTGTGCAGGTAGCCGGGCGTTCCCGGGCGGAACAAGCCGGTCGGCGAAGCGGAGCGGTGCTGGACGTGGAAGATCGGCCGCCCGCCAGCGCGCCAGGCCGCCAGCAGCGCGGCGATCTTCTGTTCGGCGTCCGGGTTGTTGCGTCGGCCCCAGCCGGGGTCATTGAAAGCCTGCTGCACGTCGATACTGATCAGGGCCGCGTTCAAGGATAGTGCGTTCATGGGGTGGTTCGCTCGAGTGGATCGGGGTGCCATCCTGCGCCCCAACCCGCGATGCCACAACCGACATGGCGGATAATGGGCGGCTTGACATGAAGGATTTCGATGGCATGAAGCTGAACCAACTGAAGATGCTGGTTGCCGTGGCCGAGCACGGCAGTTTCAGCGCCGCCGCCGCGGAGCTGGGCTGCACCCAATCGCGCATCAGCCATGCGATTGCCGAGCTGGAAGGCGAACTGGGCGTGCGCCTGCTGGCGCGCGGCCGCGCCGGCTCGCTGCCGACCGATGCCGGGCAGCGGGTACTGGACAAGGCGCGCCAGATGCTGCGCCTGGAAGACGGCCTGCGCGCGGCGGCCGCCGCGGATGGCGGCGTGTCCGGCAGCGTGCGCATTGCCTGTTTTCGGAGCATCGGCACCCATTTGCTGCCCCATGTGGTCGAAGCGCTGGCGCAGCGCCATCCGCAACTGCGCGTCGAGATCGACGACAGCTGCGAGCAGCGTGCCGATGTGACCGCCGCGCTGCAGGATGGCCTGGCCGAGATCGGCATCGCCCAGCTGCCGCTGGCCGGCACCCTGGCCTCCCTCCCTTACCTGCACGACGACTATGTGCTGGTGGTCCCCGCCACGCTGGCGCTGGCGAGCGATGCCGCCGGCGGCTGGCCGCGCCTGGATGGCCTGCCCTTCATCGGCCTGGCCTGCAGCGGCGCGGCGGAGATCCTGGCGCGCTGCCGCGCGGCCGGCTTCGCGCCCGAGCCGGGGCGTACCTTGAGCAACGACACCAGCATCGCCGCCATGGTCGGCCGCGGCATGGGTTATGCGATCCTGCCGCGCCTGGCCAGCTTCCCCGAAACGCCCGAGGTGCGCATCCTGCCGCTGCCGATTCCGGCACGGCGCCAGTTCGCGATCGCGGCATTGCCGGACGTGATGCGCCTGCCGCGGGTGCGCGCAGTCGTGCGGGCGCTGCGCGAGCGCCGGCTGGCGGCCCTCACGCAGGCCGGCCGCGCCGGCATCGTCGGGTGGGATTAGGAATCGGGAAGAACTAGACCAGCGTCGCGTCGCCCAGCGCCTGGGCGGTCTCGGCCGCTTCGCTGCGCAGGACCTGCAGCGTGGCCGCGTCGAGCGGGCCGGCTTCGTGGTCGTCCGCGCAGGCGCCCAGCGGCGAATCGACCAGCGCATAGCGGTTCGCCAGCAGCAGCGTGTCGAGCAGGGTGTGCGGCACCGGGTTCAGCACGCCGTCGCGCAGCCCGCCGACGGCCTCGGCCACATCGGCGGGAATTGCGAGTTTGCGCATGATCTCCAGGCTGGCCACGTCCTCGACCAGCACGCCCCAGTTCTCGGTATCGTCCTCGAGCAGGCCGGGGAACTCGTCGGCGCGCGACAGCAGGTAGAAGCCGCCGACCTCGTGCACGATGCCCGCGAACAGCGCGGTGTCGGGATCGACCCTGGTGACGTGGCGCGCGATGGCCTGCGCCAGCGCCGCCACCTGGGCGCTGTGGGTCCACAATTGCTCGGCCTTGGCGCGCAGCACCCGGTCGGCGATGCGGTGGCCGAACTGGCGCACCATCAGCGCCGCCACCAGGCCGCGCAGCCGGCGGTAGCCGATACGCAGCACGGCCGCCCGCACATTGCTCACCTGGGCGCCGCCGGCCACCCCGTAGGCGGCGGTATTGGCCAGCGCCACGGTGCGCGCGGCCAGCTGCGGCTCGGACAACACCAGTCGGATCGCCTCGTCCACATGGCAATCCGGATCGTCCAGGGCCAGTTGCAGGCGCAGCACGGCATTCACGCTGGTGGGAAAGGTGATGTCCCCGCGCGCGGCCTGGGCGGCGATGTATCCGAAGGCTTCAAGTTTGTTCACGGGGCAATTATAAGTCGGTCCGGTCCGGGACCGGCAGATGTTGTGCCAAAAAGAAAAAGCCCGCACGGCAAGCGTGCGGGCTGTCGGCCGTGCCAAGGTGTTTTACTTGACCTTCAGCGTGCTCTTGACGCGGGTGACGCCGTCGACGCCCTTGGCGACCTTCTCGGCACGCTCGGCTTCGGCTTTCGAGTCGACGAAGCCGCTCAGCATGACGACGCCCTTCTCGGTCTCGACCTTCACGGCCAGCGCGCTGGTGTCCTTCTCGGCGGCCAGGCCGGCCTTGACCTTGGCGGTGATCGCCGCATCCGACATGTTCGAGGCGGTGCGCGAGCCGGCGCGCTCGGCCGCGTTCTCGGTCTTGTCGCCGGCATGCTCGGCGGCGCGTTCGGTGCGGCCGGTCACTTCGCGGGTCTTGTCGGCAACGTTGCGGCCGACTTCCTTGGTCTTGTCGACCGCGCCGGCAAGGGCGGCACGGGTCTTTTCGCCGGCACGCTCGAGGGCCGTGTCCGGCTTGTCCTTGTTCTCGACCAGGCAAGCGGTCTTGTTGCCCTTCTCTTCGCACTTCTCGACGGCTGCGGCCTTGACCGGATCCTTGGTGTCGGTCGACGCGACCAGGCCGGCGCTGCCGGCGGCGCCCGCGGTGGCGGCGGTGCTGCCGCTGCCGCCGGTGGCGCTGGCGCGGGTGTCGCGCTTGCCGTCGATCTCCGCCAGCGCGGCGGTGCGCACCGACTTGGCGGTGTTCATGCAGCTGTCCTTCTGGTTGCCTTTCATGGCATCGCACTTCTCTTCGGCCAGCTCGTACTCGGCTTCGGCCAGCTTGCGGTGCGCGGCATTCACCCGGGCCGGGGTGTTGTCGTATTTTTGCGCGGCGGCCAGCTCGGCGCGAGCGCGCGCCACGTCGGCCTGCTCTTCGCAGACATCTTCCTTGGTCAGGGCATCGCACTTGTCCTTGGCGACGTCGTGCTCTTTCTCGATCTTCTGCATGGCGGCGCGGTAGCCGGCGGCGTCGGACTGGGCGAAAGCGGGAGCGGCGGCGATGGTGGCGCCGGCAGCGGAAGCCAGCAGTGCGGCGAGGAGTCGGTTCATGATGTGTCCCTTGTGGTCGGTTGTTGTGATGACATCATTAGACGCGCCATACCCGACAACATCTGTGCGACAACGTACACTCGTCCGCTCAGCCTGCGATTTGGCGGCCCCGACTGTTGCTGCGGGGCCACGAACCGGTGCGATTCATTCGGTCGCGAGTAGGCCTTTGCGCCAGAGCCGGTCGACCTGGTCGAACGGCGCCCCGGCCTGACCGAAGGCGGCGCCGTCGCTCGCCAAGCGCACCCAGGCGCGGGTGTCGTGGCCGCTGCGCGGCACCGCTACCTTGGCGCGCACGCCGGACAGCCAGCGGTACACATGCGCGTACGCATCCGGATTGCTATGCCGGATCCAGGCCAGCGCGGCCAGGTCGGCGAAGCCTTCTTCGCGGCGGGTCTCGCGCATGGCCTTCGATGCCGCCAGCAGCGAAGCGTCGTGGGCACGCTCCTCGCCCACCTCGACGAAGCCGGCCGGCAGCGCATGCCAGACGCCCTGCACGTAGCGCCAGCAGTGTGCGATCTCGTGCGCCGCCATGGCTTCGATCAGCACCCCTTGCTGCGCCTCGGGAATGCCTGCCAGCACGGTCTCGGCATCGGGGTTGTTGCGCAGGGAAATGACCAGCTTGCAGCGGCCCTGATTGAAACCCATGGCCAGCGGCACGTCGCCGGGACGCGGCTGGGGCTGGACGGTGATGTCGAGGGGTAGCTTGAGCTGCTGGGAGTAGGCCAGCACCGGTCCGGCGGCGCTGAGCCAGCGTTGCTCCAGTGCGGTCAGCTCGGCGGCCTGAAGTGGCGGCGCCGCCGTGAGCGCGCAGGCCGCGGCGAGGATCAGGGGCTTGAACACGAGAATTCTCCCAAGGACGATGAAATGCCTATCGGCAATTCTAGCCCGCCAACAAGTCCTTCTTTTGGGAAAATTTTTCTCTGTGTTGAGAACGGCAAACTTGTCAGTTTTGCTTGGGCAGGTCGCTGTCACCGCCCGGCAGCACCGGGGCGACCATGGCCGCGAGGCGCTGCGCCTCGGCTTCCATGGCGGCGGCGGCGGTCGATGCCTGCAGCAGGGCCGTGGTGCGGCGCGAGCTCTCGGTCTGGCCGCGCGCCTGGCCCTCTTCCAGTCCGATCGCGGAAGTCACGGCCGTGACCCGCGCCACCGCGTTCGCGATGGCCTGCAGGGCGCCGGCGTCTTCCATGTGGGCCACCGGGCTGCCGACCAGGTCGCGGATGTCCTTCACCACCGCGCTCGAGCGCAGCGCCAGCGCCTGCAGTTCCTGCACCACGGCGGTCTGCTCTTCGTCGTGCTCGCGGCTGCGCAGGGCCTGCACTGCGGTGTCGAGCGCCAGGATGTTGGCGCGGAAGGCCAGGCCGTCGATGGCGCCGACGATGTCGTCGACCCGCTTCGGCGCGGCCGCGGCTTCCACCGGTGCGGCCGGAGCCGTTTCAGCGCTGGCGGGCGGCGCCTGCTCGTCACGCGGCAGCCTGCGCACGACGTGCCAGGTGCCCACCACGGCCGCCAGCACCGCGCCGGCGACCAGCAGCAGGATCCATTGCGCGAATCCGGATGCCAGCTGGCGCGCCGAGGCCATGTCGTCGGCCGCAAGTTTCTGTTCGAGTTCGATGAAGCGGTTCAGGCTCGCGAGCCAATCCAGGAACGCCGGCGCCGCCTGCTGCGACAGCAGGGCGGCCGCTTCACGCGTTTCTCCCAGCGCATGCAGGGCGATCACGCGGTCGACCAGCGCACGGGTGCGGCGCTCCTGCTCCTTGATGGCGGCCAGGGCCTCGCGTTCCGCGGGCAGGATGCCCGGCAGTTCATGGAACAGTGCGTTCAGCGGGGAAGCGGCGCGTGCATAGGCATCGGCCAGGGTCTTGAGACGGGCGATCGGGGCTGCGGCGGCAACGGAATCGGGGGCCAGGGCGACGTCGCGCAGGGCGATCGCACGATCGTGCACGCTGCTGCGCAGTTCGAAGGCGTAGCGCAGCTTGATGCCGCTGACATCGTCGATGCGGAACAGCATCTGCTCGATCTGCCCCGCGCGCGCTGCGGCCAGCACGGAGAGCGCGATCATCAGGAGGATCACGGCGCCGTAGCCGATGGCCAGCCGCGCGCCGGTGGTAAGGGGCTTCGTCGTCATGTTCTGGTCGTTGTACAGCCCGGGAATTTCCCCCAAGCAATGCAGCGACTATAACATGCCCCCTGTATGGATTGACGGCGCTTTCAGTGTAGTCTAAGTAAAACCGGCGGCACTGTTGCATCCACGCCAATCGCGCCGCCGTCAGGTGCTTTTCTTGTGCTTACTTGGCAAGCGAAGCCGCAGTCACGAAGTTCGGACGAATGTCGTTCGGCACGCTCGACTTGAGGCGGTCGAGCGCCTTCTGCACTTCCGGACGGATCACCACGTATTTCGCCATCATCGCCTTGGCGGCCTCATAGTCGCCGGTGGCTTCGATGGTCAGGAAATCGCGATCGAGGTCGGCAACCGCTCCCTTGATCTTCTTGAAGTCCACCGAGAAGGTCCCGTCGCTATTGGCCACGAAGGCGCCCTTGTCGAGCAGGTAGTTCATCTGGATCGCCATGCCGCGTGCGTGCGAGGAGGTCAGGCCGAAATGCAGGGTGCGGAAAGCGGACGCCAGGAAGGTGTTGTACAGCTTGCGCTCGGCCAGGCTGCCCTGCCCCAGCGTGTCCTTCAGCAGGCCCTTGTCCATCATGTAGCCCAGCGCCCACAGGCCGGTGATGTCGGCCTTGGCTTCCTCGATGGTCGAGTAGGTGTCCTTCAGGTCCTGGCGCGGGGTCGATTCCTTGCCGTTCTTTTTGGTGGTGTGCGGGCCGAGGCCGTGCATGATCTCGTGCGCCAGGATGTGGGTGAAGAAGGAGTCGAAGTCGAGGTCCTTCTGGTCCTGGGCACGCAATACCAGCTTCGAAATGGGTTTCAGGGTCGATTCGAACTTCGCTTCCTGCACGTTCTTGAGCATCACGCGCTTGGAACCGCGCTCGCGGATCACGCGCTCGTCGTTCGGCAGGTTGTAGGCGGCGGTCTGCACGCCCATGTTGCCGTCGCCGGCGCCGTAGACCTGGTTGACCACGACCATCGGGGCGATCGCGCCGACCTTCGGGTTGCGGTACTGCTTGGCCAGCGGCAGGTTGTCTTCCAGCTCCTGCAGGTGCTTGCCGAAGAAGGCCAGCTTCTGCGTTTCCTTCTGGTCGCGGATGCTCACATAGGCTTCGAAGGCGGCCTTGTAGCCGAACAGCTCGTCGTTATAGGTTTCATAGGGACCGATGGTGACGTCGACCGGGGCGTCGAGGTCCATCCAGGCGAAATCCGAGGCCAGGTAGTCGTTGGACAGGAAGGCGTCGGCACGCAGGCTCAGGAATTTCTTGAGCGAAGCATTGTCGGTGAGCGCGGCGGCTTCGCGCAGCAGCTTGGCCAGCTTCTCGAGGTCCGGGCGGTATTCTTCCGAATACTTCACAGTCTTGAATTTACCGTCGGGGCCGGTGCGGATGACGGTGAAGAACCACTGCGCATCGGCCTTCTGGGCGGCGGGCAAGCCGTTCATCCAGCCTTCCAGCGCTTCCTTGCTCGCGTTCTCGGGGTAGAAATTGGCGCCCAGCGGCTTCTTGGCCGGGATCTTGATGCCGGCATATTCAGCGGGCATGAAGGACCCGTTGTCGTCGAGGCTGGACCAGGGGCCCTTGTTCAGCCAGAAGGCGTTCTGGCGCGCGCGGCCGAGTTCGGAATTGTCCTTCTGCAGGGCGGCCCACAGGGCTTCGTTGCCGGCCCAACGCTGGCGCAGCTGCAGGGTATCGATGATCCTGGCCGCTTCGATCAGCTTGGCCATCGCGGCGCGGTCGCCTTTCGACAGCTTGGAGGTATCGGCCTTCAGCTCGGCCGGCGCGAAGCGCTTGGCCATGGTGTTCAGCTGGGCGAGCGTGGCGGGTTCGGCTGCGTTGGCATACGCGCCGGCGACCGCCGCGAACAGCACGAGAGGAGCAAGGAATTTCTTCATGGTGTCTCTAGTCAAATAGTTGTAGTCCGGCGATTGTAATCGCTTGTCCCGTCATTGCCCTTGTTGGGCGTCCAGCCGGGGGCCCGTGTACTGCATCAGCAAACCTTTCGGCCCCACCGCCCAGCCCTGCGCCGGGCCGGCAAAGCCGACCGTGTTCATCGGCGTCTTGTCGAGTTCCTTCCAGGTACGGCCGGCGTCCGGCGAGTAGCCCGATCCGGCCAGGCCGGCGGCCACCAGCGCGCGCGGCGCGCCCGGCACCACCACTACCACCGACATGTAGCCCGCGGGCGCCACTTGCACTGGCGTCCAGCTGGCGCCGCCATCCAGGGTGTAGGCGCCGTTGGTGCCGGCCATGCGGGTTTCCTTGTAATCGCCGCCGGCCGCGAAACCTTCTTTCTGGTTCAGGAAGGCGACCGAAAACACGCCGCGCGCGGCGGCGCCGGCCGGAATCGGGGTCGACGACACGCGCCAGGTCTTGCCGCGATCACGGGAATGGAAGACGCGCGAGCTGGCGCCGCCGCCGGTGGCGATCCAGGCGTCGCCCGTGCCGGCCACCGTGAGGCAGGTGCCGCTGGCGGCAAAGGCGCCCTCGTTCGGCATGGCCTCGATGCCCTTGGCGGCGACTTCCTGCCAGCTGCGGCCGCCGTCACCGGTGGTGTAGACCTGGAAGCTGCCCTTGACCGGGTCGCCGAACAGGATGCCGTTGTCCTTGTCCCAGAAGGCCATCGCGTCCCAGAAGCCCTCGGCCACCGCGTTCGTGGTGACCAAGGCCCAGGTCGCGCCGCCATCCTCGGTACGATAGATGCGCGAGGCCGCGCCGGGCCCCGCCCCCATCACGACGGCCGTCCTGGCGTCGAAAGCATGGATGTCGCGGAAGTCGATCTTGTCGGCATCCGGCACCTGCATCGCCTGCCAGGCCTTGCCGTCGACGGTGCGCAGGACGGTGCCCTTGGCGCCGCTGGCCCAGGCGACCTTGCCGCTCACGACGGACAGGCCGCGCAGTTCGGCGCCGGTGCCGCTCGGCACGGGTTGCCAGGATCGGGCGGAGGCTGCGCTGGACGCCAGGAGGACGGCGATGAGCAGGGCACGTGCGGGCAGGGACATGGGTGCGGATCCTCGTATGGTTGAATAGTCAACCATTGTAGCCTGCCCGTCGTAGGGGTGGTCCAGTCCAGTGGACTGGACCACGCTCTGCCGTCCGCGCGTTCAAATCCATGAGGAGCTGCTACAACGCATCCGGAAGTTGGACGCGCGGACGGCGAAGCCGTCCACCCTACTAAGGCTTGGCGATCGTGGCGAGCGCCTCGCCCTGCTCCCAGCCGCCCCCGAGCGCGCGCGCCACGGCCACGGTGGCCAGCAGGCGCTGGGTGCGGATCTGCGCCGCCGCCCGGTCCGCCGCCAGGGCGTTGCGCTGGGCATCGGTCACGTCGAGGTAGGTCGACACGCCGCGCTCGTAGCGCGCCTGCGCCACCAGCAAGGCGCGCGCCGCGGCCTGCTGGGACTGCGCCTGCACCTCGCCCTGCTGCTGGCGCTGCTGGACGTCGGACAGCGCGTCTTCCACTTCGCGCAGCGCGCTCAACAGGCGGGTCTGGTGATTCGCCACCGCCTCTTCGTAGCGCGCTTTGGACAGCGCCAGGTTGGCGCGGTTGCGGCCGCCGTCGAATACCGGCAGCGACAGCGCCAGCGGACCGATCGAGAACTGGCGCGCACCGCCGCTGGCGATGTCGCGCAAGTGTTCCGAGGCGAAGCCGAAGTTCGAGGTCAGTGACAGTGACGGATAGAAGGCGCCTTCGGCCACGCCCACCTGCGCATTGGCCGCCTTCAGCTGGGCCACGCTGGCGGCCAGGTCGGGACGCTGCTTCAGGAGGCTGGCCGGCAGGCCGACCGGAATGCTTGGCGGCAGCGGCAACGGTGCGCCGGCGCTGTCGGCCAACACGGGCTGGCTCGGCGACGCGCCCACCAGCGTGGCCAGCGCGTGCTCGACCGCATTGCGCTGGCGCTGCACCTCGTGCAGGTCGGCTTCGGCATTGGCGCGCTCGATGCGGGCGCGCGAGACGTCCAGCTCGTTCGACAGGCCGGCCTTGAAGCGCGCTTCCACCAGCGCTGAGGCTTCGCGGCGGGCGTCCAGCGCCCCCCGCAAGATCGCCAGCTCGGCGTCCAGGCCGCGCAGCTGCCAGTAGGACTGGGCCACCTGGCTCGAGAGCATCAAGAGCACGCCGTCGCGATCAATCTGGGCCGCCAGCGCCCCGGCGTCGGCAGCTTCCACCACGCGGCGCACGCGGCCCCACAGGTCCAGCTCATACGAGAGCGAGGCGCCGACGCTGAAGTTGTTGCCTTCGATCGAGCGCCCGCCCAGGGCGATCCCCTGCGCGGTCTCGCTTGAAGTACGCGAATTCGAGACGCCCGCGCCGAGCGCGACGTTCGGCGCCTGGCCGGCGCGCACCACGCCCAGCTGGGCTTGCGCCTGCAGCAGGCGCTGCGCCGCGGCCTGCACGCCCGGATTGTCGCGCAGGGCGCGCCCCTCCAGGCTGTCGAGGGTGGCGTCGCCGAACACGGTCCACCACTGGGCCGGCAGGCGCGCCGCCTCATTCGTGGCGCTAGCATGCCGGTAGGCCGCATCGGCTGCGCCGGCGGGCGCCTTGAAGTCGGGGCCGACGGTGGCGCAGCCGCCCAGGACCGCGGCGAGTGCGGAGACGAGTACAAGCTTCTTCAACATTTCATTCTCTCTCTATCAGTGTGCGCCCGAGGCGCCGCCCGGCGACTTGACCTTGTCCGCGAGCCAGATCGCGGCGATGCAGCCCAGCAGCACCATGCCGATGATCAGGAAGCCGTCGTTGTAGGCCATCACATAGGACTCGCGCCGCACGATGCGGTCGACCACGGCCAGCGCCTGGCTGGCGGCCGTGGCCGGATCCATGCCATTGACAATGAAACCCTGGGTCAGCGCATCCAGGCGTGCCTGGGTCGCCGGGGCATAGCTCGACACCGCCTCGCCCAGGCGCGCCGAGTGGAAGTGCTCGCGCACCGTCAGCGCCGTGGCCAGCAGGGCGATGCCGATCGAGCCGCCCAGGTTGCGGGTCATGTTGAACAGGCTCGAGGCCGAGGGCATGTCCTTCGGCGCCAGGCCCTGCATCGCGAAGTTCGACAGGGTCAGCATCACGAAGGGCTGGCCGACCGCGCGGATCACCTGGGTCAGCATCAGCTGGTCGTAGCCGGTGCTGGCGTCCATGAAGGCGTTCATCAGGCAGGAGCCGCCGAACAGCAGCAGGCCGAAGGAGCACAGGATGCGGTTGTCCACTTTCGAGGACAGCGCCGCCGCGAACGGCATCACCAGGAGCTGCGGCAGGCCGACCCAGGCGATCACCTCGCCGATCTGCATCGGCGTGTAGCCCGCGATCTGGCCGAGATACAGCGGCAGCAGGAACGAGGAGCCATACAGGCCCATGCCGGTCACCGCCGACAGGACGGTCGCCACCAGGAAGTTGCGTTGGCCGTAGAGACGAAGGTTGACGAAGGGATCGGGTTTCGTGAAGCTCACCGCCACCCAGCCCAGGATGCCCACCAGCGACAGCGAAGCGAAGGTGACGATGAAGGAGGACTCGAACCAGTCCTTCGAATTGCCCTCTTCCAGGAAGATGGTCAGGCAGGCCAGGCCCATCGCCATCAGGCCGATGCCGAGCCAGTCCGCGTTCACCAGGGCCTTGAGGTTCATCTTTTCGCGGTCCATGCCGTACACCAGGCCGGCGATCAGGAGCACGCCCGGCACCCAGTTGATGTAGAAGATCGAGGGCCAGCCATAGATCTCGGACAGGTAGCCGCCCAGGGTCGGGCCCATGGCCGGCGCCAGGGTGGCGGTGAGGCCGAAGATCGCCATGCCGACCGCGCGCCTGGAAGCGGGCAGGCGCGTCATGACGAGGGTCATCGCCATCGGAATCAGGGCGCCGCCGGTAAAGCCCTGCAGCATGCGGAACACGATCATGCTTTCCAGGTTCCAGGCCGCGCCGCACAGGGTCGAGAACAGCAGGAACAGCGCGGTGGTGCCGATCATGTAGGCGCGTGCGCCGAGCGCGCGCGTGAACAGCGCGGTCAACGGGATCACGACGATCTCGGCGCACAGGTAGGCGGTCGAGATCCACGAGCCCTCTTCCTGGGTGGCCGACAGCGAACCCAGGATGTCGCGCAGCGAGGAGTTGGTGATCTGGATGTCGAGCACCGCCATGAAGGCGCCCAGCATGCCGGCGGCCACCGCGATCCAGGTGCGCGCGTCGACGCGGGCGCCGTTGGCCGGCGCTCCCGGCATCGCGCCAGGGGTGGCGGCCTTGATGAGGCTGGTCATCGCGGTTCCTTAGTGGGCAGCGGCCGCGGTCTGGGTGTGCGCCACCTTCTGGCCGAGTTCCACTTCGGCGATGACCGACATGCCCGGCACCAGGCGGCCGGCGTACTTCTTCACGTCCGCCGGATCGAGCACGATCTTGACCGGCACGCGCTGGACGATCTTGGTGAAGTTGCCGGTCGCGTTATCGGCCGGCAGCAGCGCGAACTGGTTGCCCGAGGCCGGCGAGAAGCTGTGCACCCGGCCGAGCAAAGGCTTGCCCGGGAGCGCATCGACTTCGAGCGAGACCTGCTGGCCCGGCTCCAGGCCCGCCAGCTGGGTTTCCTTGAAGTTGGCGGTGACCCAGACCTCGTCCTCGACCACGGCCAGCAGTTGCTGGCCCGGCTGCACGCGGGCGCCGACTTCGACGCTGCGCTTGCCCACGCGCCCCGGCACCGGCGCGACGATCCGGTTGTAGGCCAGCTGCTGCCGGGCATCCTTGAGCTGGGCCTGCAGCACCTTGACCTGGGCCTTCAACACGTCGCGCCCGGCGCTGGCCGCGGCCACCTGGGCCTGGGCGGCGCTGGCGCTGTCGCGGCGTGCCGCCACGTCGGCCACGGCGGCGGCGCGCGCGGCGCTGGACGCGTCGACTTCCGCCTTCGACACCGCCTTCATGGTGTCGTTGTAGAGCTGGCCGAAGCGCTCGGCATCCTGGCGCGCACGCACCAGCTGGGCCTCGGCCTGCCTGACCTGGGCGCCGGCCGCGCCGGCCTGGGCGCGCACCTGCGCCACCTGGGCGTCGGCCTGGGCGATCTGCTGCTCCACGCTCGCGATCTGCGCCTCGATCTGCTCGACGCGCACGCGGTGGTCGGCCGGGTCCAGCTCGGCGATCACCTCGCCCGCTCGTACCTGCTGGTTGTCGTCCACCAGCACGCGCGTGACCACGCCGGCCACGCGGCTCGATACCGGGTGCACGCGGCCGGTGACGTAGGCATTCTCGGTTTCCACGTAATGCTGGCTGCGATACCACATGCGCCCGCCGGCCCCGAGGGCGAGCACGGCGATCAGCCCCACCACGCCCAGCACGCGCTTGTTGGGCGGCGCCTTGCCCGGTGCTGCCGACGCTGGGGTCTGGGCGGCCTGCTGCATAGCCGGGGCCGAGGTGTGCGATTCTGCCATGGGGTCAAACTCCGATGAGAAATGAAATGAGTTATGCGCATTATTTGCCAGCATCCGACCGAAGTCAAGAAATGAAACGGTTGCATTTCATTTCTATTCGATTAGAATGGGGTTCATGACCAATGCCACCAGCCCAGCTCCCGCCACGCCGGCCAAGTCCGCCGGCCGCCCCAAGGCCTCGGAAGTCGAAGCACGTACCCAGGAACTGATCGACGCCGCCGGCTGCCTGTTCATCAAGCACGGCTATGCCGGCGTGAGCCTGGACGCCATCGCACGCGAGGCGCGGGTGGCGGTGCGTACCATCTACGTGAAATTCGGCGGCAAGGCCGGACTGCTCAAGGCCGTGCTGCAAGCCAGGCGCGAACGCTTTTTCCCGGTCGGGAAGATGGATACCGACCAGCGCCCGATCCGCGAGGTCATCGACGAGTTCGCCGGCTATTTCTACGACATGCTGTGCGAGCCGGATGCGATGATCCTGCAGCGCGTGGTGATGGCGGAAGCCAGCAGCAATCCCGAACTGGCCGAGACCTTTTATGAGGCGGGGCCGCGCATGACGCGCGAGATGCTCGAGCGTTATTTTGCCCGGCCGGACGTGCGCGCCCAGCTGCGTCCCGATGTTCCGGTCGCGCTGCTGCCCGCCCACCTGATCGCCTGCGTCAACGGCGACCCGGTGGTGCGCTATCTGTTCCCCGAGCGCGAGCCTGCGCGCGAGGAAGCGCGGCGGCGTCTTGCCGAACGTTTAGAGTTGTTTTATCGCAGCATTTTTTGACCATATGGTCAAAAAGGGGTCTGTGCGTCATCGCACCGACCTGGAGCAAGTAGTTGTGACAATCTGTCATCCTTATCAAGGAGGATGTCATGAACAATAAAACGACAGCGGCTGTTCGCCGCGAGGAGGAAGCATGAGCAAGTCTTCCCGTTACGAATGGCGCGACCAGCAGGCTGCCCTGCAGGAGCGCATGAAGCTTTTCCTGCAGAACCCGAACAACGAACAGCTGGAAGCGGTCGTTACGGAGATGCGCGCCTACGCTGCTGCTGCCCAGTCCGGTAGCATCGATATTCCTCAGCGTTTCATCGCGTTTACCTGACCGAGCCGACACCACAGCGCCGCCCCGCGCAAGCCGGGCGGCATTTTTTTTGTCCAGGCGTCGGGGTGTCAACCGGCCATGGCCGGCGCCGGCCAGCCTTGCGCCTGGGGTTCCACATCGAACACCCGGCTCAGGCAATACACCTTGCGCGGGGCACGGTGGCGTTCGTGGATCTCGCGCGTCACGACCTCGACCCGGCGCGGCTGCAGCGACAGCTGGCGTGGATCGATATGATCCGGCGCCGCTTCCATGAAGCGTGCCGCCAGCTGCTGGGAGATGGTGCCGTGAACAAGATGCTGCTCCCCATGGACCGTGGTCCTCAGCTCGAAGCAGCGCGTTTCGGGCAGGATGAAGACCGTCCCAACGTATTCATTGCCGTACTCAACCATGGCACTCTCCCTTTGGCTTGACACGCAAGCGGCGGCCAGCGGCGCGCCGCCACACGTCCCCATCATAGCAAGTCAATACAACACTGCGCCGCGCAATTCGCACCGTGCGGATGCAGCTCGCGCCGCAGCGCCGCCGCTTCGTCGCAAGCAGAGGCGCGGCGCCTGCCGGTTCGCCAGAATGGTTCATCGATCAATGTCAAGGAGACCGTCATGCAAGCCATCCGTATCGCAGCCGCCCTCGCCCTCCTCGTTTCCGGCGCCGCCAGCGCCGCCGATCTCACCCTGCGCATCGAGGACGTCAAGTCCGCGCAAGGGAGCATCATGGTCGCACTCTATGATTCGGCCGACAGCTTCCTGAAGCGCCCGGCCAGGGCTGCCCGGCTGGCTGCCGCGGCTGGCGCCGTCGACCTGGTGATCAAGGACTTGCCGGCGGGCGACTATGGGATCGCCCTGTTTCACGATGCCAACGACAACGGCAAGATGGACAGCAATGCCATGGGCATCCCGTCGGAAGACCACGCGTTCAGCAACAATGCCCTTGGGACGATGGGACCGCCGACCTTCTCGCAGGTCAGGTTCAGCCTGCCGGCCGCCGGCGCCACCGCCAGCATCAGCCTGCGCTGAAGGAGCGGACATGGACCGCCGCCGCTTGATCGAAGCCGGACTTGGCCTTGGTGCGCTCGCGTTGCTTGGGAAGGCGCGCGCCGACCAGGCAACCCGGCGCCGCTTCCACGCCGCCCTGGCACACGACCCGGCACTGGCCGTCTACGCGGACACCGTCGGCAGCCAGGCCGGCGACGCGACGCTCAGGGGACGCCTTCCCGCCGACCTGCAGGGCAGCTTCTACCGTAACGGCCCTGGCCGCTTCGAACTGGGCGGCGAGCGCTACCACCACTGGTTCGACGGCGACGGTTTTGCCCAGCGCTGGAGCATCGGCGGCGGCAAGGTCCGGCACCAGGGCCGCTTCGTCGAAACGCGGCGCTACCTGGACGAGACCGAGGCCGGGCACTTCCTCTATCCATCCTTCGGCACCTGGGTGGCGCGCCGCGGATTTCGCGACAACGACAGCCTGAATGCGGCCAACACCAACCTGCTGCCCTTCAACGGCCGCGTGTATGCGCTCTGGGAAGGCGGCTCGGCCATCGAAGTCGATCCGCAGACGCTGGCCACCCGGGGCGTCAAGACCTGGCGCGAAGACCTGCGCGCCATGCCCTTCTCGGCCCATCCGAAGTGCGATCCGCAGGGCGGCATGTGGAACTTCGGCGCCCTGCCCGGCGCTGGCCGGATCGCGCTCTACCAGATCGGCGCCGATGGCCAGCTGCTGCGCAGCGCGCTGATCGACGTCCCCGGGCAGGCCATGGTGCACGACTTCGCCGTCAGCGCCCGCCACCTCGTCTTCCTGGTCCCGCCTTACGACCTCAAACCCGGCAAGGACATGAGTTTCGCCGAGCGGCACGCCTGGGCCGGAAGCGGACCGGACGCGCGTCCGCTGCGCGCCGTGGTGGTGGCCAAGGACGGCCTCACGGTGCGCGGGGTATTCGAACTGCCGCCACGCATGGTGTTCCACTTCGGCAATGCCTGGGAAGACGGCGCCTGCACCCGCTTCGACGCGGTGCTGCACGAAGGCGACGTGCTGGGCGAACTCGGCAGGCTGATGGCCGGCGCACGCCAGACCCGCTCGCGCAGCGAAGCGGTACAGGTCTGCCTCGACCATGCGTCCGGCCAGGCCCGCGTCAGCCGCCTGTTCGGCGCCAGCGAATTTCCGCGCGTGGCGCCGCAGTCGGTGGGAAGCCGCCACCGCAAGCTGGTGCTGCTGGGTGGCGAGGCGCGGCTAGACTCGGTGAACCTGGTCGATACCGATAGCGGCAAGGTGGATGCCTACCGCTTTGGCGCCGGCTGGCAGGTCGAGGAACACGTGCTGGTGCCGCGCCGCAATGCGCGCTCCGAGACCGACGGCTACCTGGTCGGCGTGGCCCAGGACCTGCGCCGTGGCGCGGGGGTGCTGTGCGTGTTCGATGCGGCACGGGTGGGCGCCGGACCGCTGGCGCTGGCCCGGCTTCCCTATCGCACGCCGCACTGCTTTCATGGTAATTTCTTATCTGCATGATAACCGCCGACAAAATCACACCGCGCATCCGCAGCCATCCGCTGGAACTCATTCCCCTGTTCCGGCGCTGGCCCTCGTCTCCAGCTCGCAATATCGCCTATACGGCGATCTGGAGCAGCCTGATCGGCCTGGGCCTCACCGTGACGCAGGAAATGTTCGGCCGCTCGGACATCTCGTTCGGACGCATGCTGTTCTACACGGTCGTGATCAGCAACCTGATCGGCTTCCTGGTCCACGGCGCCCTGCAGCTCATCGAGCGCCATGTGCCGCGCGAAAAGGCCGTGCTGTTCCGCGGTGCGCAATTGCTGGCGGTCGGCATGGCCTGCGTGGCCGGCATTCCAGTCGGTAACGCCCTGCTGCAAGGCAGGAACCCCTTGCTCTTTTTCCAGGGCGGGAAGGTCATGACCGTCCTGCTCGCCTTCGGCATGTTGACCGCGGTGCTGATCGTCCTGGTGCTGGCGGCGGGCGAACGCCGCATGCGGCGCGAAGCGGATGCCGCGCGTCAGCAGGAACAGATCGCCGCTGCCGGCAGGCTGGTCGCCGAGGCCCGCCTGCGCGCCCTGCAGGCCCAGATCGAGCCGCACTTCCTGTACAACACGCTGGCCAACGTGGTCAGCCTGATCGACAGCCAGCCGGCCAAGGCCAGGCGCATGCTGGAGCGCTTCATCGACTACCTGCGCGCCAGCCTGTCGGCCAGCCGCGCCGAGCATGCGACCCTGCAGGGTGAGCTCGAGCTGGCGCGCGCCTATCTCGACGTGCTCGGCGTGCGCCTGGAAGGCCGGCTGCGCTGGCGCTTCGAGATCGCGCCCGGCCTGGAGCAGCTGCCGATCGCGCCGATGCTGCTGCAGCCGCTGGTCGAGAACGCGGTCATGCACGGCATCGAACCGAAGCTGGACGGTGGAGAGATCGTATTGCGCGCCCACCCGGACGACGGCCTGCTGTGCATCGACGTGTGCGACACCGGCCTGGGGCTGCGCATGCTGCCTCCCCGCTCCGGCGGCGGCGTCGGCCTGTCCAACCTGCGCGAGCGCCTGCGCCAGCTGTACGGTCCCGCGGCCAGCCTGCAGCTCATCGAAAGCCCCGCCGGCGGCGTCAGCGCGCGCCTGCAGCTTCCCGTCCTGGAATTATGCGCGACCAAGCCCACGCCCTGATCGCGGACGACGAGCCGCACCTGCTCGACTACCTGGAGTCGCAACTGGCGGCCGCCTGGCCCGAACTGCGCGTCACGCGCGCCGCCAACGGGGTGCAGGCCCTGGCGCTGATCGACGAACTGGCGCCGCACGTGGTGTTCCTCGACATCCAGATGCCCGGCCTGAACGGCATCGAGCTGGCGGCGCGCCTGTGCACCGGCAGCAAGCCGCCGCATGTGGTGTTCACCACGGCCTACGATCACTATACCCTGCAAGCCTTCGAACACGCGGCGTTTGACTACCTGCTCAAGCCGATCGGGCTGGAACGCCTGTCGCGCACGGTGGCGCGCTTGAAGGGCGCGCTGGCCACACCCGCCCCGGCCCCGGCGACCGACGCCCTGCAGGCCCTGCTGCGCCAGCTGGGCGTGGCCGCGCCCGCCCCGCTGCAATGGATCCGCGCCGCCAAGGGCCAGGAAACGCGCCTGATCGCCATCGACGAAGTGATCTACTTCCAGAGCAACGACAAGTACACCAGCGTGTACCTGGCGGACGGCGAAAGCCTGATCCGCACGCCGCTGAGCAAGCTGAAGGAACAGCTCGACCCGCAGCAGTTCTGGCAGATCCACCGCGGCGTGATCGTCGCCGCGCGCCACGTGGCCGGCACCCGGACCGACTTCCGCGGGCGCCTGCACGTGCGGCTCAAGGGACGCGACGAGCAGCTGGTGGTGAGCCGGAATTACGTGGACCTGTTCAGGCAGATGTAACCCCGAGGGTCAGGTCTGACATTTGGACACGGGCTCAGCCTTGACATGCGGGTTTGCCGCATTCGTGCTGTTGAGGCCGTGTCCGTTTGTCAGACCTGACCCCGCGGGTAAAAAAAAGCGGAACCGGCGAGGTTCCGCTTTTCATGCATGCCGGGGCAGATTACTTCTTGCGTGCCGGCGGCAGGTCGGTGCAGACGCCCTTGTAGGCTTCCGCCGCCATGCCGATCGATTCGCCCAGGGTCGGGTGCGGGTGGATGGTCTTGCCGATGTCCACGCCGTCCGCGCCCATCTCGATCGCCAGCGCCACTTCGCCGATCATGTCGCCGGCATTGGTGCCGACGATGGTGCCGCCGATGATGCGCTTGGTCTCGGCGTCGAACAGCAGCTTGGTGAAGCCCTCTTCGCGGCCGTTGGCGACCGCGCGGCCGCTGGCGTTCCACGGGAAGTGGCCCTTCTCGACCTTGACGCCCTTCTGCTTGGCTTCGTCCTCGGTCAGGCCGACCCACGCCACTTCCGGATCGGTGTAGGCCACCGACGGAATCACCTTGGCGTCGAAGAAGGCCTTCTCGCCGTGGGCCGCTTCCGCCGCCACGTGGGCCTCGTGCACCGCCTTGTGCGCCAGCATCGGCTGGCCCACCAGGTCGCCGATGGCGAAGATGTGCGGCACGTTGGTGCGCATCTGGCCGTCCACGCCGATGAAGCCGCGCTCGGTCACCGCCACGCCGGCCTTCTCGGCGGCGATCTTCTTGCCGTTCGGGCTGCGGCCCACGGCCACCAGCACCAGGTCGTACAGCTGCGGCTCGGGCGCGGTGGCGCCGGCTTCGGCCGCTTCGAACGAGACCTTGATCCCTTCCGGCAGCGCTTCCACGCCGACGGTCTTGGTCTTCAACATGATGTTGTCGAAGCGGTGCGCGTTGTACTTCTGCCAGACCTTGACGGCCTCGCGGTCGGCGCCCTGCATCAGGCCGTCCATCATCTCGACCACGTCGATGCGCGCACCCAGGGTCGAGTACACGGTCGCCATTTCCAGGCCGATGATGCCGCCGCCGATCACCAGCATGCGCTTGGGCACCTGGCGCAGTTCCAGCGCGCCGGTCGAGTCGACGATGCGCGGATCTTCCGGCACGAAGGGCAGCTTCACCACCGAGGAACCGGCGGCGATGATCGCCTTGGCGAACTTGACGACTTTTTTGCTGCCGTCGGCTGCCGTGACCTCGATGTGGTTCGGGCTGAGGAACTGGCCCACGCCCTGCACCACGTTGACCTTGCGCGCCTTGGCCATGAAGTTCAGGCCGCCGGTCATCTTCTTGATCACGCCATCTTTATAGGCGCGCAGCTTGTCGATGTCGACGTCGGGCTTGGCGAAGCTCACGCCCAGGTCGGCCATGTGCGCGGTCTCGTCCATGATGTGCGCCACGTGCAGCAGCGCCTTGGACGGGATGCAGCCCACGTTCAGGCAGACGCCGCCCAGGGTCGCGTACTTCTCGACCAGCACGGTGTTCATCCCCAGGTCGGCGGCGCGGAAGGCGGCCGAGTAGCCGCCAGGGCCCGCGCCCAGCACCATCATTTCGCATTCGATGTCGACCGGGCCGCTGTAGCTGGCCGCGCCCGGCGCCGGGGCGGCGCTTGGCGTGGCGGCCGGCGCCGGATGGGCCGGTGCGTAGGAGTCGGTTGGCTTGCTGGCCGCAGTCGCGGCTACCGCCTGGCCCGGCGCCGCCGCTGCCGGGACAGCAGCAGGTGCGGCGGCGTCGCCGGATTCCTCGACCATCAGCAGCAGCGAACCTTCGTTCACCTTGTCGCCGACCTTCACTTTGACTTCCTTGACCACGCCGGCGTTCGTCGACGGGATCTCCATGCTGGCCTTGTCCGATTCGACGGTCACCAGCGACTGGTCGACCTTGATGGTGTCGCCCGGCTTGACCAGCAGTTCGATGACTTCGACGTCCTTGAAGTCGCCGATGTTCGGTACTTTTACCTCAACAGTGCTCATTCGGCGCTCCTTACAGAAGGGTCTTGCGCAGGTCGGCCAGCACGTCCGCCAGGTAGGCGGCGAAGCGCGCGGCGCCGGCGCCATCGATCACGCGGTGGTCGTAGGACAGCGACAGCGGCAGCATCAGGCGCGGCTGGAAGGTGGAACCGTCCCACACCGGCTTCATGGCCGACTTCGACAGGCCCAGGATCGCCACTTCCGGCGCATTGATGATCGGCGTGAAGGCCGTGCCACCGATGCCGCCCAGCGACGAGATGGTGAAGGTCGCGCCCTGCATCGCGCTCGGGCTCAGCTTGCCGTCGCGTGCCTGTGCGGAGAGCTCGCCCATTTCGACGGCGATCTGCGAGATGGTCTTCTTGTCGGCATCCTTCACGACCGGGACCACCAGGCCGTTCGGGGTGTCGGCCGCGAAGCCGATGTTGTAGTACTGCTTGACGATCAGGCTGGCGCCGTCTTCCGACAGCGACGAATTAAATTGCGGGAACTTCTTCAGTGCCGCAACCGAGGCCTTGATCACGAAGGCCAGCATGGTCAGCTTGACGGTCGACTTCTGCTTGGCCAGCGCGGCGTTCGAATCGACGCGGAACTGCTCCAGGTCGGTGACGTCGGCGTCCTCGAAGTGGGTCACGTGCGGGATCATGACCCAGTTGCGGTGCAGGTTCGGGCCCGAGATCTTCTTGATGCGCGGCAGGGCCACGGTTTCGGTCGGACCGAACTTCGAGAAGTCCAGCGACGGCCAGGCCAGCACTTCCATGCCGCCGCCCGAACCGGCTTTCGACGGAGCCGCGGCGGTCGGGCCGGCAGCCATCACGCCCTTGACGAAGTTCTGCACGTCCTGCTGGGTGATGCGGCCTTTCGGGCCGGTGCCCGGCACGCGCGCCAGGTCCACGCCCAGTTCGCGGGCGAACTTGCGGATCGACGGCGAGGCGTGGGCTTTCGAGCCGGTGACGCCTTGGCTTGGTGCAGCGGCGGCTGCGGCAGGTGCCGGGGCAGCGGCGGCAGGCGCAGGCGCTGCGGCTGGAGCGGCGGCGGCAGGCGCCGGAGCCGCGGCTGCAGGTGCGGCGGCGGCCGGCGCGCCGCCGGTCGACTCGACCAGCAGCACCAGCGAACCCTTGGCGACCTTGTCGCCCACCTTGACCTTCAGTTCCTTCACGGTGCCGGCGTGGCTGGACGGGATCTCCATGCTCGCCTTGTCCGATTCGACCGTGATCAGGGACTGGTCGACCTTGATCTGGTCGCCCGGCTTGACCATCAGTTCGATGACTTCGACTTCCTTGAAGTCGCCGATGTCCGGCACGGTGACTTCGACGATACCGCCGGCTGCGGCAGGCGCTGCAGCCGGTGCCGGGGCGGCTTCGGCGGCCGCTGCTGCGGCGGCAGGCGCCGGCGCGGCAGCTTCAGCGGCGGGCGCGGCGGCCACGCCGCCGGCTTCTTCCAGCAGCAGCACCAGCGAACCTTCGGCGACCTTGTCGCCGACCTTCACTTTGATTTCCTTCACGACGCCGGCGTGGCTGGACGGGATTTCCATGCTCGCCTTGTCCGACTCGACCGTGACCAGCGACTGGTCGACCTTGATCGTGTCGCCCGGCTTGACCATCAGTTCAATGACTTCGACTTCCTTGAAGTCGCCGATATCGGGGACTTTGACTTCCACAATGCTCATAGTGTTAGCTCCAGTTATTCTTTGAGTTAGCGCCTAAGCCGCCGTCCCGCAGGCGCGGGACGGCAAGCTTCGAGCATTTATACGGTCACGGGATTCGGCTTGTTCTGGTCGATGCCGTACTTCTGGATCGCCTGGCTCACGACGGCGCGGTCGATCTTGCCTTCGTCGGCCAGTGCGCGCAGCGATGCCACGGTGATGTAGTAACGGTTCACCTCGAAGAACTCACGCAGCTTGACGCGCGAATCCGAGCGGCCGAAGCCGTCGGTGCCCAGCACCTTGTAGGTGCGGTCCTTCGGCATGAAGCCGCGGATCTGCTCGGCGAACAGGCGCATGTAGTCGGTGGTCGCGACGATCGGGCCGGCAGTGTTCTGCATCAGCGAGGTCACGTAGGGCACGCGCTGCTCGGCATCCGGGTTGACCATGTTCCAGCGCTCGCAATCCTGGCCGTCTCGGGCCAGCAGCGTCAGCGACGGGGCCGACCACACGTCCGCATCGACGCCCCAGTCGTTCTTCAGCAGCTCGGCGGCGAAGATCGACTCGCGCAGGATGGTGCCGCAACCGATCAGCTGGACGCGCTTGGCCTCGTCCTTGCCGCCCTGGAGCGGCGCGCCTTCCTGCAGCAGGTACATGCCCTTCAGGATGCCCTCTTCCTGGCCCGGCTTCAGGCCCGGATGAGCGTAGTTCTCGTTCATGATGGTGATGTAATAGAACACATCTTCCTGCTCCTGCACCATGCGGCGCAGGCCGTCCTGGATGATCACCGCCACTTCATGGCCGAAGGTCGGGTCGTAAGGGATGCAGTTCGGGACCGTGGCCGCGATGATGTGGCTGTGGCCGTCCTCGTGCTGCAGGCCTTCGCCGTTCAGCGTGGTGCGGCCGGCGGTGCCGCCCATCAGGAAGCCGCGCGCACGGATGTCGCCGGCCAGCCAGACCAGGTCGCCCACGCGCTGCATGCCGAACATCGAGTAGAAGGTGTAGAACGGGATCATGGTGCGGTTGTTCGACGAGTACGAGGTCGCCGCGGCGATCCACGAGCTCATGCCGCCCGCTTCGTTGATACCTTCCTGCAGGATCTGGCCGGCCTTGTCTTCACGGTAGTACATCACCTGGTCGCGGTCGACCGGCTCGTACAGCTGGCCCTGCTGGTTGAAGATGCCGATCTGGCGGAACAGGCCTTCCATGCCGAAGGTACGCGATTCGTCGACCAGGATCGGCACGATGCGCTGGCCGATGCTCGGGTCCTTCAGCAGGCTGGTGATGACGCGCACGTAGGATTGCGTGGTCGAGATCTCGCGGCCTTCCGCGGTCGGCTCGAGGACCGACTTGAACGATTCCAGCGGCGGCACGGTCAGCTGCTCGTCGGCCTTGGCACGGCGCTGCGGCAGGTAGCCGCCCAGGGCCTTGCGGCGCTCGTGCAGGTACTGCATTTCCGGCGCGTCGTCGGACGGCTTGAAGAACGGGATCTCGGCCAGCTTGTCGTCCGGGATCGGGATGGCGAAGCGGTCGCGCATCTCGCGGATGGCGGCGTCGTCCAGCTTCTTGGTCTGGTGCGCGGTGTTGCGCGCCTCGCCCGACTTGCCCATGCCGAAGCCCTTGACGGTCTTCACCAGCAGCACGGTCGGCGAACCCTTGTTTTCCTGGGCGTTCTTGAACGCCGCGTAGATCTTGTGCGGGTCGTGGCCGCCGCGCGTCAGGCGCCAGATGTCGTCGTCGCTCATGTTGGCGACCATCTTCAGCAGCTCCGGGTGCTTGCCGAAGAAGTGCTTGCGCACGTAGGCGCCGTCCTTGGCCTTGTAGTTCTGGTATTCGCCGTCGACGGTTTCCATCATCACGCGCTGCAGGATGCCGTCCTTGTCCTTCGACAGCAGGGCGTCCCACTGCGAGCCCCAGATGACCTTGACCACGTTCCAGCCGGCGCCGCGGAAATCGGCTTCCAGTTCCTGGATGATCTTGCCGTTGCCGCGCACCGGACCGTCCAGGCGCTGCAGGTTGCAGTTGACGACCATGACCAGGTTGTCGAGGCGCTCGCGCGCGGCCATGCCGATCGCACCCATCGATTCCGGCTCGTCCATCTCGCCGTCGCCGCAGAAGACCCAGACTTTACGGGCTTCGGTGTCGGCGATGCCGCGTGCGTGCAGGTACTTCAGGAAGCGCGCCTGGTAGATCGCCATCAGGGGGCCCAGGCCCATCGACACGGTCGGGAACTGCCAGAAGTCCGGCATCAGTTTCGGGTGCGGGTAGGACGACAGGCCCTTGCCGTCGACTTCGCGGCGGAAGTTCAGCAGCTGCTCTTCCGAGATGCGGCCTTCCAGGAACGCGCGCGCGTAGATGCCCGGCGAGGAGTGGCCCTGGATGTACAGCAGGTCGCCGCCGTGCTCTTCGGTCGGGGCGTGCCAGAAGTGGTTGAAGCCGATGCCCAGCATGTTCGCCAGCGAGGCGAAGGAGGAGATGTGGCCGCCCAGGTCGCCGTCGGCGCGGTTGGCCTTGACCACCATTGCCATCGCGTTCCAGCGCATCCACGAGCGCAGGCGCTCTTCGTATTCCAGGTTGCCCGGGCAGTTCACGTTCAGGTGCGCCGGGATGGTGTTGACGTAGGCGGTATTGCTGGAGAACGGGATGTGGGCGCCGCGGCGGCGCGCCAGGTCAACCATGCGCTCCATCAGGTAGTGGGCGCGCTCGGTGCCTTCATGTTCGATCACCGCCTCCAGCGCGTCGAGCCATTCCTGGGTTTCGAGGGTGTCGGGGTCGTTGGCAGCTTGTGCCGTCAACTGGTCGAGTTGAGCTGACATTAATGCGTCTCCTAAGATTTGGCGCCCCGTCCCTGTGAAATGGCTGGTGGCGTTTGGTGAAATTTCAAATATCTGAAAATAAACTCTTCGATTCTACCAGTGGCCTTTGGCTTTTTCAAATTGCGATATGTCGTTTCATAATGCGGAATCTCATGTTGCAGATGCACATTTCGTAGGGTGGACGGCTTCGCCGTCCGCGCGTTCAACCAGCCCATGAATGGACGCGGCGTGTCTATTTTTCATGTATTTGAGCGCGCGGACGGCAGAGCCGTCCACCCTACAGTATCGAATAAATATGACAATGCTTCGCTCAGCGCGGCGCGCGATATGAGGCCGGGCCTTATAATTTCATTTTTGCCTAGCCGTGAGCCTACCCATGCCTGCCCAGAACATCGACGGAGTCCTCCTTTCCCAACAACTGCGCGGCGAGATCGCCCAGCGCGCCGCCAAACTCACCGCCGCCGGCCGACAGCCCGGCCTGGCGGTCATCCTGGTCGGCGAGGACCCGGCGAGCCACGTCTACGTGCGCAACAAGGTCAAGGCCTGCGGCGACGTCGGCTTCCACTCGGTGCTGGAAAAGTACGACGCCGACCTGAGCGAGCAGGCCCTGCTGGACCGCATCGCGGCCCTCAACGCCGACCCGAGCATCCACGGGATCCTGGTCCAGATGCCGCTGCCGAAGCACATCGACCCGAGCAAGGTCATCGAGGCGATCGCCACCAGCAAGGACGTCGACGGCTACTCGGTGCTGTCGGCCGGCGAACTGGTCGCCAACCTGCCGGGCTTCCGCCCCTGCACCCCGTACGGTTGCATGAAGCTGATCGAGACCACTGGCATCGACCTGCGCGGCAAGCACGCCGTCGTGATCGGCCGCTCGAACACCGTCGGCAAGCCGATGGCCCTGCTGCTCTTGCAAGCCAACGCCACCGTCACCATCTGCCATAGCGCGACGCCGGACCTGGGCCTGTACACCCGCCAGGCCGACGTCGTGGTCGCCGCCGTCGGCCGCCGCAATACCCTGACCGCCGACATGGTCAAGCCGGGTGCGGTCGTGATCGACGTCGGCATGAACCGCGACGACGCCGGCAAGCTGTGCGGCGACGTGGACTATGCCGGCGTACGCGAAGTCGCATCGCACATCACCCCGGTGCCGGGCGGCGTCGGTCCGATGACGATCACCATGCTGTTGATGAACACCGTGGAGTCCGCGGAACGCGTGCACTCCAGTAGCCAGAACTGCCCCAGCCAGGCAACGGGAATGGAACCGAAGCCCGGCGTGGCCTGAACCTTTTAAAAGGAACGACATGACCATCGATACCAGCAATCCCCTCCTCGATTTCTCGGGCCTGACCCGGTTCGACCTGGTCAAGCCGGAGCACGTGACGCCGGCCATCGAGCAACTCATCAAGGATGCGGCCGAGGTCGTGGCCAAACTGGAAGCGCCCGGCGGCAGCGTGAGCTGGGACAGCTTCGTGGTGCCGCTCGAGGAAGCCACCGAGCGCCTGGGCCGCGCCTGGGGCGTGGTCAACCACCTGAACCACGTGGCGGACACGCCCGAGCTGCGCGCCACCTACAACGAAAACCAGCCGAAGGTCATCGAGTTCTGGACCTCGATCGGCCAGAACGAGGCCCTGTTCGCCAAGTACAAGCAGCTTCGCGCCAGCAGCGAGTACGACAGCCTGAGCCCTGCGCGCAAGCGCATCGTCGAGAACGCGCTGCGCGACTTCCGCCTGGGCGGCGCCGAACTGCCCGAGGATAAGAAGGAACGCTTCGCCGAGATCCAGGAACAGCAGTCCGCGACCTCCACCCGCTTCTCGCAGAACGTGCTGGACGCCACCAACGACTACAAGCTGCTGGTCGAGAGCGAAGAAGAACTGTCGGGCATCCCGGACGACGTCAAGGCCGCCGCCCGCGCTTCGGCCGAAAAGGACGGCAAGGCCGGCTGGCAGTTCAGTCTGCACTTCCCGTCCTATTACCCGGTGCTGCAGTTCTGCGACAACCGCGCCTTGCGCGAAACCATCTACCGCGCGAGCAGCACCAAAGCCTCGGATGCCGGCACCATGTTCAGCAAGGCCGCCGAGTGGGACAACACCGCCAACATCGTCAAGCTGCTGCAGCTGCGCCATGAAGAGGCCCAGCTGCTGGAGTACGCCAACTTCGCCGAGGTCTCGCTGGTGCCGAAGATGGCCGAGAGCCCGCAGCACGTGGTCGAGTTCCTCGAAGACCTGGCCAAGCGCGCCCGCCCCTTCGCCGAGAAGGACCTGGAAGAGCTGCGCGCCTTCGCGCGCGACGAGCTGGGCATCATTGATCTGCAGTCCTGGGACGTCGCCTATGCTTCGGAAAAGCTGCGCGAGCAGCGCTATGCCTTCTCCGAGAAGGAAGTGAAGGAATACTTCCCGGAGCCGAAGGTCGTACAAGGCCTGTTCACGGTCATCCAGGAGCTGTTCAACGTGCAGATCAAGGCGGACGAGGCGCCGGTGTGGCATCCGGACGTGCGCTTCTTCCGCATCGAGCGCGACGGCCAGCTGGTCGGCCAGTTCTACCTCGACCTGTATGCGCGCGAAGGCAAGAACCAGGGCGCCTGGATGGACGACGCGCGCGGCCGCCGCGTGACGATCGGCGGCATCGTGCAGACCCCGATCGCCTACCTCACCTGCAACTTCACCCCGCCGGCGGTCGTGGATGGCAAGCAGCAGCCGTCGCTGTTCACGCACGACGAAGTCATCACCCTGTTCCACGAGTTCGGCCACGGTCTGCACCACATGCTGACCGAAGTCGAGGAGCTGTCGGTGTCGGGCATCTCGGGTGTGGAATGGGATGCGGTGGAGCTGCCGTCGCAGTTCATGGAAAACTTCTGCTGGGAGTGGGACAAGCTGCAGCAGATGACCGCGCACGTGAAGACCGGCGAGCCGCTGCCGCGCCAGCTGTACGACAAGATGCTGGCGGCGAAGAACTTCCAGTCCGGGATGATGACGCTGCGCCAGGTCGAGTTCTCGCTGATCGACATGCACCTGCATTACGACTTCGACCCGAAAGCCGAGCGCACCGTGCAGCACCTGATCGACGACATCCGCAAGCAGTTCGCGGTAATGATCCCGCCGTCCTTCAACCGCTTCCAGCACTCCTTCGGCCACATCTTCTCGGGCGGCTATGCGGCCGGCTACTACAGCTACAAGTGGGCCGAGGTGCTGTCCGCCGACGCCTATGCGGCCTTCGAAGAGGCGCTGGAGTCGGGCCAGCTGCAGGAAACCGGCAAGCGCTTCCAGCAGGAGATCCTGGCGGTGGGCGGTTCGCGTCCGGCGCTGGAATCGTTCCGGGCCTTCCGCGGCCGCGAGCCTTCGATCGACGCGCTGCTGCGTCATAGCGGCATGATCCAGGCCGGCACCGCGCAGGGCGGCGCAAGCGCCTGATGCAACCGGGGCGGCCGGCAAGCCGCCCCATTCTTTTATCAGCTCCATGACGCGTATCGACTTCCACACCAACATCCCCGACAAGCTGGCCTACGCCTGCCGCCTCGCCCGCAAGGCCTATTCCGCCAAGGCCAGGGTGGTGCTGCTGGCCGAGGACGCGGCCCAGGCCGAGGCCCTGAACGCCGCGCTGTGGACGGTGTCGAGCACCGATTTCATCCCGCACGTGCCGGCCGGCGATCCGCTGGCGGACCAGACGCCGGTCATCGTCACCTTTGATGAGAGCGTGGCATTGCCGCATCATGAGATGCTGGTCAACCTCACCCGCCGCACTCCTGCGCTACTATCGCAATTCGCGCGCGTGTTCGAGATCATCTCGGTCGACGAGGACGATGCCGCGGCCGGGCGCAAGCGCTACGTCGCCTACAAGAAGCAGAACTATCCCCTGACCCACTTTGTCGCAGGACAGTCATGAGCCAGAACGCCGCGTTCGACCCCAGCATCCCGGTACTGACCGAAGTCGTCGCCGAGCCGGCGGCGCCTGCGCCTGCGCCTACTCCCGCCGCCGAGCCGGCCGCCGAACAGCTGGAACGCCGCGCCAGCGAGCGCTGGACCGGCGAGGAATGGAGCGTGCTGGAACGCCGCGTCACCGAGCGCGTGCTGCAGCAATTGCAGGGCCGGGTCGACTTCGTGCTCGAGCAGCGCGTGCGCGACGCCATGGCCGACGCCATGCAGCGCACGCTGGAGAGCTTCACGGCCGACCTGCGCGAAGGGCTGCATGAAGCCTTGGGGGAGATCGTCAGCCAGGCCGTCACCCGCGAGATTGAACACCTCCGTAGGGTGGACGGCTCGTGAATTGGTCCACTGGACCAATTCACTCCGCGCGTCCAACTCTCCTTTGATCTGACACACATTGGGGTTTCGGCGCCAACGTAACATGCGCCGATGCCCTACTACCGCCGCTCCCTGACCGGCTCGACCTACTTCTTCACGGTCGTCACCCACCGCCGCCGTCCCATCCTGTGCGACGATGCGGTGCGACTTGCCCTGCGCCACGCCATCGAACGCGTGCGTATCCGCCTGCCATTCACGACCGATGCGATGGTCCTGATGCCGGACCACCTGCATTGCATCTGGACGCTTCCCGACGGCGATACCGATTTCTCGTCCCGTTGGTCGCAAATCAAACATCAGGTTTCGTACACCTGCAATCGCTTGTATCCGATGACGCTGTCGCGATCCCGCCAACACCGCGGCGCTGGCTCTATCTGGCAACGCCGATTCTGGGAGCACCAGATCCGGGATGAGATCGATATGGAACGGCATGTGGATTACATCCATTTCAACCCGGTAAAGCACGGACTGGTAACAGGCGCATCGCAATGGCCGTATTCGACGTTTGAGCGGCATGTGCGTGCCGGAGCGTATACAAGGGATTGGGGAGGCAATCCAGCATGTGAAGGCATGGAGTTCGAATAAGCCTCGCGACAACGCATCCGAGAGTTGAACGCGCGGTCGGCGAAGCCGACCACCCTACGTGCAACATGGTTCACAGGTATCCGCTAAGATTGCAGGCTCTGCAATTCACCAACCGGCCCTCGTGAACCGAAAGACCCTCCTCGCCGCGCTTGCGGGCGCAGGCGTCGCCATTGCCGGCGCCGTCCTCTACTTCACCGACACCATCGAGCGCAGCCCTAGCGCGCTGGCCGTGTTGACGCCCAAGGCGGCCAAGACCCTGCCCTTCTGGCCGGCGCGCGTCACCACGCTGGCCGGCGACGGCATTCCCGGCGCGGTCGACGGCCCGGCCGCTGCGAGCCGCTTCGACGATCCCTTCGGCGTCGCCCTCGACCGCCAGGGCAAGCTCTTTGTGGCCGACGCCGGCAACAGCAACCGCATCCGTACCATCGCGCCGGACGGCACGGTCGCCACCTTCGCCGGCGGCGAGGAAGGCTTCGCCGACGGCAAGGGGACGGCGGCCGCCTTCCACACCCCGTCCGCGCTGGCCTTCGACCACGAGGGCAAGCTGTACGTGGCCGACACCGGCAACCATGCGATCCGGAGAATCGAGAAAGACGGCACGGTGACGACGCTGGCCGGCAACGGCACGCGCGGCGAGCTGGATGGCATCGGCCGCGCGGCACAGTTCAACGGCCCGGTGGGCCTGGCGGTGGACGATGCCGGCATCGTCTACGTGGCCGACACCTACAACGACCGTATCCGCCGCATTGGCCGCGACGGCGCGGTGACGACCATCGCCGGCAGCGGCAAGCCGGGCAACGCGGACGGCATGGGAACCGGCGCCAGCTTCGACACCCCGAGCGCCCTCGCGGTAACGGCCAATGGCACGCTCTACGTGGCCGACACCGGCAACAACGCGATCCGCCGCATCGACCCCGATGGCACGGTGACGACCATCGCCGCGCCAGGCGAAGCCGAGCGCCGTCCCGTCCTGCGCCGTCCGGTCGGGCTGGCGCTCACGCGCGACGGCTACCTGTACATCGCCGCCAGTTCGGGCGGCCGGGTCCTGCAGCTCTCGCCGGAAGGCGAATTGCGTCCGCTCCCGGACGCCGACGTCCCGGCCGCGAGCGACGGCTTCGGTCCCGACGGCACGGTGCAGCTCTACGGCCCGCGCGGCATCGCCGTCGAGCGCGACGGCAGCCTGGTGGTGGCCGACGCCCAGGCCCACCGCCTGCACCGCCTGGCCAGTGCGCGGGCCGGCGAAGCCGCGCCGGTCCGGCCGCAGCCGGTGGCGGTCGCGCGCACCGAACCGATGCCCTGGCCGGTCGGCCCGCAGGACGCCGTGCACGAGGTGGTCGGCGTGATGGGCGAAGTACGCGGCAGCTACAACGGCGACAGCCGCGACCACTTCCACGCCGGCCTCGACGTGCGTGCCGACGTCGGCGCGAAGGTGCTGGCGGTGTTCCCGTCGAAGGTGTCCGACCCCTACGCCAACTGGGGCTTCGATTCGCTCAGCGAAGGCATCAGCGTGGGACCGCTGTCCTACATCCACATGCGCGTGGGCCGCGACAGCCGCGGCCGGCCGCTCGATCCGCGCTTCCAGCTCATGCTGGGCGAACGCGGCAAGGCCGAGCGCGTGCGCGTGCCGCGCGGCACCCGTTTCGCCGTGGGCGATCCGCTCGGCACCATCAACGCGATGGCCCACGTGCACCTCGACTATTACCAGGGCGGCGCGGTGGTCAATCCGCTCAGCCTTCCCTTTGTCGGCTTCACCGACACGGTGGCGCCGCGCATCAACAGCATCGCCCTGTTCGACAGCAGCGGAAAACGCCTGCGCCCGCCGACTGGAACGCGCAAGCAGCCGGTACTGGACAAGCGCCTGCGCGTGCCGCGCTCGCTGGGCGAAGTGAACATCGTTGTCGACGCCTACGACCAGGTGGACGGCAACCTGGCGCGCCGCCGCCTGGGACTGTACAAGCTCGGCTACCAGCTGCTGCGCGCCGACGGCACGCCCCTGCCGGGCCATGAGCGCCCCCTGATCACCCAGGTCTACGACCGCCTGCCGCGCAACCCGGACGCGGTCAAGGCCGTGTATGCGCCCAACAGCGGCATCACGGTATACGGCAGCAAGGCCACCCAGTTCGCCTACGCGCTGCACAGCCGCCTGCGCGACGGCGAAGTCGAGACCGGCAGCTGGCAAGTGGGCGACATGGCGCCGGGCGAGTACATCCTGCGCATCTACGCCGCCGACTACGCCGGCCAGGTGGCGCTGGAAGGAAGGGATTTGCCGCTGGTGATCGAGTAAGCCTCTGCTATAGTTGGCGCACCCCGACAGTCACGAAGGAGCATCGCATGGACGCATCGATGTTGCTGATGGCATTTTCCGGCGCTTTCGTCGGCACGCATTTCCTCCTGTCGCACCCCTGGCGCCGGCCCCTGGTGAAAGCCATGGGCGACAAGGGTTTCCTCGCGCTGTACTCGCTCGTCGCCTTCGCCACCCTGGGCGGCATGGCCTGGGCCTCCCCCAGGACCCCGGCCGGTGCGCCGCTCTGGCAGGTCGGCGACGCCCTCTGGGCGCTGGCGACCATCCCATGAAAGACCTCGAATCGCTGGTGGTGTCCTTCAACCGCAGCGACCGCGACAAGGTGGAGGCGGAGCTCCTGCAGCAGGCGATCGGCACGGTCAGGCTCAAGGCCAAGGACATCGCGCGCGGCATCGGCGCCCGGCTGGGAGCGGCCACCGGGGTGTCGATCGGGCCGCTGAAGAACCTGTCGAACGCGATGGGCCTGTCCAGCGATGCGAATGCGCGCGGCGGCGCCGGCGGCCGGCGCGGCGCGCGCACCGAAATGGCGCTGGTGCAGGCGATGCGGCTGGCGCAATCGGTCGACGTGATCTACCGGATCGGCGGCAAATAAATTGCGATAAATTCTTTTCGCTTGTCAGGATCTGATGTAACTTGTGCTGTGGATCATGTCTTTACAGGAGACGGACATGCAGCACAGGATCAGGCACATCGTACTCATTGCCGCACTGACAGCTGCGGGCGTCGCCTCCGCCCAGCAGGTCGTGAAGATCGGCCACGTCGGCCCGGTTTCCGGCCCCAACGCCCACCTCGGCAAGGACAACGAGAACGCCGCGCGCATGGCGATCGACGAACTCAACGCCAGGGGCGTCGGCATCGGCGGCCACAAGGTGACCTGGCGGTTGCTGGCCGAGGACGACGGCAGCGATCCCAAGCAAGGCACGGCAGTGGCCCAGAAGCTGGTCGATGCGCGCGTCAACGGTATCGTCGGCCACCTGAATTCGGGCACCACGGTGCCGGCCTCGAAGATCTACCACGACGCCGGGCTGGTGCAGATCTCTCCCGCCACCACCGCCACCCAGTACACGAAGCAGAAATTCCCGGGCGCCTTCCGGGTGGTCGCCAACGACGCCAAGCTGGGCGGCACGCTGGGCCGTTACGCGGTCGAGACCTTGAAGGCGAAGAACATCGCCATCATCGACGACCGCACCACCTATGGCCAGGGCGTGGCCACCGAGTTCGCGCGCGGCGCCAGGAGCCCGGGCGTGCGCGTGGTGGCCCGGGAGTTCACCAGCGCCACCGCGACCGACTACACGGCCATCCTGACCAAGATCCGCGGCGCCAGGCCCGACCTGATCTTCTTCGGCGGCATGGATTCGGTGGCGGGGCCGATGCTCAAGCAAATGAAAACCCTCGGCATGACCGCGAAGTTCATGGGCGGGGACGGCATCTGCACCGAGGCGCTGGGACGCCTGGCGGGCGACGCGATCGGCGAAGGCAAGGTGGTGTGCGCCGAGGCCGGCGGCGTGAAAGGCGCGCAGGAAGCGGCCATGGCCGACTTCCGCAGGCGTTTTCGCCAGAAGACCGGCGCCGAGGTGCAGCTCTACGCGCCCTACGTGTACGACGCGGTGATGGTGATGGCGGCGGCCATGCAGGCCGCGAAGTCGGCCGAGGCGGCCAGGTACCTGCCCGAGCTGAAAAAGATCCGCTACGAAGGCGTGACGGGCACCATCCAGTTCGACGGCGCCGGGGACATCCAGAACGGGGCGCTGACGCTGTTCACCTACAAGGGCGGCAAGCGCAGCCGCATCGATGTGATCCGCTGAAAACAAAAAAGCGCGCCGTGCTCCCACAGGCGCGCTCCTTTCATCGTCGCGACCGGCTTACTTGGTCGTCATGATCCATTTCACCAGGCTGCGGGCTTCGGCCTCGCTCACCTGCGGGTTGGCCGGCATCGGCACCGGGCCCCAGACGCCCGCGCCGCCCTTCATCACCTTCTGCACCAGTTTGTCCTCGGCGCCCTTCTGGCCCTCGTACTTGGCGGCGACGTCCTTGTAGGAAGGACCGACCAGCTTGTTGGCGACTGCGTGGCAAGCCATGCAATTCTTGGCTTTCGCCAGATCGGCTTGTGCGAACGCGCTGCTGGACGCGAAGGCCGACATCACCACACACAACAACAACGAGCGTTTCATTTGTTTCTCCTGGTTTATAACGCCTGCATTTTACCGTGGATTCGTGCAAGCTTCATGGGTCGATACACTCTGTAACGCCGGTAACACTGATGTTGATGAATTCCTACAAGTTAGAGGATTTTTCCACACGGAAACAATTTTTCTTTGTACTATGCAGGGCGAAGGAGTCCCCCATGCCGCTCATCCTCTTGATCGCCGCCCTCTGCGCCCTGCGCTTTTTCGACGTCTGGCGCTTCGCCGACCTGTCGTGGTGGGCCATCGTCGCCCTGATGGTCCTTGCCTTCGTCTGGTTCGAGTTCATCGAAAAGGCACTTGGACTCGACAAGAAAAAAGAACATAACGTCCTGCACCATCACCGCCAAGCCCGGGTCAAACAGGCGTTTTCCAAACGCCGGAAAACCTGACAAGGCCGATCCGCGCCGGATAGTGTGATATGTTTTGCATATCACCCAGCCCAGTCCATTTATCGCGCGTATCAATGAACCTGGAACTCCGCCAGCTCCGCCATTTCGTCACGGTCGCCGAAGAACTGCATTTCGGCCGCGCCGCCGAGCGCCTGCACATGACCCAGCCGCCGCTCTCGCAAAGCATCGCCGGACTGGAAGAGTTGCTCGGCGCCGCGCTGTTCCTGCGCAACCGGCGCCAGGTGGCGCTCACCGCCGCAGGCAGTGCCTTGCTGCCCGAGGCGCGCCGCCTGCTCGGCGACGCCAGCGCCCTGCCCGGCCTGGTGCGCCGCGCCGCCGAAGGCCGCGCGGGTCGCCTGACCCTGGCCTTCGTCTCCACCGCCGACTACAGCGTGCTGCCCGCCATCCTGCAACGCTACCGCGCTGCCTTTCCCGATGTCCAGCTGGTGCTGCGCGAAGCGACCTCCGATGTCCAGGCCGAGGAATTGCTGGACGGCCGGATCGACGCCGGTTTCGTGATCCCGCCGCTGCCGGAACAGGCGGGCACGGCCCTCGACTACAGGAAAGTGCTGGAAGAGCCGCTGATCCTGTGCGCGCCGGCCGGGCTGGATGCGCTTGCCGGCAGCGGACCGGTACGCCTGCGCGACCTGCCGCCGCTGCCGCTGGTGATCTTCCCGCGCGCCGCCGCGCCGGCCCTGTACGACGCCATCCTGTCGTGCTTCCGCGCGGCCGGCATCACCCCCGTCATCGGGCAGGAAGCGCTGCAGATGCAGACCATCGTCAGCCTGGTCTCCGGCGGCATGGGATTGGCACTTGTGCCACAATCCGTGTCGAACCTGATGCGCGCGGGCGTAGAATACCGTGCCCTGGTCGACCCGACGCCGCTGGCCGAGACCGGCCTGGCCTGGCGCCGCGACAGTGCCGCGCCCGTGCTCAGGGGCTTCCTGGATTTAATCGAGAAAGAGTAAAACGATGCTAGTACACCCGCAGCCGGATCCCATCGCCTTCGCCATCGGACCGGTGCAGATCCATTGGTATGGCCTGATGTACGTGGTGGCCTTCGCCCTGTTCCTGATCCTGGGCCGCGTGCGCATCCGCCAGCCGCACATCGCCGCGCAGGGCTGGAAGGCCGAGGACCTGGACGACATGCTGTTCTACGGCATGCTCGGCGTGGTGCTGGGCGGGCGCCTGGGCGAAGTGCTGTTCTACCAGCCGCTCTACTTCCTCCAGCATCCGCTCGAGATCTTCATGGTCTGGCGCGGCGGCATGTCCTTCCACGGCGGCTTCCTGGGCGTCCTGATCGCCATGGCGCTGTGGGCGCGCAAGAGCAAGCGCAACCTGCTCGACGTGTACGACTTCATCGCGCCGATGGTGCCGCTCGGCTATGCCGCCGGCCGCCTGGGCAACTTCATCAACGCCGAGCTGCCGGGCCGCCTGGCCGACCCCAGCCTGCCCTGGGCCATGCTGTGGCCGGGCGTCGAAGGCCCACGCCATCCCTCGCCGCTGTACCAGATGCTGCTCGACGGGATCGTCGTGTTCCTGATCCTGTGGCCGTATGCGCGCAAGCAGCGCCCGCGCCTGGCGGTGGGCGCCATGTTCACCCTGCTGTACGGCTGCGCGCGCTTCATCACCGAGTACTTCCGCGTGCCGGACTGGGAGACCACCGTGTTCGGCATGCCGATCACCTCCGGCCAGGTGCTGTCGCTGCCGATGATCGTGGGCGCCCTCGTCATGCTGGCCTGGGCCTACCGCCAGCCGAACGGGCGCGCGGCGCACGCCTGAGAGCAGTCAGTTCGTGAGCGCCTGCCGCAGGTCGTCCAGCGTGGCCGGCTTGGTCAGGTGCAGGTCGAAGCCCGCCTCGCGCGCCTGGAGCACGTCGGCGCGCTGGCCGTAGCCGGTCAGCGCCACCAGCCGCAGGCCCGGCGCCGCGGCGCGCAGCAGCGGCGCCAGCGCATAGCCATCCATGTCCGGCAGGCCGATGTCCAGGATCGCGAGGTCGGGCGCGGCGCGCCGCACCTCCTCCACCGCGGCCACCGCCGTGCCGGCGGTACGCACCCTGTGGCCGAGGAAATCCAGCACCGCGGCGGTGGCGCGCAGCGCGTCCAGGTTGTCGTCGACCACCAGCACCTCGAGCGCGCGCGCCTGCGCCGCGGCCGGCGCTTCCGGCGCCTGCGCCGCCATGGTCCCGAGCGGCAGCACCACCTCGAAACAGCTGCCCTCGCCGGGGCCCGCGCTATGGGCCGCGATGCTGCCGCCGTGCAGCTCGACGATGCGGCGCACGATCGCCAGGCCCAGTCCGAGCCCGCCGGTATGGCGCGCCAGCGGCTGCGGGGCCTGGAAGAAGGGTTCGAACACCCGTTCCAGCATCCGTTCGTCCATGCCGACGCCGTCGTCGCGCACCGTCAGCCGCGCCTGGCCCTCCTCCACCACGAGCCGGACCTCGGTGCGGTCCTTGCCGAAGCGTGCCGCATTGGTCAGCAGGTTGTTCAGCACCTGGGTCAGGCGGCTCTCGTCGCCCCGCACCCAGGCCTGCGCCGGCGCCTCCAGGTCGATGGCGCGCCCCGGCGCCGCCGGGAAGGCCGCCACTGCGTGGCGCGCCACCTCGGCCAGGTCGACCGGGCGCAGTTCGACACGCAGCTTGCCGCTGGCGATGCGCGAGACGTCGAGCAGGTCGTCGACCAGGCGCTTGAGGTGATTGGTCTGGCGCCGCAGGATGGCGCGCTCGCGCCGGCTGGACGCCTCGTTGCGCAGGTCCATCAGGTCGAGCGAGGCGACGATGGGGCTGAGCGGATTGCGCAGCTCGTGGCCGAGCATGGCCAGGAATTCATCCTTCACGCGCGCGGCGCTGCGGCTGTCGGCCAGCGCGCGCTCGAGCGAAGCGAGCAGCTGCGAGCGCTCGGCCTCGTGGGCGTCGCGCAGGGCCGCGGCGGCCATCAGTGCGCGCCCGGTTTCGTCGATCTCGCCGATGCGCGAGGGCGGCACCGATACCGGCCGCCCGGCGCCGAGCGCGGCGCCGCCGCGCTGCAGGCCGTGGAAGGCGCGCACGATGCGCCGCGACAGCAGGGTGGCGAGCAGCATGCTGGCCAGCAGCGAGGCCACCAGGCCGGCGCCGTACATGCCGATTCCCCGCATCGAGGCCGGCGCCAGCGCCGACGGCGGCACGCCGATCGCCACTGTCCAGCCGTAGCGCGAGCGGGAATAAGCCGACACCACCCGGGCGCCGTCGCGCGTGACGGTCTCGGCCACCGCTTCCGGCCCGCCGCTGCGCATCAGCGCTTCGAGCGAGAGACTGGGCCGCGCGCCGGCCATGTGCGCCTGACCCCTGGAGCGGGCCACGATGGTCCCGGTGCCGTCGATGATCGAGATCAGGGAGCTGGCCGGCGCCTGCTGGCGCTCGAGCACGCGCAGCATGCGGCCGGGCTGGATCACCGCGCTCAGGACGTAGCGCCGGCCGGCATCGTCGGTGACGGGAACGCGCACCGGAAAGGCGGCGCGGCCGCCCTTGCCGACCGCTACCCTGCCGGCCACGGGACGGTCCGCGCCGAGGGCGCGCCGCAGGCTGTCGGGATCGGCGACGATGCCGCTTGGGCCGCCGAAGGGCGCATTGGTGCGGAACAGGACGGCGCCGGCGGCATCGGTCAGGATCACGGTCAGCCATTCCGGCTGGCCAGCCGCCTGCAGCCGCGCGGCCTCGTAGACGCCGCGCAAATCTCCCGCCCTCATCTTGGGCGAATGCCCCATGGCCGAGAGCACCGCGGCGGCGCCATCGAGCTCGGCGTCGACGGCGCTCGACAGCGCGCGCGCCAGGTCGAGCAGGTGGCGCTGCTGCTCGCGCTGCTGGTATTCGCCGACCAGGTGCAGGCCCCACACGCCCAACAGCGCCAGCGGCAACAGCCCGAAGGCGGTGAGCAGCACCAGCAGGCGCCTGAGCGAAACGGTGGTGCCCTGGCGCAGCAGCATGGGATCGGCCTATGAGGAAACAGGCATTATAGGCACAATGCCGGGCCCTGCCTTACTCGAAGTCTTCGGCCAGGTTCTTCCAGCCGCGGCTCTTGGCGAAGGCGGTGAATTCCTCGGGCGCTTCCAGCACGATCAGGCGGCTCTCCTGCAGGCCGGGGTCGCTGTGGCCGAAGTCAGGCCCCTGATAGCCGAGCGCGCGCAGGCGGTCGACGAGCTGGCGCAGCAGCACCGTGTCCTTGTAGGCGCCGGGCTCGAGCCGCGCCTTGAAGTCGACGTACACGTCGATGATCCCGTAACCCTCGTCGAAAATGCGGATCGCCTTGACGTCGAGGGTACGGCCGTTGCCGTCCTTGGCCTGGAAGGGGCCGGACAGCGCGATGTCGGAATCGGTAGTCATGGCCGCAGCATACCACCGCAGGGCCGGGCGCGTGGGTGTTGGCTTTTCGGTCATAATGCTGGCGGATGCCAATCGGGGAGAACGAACAGGACATGAAACGGCCGGGACGCGCGCGGCGCAATCGATGGTGGCTGGCGCTGGCTGGGCTGGCGCTGCTGGCGCTCGCCGCGTTCTTCTTCATGTGGCGCCCCGCCCTGCCCGCGCAGGCGGCGCCGGCCCGCTTCGACAGCGCGCTGGTGGCGCGCGGCGCCAAGCTGTCGAAGCTCGGCATGTGCGCGGCCTGCCACACGGTCGACCCTAGCAAGCCCTTCGCCGGCGGCCTGGCGGTGAAAACGCCCTTCGGCGCCGTGTACAGCACCAACATCACGCCGCATGCCGGCACCGGCATCGGCAACTGGAGTTTCGATGCCTTCGAGCGCGCCATGCGGCAGGGCGTCGCGCGCGACGGCCGCCTGCTCTACCCGGCCTTCCCCTACAACCACTACACCAGGATGGCGCCGGAGGACATGCGCGCCCTGTACGCCTACTTCATGACGCGCCCGGCCCTGGCGGCGCCGGCGCGCGAGAACCGGATGCGCTTCCCTTTCGGTTTCCGTCCTCTGGTCGCCTTCTGGAACCTGCTCTACCTCGACGAATCGCCCTGGCAGTTTGATGCGCGCCAGCCGGCCGAATGGAACCGCGGCGCCTACGTCGCCAACGTGCTGGCCCACTGCGGCGCCTGCCACACGCCGCGCACCCTGCTCGGCGGGCCGGACCTGCAGCGCCGCTTCGACGGCGGCGAGGCCGGCGGCTGGTACGCCCCGGCGCTCAACAGCAAGTCGCCTTCGCCCTTGCCCTGGACCCGGGAACACCTGGAGCAATACCTGCGCACCGGCATCGCGCCCGAGCACGCCGCGGCCGCCGGCCCGATGCAGGACGTGGTGCGCAATCTGGGCCAGGCGGACCCCGCCGACGTCGCCGCCCTCGCCACCTACCTCCACAGTTACCTGCGACAGGCGCCGGCGCGCGCCACGCCCGCGCAACAGGCCGGTCCGCTGCCGGCGCCTGGCGACCAGGACCCCGACCTGGCGCGCATGCGCCTGGGCTACGAGACCTATGCGATGGCCTGCGCCAGCTGCCACGAGCCTGGGCGCGGTCCCGGCTCGGGCGCCGCGCTGCAGCTGCGGAAGGCGGTGGCCCTGTACGATCCGGACCCGCGCAGCCTGGTGCGCATCATCCGCGAAGGCATCGCGCCGCCGGAGGGCGAGCCGGGGCGCTGGATGCCGGGCTTTGCCACCCTGCTGGGCGACGCCCAGGTGACGGCCCTGGCGGCCTACCTGCGCCGCTACGGCGCGGGCGCCGAGCCCTGGGCCGACCTGGACGAGGCGGCGAAGAAAGCGAGAGAACAATGAGCACCTTCAAGCTGCAGGTCAACGGCAAGCCGTACGAGGTCGACGTCGACGCCGACACGCCGCTGCTCTACGTGCTGCGCAACGACCTGAAACTCAACGGCGCCAAGTTCGGCTGCGGCCTGGGACAGTGCGGCTCCTGCACCGTGATGCTCGACAAGGAGCCCGTGATGTCCTGCCTGCTGCCGGTATCGATGGTGGGCAGCCGCGCCGTGCGCACGGTGGAATCCGGCGGCACGCGCTGGGTGCCGAGCGTGGTGCTGCAGCAGGCCTTCATCGAGGAGCAGGCGGCCCAGTGCGGCTACTGCATCGCCGGCATGATCATGCGCGCCACCGCCCTGTTCGAACAGGTGGCCTCGCCCACCGATGCCCAGATCAAGGCCTGGATGCAGCCGAACCTGTGCCGCTGCGGCACCCACCTGCGCATCCTGCGCGCGGTGCGGCGCGCCGCCGACGTGCTCAAGGCCCAGCCGATCCGGAACTACTGATGAACGAACCTCCCAAGCGCCCCGGCCGGCGCCGCTTCCTGGCGGGCGGCGGCGCCCTCACGCTCTGGTTCGCATTGCCGCTGCGCGCCGCAGCGGCGGCGCTGCCCGGCAGCCTGGCGCGCGAACCCTGGCTCGACGCCTGGATCCGCGTGGGCAGCGACAACCGCGTGTCCATCTTCACCGGCAAGGTCGAACTGGGCCAGGGCATCAAGACCGCCCTGCTGCAGGTGGCCGCGCACGAACTGCAGATCGATCCCGGCCGCCTGGTGCTGGAGACCGCCGACACCGAGCGCTCGCCCGACGAAGGCTATACGGCGGGCAGCCACTCGATGCAGGACAGCGCCACCGCCATCCGCCACGCGGCGGCGCAGGTGCGCGCGCGGCTAGCGGACAAGGCTGCCGCACGCCTGGGGGTGCCGGCGGCCACGCTGGCGCAGGACAACAGCGTGTTCCGCACGCCCGACGGACGGCGGGTGAGCTTCAGCGAACTGGTGGCCGGCAGCGAGCAGCACGTGCGCGCAACGAACGCGCTCCCCGCCCGCGCGCCCGATGCGCGCCGTCTCATCGGGGTGACGCTGCCGCGGGTCGACATCCCCGGCAAGCTCAAGGGCCACGTCGCCTACGTGCAGGACCTGCGCCTGCCCGCCATGATGCATGGCCGCGTGGTGCGCCCGCCCTCGCCAGGCGCGCGCCTGCTCTCGGTGGACAAGGCGGCGGTGGCGCGCTTGCCCGGCGTGCTGGAGATCGTGCACGACGGGCGCTTCCTGGCCGTGATCGCCGACGAGGAATACCGCGCCGTGAAAGCGGCGAAGGCGCTGGCGCGCGCCGCCCGCTGGGACGTGCCGGCCGTGCTGCCGGCCGGCCGCGACGTGGCCGCGCTGGTGCGCAGCCTGCCCGCGACGGCGCAGCAGGTGCTGGCGCAGGGCAAACCGGGCACGCCCGGCAAGACCTTACGGGCCAGCTACACCCGCCCCTTCCAGCTGCACGCCTCGATCGGTCCCTCGTGCGCGATCGCGCTGCTCGACGGGGGCCGCTACACGGTGTGGACCCATTCGCAGGGCGTGTACCCGCTGCGCCGCGCGCTGGCCGAGCTGCTGGGCGCGCCCGAGGAAGCGGTGCGCTGCATCCATGCCGAGGGTTCCGGCTGCTACGGCCACAACGGCGCCGACGACGTCGCCGCCGACGCGGTGCTGATGGCGCGCGCCTTTCCCGGCATCCCGGTCCGGGTACAGTGGATGCGCGAGGACGAACACGCCTGGGAACCCTTCGGGCCGGCGATGCTGGCGGACGTGGCGGCCACGCTCGACGCGGGCGGCAGGATCGTCGACTGGCAGTACGAGGTCTGGAGCCAGCCGCACAACACCCGCCCCGGCAAGGCCGGCAACCTGCTGGCGGCCACCCTGCTGGCCAGGCCTTTCGTGCCGCCCGCGCCGAAACCGATCCCCCAGCCCCAGGGCAGCGGCGACCGCAATGCCATCCCCTATTACGTGCTGCCGAACGCGCGCGTGACCCACCGCTTCCAGCCGGCCGGGCCATTGCGCACCTCGGCGCTGCGCTCGCTGGGCGCCTACTGCAACGTGTTCGCGATCGAAAGCTTCATGGACGAACTGGCACAGGCGGCCGGCCAGGACCCGGTGGCCTTCCGCCTGCGCCACCTGGCGGACCCGCGCGCCATCGAGGTGATCAAACTGGCCGCCGCCAGGTTCGGCTGGGACGGCTACAAGAAAGGCCCGCGGCGCGGGCGCGGCTTCGCCTTTGCGCGCTACAAGAACCTGGCGGCCTACTGCGCCGTCGCGCTGGAGGTCGAGGTGGCGCTGGACACCGGCTTCGTGCGCATCGTGCGCGCGGACGCCGCCGTCGACTGCGGCGAAGTGGTCAGTCCCGACGGGGTGCGCAACCAGATCGAGGGCGGCATCGTCCAGTCGAGCAGCTGGACCCTGATGGAACAGGTGCGCTTCGACACGGAGCGGGTGCTGAGCCAGGACTGGGCCGGCTATCCGATCCTGCGTTTCAACGGGGTGCCGGACAAGGTGAACGTGCACCTGCTGGATCGTCCGGGCCAGCCCTTCCTCGGCACCGGAGAAGCGGCCCAGGGGCCGGCCGCGGCGGCGCTGGCCAATGCGGTGGCCGATGCCTGCGGCAGGCGCGTGCGCGATCTGCCGCTCGATCGTGAACGGATGCGCCAGCTTGCGTAGGGTGGACGGCTTCGCCGTCCGCGCGTCCAGCTCCGGCGTGAGCAGCCACAGCGCATCCGAAAGTTGAACGCGCGGACGGCAGAGCCGCCCACCCTACGGGTTGACGGCCTTCCAGAACATATAGGCCGCCAACGCATACAGGATCACCGCAAACACCTTCTGCAGCTGGCGCACCGGCATCTTGTGCGCGGTGCGCGCGCCGATCGGCGCCATGCTCACGCTGGCCAGCACGATGATGGCCAGCGCCGGCAGGTAGATGAAGCCGAGCGACCAGTCCGGCAAGCCCGGCTCGCCCCAGCCGAACCAGATGTTCGAGAGGGTTCCCGACAGCGCGATCGGAAAGCCCAGCGCCGCGCTGGTGGCCACCGCATTGTGGATGCGCACGCCGCACCAGGTCATGAAGGGCACCGACACGAAGCCGCCGCCAGCGCCGACGATGCCCGACAGGGTGCCGATCAGGCCGCCGGCGGCGAACATGCCGGTCGCGCCAGGAAGCGCGCGCGCCGCGGCCGGCTTTTTACCGATCAGCATCTGGGTCGCAGAAAAGGCGACGAACACGCCGAAGAAGGCTGCCAGCACGGTGGCATCCATCTGCTTGCCGATCCAGGGCCCGATCCAGGAGCCGATCAGGATGCCCGGCGCCAGCAGCTTCACCACCGGCCACAGGACCGCGCCGTGCTGGTGGTGGGCGCGCACCGAGGACAGCGAGGTAAACAGGATGGTGGCGAGCGAGGTGGCGATCGCCATGTGGATGGTCAGCTCCGGGGCGAAGCCGCGCGCCGTGAAGATCATCGTGATGAACGGGACCAGCACCATGCCGCCGCCGATGCCGAGCAGCCCGGCCGCGAAGCCGCCGAAGGTGCCCATCGCCAGCAGGGCCAGGATCAGGGTAAGGTCCATCAGCGCGTCCCTTCCTTGTTTCCCCTGACCAGGGCGACGATGGTGTTCCACTCGGCCGTCGTCACGGGCGACACCGACAGCCGGCTGCCCTTCTGCAGCAGCACCATGCCGTCGAGCGCTGGGATGGCGCGCAGCTCGCTCAAGGGAAGGTAGCGCCCCGCTTCCACGGCGCGCACGTCGACCGAGATCCAGCGCGGATTTTCCGGGGTGGCTTTCGGGTCGTGGTAGGCAGAAGAAGGATCGAACTGCGTCGCATCCGGGTAGGGGCCGCTCGCCACCTCGGCGATGCCGGCCACGCCGGGCACGGCGCAGCTGGAATGGTAGAACAGGACGCCGTCGCCGACCCGCATGGCGTCGCGCAGAAAATTGCGCGCCTGGTAGTTACGCACGCCGTACCAGGACACGGTTTGCTCCGGCGCGGCCAGCACGTCGTCGAAACTGACGTCGTCCGGCTCCGATTTCATCAACCAATAAGGCATGCACTCTCCATCGACAAAAAAAAGCGGCTGCGTACCGAAGTGCGCAACCGCTCGTGTGTGTAGCCCCGCCTGTGTCGTTATTGCCGGCATCCCGAACCAGAAGGCTCAAGGTGGTCGCAGTCAGCTCAATTTCGGGTTCGTCAGACTAGTGACGCTCGCGCCCACCAAGCATGTCCCACAACCTATGCGAAAGAATGGTTCAAGGAATATATGACAAATCTCGAACACCGCAGGGTAGATCGCAGTTTACTCCGTTGGCCGAGCATGTCAATCGAATCTGAACTTCAGGACAGATTTTCCTGCGGCGCCAGGGTCTGGTCGAGGACACTGTGCATCGCTTCGAGCTTTTGCTTGACTTCCAGGATCGACATGTCGGACAGCGGGCCCTGGGGCGATTTGACCGACAGGAATTCGGCCGCCACGCTCAGCGCCGCCATGACGGCGATGCGGTCGGTGCCGCGCACCTTGCCCGAGTCGCGCAGCGCGCACATCTTGCCGTCCAGGTAGCTGACCGCTTCGCGCAGGGTGCGCTCTTCGCCTTCGCGGCAGGCCAGGCGGTAGGACTGGCCCATGATGGTGCAATCGAGATGGATCATTGGCTGGCCTCGTTCGGCTCGCCGGCATCGAGGCCGGCATCGGCTGCGTCATCCGCTGCGCCTTCCGGCGCGGGCAACTGCTCGAGCAGCGCCTCGACGCGGCGCTGCGCTTCGATCAGCCGCTCCTTGAACGCGATGTTCTCGGCGCTCAGCAGGTGGTTGGCCTGGCGCAGCAGGTAGTTCTCGGCGCGCAGCGACTGGGTCAGCTGGGCGAGCCGGTCGATCTTGTCGGAGAGGTCTTGAAATTCGGAAATCATTCGACACTATAGGACTGAGATGGTTTTTCCGTCAACCGAATCGCGCCCTCATTCGGCAGGGCGCGCTACGGGCCGTGGCATGCAGCATCCGTGCGGCGTCCGGGCGCGAACCGGTGTACCCTGCCCGGCCATCGTTCCGGATGCCACCGCCGACAGTGTACAACCCATCTATTGAATTGTGTTTTCGCAAAAAAGTCGGTTCGGTCCCACACATTCCCGCTTGAAATGGGGTGTTATCGTCCCTATAATCATGTTCGTGTTAGCACTCGTCGGTATAGAGTGCTAACAGGCACAAGCCACCATTTTCCCAGCCGCCGGCACCAGTCGGCGGCTTTGAACAGCTAGTCAACCCACTGAAAAATAAGGAGTTTTGCATGAACCTTCGTCCTCTGCACGATCGCGTAATCGTGAAGCGTCTCGACCAGGAGACCAAGACTGCATCCGGCCTGATCATCCCCGATGCGGCCGCCGAGAAGCCGGACCAGGGCGAGATCCTGGCTGTCGGCAACGGCAAGGTGCAGGAGAATGGCCAGGTTCGTCCGCTGGAAGTGAAGGTCGGTGACCGCGTCCTGTTCGGCAAGTACTCCGGCCAGGCCGTCAAGGTCGATGGCCAGGAACTGCTGGTCATGCGCGAAGAAGACATCATGGCCGTCGTCGCCCTCTGATCTTCCCCACAGAACATCCACGAATTCATTCGGAGAAATAACAAATGGCAGCTAAAGAAGTAATTTTCGGCGACGCAGCGCGCGCCAAGATGGTTGAAGGCGTCAACATCCTCGCCAACGCAGTCAAGGTCACCCTGGGCCCGAAAGGCCGCAACGTGGTGCTGGAGCGCTCGTTCGGCGCCCCGACCGTCACCAAGGACGGCGTCTCGGTCGCGAAAGAGATCGAACTGAAGGACAAGCTGCAGAACATGGGCGCGCAGATGGTCAAGGAAGTCGCCTCGAAGACCAGCGACAACGCCGGTGACGGCACCACCACCGCGACCGTGCTGGCGCAAGCCATCGTCCGCGAAGGCATGAAGTTCGTTGCCGCCGGCATGAACCCGATGGACCTGAAGCGCGGCATCGACAAGGCCGTCGCCGCCACCGTCGAAGAACTGAAGAAGATCGCCAAGCCGACCACCACCTCGAAAGAGATCGCCCAGGTCGGCGCCATCTCGGCCAACTCGGAAACCTCGATCGGCGAGCGCATTGCCGAGGCAATGGAAAAAGTCGGCAAGGAAGGCGTCATCACCGTCGAAGACGGCAAGTCGCTGAACGACGAGCTGGACATCGTGGAAGGCATGCAGTTCGACCGCGGCTACCTGTCGCCGTACTTCATCAACAACCCGGACAAGCAAGTCGCCGTGCACGAGAACCCGTTCGTCCTGCTGTGCGACAAGAAGATCTCGAACATCCGTGACCTGCTGCCGGTGCTGGAGCAAGTCGCCAAGGCCGGCCGTCCGCTGGTGATCATCGCCGAAGACATCGAAGGCGAAGCGCTGGCGACCCTGGTGGTCAACAACATCCGTGGCATCCTGAAGACCGTCGCCGTCAAGGCCCCGGGCTTCGGCGACCGCCGCAAGGCCATGCTGGAAGACATCGCCATCCTGACCGGTGGCCAGGTCATCGCCGAAGAAGTCGGCCTGACCCTGGAAAAGGTCACCCTGAACGAGCTGGGCCAGGCCAAGCGCGTCGAAGTGGGCAAGGAAAACACCATCATCATCGACGGCGCAGGTTCGGCTGAAGCGATCGAAGCACGCGTCAAGATGGTCCGCGTCCAGATCGAAGAAGCGACCTCGGACTACGACCGCGAAAAACTGCAAGAGCGCGTGGCCAAGCTGGCCGGCGGCGTTGCCGTGATCCGCGTCGGTGCAGCCACCGAAGTCGAGATGAAAGAGAAGAAGGCACGCGTGGAAGACGCGCTGCACGCCACCCGCGCTGCCGTGGAAGAAGGCATCGTCCCGGGCGGCGGCGTGGCCCTGCTGCGCGCTCGCGCCAACCTGGACATCAAGGGCGACAACCCGGACCAGGACGCAGGCATCAAGATCGTCCTGCGCGCCATGGAAGAGCCGCTGCGCATGATCGTCCAGAACGCCGGCGATGAGCCGTCGGTCGTGGTCGCCGCCGTCCTGAACGGCCAGGGCAACTACGGCTACAACGCCGCCAACGGCACCTATGGCGACATGGTCGAAATGGGCGTGCTGGATCCGGCCAAGGTCACCCGCTCGGCACTGCAGAACGCAGCGTCGATCGCCGGCCTGATGCTGACCACCGACTGCATGGTCTCGGAAGTCGTTGAAGACAAGCCGGCCGGCGGTATGGGCGGCATGGGCGGTATGGGTGGCATGGGCGGCATGGACGGCATGATGTAATCGTCACGCCTGTAAGGGCGGCCTACTAGCCAGAAAGCCTGCAGGGTTCGCGCCTTGCAGGCTTTTTTACTTTGGCGGTACTTTGGCGGGGTCATACTTTGGCGGGGTCAGGTCTGACATTCGGACACGAGCTCTGCTGTTATCATTTTTATCGGAGGCCGGTATGGCGACCGTAGACGCATTTGATCTCGACAACGCGATGATCCTGGCGGATGTGCCGGGCAGCGAGGCGTGGGTGAGCCTGGAAACGGGTCATGTCCATATCCGCTCGGACGCGATCGGCGAGCTGGAAGCGCTTCCCGACGACCTCGGCGAAGCAGGCCATTACATCCCGGTGCCGGGCCAGCGCTCGCTGGAGCTGGGCCAGGCCCTGGTCATTGATTTTGTCCAGCGCCACATGCCCTCGGATGAAGACGCCGTTCGGCAGATATTCAGGCGTGCGGGCGCCTATAGCCGCTTTTCCGCCCTGGTGGACAAGCGCGGCCTGCGCGACCGGTGGCATGCATTCCGCGAGCAGCGCACGCTGGAGGCGATGCGCGCATGGTGCGAACAGCATGGATTGAATCTATCGGAATAAGCGCGGACCTAGCCGGCGGCCCGCCACCCTAGCGGCGTGCAGGGCTGGAAGACAGCCGTTCAGCCAGTACCGCCGTTGCGATCGACTGCAGCAGATGGACGCTCCAGCGCTCGCCGACCTTGCGCGGCCCCGCTTTCGCCTCGCCCTCGGTGATGCCGAGCATGGGCGCGATGCAGCCGATATTCACCGCATACAACGCGGTACCGTACAGCGCACCGATCGTCACCGGCGACAGCGAGGGCGCGGCATCGCGCAGCTTGGGAACGGCCAGGGCAAAGGCGGCCGATGCGCCGAGATGGTTGACGAACTCGACGACGCTGGTGCCCGAGTCGCCGATCAGCTCGCGCAAGCCGGTGACATCATCGATCCAGTCGACCGCATCCCGGTCGAGCGTCTTACCAAGCAGGCCGGTCTTGCGTCCGACGACCATGAAGGCAGTCGTCAGCACACCTGCAATCAGGCCGCCTGTCATCGCTGCTGCATATCGTTGCATGGGAATTTCTCCACGTATGAGTTGATCATGCAGGAAGGATGACAGTTCGGCGCGCCGGCTCGGTACGGTACTGCACCGATTGCCTGCGAACGTCGTTGCAAGCGGGTCATCAGCGGAACCGGGGAGCGCACAAACGATGTTAAAAAGCATTGTGCGCTGACGTATTGTCGAGGCCGTGTCCGGATGTCAGACCTGACCCCGGGAAGAATGCGGCCAGCGCGAGCGCGCATTCGACCAGCACGGCGGGCCAGCTCAAGGGCATCGGCATGCCGTGCGCGACGAGATCCGCCGCGAAGGCGGGTACGCCGAGCGCGGCCGCGGTCAGCATGGCGAACGTGAGCGCGAGCGCACCGAACGACAGGCGCAGCAGCAGGACGAGGGAGAGCAGAGCGTGGTGCATGATGGCTTCCTTGCGAAGTGGGTTGAGGAGTTTCCACTGTATTGCTGCAAGAATGCCGATAAAATAGGCACTCATGAAACCATCGTATGCAAAGCTGCAATCGAAGCTCGGCCTCCAGGACCTGGAAACCATCCTGGCCCTGCACCGCGGCCGCACTCTGGCCGGCGCCGCCGAGCGGCTGAAGGTGGACGCGTCCACCGTGTTCCGCGCCATCAAGCGCATCGAGGCGGATGTCGGCGAGCTGCTGTTCGACCGCGGCCGGCAAGGCTATACGGCGACGGAGCTCGGGCGCGTGCTGGCCAGCCATGCGGAACGGATCGAAACCCAGCTCGAGGAGGCGCGCGAAGCGGCCTTCCACCAGGCCACGGCGCCCTCCGGCGTGCTGCGCATCACCCTGACCGACACCCTGCTGCATACCGTGCTGCTGCCGGTGCTGGCGCGTTTTGCCGAGCGCTACCCGGACATCCGGCTCGAACTGGCCAGCACCAACGTGCTCGTCAACCTGAGCCAGCGCGAAGCCGACATCGCGATTCGCGCCACCAACGCACCGCCCGAGCATCTGGTCGGCATCCGCCTGGGCACGCTGCGTTCGGCCGTGTATGGCGGCGCCGGCTACCTGGCGGGGCAGCCGCAAGGCCGGCACTACAGCGAGATGGACTGGATCGCGCTGGACGACAGCCTGCCCGACCACCCGTCCCAGCACTGGCGCCGCGCGCGCCATCCCCGGGCCGTGCCGCGCCACAAGGTCGGCAACCTGCTGGCCGTTGCCGGCGCCGTCGTCAACGGCTTGGGCGTCGGCGTGGTGCCGCTGGCGGTGATGCGCGATCATCCAGAGGTCACTGTGCTGGACGGGCCGCTGCCGGAACTGGATACCGGCCTGTGGCTGCTGGCCCATCCGGACACCCGCTACCTGGGGCGGATGAAGGCCATGTTCGATTTCCTGCGCAGCGCCATCGACCTGCCCGAATAATCGCCGGCAGGGATCCCTCGCAGGCAGTCATACCGATCACGTATCCCTCCTGCCGGCGCCGGCGCCTTGCACCGTTGCCGCTGGAACACACGGGGTGTAGACTTTGCCCTTCACACTACGAGGCACCCCATGTCGATTCGCACTGCATTCCGTCCTTCCCTGCCCCTGCTGGGCGCCGCCCTCGCCATCGCGCTGAGCGCCGCCGGCTGCAAGCGCGCCGAGCGCGAGGAGCCGAAGCCGGCGCCGGCGGCCGTCGTCAAGGAAACGCCGGCGCGCACCCGGGAACAGGCCATGGAAGCCCTGCTCGCGGTGCCGGAACTGAAGGCCTGGTCGGCGCAGATCGAAAAGCGTTCGAAGGGCAAGGCGCATGGCGCGGTGATCGAGGACGACCCGCTCCCGCGCGAGATCAACGGCAAGCAGTATTACCAGCTCAGCTTCGTGGAGAATCGCGCCAACGACGTGCGCCGCCGCGAGAGCTTCCTCGTGTCCCGGCAGGGCGACGAGATCCTGGTGGAGGATGCCGACACCGACACCGTCCTGAGCCTGCAGGAATGGCGCCGCCATATCGAGCGCGTCCAGCTCAAAAGCGCTGATTAGGCCGCGCCGCAGCAACGCCGTCCTGCCCTGGCCACGCGCGGCCGCGCCTTCCCTCCTGCGCATTGCTAAAGCGCAACAACCATTCCCGGATTGTTGACTTTTTATACCAAAGCAATTTCAATGGCTGGTTTCAAATACGCTTACACAACCATGGCAGACTATCGCGGCACCGACGCCAACGACTCCATTGACCAGGACAAGCTCGGGATTCCGGCCGGCTCCAATATTTTCGGCGGCAAGGGCGACGATACCATCGTCCTTTCCAGCGGCACCGCGGTCGGCGAGCAGGGCAACGACACCATCACCGCCCTGCAGCCCTGGGCAGGGGTCGCCTACTGGGGGTCACCGGCCGGCATCAAGGTCAACCTGGCGACCGGCATCGCCCAGGACGGCTACGGCACGGTCGACACCCTGATCAACGTCCGCACGATCCAGGATTCCGGCCACAGCGACGAGATCACCGGCAGCGGCGCCAACGAAGAGTTCTGGCTCAGCGGCGGTTCCGACCGCGTGAGCGGCGGCGGCGGGCAAGACACCGTCAAATACTGGGAAGTCAAGCCGTCCGAGATCAAGATCAGCTACACGCGCGCGACCGATACCTTCACGGTGATCAAGCAAGCGCCCTACAAGACCGGCACCGACACGCTGCAGGGTGTCAACAGCATCCAGCTGCTGGGCCCGGACGGCACCTATGCGCAGTACACACGCGACATGTTCGACGACAGCACCGGCTTCCTGCGCCAGCAGGCCACCGTGGCGTCCTTCGAGATGCAGCACGTGAACCAGCTGCGCACCGGCGACTTCAATGGCGACGGCATCGGCGACCTGCTAGTGACCCGTACCCGGGGCGACATGGGCGAAACCGCCGTTCCGCTGCAAATCCTGGTCGGCGACGGCAAGGGCGGATTCACCGACAAGACCGCCAGCCTGTTCAAGGGTGGCATTCCCAACGTGAACTACGTGCCGCGCATCTTCGCGGGCGACTTCAACAAGGACGGCATCACCGACATCTTCACGCCCGATTTCGGCCTCGACAAGCCGCCCTTCCCGGGTGGACAGAATTCGCTGTTCCTGTCGAACAAGGCGACCGGCCTGCTGGAAAACGCCAGCGCCACCCTGCCGCAGGGACTGAAGCAGAACCATGGCACCGCACTCGGCGACATCAACCGCGACGGCCATCTCGACATCCTGGTCAACGCGCTGCACGACACTACCGGCAACGGGAACCAGATCCTGATCAACGACGGCGCGGGACGCTTTACCCCGACCCAGTCGCTGCTCCCGGCCAGCCTGCGGCCCGCCGGCTATGACCCGGGCAACACCTGGTCCATGCTGCGCGACCTGAACGGCGACGGCTGGGACGACATCGTGCTCGGCACCTGGAAACCCAACCCCAATCCGAGCCTCGTCCTGCTCAACGACGGCAAGGGCAGCTTCGCCAACAGCACGCCGCTGGCCCTGCCGCGGCCGGGCGGCTTCAGCGAAACCGTGATCGGCATCGAAACCATCGACCTGAACGGCGACGCCCTGCCGGACCTGATGCTCAGCCTGACCAACGACGGCAGCCACGACGAGTTCTACAAGCTGCCCTACCTGCAGCTGCTCGTCAACGAAGGCAACGGCCGCTTCCGCGACGAGACCAGCCTGCGCCTGCCGCAGTCGCAGACCCCCGGCAAGGAGACTTCCTGGTACCTGTCCGCCACCGCGATCGACTTCAACGGCGACGGCTTCCAGGACATTCTTGTGGACGGCATGAATGCGTCCTCCTCGCACGTCCTCGTCAATGACGGCACCGGCAAGTTCACGCTCGGCTGGAACGGCACGCCGAACCAGCACGTGGTATCGATGGACATCAATGGGGACGGCAAGCCCGACCTGGTGGAAGCTACCGCCGCCGGCTTCTCGGTGCTCATGAACACCGCGCCGGACCGCATCGGTTCCAGCCACGTCTACCGCTTCGGCGACAACGGCGGCAAGGTGGTGGGCGGCGCCGCCAGCGAAACCATCCACAACGGCCGGGGCGCCGACAGCGCCGACGGCGGCGCCGGACTGGACAAGATGGTGTATGGCGGCAAGCGCGCCGACTACAGCGTCAAGAAAACGGCCGACGGTTTCAGCGTCAGCAGCGGCGGCATCACCGACACGCTCGTCAACATCGAACGCCTGGTGTTCGGCGACGCCGCCGTGGCCCTCGACATCGAAGGCACCGGCGGGCAGGCTTACCGCGTCTACCAGGCGGCGTTCGCACGCACGCCGGACCTGGCCGGCCTGGGCTACTGGATGAACGCGATGGACCTCGGCACTACGCTCAAGAGCGTCGCCGAAGGCTTCGTCGCCTCGAAGGAGTTCAAGGACCTGTACGGCGCCGCGCCGTCCAACCTCGAGATCGTCTCACGCTTTTACCAGAACGTGCTGCAGCGCCCGGGCGAGAAGGCCGGCATCGACTGGTGGACCGGCCTACTGGACTCGAAGACCTTGACGGTGGCCGACGTGCTGGTGGGCTTCAGCGAAAGCGCCGAGAACAAGGCGGCGCTGGTGGGAGTGACCGCGGACGGCTTCGCCTACACACCGTACGGCTGAGCAGCGCGCTCCGGTCGGCCCGGCAGGCGCAGCAGCTCCACCCGCTGCAGCGAGCCGCTCGACATGTACCAGTCGTTGATCACCAGCTCCAGCTGGTCCACGCGCATGCTGCCGAGCGGTGCATGGCGCAGCTCCTCGAGCAGCGCCGCGAAGCGCGCCGGCTGCCGCAAGGGCGCGGCAAAGCGGAACAAGGTCGCATGCGCAGTCACCAGCCGGTAGCGCTGGTCCAGCGAGGCATCCAGGCCGCGCGCCCGCAACTGGATGCGCAGGCGCTCGCGCAGGGTCTCCAGCGCCGGGCCGCGCGGATAGCCGCAGGCCATGACGGCGCCGCGCGACAGCGTGATGCCGGCGAATGCGATCTCGAATGCCTCGATGCCTTTCAGCGCCGCATGCACGGCGGCGCGATAGGCGTCCAGCCGCGCCAGCTGGGCGCCAGGATCCTCGGTAACGGTGAACAGGGACAGGACGGTGAGGTGCAGGTCGGCCGGCGGATGGCGGTACTGCCCCGGCTCGGCCTGCGCCAGGCGCTCGAGCAGCGCGTCGAAGCGCTTGGTGAGCGCCGCCCCGGGACGCGCGACCAGGGTTAGGCCGCGGCGGGGATCGGGCCCGGCCAGCACCCGTTCGTCGCGTTCGATGTCGCCGGCGGCGATCGCGCCATGGGCGCGCGCCCACATGGCGTCGTACCAGGCGTGCAGATCAGGCGAAGGGAAATCGTCTTTCATTCCACTATTCTCGCTCAAACGCGAGAACGTGGCCGGTTCAGCTGTCCAGGTGCGAGATCAGGAGCCTGCGCGGATCGTCGCCCTGCGCTTCGCCGTGCTGGCCGTCCACCGAAATGCCCACCGCGAGGATGTCGATCAGCAGCAGCTGCAGGATGCGCGAAATCATCGACAGGAAGCTGGTGCTGTCCTCGGCATGGTCCACCGCCAGGCATACGGTCGCCTTGCGCGCCAGCGGCGACTGGCTGTTGCTGATGGCGATCACGTCGGCGCCGGCGGCGCGGGCGGTGTCCACCGCGCCCAGGAGCTCGGCGATGCTGCCCGAGTTCGATACCGCGATGACGACGTCGCCCGGCTGCAGCAGCTCGGCGGCGAGCTGGAACAGGTGCGAGTCGCCGTACAGCGAGGTCGGGATGCGAAAGCGGAAGAACTTGTGCTGCCCGTCCAGCGCCACCGCGCGCGAATTGCCCATCGCGAAGAACTCGACGCGGCGCGCCCGGCTCACCAGTTCGATGGCGCGGTCGAGCGCGCGCACGTCCAGCTGGTCGCGGAAGCGCAGGATCGCCGACACCGTGTTGTCGATCACCTTGGCCGACAGGTCGTGGGTGCTGTCGCTGATGCGCACCTGGCTGTGGCGCACCGGGATCGAGCCGGTCAGGCTGCTCGCGAACTTGAGCTTGAAGTCGGCCAGGCCCTGGAAGCCGAGCGAGCGGCAAAAGCGGATCACGGTCGGCTGGCTGACGTCGGCCAGGCGTGCGATCTCGGCGATCGGCTCGTTCAGCACCAGGCGCGGCTGCTCCAGCACCAGGCTGGCGACCCGCTGCTCGGCCGGGCTGAGGCTGTGGCGCAGCTGCTGGACGCGCTCCATCAGGGTATTGGCGCCGCTGCGCCCGCGCAGGTGCTCGGCCAGGATGGTGGCCACGCCGTGCAGGGCCGGATGCGGCGTGGTGATGACGTAGGTCGGGATGTCGGCCAGGTAGCTGGAAAAGCGCCCCTTGGCTTCGAAGCGCGCGCGGAAGGGCGAGCCGGCGAACCATTCGCCCATGCGCGGCACGATGCCGCCGCCGATGAAGATGCCGCCGAAGGCGCCCAGCGTCACCGCCAGGTTGGCGGCGGCCGCGCCCAGCATGCCGCAGAAGCATTCGAGGGTTTCGAGGCACAGCGGCTCGCGTTCGTCCAGCGCGCTGTTGACGATCTCGGCCGCCTTGCGCGGCGGGGCCGCGACGCCGTTGCGCGCGGCCAGCGCGCGGTGGATGATTTCCATGCCCGGCCCCGAGATCAGGCGCTCGTTCGAGACGTGCGGCCACTCCTTCCAGGCGGTCTGCAGGATGGCGAACTCGCGCTCGTCGCCGGGGGCGAAGTTGACGTGGCCGCCCTCGCTGCCGAGAGTGACGAAGCCGTCGGCGGTCGGGATCACGCCCGACACGCCCAGGCCGGTGCCCGGTCCCAGCACGCCGATCACGGCGTTCGGCGCCGGCGCGCCCTGCCCCACCTGCATCAGGTCGGCGCGGGTCAGGCCGGGAATCGCCATCGCCAGCGCAGTGAAGTCGTTGACGATCAGGAGCGTGGTCAAGCCCAGCTCGCGCCGCACCGCGTCGGTCGAGAACTCCCAATCGCGGTTGGTCATGCGGACTGAATCGCCGCTGATCGGGTTGGCCACCGCCAGCGCCGCATGATGCAAACGCAGGTCGGCGTGGTCCTTCAGGTAGTAGCGCAGCAGCGAGACGATGCCGTCGAAGTCCTCGCACAGCAGCACCCGCACGGCGCTGAACACGCCGGGCGCGGTCTGCAGCGCGAAGCGCGCATGCGTCGCGCCGATGTCGGCCAGCAGGCGCGGCCCGTCGGCGAAGGCGGTGCGTGCCGATTTTTCCGCGAACGTTCCAGCCTCCTGCTGGCTGCCCATTATTTGCCCGCGCCCGCTGGGATGCTGCCGAACCAGGCGCCGTAGGGCGGCAGGCTGACTTTCCCGCCGGCCGCCTGGCCCGGCAGGCCGTGCGTGCCGAGCGCCCGGGCTGCGCTGCTCTCCGGCCAGTCGAAGCTCACTTCGCGATCCGACAGGTTGAAGGCGGCCAGCACGCTATCCATGCCGTCCCCATCCTCCACCCAGCGGCGCAGGGCCAGCACCGGCTCCGGCGCGTCGAAGAAGGCGATCTCGCCACGGGTCAGCTGCGGCATCGTCTTGCGCCAGGCGATGAAGCGGCGCTGGAAGTTCAGCATCGAGTCCGGATCCTGGTCCTGCTGCGCGACGCTGGCGGCCAGGTGCGGTTCGGCCACCGGCAGCCAGGGCTTGCCGGTCGTGAAGCCGGCGTTCGGCGCCTCGCTCGTCCAGGGTATCGGGGTGCGGCAACCGTCGCGGCCCTTGAATTCGGGCCAGAAGGTGATGCCGTACGGGTCCTGCAGCAGTTCGAAGGGCACGTCCGCTTCCGGCAGGGCCAGCTCGTCACCCTGGTACAGGCAGGGGGTGCCCTTGAGCGAGAGCTGCATCGCCAGCACCAGCTTGGCCAGCGCCGGGCCCGGGCGCTGGCCCGGCGCGCCGCCCCAGCGGGTGACGACGCGGATGGCGTCGTGGTTGCCGACCGACCAGGAGGCCCAGCCGTCCTTGACGCGCTCCTTGAAGTCCTCGACCTGCTTGCGGATGTGGCTTGCCGTGAATTCCGGGGTGAGCAGGTTGAAGCTGTAGGCCATGTGCAGCTTGTCGCCGCCTTCGGTGTACTCGGCCATCTGGGCCAGCGCGTCGTCCGAGCTGACCTCGCCGATCGAGACCGCGCCGAATTCGTCCAGCTGGGCGCGCACGCGCTGCAGGAAGGCGATGTTCTCCGGCTGGGTCTTGTCGTAAATATGGGCCTGCATGCCGTAGGGGTTCACGTCGGTGACGGTCGAGGTGTCGCGCACCAGGGCCGGCGGGTTGCTGCGCAGCTGGCGGTCGTGGAAGTGGAACACGCAGGCGTCCATGCGCACGCCGTCCACCCCGCGTTCGAGCCAGAAGCGCTGCGCGTCCAGGTGAGCCTGCTGCACGTCCGGGTTGTGGAAGTTCAGCTGCGGCTGGCTGACCAGGAAGTTGTGCATGTAGTACTGCTTGCGGCGGGTATCCCACTGCCAGGCCGAGCCGCCGAACACCGACATCCAGTTGTTGGGCGGGCAGCCGTCCGGCAGCGGATCGGCCCACACGTACCAGTCGGACTTCGGATTGTCGCGGCTCTGGCGGCTCTCGACGAACCAGGGGTGGGTGTCGGCGGTATGCGACATCACCTGGTCGATCATGATCTTCAGGCCCAGGCCGTGCGCCTTGGCGATCAGCTTGTCGAAGTCGGCCAGGGTGCCGAACAGCGGGTCGACGTCGCAGTAGTCGGCGATGTCGTAGCCGAAGTCCTTCATCGGCGAGGTGAAGAAGGGCGACAGCCAGACGATGTCCACGCCCAGGCTCGCGATGTAGTCGAGCTTGTCGGTAATGCCGGCCAGGTCGCCCACGCCATCGCCGTCGGTGTCGAGGTAGCTGCGCGGATAGACCTGGTAGATGATGGCTTCTTTCCACCAGTTCGGGTTGGCGGTCGTCGAGATCTGGGTCATGGCTGGCTCGTCAGGAGTGATCGGAATTCTAGGCAATATACAGGATGAGCTCGAACTTTACAATTGGCCAACCAAGCCGATAAAAACATCATATTCCTTTGAATTCAACTACTTAAACAAAATCCCGGCTCCAATCGGGAGACAATGAAGTAGCTAAACTACGCGTCATTTGTATCAGTTATGTTTCACATTCACATTTTTATTGCAAAGTAACTCAGCCTCGGCATAGGATCGCGTCTGTTTCGATTTTTCGAGGACGCCATGAGCGAAGTAAAGAGCAGCGGACGCATGCCGCGGCAGATCCCCTACATCATCGCCAACGAAGGCTGCGAGCGCTTCAGCTTCTACGGGATGCGCAACATCCTGACGCCCTTCCTGATTTCGACATTGCTGCTGTTCGTCGCCGAGGAACACCGCACCAGCGAAGCCAAGCACGTGTTCCACACCTTCATGATGGGCGTGTACTTCTTCCCGCTGCTGGGCGGCTGGCTGGCCGACCGCTTCTACGGCAAGTACAACACCATCTTCTGGTTCAGCCTGATTTATTGCGCCGGCCACGCCTGCCTGGCCATTTTTGAAAACAGCGTCAACGGCTTCTACTTCGGCCTGTTCCTGATCGCCTTCGGCTCGGGCGGCATCAAGCCGCTGGTGGCCTCGTTCGTGGGCGACCAGTTCGACAAGACCAACAAGGACAAGGCGAAGGTGGTGTTCGACGCCTTCTACTGGATCATCAACTTCGGCTCCTTCTTCGCCTCGCTCCTGATGCCGATCCTGCTGAAGGACTACGGCCCCTCGGTCGCCTTCGGCGTGCCGGGCATCCTGATGTTCATCGCCACCATGGTCCTGTGGAGCGGCAAGAAGAAGTACGTGCACGTGCCGCCGACCCCGAGCGACCCGCACTCCTTCCTGCGCGTGGTGCGCACCGCCATCCTGGCCCGCCAGCCCGGCGCCGGCCGTCCCGGTCTGTTCGTGGCCGCCGCCGGCGCGCTGGGCGCGCTGGCATCGCTGGCGATGATCCCGAGCTTCGGCTTCGTCATCGCGGCCTGCACCGCCCTGGTGCTGCTGCTGGCCAGCGTCGGCATCGGCGCCTCGATGCAGCTGGAGCGCGCGCGCGGCATCCATCCGGACGCCGCCGTGGACGGCGTGCGCGCCGTGCTGCGCATCCTGATCGTGTTCGGCCTGGTGACGCCGTTCTGGTCGCTGTTCGACCAGAAAGCCTCGACCTGGATCGTGCAGGCCAATGCCATGTCCACCGAAGTCGACCTGCTGGGCTGGACCTTCAACGTGATTCCGGCCCAGATGCAGGCGCTCAACCCGCTGCTGGTGATGCTGCTGATCCCCTTCAACAACCTGGTGCTGTTCCCGCTGCTGAGCAAGATGGGCCTGCTGCCGACCGCGCTGCGCCGCATGACCGCCGGCATCGTGTTCTCGGCGCTGGCCTGGATCGTGGTGGGCAACCTGCAGGTGCAGCTCGACGCGGGCGACGCGGTGTCGATCGCATGGCAGATCCTGCCCTACGCGCTGCTGACCCTGGGCGAGGTGCTGGTCTCGGCGACCGGCCTCGAATTCGCCTACAGCCAGGCGCCGGCGTCGATGAAGGGCGTGATCATGGCCCTGTGGTACCTGGCGGTCACCGTCGGCAACCTGTGGGTCCTGATCGTGAACGCAGGCGTGAAGAACGACGCCGTGATCGCGTATATCGAACAATCCGGGGTGGGCGTGATCGCCTTCCAGATGTACTTCTTCGCCGGCTTCGCCATGCTGGCGGCGCTGGCCTTCGGCCTGTACGCCAAGCGCTACAAGATGGTCGACAACTATCGCGCCTGACGCGATGCCCGCCGGCGGGCGCGGTTTCCCCCGCGCCCGCCCTGTTCCACTTTACTTCCCGCCACGATGACCCGACTCCATTACGCCGCGCTCGCCGCGGCAGCCCTCGCCTCGTCCGCCCACGCCGCGGTTCCCCTCGCCACCTGCGACGATCCGTCGTTCCAGCAGGTCCTGCACGCTTCGAGCGCCACGCTCGACGCCCGCGCCGTCTGGCTCGACCGGCGCCTCCTGACTTGGCCCGGCGCCGAAGCCGGATCGACCTTCCGCCTCTACCATTCGGGCACGGCCGCGATCGTCGCCACACCCGGCGCCAAGGTGACAGGCGCAGACGGCGCGCTGGCGCTCGAGGCCTCCACGGCCAGGCTGCCGGTCCGCTTCAAGTGGGTCGGGGCCGGCCCGGTGCTGTCGGTGCGCGCGCAAGACCTGGCGCGCCTGAAGGACCTGCACCGCGGCCAACTGGTGCTGGTGCAGGAAGCCGCGGACGGCACGGTACGCGCGGCCACGCGCATCCAGGCCGCCGGCGCGCTGGATGACCTGTATGCCCCGGCCGGCGAGCTCGCCGACCTGGGCGCCACGCCGAAGAAGGGACGCACGGGATTCCGCCTGTGGGCGCCGACTGCGCAGGGCGTCGCCGTCTGCACCTACGACAGCGCCAGCGGCAAGGCAAGCAGCGTGCACGAAATGGCCTTCGACGCGAAGACCGGCGCCTGGAATGCGCAGGTGGCGCGCGACCTGTCCGGCAGCTATTACCGCTACGCGGTGGACGTGGCGGTGGACGGCATGGGCCTGGTGCGCAACCTGGTCACCGACCCGTATTCCGTCAGCCTCAATACCGACTCGAAGCGCAGCTACGTTGCCGACCTGAACGCGGCCCATCTCAAGCCCAAGGGCTGGGACGCCACCCGCGCGCCGAACACGGTCAAGGCCCAGACCGACATGGTCATCTACGAGCTGCACGTGCGCGACTTCTCGATCAACGACCCGAGCGTGCCGGCGGAAAAACGCGGCAAGTACACCGCCTTCGGCGAAGCGAACTCGAACGGCATGCGCCACCTGAAGGCGCTGGCCAGGGCCGGCCTGACCGACATCCACCTGCTGCCGGTCTACGACCTGGGCACCGTGCCGGAGAAGGACTGCGCCATGCCGCAACCGAGCGGCGCACCGGACGGCGAGAGCCAGCAGGCCCTGATCCGCAAGACCGCCGACACCGACTGCTTCAACTGGGGCTACGACCCGTATCACTACAATGCGCTGGAAGGCAGCTATTCCAGCGACCCGTCGGACGGCGCGCGCCGCATCCTCGAATTCCGCCAGATGGTGATGGACCTGCACCGGGCCGGCCTGCGCGTCGGCACCGACGTCGTGTACAACCACACCTTCATCGCCGGCCAGAACGAGAAATCGGTGCTGGACCGCGTGGTGCCCGGCTACTACCACCGCCTGAACGCCAAGGGAGCCATCGAGCGCTCGACCTGCTGCGACAACACGGCCACCGAAAACATGATGATGGCCAAGCTGATGATCGATTCGGCCGAGCTGTGGACCCGCCACTACAAGATCGATTCCTTCCGCTTCGACCTGATGGGCCACCAGCCGCGCGCGGCGATGGAGCGCCTGCAGCGGCGCGTGAACAAGGCCGCCGGCCGCCACGTCCAGCTGATCGGCGAAGGCTGGAACTTCGGCGAGGTGGCGGACGGCGCCCGCTTCGTGCAGGCCTCGCAGCTGTCGCTCAACGGCTCCGGCATCGGTACCTTCAGCGACCGCGCGCGCGACGCCGTGCGCGGCGGCTCGGCCGGCGACTCGGGCGAGGCGATGATCCGGCGCCAGGGCTATATCAACGGCCTGGTCTACGACGCCAATGCGCTGGGCGGCGAACACAAACAGGTCGACCTGCTGCGCGCTGCCGACACGATCCGGGTCGGCCTGGCCGGCTCGGTGCGCCCGTTCGCCTTCCAGACCTTTGAAGGCAAGCTGCGCAAGCTGGAAGACATCGCCTACGGCAACCAGCCGGCCGGCTACGCGAGCCAGCCGGGCGAAGTGGTGAACTACGTCGAGAACCACGACAACCAGACGCTGTTCGACATCAACGTCCTCAAGCTGCCGATGGACACCCCGGCCGCCGAGCGCGCCCGGGTGCAGGTGCTGGGCATGGCGATCAATGCCTTCAGCCAGGGCGTGGCCTACTACCACGCCGGCATCGACACGCTGCGCTCGAAGTCGCTGGACAAGAACAGCTTCAATTCGGGCGACTGGTTCAACCGCATCGACTGGAGCTACCAGGACAACTACTTCGGCACCGGCCTGCCGCAGCAGGACGACAACGGCAAGGACTGGCCGCTCCTGAAGCCTTTCCTGGCCAAGGCCGCGGCGATCAAGCCGGCTCCGGCCGACATCGCGTTTGCCCGCGACGCCTTCCGCGACCTGCTGGCGATCCGCGCCAGCTCGACCCTGTTCCGGCTGCGCACCACCGCCGACATCGAGCAGCGCCTGCGCTTCTTCAATACGGGGCCCCAACAAGAGGCGACCGTGCTGGCGGCCTGGATCGACGGCAAGGGCTATCCGGGCGCGAAGTTCGCGGGCCTGAGCTACCTGGTGAACGTGGACAAGGTGGCGCACACGGTCAGCGACGGCGCCTTGCGCGGCAAGCGCCTCACGCTGCATCCGGTGCATATGGCGGCCGGCGCCGCCGACAAGCGCGCCGCGCAGGCGAGCTTCGACGGCGCGAGCGGCAGCTTCACGGTGCCGCCGCGCACGGCGGTGGTGTTCGTCGCCGAGTAATCCGGATCGGAATCAGCCCGCCGGTCCCACCAGGCGGGCGATCTCCACCGAACCCTTCTCGTCGAAGATCGGGCATTGCTCGGCCAGCTCGACCGCCGCGTTGAAGTCGGCGGCTTCGATGACGGAATAGCCCGACAGCGAGGCGCTGCTCAGTTTCGGTCCGCGCAGGCGGCTCGGCACCTCGACGCTGCTGTGCGACAGGGCGCCGCGGTCCACCAGCGCGGTGCCGAGCGCGTCGAACCAGCCGGCCCAGCGCTGCGGGTCGTGCTGCGGGCCTTCCGACTCGTCGACGGTCGATCCGCGGTAAACGATCAGGTATCGTTCCATGCCGGCCTCCTCTGCAGTATTGTCCAGTCAAACCTTAGCAGAAGCACTGTGCGGGCGACGCACATCTCGGCGCCAGCGGAAAAAATTGGTGACTTTCCGTCAGGCCGCCTTCGCTATACTGCCCAGCTATGGCCAGCTTCCCGCTTTTCCCTGCACTCCCGCCCGGCATGCCGATGACGAGCGATCGCCGCCTGGCGGGCATCCTGGCCACCGTGCTGGTCCACACGGCCCTGGTCCTGGGCTGGCAGGTGGCGCGCACGCTGCCGCCGCCGGAGACCGAAGCGGAAAGCCCGCTGATGCAGTGGATCGAATTGCCGCCTCTGGCGCCGGAGCCGGCGCCGGCGCCAGCGCGGCCTGACGTGTCGCCCCAGCTGCAGCGCCAGGCGGCCGGTCGCCCTGCCCGTTCCGCGCCCGCCGTGGCCTTGTCGGCACCTTCCGCACCGGCAGAAGCACCCACCGCCATTGTCGAGGATGCGGAAGAAGCGCCCGCCAGGCCGAACGCCGCCAACATCCTGGAAAACGCCCGGCGCAGCGTCGGCAGCATCGACCGCGCTCTGCGCAAGGAAAACAAGCCGCTCATCGTCGCACCGCCCGACAGTCCGGAGTTGCGCATGCGCAGGGGCATGGAACAGGCCCATGCGCTGGCGCCGCCGCGCCTGTGGGAAGCGCCCAAGGTCGAGGAACTCGTGAACAACACCGGCGACGGCGCGCGCCGCACGCGTGTGATCAGCGGCCGCCGCACCTAATGCATCACCGAGCGCTCGCCGGCGACCAACGTCGAGATGATCGAGATGCACGGCAAGATCAGGCTGACCAACTGCCCGGCGCCCGAGGAGCCTGCCAAGCGGCAGGAGTGGCGTACGGCAAGAGACTAAAGAATTATCGCCGGGGTCAGGTCTGACATTAAGACACGGCCTCGACAATAATTGAGCGCTGCAGCGACTTGACCGGACTGATTCAGAAAAGTTAACAGCAGAGTTCGTGTCCGAATGTCAGACCTGACCCCCGTCGCGGCCGGCAGGCTACAGGCCGAGCTGCGCCAGGATCGCATCCTTCAGCGCCTGCAAGGCCGGCTCCGACACTTTGCGCGGATGCGCCTGCGCGATCGGGAATACCGATTGGATCCGGGCCGGGCGCGGCGACAGCACCACCACGCGGTCGGCCAGGTAGATCGCTTCTTCGACGTCGTGCGTGATCAGGATGACGGTATGGTTCTCCTCGCGCAGCACGCGCAGCAGTTCGTTGCGCATCTTCAGGGCGGTGAGCGCGTCGAGCGCCGAGAACGGCTCGTCCATCAGCAGGATGTCGGGTTTCACCGCCAGCGCGCGGGCGATCTCGACGCGCTTGAGCATGCCGCCCGAGAGCTCGTGCGGATAGGCTTTCTCGAAACCCTTCAGGCCGACCATCTCGGCGTAGTGGTCGGCGGTCGCGACCTTGGCGGCATCGTCGCGGCCGGACAGGCCGAACATCAGGTTCTCGCGCACGGTCAGCCAGGGAAACACCGAGCCGTGCTGCGAGATGACGATCGCGTTCGGCGACGGCCTGCTGACCGGCACGCCGTCGATCACCACCGCCCCGCCGTCGGGGCGCTCGAAGCCGGACAGCAGTTTCATGAGGGTCGACTTGCCGCAGCCGGAGGGACCGACGATGGCGATGAACTCGCCCGGTGCGACCTCGAGGTCGATCCCGCCCACCACCTGCAGGGCCTTGAAGTCCTTGCGCAGGGAACGGATCGCGATCTTCGCGTCGGCCCTGCTTGCCACCTTAGCGTGCATAGCGCCACCTTACCTGTTTCAGGCCTTCCAGGCGGCGCATCATGGCGTCCAGGCCCAAGCCGATGAGACCGATGATGATCATGGCGGCCACCACCAGGTCGTAGCGGTTGCCGGCATTGCGCGCGTCCATGATCAGGAAACCCAGGCCCGAGCTGCGCACGATCATCTCGGCGGCCACCACCACCAGCCAGGCCACCCCCAGGGCGATGCGCATGCCGGTCAGGACTTCGGGCAGCACGGCCGGCACGATCACCTGGCGGAACAGCTTGGCGCGCGGGACGCCGAAGTTCTCGGCCGCGCGCAGGTAGCGGGCGTCGATGGCATGCACGCCCGCCGAGGTCTGCACGATCAGCGGGAACACCGCGGCCAGGAAGATCAGGAACACCGGCGCGACGTCGCCCACGCCGAACCACAGGATGGCGATCGGGATCCAGGCGATCGGCGAGATCGGGCGCATGATCTGGAAGATCGGGTTGAGCGTGCGGTAGGCGCCGTCCACGCGTCCCATCCACAGGCCGAGCGGCAGCGCCACCACCAGCGCCAGCAGGAAGCCGGTGGCCACCCGCAGCAGCGAGGCGGCGATGTGCTGCCACAGCGTGCCGTCCCGGGCCAACTCCAGCGCGCCGGCGGCCACCTGCTGCGGCGAGGGGAAGATCAGGCTGCCGCTGTACGCGATCGCCGCCCACCAGAGCAGCACGATGGCGGCGAGCACCAGCAGCGGGGGCCATATCCGGTTCAGTCTCTGCATGTTCATGTCCTGCTGTCGATGAGGGAACGCAGGCGCCACGTCAGGCGCTCGACGCCCGCGGCCGGCATCTCTTCCACCGCCACCGTCATGGTGCCGCTGGCGTGGGCGGTGCAGTCGAACGGATGCTCGCCCGCCTGGCCGAAGGGCAGGCGGAAATCCTGCCCCGGCATGATCAGGACCGGGCCGAAGATCTGCGGCACGGTGTCGCTGTTGCGCAGCAGGAGCACGTCGCGCACGCCCAGGGTCAGGGTGATCCGCTCCGGCAGGATGCTGGTGCGGTCACCCTTCATGCGGCGCTCCCAGGTGCCCTTCGGGATCTCGAACAGCTGCTCGCGCGAGGACGCCTGCAGGGGGGCGAACGCGGCCCAGGCCAGCACGGCCGACACCAGTGCGAGGACGAGGGCGATAGCGCTACGCTGTTTCATCTACTCGGCCGCCAGCACGTTCACGTCGTGCACCATCTCGTCGGCCGGGCGGCCGAAGGGCATCATCGCGCGCAGCATGCCTTTCTTGTCGATGAAGTACAGGTAGGACGAGTGTCCCATCTGGTAGCCGGACTGGCCGGCCGGCGCCGGGAAGCGGGTGGCGCTGATGCCGTAATCCTTGCGGATCGCCGCCATCTGTTCGGGCGTGCCGGTCAGGCCGATGAAATCCTTGTCGAACTGCGCCAGGTAACGTTTGAGGCGCGCCGGCGTGTCGCGTTCCGGGTCGACCGAGATGAATACCACCTGCAGCCGGCCGGCATCGGCGCCGAGCTTCTGGCGCGCCTGCGCCAGCATGGCCAGCGAAGCCGGACACACGGCCGGGCAATGGGTGAAGCCGAACTCCAGCACCACCACCTTGCCGCGCAAGGACGACAGGCGGAAGTCGCGGCCGTCGGCGGCCTGTTGCGCGATCTCGGGCGCCGGGCGCGCCGGCGAGAAGCTGCCGGATTTCAGGGCCGGCGCCGCCTGCGCGGCCGCGCTTGCGAACAGCAGCGCCGCCAGCACGCGGCACATCACAGCCTCACCTCTACCTTCCGGATGTTCTTCACGAAGCTCTCGTCCACATATTGTTCGTAGCGTACCGGACGCTTGAGCGTGCCGGCCTGCACCGACAGGCGCATCAGCTCGTCGAATTCGCCGCGCAGCATGCGCAGGTCGCCGTAGGTCACGCGGTCCGAGGGGTTGTTCATGACGAAGCGGATGATGTTCGGGTCCTGGTTGAAGAACGTGCGGTTGGCCGCGATCACGGCCGCCTTGTCGCGGTTGACGGGCCCGGCGTCGAGCCAGTTGCCGGCCGCCTGCACGTAATTGACCAGGTCCTGCACCAGCGGCCGGTTGCTGTCGATGAGTTCCTGGCGCACGGTCAGCACGCAGCAGATGTAGTTGCGCCACTCGTCGCGCGTCATCGACAGCGGCCGCGCATAGCCGGCACGCTGGGCCGCGGCGCCGAAGGGCTCGCCGGTGCAATAGCCGTCCACGGCCTTCGCGTAGAGCGCGGCCGGCATGTCCGGCGGCGCCATCTCGATGATCTCGATGTCCCTGGGCGACATGCCTTCGCGCGCCAGCATCTTGCGCAGGAACAGGTAGTCCACCGCGAAGCGGCTCGGGATGGCGATGCTCCTGCCGCGCAGGTCGGAGAACTTGCGGAAGGGCGAATCGGTGCGCACCATGATCACCGCGCCGGAGCGGTGCCCGAGCGAGACGATCTTCAGCGGGATGCGCCAGTCGGTCAGGTCCATCACCAGGGGCGCCAGCATGTAGGCGGCCTGGATGCGGCCGGTCATCAGGGATTCCTTGATCTCCGGCCAGCCCGAGAACTTGTTGTACTCGAAGGCGGTGAAAGGCGCATCCGGCTTGCCGTCGTTGACGGCGCGCGCCTTGCAGGCGATCGGCAGCGTCAGGTTGCAGGTGACGGGCAGCCCCCCCACGCGCAACGGCGCCGGCGCCGCGTGCGCGCCCGTGCCCATGCCAACCAGCGGCAGGGCCAGTGCGCCGCCGAGCAGCTGACGCCGGCGCGGGGAATGCTCGTACATGGAAACGCTTCCAAAAACGGAGGATGGGCCAATTCTAGCATTGTATTGACTCCAATCAACCTCTATTCCGCCTTCATTGGCCGCTATCCGGTGCCGGCCGGCTTGCCAGCACGCTGTCCTCGAAGGCCGCGGCGGCGCGGCTGCGATGGCGCGTACGGTGGCGCAGCAGCAGGAAATCGCGCACCGGGAGCGCAAGCCGCGCCCGCTTGAGCAAGCCGGCTTCCAGGTGCGATGCCACCACCATTTCCGACATGGCGGTGGCAAACGGCCCGGCCATCACCGCACTGCGCACCGCCTCGTTCGAGGGCAGGCTGAGGGCGACCCGCAGCGACGCGGCAGGAATGCCCAGCCGGGCCAGCGCGGCTTCGAAGGCCGAGCGCGTGCCCGATCCGGTTTCACGCAGGATCCACTGGGCCTCGCGCAGGTCGGACGGCGCCAGGGCGCGGCCGTCGGCCCAGGGGTGGCCGGGCGCCACCACGACCACCATCCTGTCCTGCCCCACCGCCGCCGCCGACAGCTGCGGGACGTCGATGGCGTCTTCCACGAAGCCCAGGTCGGCCAATCCCTGCAGCACCGCCTGCGCGACGCCCTGGGTATTGCCGACCTCCAGTTCGAGCCCGATGGCCGGATAGCGCTCGCGAAAACGCACCAGGAAGGACGGCAGCCAGTAGCTGGCGATCGTCTGGCTGGCATGGAGCGCCAGCGCGCCGCGCCGCAGTTCGCCCAGCTCGGCCAGGGTGGTTTCGGCGGCGCGCGCGCTGGCCAGGGTGCGGCGCGCTTCCTCCAGGAAAATGCGACCCTCCTCGCTCGTTTCGATACGCCGGCCTACCCGATGGAACAGGGTGGCGCCGTAGCGCTCTTCCAGCGCCTTGATGGACGCGCTGACGGCGGAAGGCGTCAGCGACAGGGCTGCGGCGGCCTGGGTCAGGTGCTGGCGTTCCGCCACGGCGACAAAGATACGCAGTTGTTCCAGGGTCATTATTCGATTTTGTTTGATATTTCGTTCGATATTATCAGATGGACCGAACGAATTTCCTCGAAGATACTTATTCGGTATTCAGATATCGATATGAGAAATTCGAATGAAAGCGTGTTTGCCTGTTGTCGCCTCCACCCTCCCCGGCCTGCTGATGTGCGGCGCCATTACCGCGCTCGCGTATGCGCTGGAACACCTGGAAGCGCATTTCCTCGGCCGCGCGTGGCTGGAAAGCCTGGTGCTGGCGATCCTGTTGGGGACCGGGGTGCGCACCCTGTACCGGCTCGATGCCCGCTTCGAGCCCGGCATCCGGGTCGGCGCCAAACTCCTGCTCGAGATTGCCGTTGTGCTGCTGGGCGCATCGGTCAGCGCGGCGACGCTGCTGGAGCACGGCCTGGGGCTGGTCGCGGGAATCGCGCTGGTGGTCGCCGCCGCCATCGTGCTGAGTGTGGCGATTGGGCGCAGTGTCGGCCTGTCGGACAACATGGCCTTGCTGATCGCCTGCGGCAATGCCATCTGCGGCAACTCGGCCATTGCCGCGGTGGCGCCGGTGATCGACGCCGACGGCAACGACGTCGCCGCCGCGATCGCCTTCACGGCCGTCCTGGGCGTGGCGGTGGTGCTCGGCCTGCCGCTGCTCGTCGACCTGCTCGCCTTCACGCCGGCGCAGTATGGCGTGTTCGCGGGCCTGACCGTGTATGCCGTTCCGCAGGTGCTCGCCGCCACCGCGCCGGTATCGGCCGCGAGCGTGCAGATCGGCACGGTGGTCAAGCTGGTGCGCGTCCTGATGCTGGGCCCGGTGGTACTGCTGCTGTCCCTCGGCAGCCGCGGCAGGCGCATGGCGCGGCCGTCCCTGCCCCACCTGCTGCCCTGGTTCATCGTCGGCTTCCTGCTGATGCTGTGCCTGCGTTCGCTGGGCTGGATTCCGCAGGCGGCGCTGCCGCCGGCGCAGCGGATTGCCGGCTTCCTGACCATCATGTCGATGGCCGCCCTGGGACTCGGCGTGGACGCCCGCGCGGTGGCGGGCGCCGGCGCCAGGGTGGTCTTCGTCGTGCTGGCGTCGCTACTGGGCCTGGGCCTGATCAGCTTCCTGCTCGTCAAGCTGCTGCAGGTATGAAGCTGGCGCTCCCTACATGTCCAGGTGCGAGATCAGCGCCGTACGCTGCGCGTCGCCCTCGCCCGTGTCGCCATGGCCGTTCTGGTTGCCGAGCGAGATCCCGACCGACATGATGTCGATCAGGAGCAGCTGCAGGATGCGCGAAATCATCGACAGGAAGGTCGTGCTGTCCTCGCTGTGGTCCACCGCCAGGCACACGCTCGATTTCTTCGCCAGCAGCGACTTGCTGCTGGTGATGGCGATGACGTCCGCCCCCGCCGCGCGCGCCGTGTCCACCGCCTCGAGCAGCTCGGGCAACTGGCCGCCGGTGGAGATCGCGATCACCACGTCGCCCGGTCCCAGCAGGCCGGCGGCCAGCGTGAACAGGTGCGAGTCGCCGTACAGCGCGGCCGGAATGCGGAAACGGAAGAACTTGTGCTGGCCGTCCAGCGCCACCGCGCGCGCATTGCCCATCGCGTAGAACTCGACGCGGCGCGCGCGCCTCAGGAGCTCGATGGCGCGGTCGATCGCGTGCACGTCGAGCTGGTCGCGGAACTTCAGGATCGCCGACACCGTGTTGTCGATCACCTTGGCCGACAGGTCGTGGGTGCTGTCGCTCATGCGCACCTGGCTGTGGCGCACCGGGATGGTGCCGGTCAGGCTGCCGGCAAACTTGAGCTTGAATTCGGCCAGGCCCTGGAAGCCGAGCGAGCGGCAGAAGCGGATCACGGTCGGCTGGCTCACATCCGCCAGGCGCGCGATCTCGGCGATCGGCTCGGACAGCACCTTGCGCGGATGTTCCAGCACCAGGACGGCGACGCGCTGCTCGGCCGGCGACAGTTCGTGGCGCAGCTGCTGCACCCGGTCCATCAGGGTATTGGCGCCGCTGCGCCCGCGCAGGTGCTCGGACAGGATCGCCGACACCCCGTGCAGGGCCGGGTTGGGCGTCATGATCACATAGGTCGGGATCTGGGCGATGTAGTCGGTGAAGCGGCCCTTGGCCTCGAAGCGGGCGCGGAACGGCGAGGTGGCGAACCACTCGGCGATGCGCGGCACGATGCCGCCGCCGATGAAGATGCCCCCAAAAGCGCCCAGCGTCACCGCCAGGTTGGCGGCCGCGCCGCCCAGCATCCCGGCAAAGGTTTCCAGCACTTCCAGGCACAAGGCGTCCTTGTCCTCGAGCGCGCCGCTGACGATGTCGGCGGTGCTGCGCGCCGGCGCATCGACCCCGTTTCGTTTGGCCAGCGCGCGGTACATCAGTTCGATGCCGGGACCGGAGATCAGGCGCTCGTTCGACACGTGCGGCCATTCCTGCCAGGCGTGCTGCAGGATCGCGAACTCGCGTTCGTCGGCCGGGGCGAAGTTGACGTGGCCGCCCTCGCTGCCCAGGGTGACGAAACCGTCGATGGTCGGGATCACGCCCGACACGCCCAGGCCGGTGCCCGGCCCCAGCACGCCGGCCACCGCGTGGCTTTGCGGGGCGCCGCCGCCGACCTGCAGCAGGTCTTTCGGCTCGAAGCCCGGCAGGGCCATCGCCAGCGCGGTGAAGTCGTTCACGATCAGGAGCGTCGACAGGCCGAGGGTGCGGCGCACCTCGTCGGTCGAGAACTCCCAGTCGCGGTTGGTCATGCGGATGTAGTCGCCGCTGATCGGGTTGGCCAGGGCGAAGGCCGCGTGGTTGATCCGCACCCCGCCGGTCTGGGCCAGGTAGGCGTGCAGCAGCGGCACGATGCCGCTGTAGTCGTCGCAGAGCAGCACCGACACCTGGCGCAGCACGCCGGGCGCGGTTTCGAGCCCGAAGCGCGCATGGGTGGCGCCGATGTCGGCGAGCAGGCGTGGGCCGTCGGCGAAAGCGGCGCGGGAGGGTTTCAGTTCGGTATCGGGTTCGACGGTCATCGCGATTCAGGGCTGGGCGGGACATGGGCCCGGATCGCGTTAGGATACCATTGAACGATTGGCAAGAATACGGCTCGTTGTGCTGCCCCTGTAGCGTAGGGTGGTCGGCTTGTCCGACCACGCGTTCAAACAGTGCATGCGTGATTACAAAGCAGCCGTGAGCTGGACGCGCGGTCGGCGGAGCCGACCACCCTACCTGACCAGGCCTTTCAGCAGCTCACGGTGGAAGCGCGCCGGATCCTGCATCTGCGGCGCATGCCCCATGTCCGGGAAGCTGACCAGGGTCGCCTTCGGGATGCGCTTCGCGGTCTGCTGCGCCAGTTCCGGATAATTGCCGAGCTTCGGACGGATCTCCGCCGGCGCCGCGTCCTTGCCGATCGCGGTCGTGTCCTTCAGGCCGATCAGCAGCAGCACCGGCATGCTCAAGCGCGGGAACTCGTACACCACCGGCTGGGTGTAGATCATGTCGTACAGCAGCGCCGAGTTCCAGGCGACGATCTGCTTGCCCGGTCCGCGGTACATCCCGGCCAGCATCTGCACCCAGGGCTCGTATTCCGGCTTCCAGGTATTCACGTAGTAGGTCGATTTCTCGTAGTTGCGGATGCGCTCGGCCGTGGTCTGCAGCTCGCGCTCGTACCACTTGTCCACGCCCAGCGAGGGCACGCCCACGGCCTTCCAGTCTTCCAGGCCGATCGGGTTGACCAGCACCAGCTGCTCGGCCTGCTCGGGGTACATCAGGCCGTAGCGCACCGCCAGCATGCCGCCGGTGGAGTGGCCCATGACGATGGCGTTCTTCACGCCGATCGACGCGAGCAGCGCATGCGTGTTCTGCGCCAGCTGCTGGAAGCTGTACTGGTAGTGGGCCGGCTTGGTGGACTTGCAGAAGCCCACCTGATCGGGCGCCACCACGCGGTAGCCGGCCCCGCTCAATGCCTTGATGGTGCTTTCCCAGGTGGCGCCGCAGAAGTTCTTGCCGTGCATGAGCACCACCGTGCGGCCGTTCGGCTTGGCCGGCTGGACGTCCATATAGGCCATCTGCAGCTTCACGCCCTGCGAAGTGAAGTGATAACGCTGGACCGGATAGGGATACGCGAAGCCCTCCAGTTCGGGACCATACGCCGGTTCGGCGGCGGGCTGGACGGCAAGGGCGGGAGCGAGGGTGAAGGCGGCGCACAGCAGCGCGCCGGAGAAGCGTGTCAGTACAGGCATGGCGAAAAAAGGCTGGTTGGCGGACCGGCCAGTCTAGCGGAAATGCATGACGCGCGACTGACGCCCTGCAAGCAGACCGCAAGCCGCGCACGGCATGGCCATGGCGGCTTGCGGCGCGGCCGGCTCAGTCCTGGGCGATCAGGGCGACCGGCGCTGCCACCGGGAACTGCACCTTGCCGTCCTTGATGACCGCGGTCGTGCCCGAGTACCAGTCGCGCACCGTCTGGCCGTCGGTGAACACGCCGGCGACCGAAATCGGCAGCGCCTTGTCCTTCGGCAGGTCGAGCGCGACCACCACGCGGTCCGATACGCCGTCTTTCTGCCAGGTGCGCTTGAAGGTATAGGGGCTGGAGGCCAGCATCTGGTGCACGCCGGCGCCGACGGCCGGGTGGGCGGCGCGGAAGCGGCCCAGCCTGGCCCAGTGCTCGCGCACCTCGCCCACGCGGTGCATGCCGCGCTCGGCATTCGATGCCAGCTCGTCCCAGTTCATGAAGGAGCGCAGCTTGGCGTCGCCTTCGGCGCCTTCGATATTGAGCAGGCGCGCCGTTTCGTCGCCGTAGTAGATCTGGGCCGCACCCGGCGCCAGCAGCAGCTTGTTGGCCGACTCGATCGGACGCTGGCGCGCCGGGTCGAAGGGGCTGCCGTCGTCGTGCGAGCTGAGGTAGTTGAGCACGCCATAGCCCTTCATCGGGCCATGCAGCGCCTTCGAGTAATCCGAGAACAGCTGTTCGTAGCCCTTGGCCGCATCGGACTTCATGCTGAAGTTGATCATGTTGTCGAAGCCGTTGGCGAGCCAGTCGACCTTGACGCCGCCGCCCATGTCGAAGCTGCGGCCGTGGTGGATCGAATAATTGTAGACCTCCGAGGTCATGAAGAACGGCAGGTTGCCGAGGCGCTTGGACGGGTTGGCGCGCTTCCATTCTTCATAGGCCAGGCTGGCTTCCTGCTTGAGTTCCTTCCACACGCCGGGCTCGGTGTGCTTGACGGTGTCGGCGCGGAAGCCGTCCACGCCGTACTTGCGCACCCAGTCGGCGTGCCACTTGACGAGGTAGTAGCGCGGCGCGCGCGGGTAGCCGGTGCGCTTGAAGAAGTCGTCCAGCTCCTTCACCTCGCGCTCGTAGCGCCCTTCCTTCTTCCATTTCGCCACCAGGTGCGGCGGCAAGGCCACATTCGCATTGCTGTTGGTGAGGAAGTCCGGCAGGTTCTCCACCAGGGTGCAGTCGACCGTGGTCGGCGCGTCCTTGTAGGTGCACTTCGGTCCGGTGCGCACCCAGTCCTTGGGCCAGACCGGATCCTGCGCGGTGACCGGGCCGGTATGGTTCATCACCACGTCCAGGATCACGCGGATGCCGTTGGCGTGCGCGGTCTCGACAAAAGTGCGGAAATCCTTCTCGGTGCCCAGGTTGGCATCCACGGCCGTGAAGTCCTTGGCCCAGTAGCCGTGGAAGCCGTAGGACTTGCCGGTGCCTTCGTCGGTCGACCCGTGGATCTGCTCGACCGGCGGCGTGAGCCAGATCGCGTTCACGCCCAGTTCCTTGAAGTAGCCGTCCTTGATCTTGGCCGTGATGCCGGCCAGGTCGCCGCCCATGAAACCGCGCAGCTTGGCGGCGTCGGCCTTGCGGCCGTAGGCCAGGTCGTTGGTCTTGTCGCCGTTGTTGAAGCGGTCCGTCAGCAGGAAGTAGACGGTGGCGTTGTCCCAGACGAAAGGCTTGCCGGCCGGCTGGCTGAGGTCGGGCGCATTGCGGGTCTGCGCGGCGGCTTGGGGCACGGCGCCGAAGGCGAGCAGCACGGAGGCGGCAAGGACGGGAAGTTTCATGCGGGTTCCTGTGGTTGGTGGGTGGTCTAGGTAATCACGGTCGGATGCTCCCGGCCGGTGCGCTGGCGCAGCTGCGCCACGCTGTCGGCGATGGCGATCAGCTCAAGCAGCGCCTGCTGGGTGTCGAGCTCGTGGCGTGCGGGATCGGCCTCATAGCGCTCGAGGTAGAGGCGGATGGTCGCGCCTTCGGTGCCGGTCCCGGACAGGCGAAATACGATGCGCGAGCCGTCCGCCATGATGATGCGGATGCCCTGGCGCGTCGCCACCGAGCCGTCGACCGGGTCGTGGTAGGTGAAATCGTCGGCCTCGGCCACCCGAAAAGCTCCCAGCGTCTGGCCGGCCAGCTCGGGCAGTTTCTCGCGCAGCGCCGCCATCAGGGCGTCGGCCGCGGCGGCGTCGACCGCCTCGTAGTCGTGGCGCGAATAGTAGTTGCGGCCGAAGCGCGCCCAGTGTTCGCGCACGATCTCGTTCACGGACTTGCCGCGAACAGCCAGCAGGTTCAGCCAGAACAGCACGGCCCACAGCCCGTCCTTCTCGCGGATGTGCTGCGAACCGGTGCCGTAGCTCTCTTCGCCGCACAGCGTCACCAGGTTGGCGTCCATCAGGTTGCCGAAGTACTTCCAGCCGGTCGGAGTCTCGAAGCAGGAGATGCCCAGGCTTTCCGCCACGCGGTCGGCCGCCTGCGAGGTGGGCATCGAGCGCGCGATGCCGGCGATGCCCTTGGCGTAGCCCGGCGCCACGGTGGCGTTGGCGGCGATGATGGCCAGGCTGTCCGAGGGCGTCACCGCCAGGCCGCGTCCGACGATCATGTTGCGGTCGCCGTCGCCGTCCGAGGCCGCGCCGAAGTCCGGCGCATCGGGGCCGTTCATGTGGGCGATCAGGTCGGCCGCGTTGACCGGGTTCGGGTCGGGATGGCCGCCGCCGAAGTCTTCCAGCGGGTCGCAGTTGACCACGGTGCCCGCGGGCGCGCCCAGCATGCCCTCGATGATGGCTTTCGCATAGGGGCCGGAGACCGCGTGCATGGCGTCGAAACGCATGCGAAAACCCTGGGCGAACAGCGCGCGGATCGCGCCGAAGTCGAACAGGCGCGCCATCAGTTCGCTGTAGTCGGCCACCGGGTCAATGACCTCGACCACCATGTTTTCCAGGCGGGTGCGTCCCGGCTGGTCGAGGTCGACCGCGCTGGCGTCGCTGATGCGGTAGGAGCTCAATGCCTGGGTGTGGGCGAAGATCGCCTCGGTGATCTTCTCGGGCGCCGGGCCGCCGTTCTCGATGTTGTACTTGATACCGAAGTCACCCTCCGGGCCGCCCGGATTGTGGCTGGCCGAGAGCACGATGCCTCCAAAAGCCCCGTGCTTGCGGATCACGCAACTGACCGCCGGCGTGGACAGGATGCCGCCGCGCCCCACCAGGCAACGGGCGATGCCGTGGGCGGCCGCCATGCGCAGGATGGTCTGGATCGCTTCGCGGTTGAAATAGCGGCCGTCGCCGCCGACGACCAGGGTGCGCCCCGGGCCTTCGCCCAGGGTCAGGAAGATCGCTTCGACAAAATTCTCGAGGTAGCCGGCTTGCTGGAATTCAAGCACCTTCTTGCGCAGGCCCGAGGTGCCGGGCCGCTGTCCGGCGAACGGCGTGGTCGGGACGGTCTGGATGGTCATGCTTCGCTCCTGTCGTTATAACGAATTGCAACATCCACGGATGTTGATAAAACGTTACGATACGACAGGCGCGGAATCACTGGCGCAAGCCTCGCGGCGGCTCAGATCGCGGCCTTGACCGGGGCTGCGCGGTCGGTCACGAACAGGGTCAGCAGGGCCGCGAGCAGCATGCTGGCGCCGCCCAGCGCCACCGTCATGACGGTGTGGCCGCCGAAGAAGTGCTTGGTCACGCCGCCCAGCAACAGGCCGCTGACGATCTGCGGGATCACGACGAAGAAGTTGAACAGGCCCATGAAGTAACCCATGCGCTTGGCCGGCAGCGAGCCCGCCAGGATCGCGTAGGGCATGGTCAGGATCGAGGCCCAGGCCAGGCCGACGCCGATCATCGGCAGCATCAGCATATTCTTGTCGGTGATCAGGACGATGCTGGCCAGGCTGATGCCGCCGATCGCCAGGCAGGTCGCGTGCACGGTCTTGCGGCTGGTGGCGCGCGCGAACACCGGCAGCAGGAAGGCGGCCAGCGCCGACACGCCGCTGTAGACCGCGAACATCACGCCGACAAAGCTGCCGGCGGCCTGGAAGCTCGAGGATTGCGCGTCGGTGGTGCCCCAGACGTTGTCGGCGATCGCCGAGCCGGTATAGATCCACATCGCGAACAGTGCGATCCAGGTGAAGAACTGCACGAAGGCCAGCTGCACCATGGTCTTGGGCATCTTGCCGAAGCCGCCGAGGATTTCCTTGATGGCGACGCCGAAGCTGCGCGCATGCTTGCGCTCGGCGTTGAAGGCGTCCATGTCGGGCGGCGGCAGTTCGTCGGCGCTCACCACGGTCCACAGCACGGCCAGGAAGAAGATCGCGCCGCCGGCATAGAAGGAATACCGCACGGTCTCGGGAATGGTGCCGCCCACCGCTTCGTTGGACACGCCCATCGATTCGAAGAACACCGGCAGCAGGGAGGCGATCACCGCGCCGCAGCCGATGAAGAAGGTCTGCATCGCATAGCCCGCGGTCTGCTGCGAGGCGTCCAGCTTGTCGCCAACAAAAGCGCGGAACGGCTCCATCGAGACGTTGATGGCGGCATCCATCATCCACAGCACGGCCACGGCCATCCACAGCGCGGACGAATTCGGCATCAGGAACAGCGCGATCGCGGCCAGCACGGCGCCGATGAAGAAGAACGGGCGGCGTCGTCCCCATGTCGGGTGCCAGGTGTTGTCGCTCAGGTAGCCGATGATCGGCTGCACCAGCAGGCCGGTGACCGGCGCGGCCAGCCAGTACAGGGCCAGGTTGTCGGGGTCGGCGCCCAGCGTCGAAAAGATGCGGCTGGTGTTGGCGTTCTGCAGTGCGAAGCCGAACTGGATGCCGAAGAAGCCGAAGCTCATGTTCCAGAGCTGCCAGAACGACAGGCGCGGCTTGATGGCCGCGGTTTGCATATCCATGTGTGTCCCCAATGACGGCCCGGACCTGAGCGGGCTCTCGTGTGATGCAGGCAGCCCACAATCAGGCCAGCCTACAGGTAGCTGTAGCAAAATAACATGGCGATTTCTGGGTGTCAATCGAAGAGCTGTCATAGTAGAATCGGCACAACAGGGGCCGCCGAGAGTGCGCCTCTGTAGTCAAACAACAGAATAATCGACCAAGGAGACTACGCGATGCCCTCGTTGCGCCCCACCCTTCTTCCCCTCCTGCTGGCCCTTGCGTGCGGCGCTCCCGCCCATGCCGCCGACCAGCCCGCCGATGGCGCCAAAGCCTCGACCGCGTCGTCCGGCGTGCGCCTGCTGGGCGAACCGCTGGCGATGCCGGGGCTGGAGCGCAAGCGCCAGCTGCGCATCTACCTGCCGCCGGGCTATGCCACCTCGAACAAGCGCTATCCGGTGCTGTACATGCACGACGGGCAGAACCTGTTCGACAATGCCACCGCCTACGCCGACGAGTGGAAAGTGGACGAGACCCTGGACGCGCTGGCCCGGGAAGGCAAGCTGGAAATGATCGTGGTCGGCATCGACAACGGCCAGGACAAGCGCATGACGGAGCTGAACGCCTGGGACAACGCGCAGTTCGGCAAGGGCGAAGGCCAGGCCTACACCGACTTCATCGTCAAGACCGTCAAGCCGATGATCGACAGGCAGTACCGCACCCTGGCCGGACGCGCGCATACCGCGATCATGGGCAGCTCGATGGGCGGACTGGCTTCGCACTACGCGCTGGTGCAGTATCCGCAGGTGTTCAGCAAGGCGGGCGTGTTCTCGCCGGCCTACTGGACGGCGCAGCCCTCCTTCGATTTCGTGGCCGCCAAGCCGGTGCCGAAGGATGCGCGCGTGTTCCTGCTGATGGGCGAAAAGGAAGGGCCGCAGATGAATGCGGACGTCAAGCGCATGGCGCAAGTGATGAAGCAGACCGGGCACCCGGCGGCCAACACGGTGCTCAAGCTGGTGCCGGGGGCGGAGCACAACGAGGCGTTCTGGGCGGGGGAGTTGCGCGAGGCGCTGCTGTGGATGTTCAAGTAGGGTGGTCGGCTCTGCCGACCGCGCGTTCAACTACGGGACGAAAAATCGCGTCGTGTCTGCTCATGCCGGGTTTGAACGCGCGGACGGCGAGCCGTCCACCCTACGGTAATCCTCAGCCTTTACGGTGCGGCTTCTTGCCCGCGTCCTTCTTGAAGAACTTCTTCTTCGGCGCCGCGGCGATCGGCTGCTCCAGCCCGTCGCGCGTCATGTTCAGCTGCTGGCCGGCCACCCACACGGTCTTGAGGTGGTCGATCAGTTCCTGCGTCATGTCGTCCGGCAGGTCGATGGTGCTGTAGTCGTCGTAGATCTCGATGCGGCCCATGTACTTGGCCGGCATGTCGGCCTCGTTGGCGATGGCGCCGACGATGTTGCCCGGCTTGACGCCGTGCTGGTGCCCGACCTCGATGCGGAAGGTCGCCATGCCCGGCTCCGCCTCGCGCACCACGCGCTCCTTCTTGAAGGCCGGTTCGCGCGGCGCGCGCACCGGACGGTCTTCCCATGCGCCCTGCTCGCGCGGCACGACATCGGCGCGCTCGGGACGCGCCTCGCGGTCCGGCTTCTCCAGCAGCAGCGGCTGGTCGCCGCGCGCCAGCTTGGCCAGGGCGCTGGCGATGTCCACCGCCGGCACGTTCTGCTCGCGCTCGTATTCCTCGATCAGCGAACGGAACACCTCCAGTCCGCCTTCGGCCAGGGTGGCCGCGATCTGTTCCTTGAACTTGGCGATGCGCACGTCGTTCACCGCCTTCACGGTCGGCAGCTGCAGCGGCGCCACCGGCTGGCGCGTGGCGCGCTCGATCGCCTTGAGCAGCCCGCGCTCGCGCGGCGTGATGAACAGGATCGCTTCGCCGCTGCGGCCGGCGCGGCCGGTGCGGCCGATGCGGTGGGTGTAGCTTTCCGGGTCGGACGGCACGTCGTAGTTGATCACGTGGCTGATGCGCTCGACGTCGAGGCCGCGGGCGGCGACGTCGGTCGCCACCAGGATGTCGATCTTGCCGTTCTTGAGCTGCTCGATGGTGCGTTCGCGCGCCTGCTGGGCCATGTCGCCGTTGATGGCGACGGCTGCGAAGCCGCGCGCCTGCAGCTTGGTCGCCAGCTCTTCGGTGCCGAGCTTGGTGCGCGCGAAGATGATCATGCCGTCGAAAGGCTCGGCTTCCAGGATGCGGGTCAGCGCATCGAGCTTCTGCATGCCGGCCACCAGCCAGTAGCGCTGGGTGATGTTGGCGGCGGTGCCGGTCTTGGCGGCCACCGTGATTTCCTGCGGATCGCGCAGATAGGTCTTGGCGATGCGCTTGATCGCCGGCGGCATGGTGGCCGAGAACAGCGTGGTCTGGCGCTCCGGCGGGGTCTGCTGGAGGATGTGCTCGACGTCGTCGATGAAGCCCATGCGCAGCATCTCGTCGGCCTCGTCCAGCACCAGGGTCTTCAGCTGGGACAGGTCGAGCGAACCCTTTTCGATGTGGTCGATCACGCGGCCCGGGGTGGCGACCACCACGTGCACGCCGCGGCGCAGCGCCGACAGTTGCGGGCCGTAGCTCTGGCCGCCGTAGATCGGCAGCACGTGGAAGCCCTTGATGTGGGCGGCGTAGCTCTGGAAGGCTTCGGCCACCTGGATCGCCAGTTCGCGCGTCGGCGCCAGCACCAGCGCCTGAGGCGCGGCCTGCTTGATGTCGATGCGCGACAGGATCGGCAGCGCGAACGCGGCAGTCTTGCCGGTGCCGGTCTGGGCCTGCCCGAGCACGTCACGGTTGGCCAGCAGCAGCGGAATGGTCGCGGCCTGGATCGGCGAAGGCGTTTCGTAGCCGACGTCCTTCAGCGCCTTGAGTACAGGCGCGGAAAGATCGAGGTCGGCAAAGTTCGGGAGGGGGGTGTCAGACATGGCAAAGCTTTCAAAGTTGATACTAAAGCCGCAGTTTACTCTCTCGCGCAGCGAGGGCGGGCACTATTTGGAACGGGCTGTTTTTTACCAAGTGGTAAAAAAACAGCGGCCCCATGCGCCTTCACGCATGGGGCCGCGAATGATACAGGGTATGCGCTACATTTTCTTGGCGGAACACATCTTGGCGATGTAGTCGTTGTGCGACGGCATCACGTCGACGCACTTGGCGATCACCCCGCGCACGCTCTCGAGGTACTCGGCGATGTCTTCCTCGGACTGCGCGTCGGCCAGCGGGTGGTAGCCGTCGATCGGCATGTTCTGCCCTTCGAAGACCTGGATCCAGCCGACTTCCGAAAACAGTTCGTTGTCGACGCGGACCACGCGGCCGTGCGCGCGGTACATGTCCATCTTGTGGCGCAGCGTGTCGGGAATCGCCATGTTGGCGCACTCTTTCCAGTATTCCGAGTCGGTGCGCTGGTTCAGGTGGTAGTGCAGGATGATGAAGTCGCGGATGCGCTCGTAGTCGAAGCGCGACTGGCGGTTGTACTCGTCGCGGTCGACGGCGCTCCAGCCGCGGTCCGGGAAGAAGTCGAGCAGGCGCTGGATGCCGGACTGGATCAGGTGGATGCTGGTCGACTCGAGCGGCTCCAGGAAGCCGCTGGCCAGGCCCAGCGCCACCACGTTGCGGTTCCAGGCGAGCTTGCGCATGCCGGTCTGGAACCGGATGAGGCGCGGCTCGGCCAGCGCCCGGCCATCCAGGTTGGCCAGCAGGGTAGCGGCGGCTTCGTCGTCGCTGATGAAGCGGCTGCAGTACACGTGGCCATTGCCGGTGCGGTGCTGCAGCGGGATGCGCCACTGCCAGCCCGACTTGTGCGCCGTCGAGCGGGTGTACGGCGTGATGACCGGCGCCGATTCGCAGGGCACGGCCAGCGCGCGGTCGGCCGGCAGCCAGCGCGACCAGTCCTCGTAGCCGGTTTCAAGAAGCTGTTCGATCAAGAGGCCGCGGAAGCCCGAGCAGTCGATGAACAGCTCGCCCTCGACGCGGGTGCCGTTTTCCAGTTCGAGCGCGTCGACGTGGCCGTCCGGCTCGCGCACGGTCGCCCGGGTAATCTTGCCTTCGATGCGCACCACGCCGCGCGCCTCCGACAGCTTGCGCAGGTACTTCGCGTACAGGCTGGCGTCGAAGTGGTAGGCATGGGCGATGTCGCGCAGCGGCGAATTCGGGACGTCGAAGCGCGCCGGCATGAATTTGTTGGCCTTCGAGGCCATGCGCGTGATCGAATATTCCTCGAGCGGCGCGGCCTTGCCCAGGCGGCGCATCTTCTGCCAGTACTGGTCGAAGGGCAGCGTGGCCAGGTCCTGGCCCAGGCGCCCGAAGCCGTGCATGTAGCGTTCGCCCAGCCGGCCCCAGTTGACGAACTCGATCCCCAGCTTGAAGCTGCCCTGGGTCTCGCGCATGAATTCGTTCTCGTCGATGCCGACCACGCGGTTGAAGCGCTGGATCATCGGGATGGTCGCTTCGCCGACGCCGACGATGCCGATCTCGTCCGACTCGACCAGGCGGATGTTGTAGCGGCCGTTGAGGATGGTCGACAGCGCCGCCGCGGTCATCCAGCCGGCGGTGCCGCCGCCGACGATGACGATGTCCTTGATTGGTTCGTTGTGCATGTAGTTACCCACTGGTTTTGTAGGGTGGTCGGCTCTGCCGACCGCGCGTTCAGCTCCGGCTTGCGCAGTAGCGGCGCCGCCACTTGTTGAACGCGCGGACGGCCCAGCCGTCCACCCTACGAAAAACGACCCCTGACAGGCAAGTGCCCGGCAGGGGTCGTTACTTTACCTCAGTTCAGCCCAGCTCAGAACTTGTAGCTGGCGCCGAAGTGGTAGGTACGGCCGTAGGCGCGGCGGTTCGACGGGTTGTTCTCGTCGTCGGTGAACTCGAGGAACGGTGCGTTGTTCCAGTTCTGCGCCTGGGCATACAGGCTCACGCCCTTCAGCCAACCGCGCTGGATCTCGTACGACGCCTGCAGGTCGACGATGGTCTCACCCTTGATAAAGGTGAGCTGCGCGTTGTCCTGGAAGTCCGAGACCTGGCCCAGGAAGCTCGAACGCTTGCGCGCCGCGGCGGCGATCTGGAAGCCGTTCTTCTCGTAGTACAGGCGCAGGTTGGTCACCTTGCGCGACAGGCCCGGCAGCGGGATGCTGGTCATGTCGCCGTTCACGTTGGCAAAGCCCGTTTCCGGCAGGTTCACGCTGCTCTTCGTGTCCGAGTGGTTGACCATCACGCCGAAGCCGTCCAGGTACTGGGTCAGCATCGAGAACGGCACGTTCACGGCCAGCTCGAAGCCCTTCAGGTTGCCACCGTCGCCGTTGACCGGCTGGGTGAACAGGCCCATGGTCGAGCCGGCGTACGGACCGGTCAGCGGCAGCGGGGTGGTCGGCGTGATGTACGGACGATAGTCGTACATGCGCGGCACGCGGATGATGTAGCTGTCGAGCTTCTTGTAGAAGTAGGCGGCGCTGATGTAGCCCTTGTTGCCGAAGTACTTCTCGTACGACAGGTCGAATGCCTTGGCGCGGAACGGCTTCAACTGCGGATTGCCGCCCGAACCGGTCAGGATCGACACGCCCTGCGATGCCAGGCCGAAGTTCTGGCCGGCGCGCAGGTCGTCCAGGTTGGCGCGCGAGACCACCTTGGCCAGGCCGAGGCGGACCATCTGCTCGTTCTGCAGGTCGAAGGACAGGTTGGCGCTCGGCAGGACATCCCAGTAGCTGTCGCTTTCGCTCACGCGCTGCGCCGGGCAGGTCTGCGCGGTGTTGCCGACGCAACGGGCCTTGTCGATGACGTAGCCGCCGCCGGTCTGGTTGGTGTGGATCGCCTGCAGGCCGACGTTGCCGCGGTAGCCCAGGCCGAACATCTCGCCTTCCAGGTCACCCATCACGTAGGCGGTGTTGATGCGCTCGCGCACGTCCCAGTACTTGTTGTAGATGTCGGCGTCGACCTTCTGCGCCAGTTCGTAGACCGAACCGAGCGAGCCGCGCGGATCCCACGACAGCACGTTGAAGCCCGAATTGCCGGCCTGGGCAGCCACGCCGCCCGGCATCGCCACGGCCGCGTACGGGCCGGCGCCACCCTTGATCACCAGGCGACCTTCGTCGCCGGTGCGCGCCTTGTCGCGCGAGGTGTGGTTGAAGCCGAAGCTGGCGCCGGTCAGCGGACCCCATTCGAGGCCGCGCTTGGCGGTCAGGCGCACGGCCTTGACGGTGTCTTCCACGTAAGGCTGGGCCAGGTAGCCTGCCTGCGGCGAGCCTTCGCCGCCCGACCAGCCCATCACGTCGGTCAGGCGCGCGACGCCGGCGTCGGCGTAGTTCGAGCCCGGGGTGTACTTCACTTCGGTGACGTTGCTGCCGTTGAAGTTGGTGTAGCGCAGGGTGTCCTGGGCGCGGCCGGCCAGACCGGCGGTGGTCTCGTAGCGCGAGCCCAGCTTGGTCGCCTTCGACCAGGTCAGGTCGGCGCTGGTGGTCCAGTCGGCGATCTTCAGCTCGCTGTTCCAGCCGATGGTCTTGAGGTCGTCTTCCGCGCCTTCGTAGTGGTTACGCACCACGCCTTTCCAGTTGCTCAGGGTGCCGCTGGTGGCGACGCCGTTCGACACGGTCGCCGCGCTCAGCACGTGCGGCAGCTCGTAGGCGCCGCCGCCGTTGTAGGCGACGCCGCCTTCGAAGCCGGTCTTCTTCTGGCCGGTTTCGCCGGCCGAGTAGAACAGGTCGACGGTCGACTTGAAGTTTTTATTCGGACGGAACTGCAGCGAGGCAAACGCGCCGTCACGCTCGTGCGAATCGGTCACGGTGTCGTAGCCGAAGCCGCCCGGGGTCTTGACCTTGCCACCGTTGAAGTCCATCTCCGCGGTGCCCCAGGAGTTGAAGGTGGTCTGGCCGCCGCCGGTCTCTTCGTAGCGGGTGAAGCCCATGGCCACGCCGATGGTGCGGTTCGCGAACTGGTCGATGTACGACAGGGTGGCGCGCTTGCCGTCGCCTTCCGGCAGTCCGTCCGGGTGCTTCACGCCCAGGCGGGTCTTCTTGTAGCTGACGGCGACGGTGCGCTTGCCGAAGTCCAGCGGCTGCACGGTGCGCAGGTCGATGGTCGAGGCCAGGCCCTGGCCGATGACGCTGGCGTCCGGGGTCTTGTACATGACGATGGAACCCATCAGTTCGGCCGGGAACAGGTCGAACTCAGGCGAGCGGGCGTTGCCGGTCGAGGCCATTTCGCGGCCGTTCAGCAGGGTGCCGTTGAAGCTCGGCGCCAGGCCGCGCACCGAGATGTCCGAGGACTTGCCCGAGCTGCGGCCGCGCTGGGCCGACACGCCCGGCAGGCGCGAGATCGAATCGGCGACGCTCTGGTCCGGCAGCTTGCCGATGTCTTCGGCCGAGATGGCTTCGACGATCGAGCTGGAATTCTTCTTGATCGAGATGGCCGCTTCGATGCCGCGGCGGATACCGGTCACCTGGACGGTGGCGACGCCCGGCTGGACGTTCGCAGTGGCGCCCGCAGGCGTCGGCTCGGCGGCGGCAGCCGCCTGCTCGGCCGAATTCGGCTGGGTGGCGACGCTCGACGTGGCGCTGGTGGTCGTGGTGGTGTTGTCCTGCGCGGTCGCTTGCGCGTAGGCGCTGCCCGCGAACACGGACAGGAAGACTGCGCAGCCGGCGGCAACCGGGCTCAGCTGGAATGCAAGGCGGGCCGGCTCACCAGCGCGCTTGGTTGCGAAGATATTCATTTGTCCCCTCAATAAAGACACAATAATTTTTTCCCGAAACTACAGCGCGACAGGCAGCTGCACGCCAGCCTCAAGCAAACGTCTTTGGACGTTCTGTCAAGGATTCTGTATTAAAACTAGATGCACTGTCAACGGGAGTTGCTTGTTACTACGATAATGGCACGTTTTTCCGAAAATCGGCAGCAGAGCACGGCTTTTCCGTTGTATTTGGGCTACAAGGATGCATATAAACCACTGTAGTCGGACTACAAATGCACTCTTAGGCAGCATCCGGGCGGAAAGATGCACCATGCCGGTGCACGCTTGGGGACCGGAAAGCCGAGAAAAACCAGAAAAATTCCTTACAGAAAAATTATTTGAACTGACGAATCTGTACTTTGACTAGATTCCGAACAGGCAATGTATTTGTACCATGTAGTCGCTTCATAGTATTCTCGCCGCAACACAACCAAGCGCGGCACTACTCTCTCCTCCTGATTCGGCTGCAAACTGTAGTCTGACTACGCAGGCGTATTCAAGCCGCATACAGGTGGCGGAGAGAAGCCCAGATACCCATGAAACTTTTCTTCGCCACCTTGCTGGTCGGCAGTGCCGCCCTGAGCCCCTTTGCCGCCCAGGCCCAGTCTCCCGCGATCGCCCACATGGAGCCGCCCTTCTGGTGGACCGGCATGCAGCACAAGGGCTTGCAGCTGATGGTGCACGGCGAGCGCATCGCGGACCTGGAGCCTGCCCTCGCCTATCCGGGTGTGCGCATCGCCTCGGTGACCCGGGTCCCCAGCAGGAACTTCCTGTTCATCGACCTCGAGATCGGCGAGGAAGCACGGCCGGGCAAGTTCGACATCGTGTTCAAGGGCGCGGGCCGCCAGGCCAGCTACGCCTACCAGCTGCTGGCGCGCGAGCCCGGCTCAGCCCAGCGCCGCGGCTTCGACAGCAGCGACGCGATCTACCAGGTCATGCCGGACCGCTTCGCCAACGGCGACCCCGGCAACGACAGCACCCCGGACACGCTGGAGAAGGCAAACCGTGCGGACGGCTCGGGCCGTCACGGCGGCGACATCCAGGGCATCGTCAAGCGCCTCGACTACATCCAGCGCATGGGCTTTACCCAGCTGTGGCCGACGCCGCTGGTCGAGAACAATATGCCGGCCTACTCCTACCACGGCTACGCCGCCACCGACCATTACCGCATCGATCCGCGCTACGGCAGCAACGAGGACTTCCGCCGCTTGTCGCAGGAGGCGAAGAAGCGCGGCATCGGCCTGATCCAGGACGTGGTGCTGTCGCACATCGGCAGCTCGCACTGGTGGATGAAGGACCTGCCGACCCCGGACTGGGTCAACTACGGCGGCAAGTTCGTGCCCACCCAGCACCACCGCGTCGCCGTGCAGGACCCGTACGCCTCGAAGGAAGACGCCGACAACTTCACGCGCGGCTGGTTCGTCGAGACCATGCCCGACCTGAACCAGTCGAACCCGCTGGTGGCGAACTACCTCATCCAGAACAACATCTGGTGGATCGAGTATGCCGGCCTGTCGGGACTGCGGATCGATACCTTCGGCTATTCGGACGGCGCCTTCCTGAGCGAATACACGCGGCGCCTGATGGCCGAGTACCCGAAGCTGAACATGGTCGGCGAAGAATGGAGCAAGCTGGTGCCAGTGGTGGCGCGCTGGCAGCGCGGCAAGCAGAACTTCGACGGCTATTCGGCCTCCACCCCGAGCCTGATGGACTTCCCGCTGGCCGAAGCCATGCGCACGGCACTCAGCGACAACAAGGGCGGCGACGTCTTCACCGACGTCTACGAGACGCTCTCGCTCGACTACCTGTACCCGGAACCGGGCAACCTGGTGCTGTTCGAGGCCAACCACGACGTCGCGCGCATCTGGAGCGAACTGGGCGAAGACTTCGACCGCTACCGGATGATGATGGTGTTCCTGATGACGATGCCGCGCATCCCGCAGCTGTACACCGGCGACGAGATCCTGATGACCAGCGCCACCGGCGAGCGCGACGACGCCAGCTACCGCCGCGACTTCCCCGGCGGCTGGGCCGGCGACCGGGTCGACGCCTTCACCGGCAAGGGCCTCACGGCGCAGCAGCGCGCGGCCCAGGAGCTGGTGCGCAAGCTGGCCAACTGGCGCAAGGGCCAGCCGGTGATCCACAGCGGCAAGCTGATGCATTACGGCCCGCGCGACAATACCTATGTCTACTTCCGCTACGACGACGACAAGAAGGTGCTGGTCGCCTTCAACAACAACCCGAAGGAGATGGTGCTGGACACCCACCGCTTCCGCGAGATGCTGGCCGGGGTGCCGGGCGGCGTCGATGTCCTGAGCGGCAAGCGTTTCGAGCTGGGCAAGGAGCTGCGCCTGCCGGCAAAGGCAAGCCTGATCCTGGAACTGGAGGCGGCACAATGAAGCGCAGCCTGCTGGCCACCGCCGCCTTCCTGGCCTGCCTGGGCGCGAGCGCACAGGACAAGGAACTGTACATCCGCGGCGCCTTCAACGGCTGGGGTACCGACAACGCGCTCGCCCACAAGGGCCAGGGCGTCTACGAGGCCGACATCCTGGTCAGTCCCGGCAACCATGCATTCAAGGTGGGCAGCCGCGACTGGAGCGACGAGTGGGTGCTTGATGCCAACAAGAGCGTGACGGTGGCGCCGAACACGCCCTACCGGCTCGCGACCCAGGCCGGCCCGGAAGACTACCTGTTCGTGCGCCGCACCGGCACCTACCGCTTCACGGTGGACGCCTCCAACCCGGCCGCGCCGAGCCTGCGCGTGCTGCGCCTGGACACGCCGCAGGCGGCAGGCACCGCCGACCCGCACGCCGGGCACGCCGCCGTCGCGACGCTCCAGTGGCCGACCTGGGACGGCAAACGGGAAACGGCGCGCTTCTCCTCGCCCGACCCCGGTGCGCCGCTGCGCCGCTATGTCCACTCCACCACCCTGAGCCTGCGCGATCCCGGCCCACAGCACAGCGACTACGCCGAGCAGCCCGGCCTGCCGCGCATCCGCACCGGCAACCTGGCCTTCGATGCCCTGTTCGCGCTGGCCGGCGCCGAGATGCGCCAGGACTCGGTCAGCCATATCCGCGACGGCAACTACAACGGCGGCGCCGCCATCGCCTGCGAGTGCTTCGCGACCGGCGAGAAGTGGCACTACGTGTGGACCCGCGACCTGTCGTATGCGGCCGACCTGGGCCTGGCCCTGCTCGACCCGCAGCGGGTGCGCAACTCGCTCGAATTCAAGCTGTCCGGCTGGCGCAAGGGCGTGCCGGTCGCGCCCCAGGTCGCCGGCAAGGGTGACGCAACTGAGGACGGCCTGCAGATCGTGCAGGACACCGGCAGCGGCGGCAGCTGGCCGGTCAGCACCGACCGCGTCACCTGGGCCTTCGCGGCCGAGGAAACCCTGCGCGCCCTGCCCGCCCGGGAACGCGCCGCGTTCGCACGGCGCGCGCTGCCGGCGCTCGTCAACACGATCGAGAACGACCGCATCGCCGCCTTCGATGCGAAGACCGGCCTGTACATGGGCGAGCAGTCCTTCCTCGACTGGCGCGACCAGAGCTACGCGTCGTGGATCCCGGGCGAACTGGCCTTCATGTCGACCTCGAAGTCGCTGTCGACCAACGTCGGCCACGTCCAGGCCCTGAAGCTGGCATCGACCCTGGCGCGCGGGCAAGGCGACCAGGCCCGGGCGGAGCGCTACGCCAAGTGGGCAGACGCGCTGACCCGCGCCATCAATTCCCAGCTCTGGCTGGACGATGCCGGCATGTACAGCAGCCTGACCGCCGGTCACTTCGACGGCGCGCCGATGCACAAGTTCGACTGGCTCGGCCAGTCGCTCGCCATCATCAGCGGCGTCGCCAGCGAGGAACGCGCGCGCTCGATCCTGGCGCGCTACCCGCACGGGCCGATGGGCGCGCCGGTCATTTGGCCGCAGCAGCCGGACATGCCGGTCTACCACAACCGCGCCCTGTGGCCCTTCGTCACGGGCTACGGCCTGCGGGCGGCCACCCACGCGAAGAACGTGGCGGTGGCCGATGCGGCCTACGACTCGCTGATGCGCGGCGCGGCCCTGAACATGTCGAACATGGAGAACCTCGAGTGGCTGTCCGGCCAGCCGCTGCTGCTCGACGAACGCAAGCCGAACCTGATCGGGCCGGTGATCAACTCGCGGCGCCAGCTGTGGTCCGTGGGAGCCTATCTGGGCATGGTGGTGGGCGAGGTGTTCGGGGTATCGCTCCAGGACGATGCGCTGGCCTTGCGCCCCTTCGTCACCGCCAGATTGCGCCGCGAGATGTTCGCGGCATCGAACGAGATCGCCCTGCACGATCTGCGCCTGCACGGCAAGCGCGTCGACGTACGCCTGCGGCTGCCGGCGGCAAGCCGGGCAGACGGCTACTACCTGGTCGACCAGGTCCTGCTGAATGGCCAGGCAAGCGGCGACAGCATTCCCCTTGCGCGGCTCCAGGACCGGAACCAGGTCGAGATCGTGCTCGGCCGGCTGGCGCCCGGGCAGCAGGACATCCGCCGCGTGAAGGACGATCCGTACGCGGACGGCGGCGCCACCTTCGGCCCGCGCGAACCCACGATCGCGGCATTGAAGCGCGACGCCAAGGGCGTGACGCTGCAGATCGCGGGCGCCCCGGAGGAACAAGGCGTGAGCTACAGCGTGTACCGCGACGGCAAGCGCGTGGCCGAGGGCCTGCCTGCGGGCAGCTGGATCGATCGATCCGCGAACGCCTTCGGCTGCTATGCGGTGGAAGCGCAGGCCGCGGCCAGCAACAACCGCAGCCACCACAGCGCCCCGCGCTGCGTCGACGCCGGCATCGAGATCGCCGTCACCGATGCGCGCACCGTCTCCAACCTGAAGCCGGTTGCGCCGACTGCCCGCTTCCCGAGCCCGCGCCTGCAAGCCTGGGGCCGGCCGGGCGACCGCTTCGCCGTCGACCGCATCGCCATCCCCGCGGCCGGCAACTACCAGGTGCAGGTCCGTTACCACAACGCGGCCAACCAGGTGAACCTGGGCATCAGCGGCGGCGTGAAGTGGCTGGCCGTGAAGGACGGGCGCGGCCGGATCGTGGCGCAGGGTGTGGTGCAGTTGCCGCATGCGCCGCTGACGAAGGCGAATACCCCCAGCGTGTATTCGACGCCGCTGGCGGCGCGCCTGGGGCGCGGCAGCTACCGCATCGAGATGAGCGACTTCTACAATATGAGCTATCTCGACAGCAATAGCAGCTTCAGCGCGGCGGGTGGCCTCACGGGACCGTCGAACCGCTTCGACATCTATGGGGTCCGCCTGCTCAGGACGAATTAACGTAGGGTGCACGGCTTTGCCGTGCGCGCGTTCAGCTCCGCTATGCGCTGCGACGAAGCTTCTGGCAGTTGAACGCGCGGTCGGCAGAGCCGACCACCCTACGAAACCCCGAGGTGCATAATCAGGCGGCTTCGGCCGCGCCGGGGACCGGCCGCGCTTCCTTGCGCGACGGTCCCTGCGTCATCAGGAGCAGCCGCCCTTCCAGCACGCGGAACTCGAGCGGCATGGCCATCGTCTCCACCTCGCCGTCGGCCGCGACCTTCATGCGCTTGCGGCCGTAGACCGAGGGCGTGCGCACCAGCAGGCGCTTGAAGGCAAAAGCTTCGACCTCGTCGTCGTCGCCCAGGCGCCCCAGCATGCCGCGCACCAGCAGGCGCAGCAGGCCCAGCTTGCCCATCGGCCGCGGGGCGATGCCGACCAGTTGCCCGTCCTCCACCGCCTCGATCAGGCCGTCGCGCATCCCGACCTGCTCCAGCTGCAGGCGATTATTCCCTACGAACAAGGTTGTAGTCCGCAGGCGGCGCTCCTTGCCGTCGAGTTCGAGCGTGATGCGCAGGTGCCGGTGCGGACGCAGCGCCATCTTGATGGCCGAGAAGAACGCGACGACGCGGCTGCGCCCATAGTGGCGCTTGTCGTGCTCGCGCTCCTCGAGCAGTTTCGGGTACAGGCCGACGCTGGCATTGACGAGGAAAATCTTGTTGTTGAGCAGCCCTACCTGCACCGGCTGCAGCGTCGCCCGCAGCAGCGCGTAGACGGCCTCGGCCAGGTCTTCGGGAATGCCGTGGGTACGGCCAAAATAGTTAAATGTTCCTTGCGGCAAGACGCCGAACGGGCAGCCCGCCAGCACGGCTTCATGCGCCACCGTGTTGATGGTGCCGTCGCCGCCCGCCGCCACCAGGATGCCGCCTTCGGCCGTGGCGCGCGCCGCCATGGCGCGCGCCTTCCCGGCCAGTTCGGACGGATCGTCGACCAATTCCAAGGCGCAACTGCGGCCGGAGGAGGCCAGCACGCTCTCGATGGTCGAGCGCCTCAGTTCGGTCTCGGAATGGCCGGAACCGGCGTTGAGGACGATGAAAAACGGCGCATCGGGGCGTGGCTCGGTGATCGGCATCGACGGTTCGCTTGATCGGTTGGTGGAGGTGCAGGCAATCCTACCACCACCGCCGCGCCGCACAAGGTGCGCTAACGCGCCTCCGGCAAGTCCATCCGGTACAGGTTCAGTGCGGGCTCGCCCGCCACCACGGTTCGCATTCCGACGAAGCGCATCCCCAGCCTGAGCAGCAGCGCGATCGAGGGGGCGTTGCCCGGCGTGGTGATGGCCGCCAGCCGCGCGATGCCGAGCGTGCGCGCATGCGCGACCACGGCCCGGGCGGCTTCGAAGGCATAGCCCCGGCCGCGGTGGCGCGCCAGGAAGGCGTAGCCGAGGTCGACGTCTTCCAGCGCCTCGCGCTTGATCAGGCCGGACAGGCCGACCGGCACCGCCTCGCCGCCCTCCCCGCAGGCTTCGACCAGGTACATGGAATGGCCGCGCGTGCGCTGCATCGCCATCGGCCCGTCCTCGATCGCTTGCACCGCCGCGGCGAGGCTGCGCACGCCGCGGTCGCCGATATGCCTGATGAAGGCGGGATCGTTGAACAGTTCCAGGAACACCGGTGCGTCGCCCGTGTCGGCCAGGCGCAGGCGCAGGCGTTCGGTACGCAGGACTTCGCGCGGGTGCGGCCTCACGCGTCCGCCGTCGGCCAGTGGTCGGGGTCCTGCAGCAGCTGGTACATGACGTAGGCGTCCACGTAGCCGAGGCGCTTGTGGCGGTAGGCCTTGGGCAGGGTGCCGACGATCGAGAAACCGAGCTTCTTCCACAGCCGGATGGCGGCGGTATTGGTGCTCACGACATAGTTGAACTGCATGGCCAGATAGCCCTGGCGGCGCGCCTCGAGCAGGCTGTGCTCGCCGAGCAGGCGCCCGACGCCGGCCCCCTGCGCCGAGGGGCTGACCATGTAGGACGCATTGGCCACGTGGTGGCCGCGCCCGACCTGGTTCTGCACCAGGCGGTACATGCCGAGCACGCGCGTCCCGCTGGCCGCGACGAAGGCGGTCACCTCGGGGCCGAGCCAGTAGGCGTGGCCGGCCTCGCGCGTGGTGGCGGTGGTGAAGGGATAGGTTTCGCCGGCCGCGACGTGGGCGCAGAAGATGTTCCACATCGCATCGAAATCTTGCTCGCCGGCAGGGCGGATCTGGATGTCTTTCACGGCTGTCGGAAGCGTATTGACCGAACTTGAAAGCGTTCTATTCTAGCTCCAAATTGTCAGCACGTTCACGAATCGTGCGCAGGTTTTCGATCATATGCCGCGCCCTGCTGCGGCATCCGGAAGTCGGTGGCGGCGGGCCGTCCGGGCAGGTGCAGGCTCACCCGGGCAGATGGCGCCTCGGCCACCACGGCGCCGCGCCGCACTACCAGCTTGCGCGCCGCGCGCAGGCGGATCGCTTCGATCGTGGAGCCAGCGTCCAGCAGCACCAGGTCGGCCCAGCAGCCCGGCGCCAGTCCATAGCCTTCGAGGCCGAGGATGCGCGCCGGGGTCTCGGTGACCGCCAGGAAGCACTGGTGCATCGCCTCCACCCCGGTCATCTGCGCCACGTGCAGTCCCATGTGCGCCACTTCCAGCATGTCGCCCGAGCCCATGCCGTACCAGGGATCGAGCACGCAATCGTGGCCGAAGGCGACGTCCACGCCGGCCGCCAGCAGTTCCGGCACCCGGGTCATGCCGCGCCGCTTCGGGTAGGTGTCGTGGCGGCCCTGCAGGGTGATGTTGATGAGCGGATTGGCGATCGCCGCGACGCCGCTTTCCGCGATCAGGGGCAGCAGCTTGCTCACATAGTAGTTGTCCATCGAGTGCATCGAGGTCAGGTGCGAGCCGGCCACCAGGCCCTGCATGCCCAGGCGCCGGGTTTCGGACGCCAGGGTCTCGATGTGGCGCGACATCGGGTCGTCGGTCTCGTCGCAGTGCATGTCCACGCGCCGGTCCTGCTGGGCGGCGAACTCGCACAGCAGGCGGATCGATTCGCTTCCTTCGGCCATGGTGCGCTCGAAGTGCGGAATGCCGCCGACCACGTCCACGCCCATTGCGATCGCGCGTTTCAGGTTGTCGAAGGCCCCCGGGCTGCGCAGCAGGCCGTCCTGGGGAAAGGCGACCAGTTGCAGGTCGAGGTAGGGCGCCACCTGGCAGCGCACTTCCAGCAGCGCTTCGACGGCCAGCAGGCGGTCATCGCAGACGTCGACGTGGGTGCGGATCGCCAGCAGGCCGCGCGCCACCGCCCAGTCGCAGTAGCGCAAGGCGCGCTCGACGATGGCATCCTGCGCCAGCTGGGGTTTCAGCTCTCCCCAAAGGCGGATCCCTTCGAGCAGGGTGCCGCTGCGGTTCACCCGCGGCAGCCCGAAGCTGAGGGTGGAATCCATGTGGAAGTGCGCATCCACGAACGGCGGGCTGACCAGGTCGCCGTCGGCGTCGATCTCGCGCGCGCCCTGCGCACCCAGGCGCTTTTCCACGGCCACGATGCGTTCGCCGTTGATGCCGATGTCGATGCCGCGGCTGCCGTCCGGCAGGGTGGCGTTGCGAATCACGAGATCCATGCGCGCTCCTCCTTTTGTCCCTCCGATTGTAACCATTTCCTGGAAGACTGGACGGTCAAGCAAATTCCACATGGGTCAATAATGCTGCAACGCAAGATTTCTATAACTAAAGAACACAATAAGTGGTTTGCAACACCGGCCATTCATGGCTACACTAGTTATATTGCAGTGCGCCATAAAATGACTGACAAGGAAATCTCATGACTTCAATCAGCGACCAGTTTTCCGCAGTACGCAAGGCCCAGTTCGACGCGCAGTTCGATTTCTTCAATGCCATCGCCACCCAGACCCTCGAGAGCGCCAGCCGCGTGGCCGCCCTCAACATGGCGGTCTCGCGCGACGCCGTCCAGCGTTCGCTGGGCGCCTCGTTCGCACTGATGAACTCGCGCGACCCACGCGATGTGCTCAGCCTTGGCGGCCAGGCCGAGGAAGGTTTCCGCAGCCTGTTCGCCTATGGCCGCGAACTGCTCGGCATCGCCGCCGGCGTGCGCCCGCATGCCGTGCGCCCACAGGCGCTGTCGGCGCCGCAGGCCATCGAGACCGTGGAAGTGGTCGAGCGCGGCGTCGCCGAGGTCCAGGCCGCGACAGCGGCGGCCGTCGAATCCATCGCCGAGCCTGCCGTGCCGGCGGCGCACCCGGTGTCCGCGTTCGCTCCCGTGACCGAACCGGTGGTCGTGGCCGACGCTTCGGCCACGTTTGAAGCAGACACGGAAGCGCTGGCCGCCGAGCCGCTTCCGGTGGCCGAACCGAGCGCCATCGCCAAGGCGGCCGGCAAGGGCGCGGCGCGCGCGGCCGCCGTGCCCCATCCTGCCGCGGCACCGGTGGCCGAGCTGGCCAAGGACGCTGGCGCCCAGGCACCGAAGCTGGTCCCCGCCGCGGCCGCGCCCAAGCGCAAGAAATAAACTTGCAGCACGGACGCGGCTGCGTCCGCTTAGCAAAGCGACTACACTAGCGGGCTTCGGCCCGCTAGTGTTTTTGTGCGATTCAATAGTGCGGGCCGCACCAATCTCAAGGAACAACATGAGTCTCGCAAGGCTGATCGGCGGCTTCGTCCGCCGGCATTGGCATGCCTATGTGTCGTCGGCCTTCATGCTGGCCGGCGTCGCCATCTGCACGGTCTTGATTCCGCGCAAGGTCGGCGCCCTGGTCGACGGACTGGCCGCCCAGAACCTCGACCAGGACGCGCTGCTGCTCGGGCTGGCCCAGCTGCTCGGCCTGGGCCTGGCCATCTATGTGCTGCGGGTCGGCTGGCGCATCCGCCTGTATTCGGCCGCCTACAACCTGGGCGTCGAGCTGCGCACGCGCCTGTACGCGCGCCTGGCCGCGCAAGGGCCGGGCTTCTACCAGCGCCAGCGCACCGGCGACCTGATGGCGCTCGCCACCAACGACATCGACGCCATCGAGATGGCGGCCGGCGAAGCGATGCTGGCCGGCTTCGACGGCACCCTGACCCTGGTCATGGTGCTGGGCATCATGACCCTCGGGGTCGATGCGCGCCTGGCCGGCGTCGCCCTGCTGCCCTTCCCGCTGATGGCCTTCGCGTTCTGGCGCATCTCGCGCCAGGTGCACACGGCGGAAGCCGATGCGCTCAAGCGCTTCTCGGCGCTCAACGACCACGTGCAGGAATCGCTGTCGGGCGTGCGCACCCTGCGCGCCCTCGGCCTGGAGGAGCGCAGCGCTTCCCAGTTCAGCGAACTGGCCGGCAAGGCGGCCGACGCCAGCCTCGATGCCCAGCGCTGGGAAGCGGCCTACGAACCGGCGGTCGGCCTGACCCTGACGGCGGCCACCGGCCTGACCCTGGGCCTGGGCGGCTACCTGGTCTGGAACGGCCAGCTGACGGTGGGCGCGCTCACCAGCTTCTCGATGTACCTGGGCCAGCTGATCTGGCCGATGTTCGCGGCCGGCTGGGTGCTGTCGCTGATCGAGCGCGGACGCGCCGGCCTGGCGCGCCTGCAGCCGCTGCTCGACGCGCCGCTCACGGTGGAAGACAGCGGCACGTTCGAGCAGGTGGGCCGCGGCGCGCTGGTGCTCGATGGCGTCAGCTTCGCCTACGGCGAGGCCGGGCACCCTGCCCTCGACGGCGTGTCGGTGCGGGTGGAGCCGGGCCAGACCCTGGGCCTGGTCGGCCCGACCGGCGCCGGCAAGTCGACCCTGCTGCGGGTGCTGCTGCGCCAGGCCACGCCGCAGCGCGGCAGCGTCACCTGGGCCGGCCATCCGTTGGAAAGCTACCGGCTGGACGCCCTGCGCGCGGCGATGAGCTGGGTGCCCCAGGAATCCTTCCTGTTCTCGGCGACGATCGCCGAGAACATCGCCCTGGCCCGCCCGGGCGCCTCGCGCGCCGAGATCGAGGACGCGGCCAGGATGGCCTCGATCCACGACGACATCCTGCGCTTCCCCTACGGCTACGACACGCCGGTGGGCGAAAAAGGCATCACCCTGTCGGGCGGCCAGCGCCAGCGCGTGGCGATCGCGCGCGCCCTGCTGGCCGACAGCGCGCTGCTGCTGCTCGACGATGCCCTGTCGGCGGTGGACACCGGCACCGAAACCCGGATCCTGGAACACCTGGACGAGCTGCGCGCGGCCAGGCCCGAACGCGCCGCCATCATCGCCAGCCACCGGCTGTCGGCGGTGGCCGGGGCCGACCACATCGTGGTGCTGCGCGAAGGCCGGGTCGTCGAATCCGGCACCCACGACGAACTGCTGCTGCTCGACGGCTGGTATGCCAGCCAGTGGCGCTATCAACAACTGGAGGCCAGCATCGATGCAGAGTGATACCACCCCGGTCCCGATGCGCGCGCAGACCGCGCAGGCCGCCGGCCTGCTGCGCCGCGCCGCCCACCCCGACCGCCGCCATCTGTACTGGGCCACCTTCTGGCTGGTGATCGCCGCCGCCCTCGAAGTGCTCGGCCCCCTGCTCGGCAAGGCCCTGATCGACGACCACCTCCTGACCCGCAACCTCGACTGGCCGCGCATGTCGCTGCTGCTCGGCGGCCTGGTGATCACCGGCTGGGCCTCGTCCTGGATCCGCTACCTGCAGCTGATCCGCCTGTCGGGCCTGGCGATGCGCTCGGTGCGGCGCCTGCGCGAATGGGTCTACGGCCACGTGCTGCGCCTGCCGATGGCGTTTTTCGACCGTGCCATCACCGGCCAGCTGGTGAGCCGCGTGACCAACGACACCGAGGCGGTCAAGACCCTCTACATCCAGGTGCTGTTCGTGATGCTCGATTCGAGCATCGTGCTGGTCGGAACATTGACGGCGATGGCCTGGCTCGACTGGCGCCTGATGCTGGTGGTGCTGGCCCTGGTGCCGGCGGTGGTCGGCATCGTCTGGCTCTACCAGCGCCTGTCGGCGCCGGCCGTCACGCGCGCCCGCGCCCTGCGCAGCGACATCAACGGCCAGATGGCGGAATCGATCGGCGGCATGAGCGTCCTGCAGGCCAGCAATGCGCAGGGGCGCTTCGGCGAGCGCTTCCTGCACACCAACCGCTCGCACCGCAAGGCGCGCCTGGCCGAGCTGAAGGCCAACGCCTTCCTGCTGCGTCCGGCCCTCGATCTGCTCAACGTGGTGCTGCTCACCATCGTGATCTACGGCTTCGGCCAGCGCCAGCTGAACGCGGTGGAAGTGGGCGTGCTGTACGCCTTCATCAGCTACATCGCGCGGGTGGTCGAGCCGCTGATCCAGATCACCATGCAGTTCAGCGGCCTGCAGCAGGCGGTGGTCGCCACCGCACGCGTCTCGACCCTGCTCGACGAAGCCGGGGCGGCCGAACACGCGCAGGGGCGCGTCGGCAACGAGGCGGCTTTTGACGCGCGGGCGCCGGCGGTGCGGGTGCGCGACCTGAACTTCGCCTATGTGGAAGGCCAGCGCGTCCTGCACGAGCTCTCGCTCGACATCCCGCAGGGCGCCTTCTTCGGCATCGTCGGCCATACCGGCAGCGGCAAGTCGACCCTGCTCTCGCTGCTGCTGCGCTACTACACGCCGGACCAGGGGAGCATCGAGATCGGCGGCCTGCCGCTGGCCTCGATCGGCAACGAGCGCTTCCGCAGCGAGGTGGGCCTGGTGCCGCAGGATCCCTTCATCCTGGCGGCGACCGCGCGCGAGAACATCGACATGGGGCGCGGCTTGTCGATGGCCCGCATCGAAGCGGCGGCGCGCGCGGCCCATGCGCACGGTTTCATCGCGGCGCTGGAACAGGGTTACGAGACCCAGCTGGGCGAAGGCGGCTCGCGCCTGTCCTCGGGCCAGAAGCAGCTGCTGGCGGTCGCGCGCGCGCTGGCGGGCGAGCCGCGCATCCTGCTGCTGGACGAAGCGACTTCGCGCATCGACAGCGCCACCGAGCAGACCGTGCAGGAAGCGCTGGAGGAACTGCGCGGCAAGGTCACCATCATCGCGATCGCGCACCGGCTGTCGACCATCCGCGCGGCCGACCGCATCATCGTGCTCAACCACGGGCGCATCCTTGAAGCCGGCTCGCACGAGGACCTGATGCGCATCGAAGGCGGGCTGTACCAGCGCCTGTACCTGCTGCAGCAGATCGCAGTGTAGGGTGGCCGGCTTCGCCGACCGCGCGTTCAACCGGCTGCCGCTAAGCCGCGCCTCTGTTCATCAGAGATTTGAACGCGCGTACGGCAAAGCCGTACACCCTACGTTCCAAACAGGCCCTAGCGCGGCCCCGGGATCAGCCGGCGGGCGTCGCGGCGCCGGATCTCGTCCACCACCTGGCTCGCCAGCCGGTCGAGCGCGCCGAAATGCGCGCCCAGCCCTTGCTGCAGGGCGGCCGGGACGCTGTCGGCGCACCAGCCGAGCATCATGCACAGCTCCAGGGTGCGCGGCGCGCCCGGCCCGCAGTCGGCGCCCAGGCGGCAGGCGACCAGCGCACCGCCGAAGGGAACGCCGCGCGCGGTCGAATCCTGTTCGTCGCGCACCGGCACCCGTTCGTGGAAGACCGGGGACACCAGCGAGGCGATCACGTCGGGGTTGCCCTGCTCGAAGGCCGCCAGCAGCATGCGCGCCCGGCCCTCGGGCCCGTCCGCGGCCAGGTAGTCGAACATGCTGCCCAGCAGCGGATCGGTGGCCAGGCCGAGGTTGCGGGCGGCGCCCAGCTCGCGCTCGGCGTCTTCCAAGCCATCTGGGGTGAAGTCGCAGCGCCGCAGCAATTCCTCGGCGGCGGCGCGGCGCGGCGCCGGCAGCACGGGCAGGGTCTGCTCGAGGGCGCGGCGGCAGGTTTCCAGCACGTTCGACGCATAGAAATAGGCGCCGCTGCCGGGTTTGCGCATCGTTTCGTAGAAGAACACGCGCAGGTTGGGCGCCTGCACGAAGCGGGCGTGCAGCGCGCGCCATGACGCAGGCGTTGCCGGCTGCGCCGCCGCAGTCGGCGTAGTCGGCGTAGCAGGCGCGTCCAGTACCGGCGGCGCCGGCCTGGCGGCAGGCGCCGGCAGGGCGTGCGGCCGCGGGACGGCGACGCTGACCGGTTCCGGTGCAGGAAGGGTCAGCATCACCGCGCCGGCCAGCAGGCCAGCCAGGCCGGCGCCGATGGCTAGTTCACGCATTCGCATAGGGCTGGCAAAGTATTCCTCATTGCCGGCATGCTAGCAGCACCGATGGCGGCTAGACGCGGCTCCAGTTGAAGCAAGCACCCGGCACTCCCGCTCCGCTCACCAGCAGCGCGCCGTGCCGGTAGAAGCCCCAGCGCCGCTCCTCGGGCACCGCGACCACCACCACGCCCATCGCCCGGTCGCTCCACACCAGGCGCGCATCGAGCGCGTCGAGCGCCGCGAACACCTCGCGCGGCCCGGCGCCGGGATGGAACACCACGGTGGCGAAGCCGGTCTGCGCAGGCGGCACCAGGGCCCAGGCACCTGCGCCCGACGTGACGGCCACCAGCGCCAGCATCGCCGCCCTGCCCTGCGGGCCGGGACCGCCGCCGCGGCGCTGCAGGCGCAGGCCCAGCGCCAGCGGCAGCAGGCCGAACAGCGCCAGCCACAGCAGGTCCCACAGCAGGGGATCGTCGCTGTCGATGCGGATGCGGTGGATCTGCAGCAGCCAGTGCGACAGCAAGGTGTCGACCACATGCCACAGGCCGAAGCCGACCAGCACCGCGCCGGCCAGCGGCCAGCCCCACCGCCCTTCGCCGCGGCGCTGCAGGCGCCACAGGCCGGCCAGGCCGGCCAGCGCGATCAGGTACATCAATGCGTGAAAATAGCCGTCCCACAGCACCTGCATGCGCAGGTCGTCGATGCCGGGCACCAGGCTGAGCAAATGGTGCCATTGCAGGATCTGGTGCAGCAGGATGCCGTCGAAGAAGCCGCCCAGCGCGAAACCAAGCACGGCGTCCCAGCGGAACCACGGTGTTTTCCACATCGCATCACCTCGCATCGGAACGGGAGGGCCAAGTATAGCCCGCCCATTTCAAGGTGCCTGCACCCCAGGCCAAGCCTAGCCGCGGCGGCTCCAGGCCATGCCCGCCGCCACCGCGGCCAGCCCGACCGCCAGGAACGCGCCGGCCGACTGCAGGCTGGCGTCGCCATGGAAACCGAACGCGTCCAGCATGGCTACGCCCTTGGCCTGGATCATCACGTAGAAGCCGAACAGGAACAGGCCGAGGAACAGGCGCGGCGTACGGCTCAGCTGCCCGAACAGGGCGGCGCAGCCGGACAGCGCCACCAGGCCGGCCAGCAGGGCGAAGGCGCGCACCGGCGCGTCAAGGCTCCAGCGCAGCGCGACCGGTCCCATGAACAGGAGGCCGAGCAGCAGCGCGGCCGCCCACTGGCGCAGGAAGCGGCGGCGCACGCCGCCCGGCACCGCGGCGCTCAGGCCCTCGCAGCCGGCGCTGCCGTCGCGGGTGGTGCTCTCGCTGCACAGGATGCCCCAGAACACCAGGGCGCTGGCCAGCAGGCCGGGCAGGACCGCGCCTGGAAGCGCCAGGCCGCCGACGAAGCAGGCGAGCAGCGCCAGGATCGCGCTGGGCGCCGAGACCAGGACCAGGCTTGTGTCGGCCAGCACCTGCCCGCCCGGGCCCGGCAGGCGCGCGGCCAGCCGCATCAGCGGGGCCGCCAGCCGCGCCAGCGGGCGCAGCCAGCCGTTGAGCAGGGCCAGCGGCGAACGGCGCCGGCGCGCCTTGCCGGCCTTGACGCGGTCCGGCGAGAAGCGGTGGAACAGCCACACGGCCGGCAGCAGCGGCACCAGGGCCAATGCGGCCGACAGCAGGCGCTCACGCACCATGGTCCCGGTCCACATCCATTGCGGCAGGGTGTGCGGCGGCAGGGCCGGGTTGAAGTTCATCATGCCGACCCCGAGGGCGCGCGTCTCGGCCTGGCTGCGCAGGCCGTCGATGGCATGGGCCAGGCCGTTGAAATCGAGCCAGGCCAGCCGGGACGCTCCCGTGCCCTCCTCCACCGCCGCGCCGAGCGACAGCAGGGCCATCCACAGCATGAAATACAGCAGGTCGCCGGCCTTGCCCATCAGCGGCGCCCAGCTGTCGCACAGGACGGCGCAGCTGGCGCAGAAGAAGCTCATCGGCAGCATCAGCAAGGCATAGGTCTGCAGGTAGACCAGGAGCTGCACCGGACCGTCGCCGCGCAGCAGGTGGCAGGCCAGGGTGGTGAGCATGAAGGCGCCGAGCAGCAGCACCAGCGCGCCGACCGCGCCCAGCCAGCGGCTGGCCACCAGCAGCGCGTCGCCCGCCGGGGTCGCGCCGATGACGCCGCCGATGCCGCTGCGCAGGTCTTCGCCGGTGCGTCCGCGCGCCAGGTAGAAGCCGGCAAGGCTGAACAGCAGGGCGCCCATGACGGCGCTGCCCAGCGCCAGCGCCGAGCTGGTGTACAGCACGCGCGCACCGTCCACCACCAGGAGGCTGCTGCCGGTGCGGACATCGCTGATCATGGCCCAGGTGACTGCCACCACCGCCAGCACCGCCGCCAGGGTGGACAGGCGGCGCAGGCGCAGGCGCACCTCGTGGGCCGCCAGCAGGAACAGCGGATGCGCGCTCACGCCGCCTCCGCCTGCAGCGCGTAGCGCTGCGCCATCAGGGCTTCTTCCAGGCTCGGTTCGGCGTCGACCGCGCCTGCGCAGGGCTGCTCGGGGTGGGCGATGCGCAGCAGCATGCGCCCTTCCTGGCGCTGGGCCTGCAGCACGTGCACCCGCTCGCGCAGCGCCGCGTAGTCGGCCTCCGGCACGCTGGCGCTCCAGACCTGGCCGCGGGCGCGCCGCAGCACGCCGTCCGGCGTCTCGTGCGCCACCAGCCGGCCCGCGCGCATGATCGCCAGTTCGGTCGCGATGCTCTCCACGTCCGACACGATGTGGGTCGACAGGATCACCAGCTTGCCGAAACCCAGTTCGGCGAGCAGGTTGCGAAAGCGCAGCCGCTCTTCCGGGTCGAGCCCGGCGGTGGGCTCGTCGACCACCAGGATGTCGGGGTCGTTCAGCAGGGCCTGGGCGATGCCCAGGCGGCGCTTCATGCCGCCCGAGAACGAGGCCGCCGGCCGCTGCGCCTGGTCATGCAGGTTGACCAGCTCGAGCAGGCGGCGGATGCGCGCAGCGTCGCGCACGCCCTTGAGGGCCGCGAAATACTGCATGAATTCGAGCGCGCTCAGGTTCGGGTAGATGCCGAAATCCTGCGGCAGGTAGCCGAGGCGGCGCCGGATCGCGTCCGGTCGTTTCACGATGTCGATGCCGTCGAACAGGATCTGGCCGCTGCTCGGGCGCATCAAGGTGGCGATCATCCCCATCAGGGTCGACTTGCCGGCGCCGTTATGGCCGATCAGGCCGACCACGCCCTGGCCCAGCGACAGCGACACGCCGTCCACCGCCCTGGCGTCCTTGCCGAATTGTTTCGTTACCGCGCGCAGTTCCAGCATGTTGTCCCCTTCGCATTGTCGTTGCGCCGACTATAGGCAGGGCCGGGCGCCGGCTCCAGCCGTTTGCGACAGATGGTCGAAAACGGTGGATGAATGCTGGATGCGCATGCGCTTCGTTCTCTATGCATATGTGTCGTTTTGGTGACATTTGCAGAGATACTGAATTTCTTGTTTGCAACACGCATATAATGATCTCAAACAAAACGGATGTGATTTACCGCTATCCCGAGATTCCCGAGACTCTGCCATGCCCTCTTCCCTCTCCCGATCACTGGCGCGTTCGCGCAGGCTCGTGCTCGCCACGGCGATGTGCATGGTCTCGGGCTTCGCCAGCGGCGCGCAGGCGCAGGCGCAGGCGGCCCCGTCCGAGGGGCTGGCAGGGCAGCTCGCGGAAATCCGTGAACTCAACAAATATGTTCCCCAGCGCGCCTTGCCGCGCCTGCTCGCGATCGAGCAGGAAGGGCGCGCCGCGCCGCTCGAACTGCGCGCCGAGTTCCTCAACCAGCTGGCCAATGGCTACGATGGCGTGGGCAAGCTCGCCGAAGCCGGCGCCGCCGCCGACGAACTGGTGGCGCTCGGCCGCCGGCACGACAACAAGGTGGTGCTGGCCAAGGGCCTGCTGCGCAAGGGCTACATGGCTTACCGCCGTTCGGAACTGACCGAATCGCACCGCCTCATCCGGGAAGCCGAGCAGCTGGCCCAGGCCACCGATGACATCAACCTGAGGGTGCGGGCGAGCATTTCCTCGGGCGACACCTTTGCCGAGGAAGGCAACTTCCCGAAGGCGCTCGAGCGCCTGCAGCTTGCGGCGGCGCTGGCGCGCAAGCACGGCGACCCGACCCAGATCGTCATGTCCCTCAATGCCCTGATCGGACTGTATTCGCAGATGCGCGAGTACGACAAGGGCTTCGAGGCGCTGGACGAAGCCCTGGGCGCCGCGAAAAAAACGAATTCCCCGGGCCGCATGGCGACCCTGAAACATGCCGAATACCTCCTCGCGGCCGGCGCCGGCCAGTACCGGCGCGGCCTGAAGGCGCTGCTCGAGGGCCTGGCCATCGAGCGCAGCATCGGGGCCGATGCGATGGCCGCCTATTCGCTGGTCAACCTGGCCGACTGCTACCTCAAGCTGCACGACTACCGCAACGCGGCGCTGTATGCCGAGCAGACCATCGGCGCGGCGCGCGCACTGAACGACGCCGGACTGGAAGCCACCGCGCGCATGAACCTGGGCCAGGCCTATCTCGCCCTGGGCCGGCTGGAAGAAGGCAAGCGCCATATCGAGGCCGGCATGCGGGCCTACGAGAACCTGGGCGACCAGCCGCAGCTGCAGGCGGTGCTGGTGGAGTACGGCCAGGCGCTCGAGCGCGCCGGCGACCTGGCCGGGGCGCTGCGCGCCTACCACCGCGAACGCAGGATTTCGAACGAATTGTTCGAAAAACGCCGCCAGCGCGCCGTGCTCGACCTGCAGCAGAAATACGAAACCGACAAGAAGCTGCGCGAGATCGAACTGCTGCGCAGCGAGAACCAGGTCAGCCACCTGCAGCAGCGCGTCTGGTGGCTGCTGGCGGCGGTATTCGCCCTGGCCTCGGTCGTGGTCGGCCTGCTGTACCGCAAGGTGCGCCAGGCCAACGCCAAGCTCTACGCAAAGAACAAGGAGCTCAAGCAGCAGAGCGTGCGCGATCCGCTGACCGGGCTGTACAACCGCCGCCACTTCCTCGACTACATGCGCGCGCGGCCGCAGCCGGACCTGCAGGCCGCCGCCGCCGAGCAGTGCGGCGCCCTGTTCCTGCTGGACGTCGACCACTTCAAGCACATCAACGACACCTGGGGCCACGCGGCGGGCGACGCGGTGCTGACGGCGATTTCCGCCAGCCTGCGCGAGATCCTGCGCGAGACCGACATGATCGTGCGCTGGGGCGGCGAGGAATTCCTGGCCTTCCTGCCGGCGATCCCGCGGAGCGGCCTGGACGAGGTGGCGCAGCGCATCCTGGCCGGCGTGTCGGCGGTGAGCATCGCGCACGGCGGCCAGACCCTGGGCGTGAACGTGTCGATCGGCTTCGCACCCTTCCCGCTGAGCTGCGGCGGGGTCCTGCTGCCGTGGGAACGCGCGGTCAATCTGGTGGACATGGCGCTCTACCTGGCCAAGGCGCACGGACGCAACCGGGCCTATGGCGTGCAGGGCTTCGGCGATGCGTCGCAGGTCTGCGTGGAGGAGATCGAGCGCAACCTCGAGCAGGCCTGGCGCAAGGGGCAGGTCAGGATGTCGGTGGTGCCGGGGCTGCAGCAGGATTGTCGCGCCAGCGCGTGATATATGCACCATTGCAATACCCGCATCGGCTGACGGGATTACCTATGCACCGCTGCAATGCCTGCCGGCGCTGAACGCGCGGCCTACGACACCGTGCCGCTCCGCTTAATCGACCGCGTCCTGGATTTTCTCGCCGGCGTCTTCCACCTTCTTGCCGACTTTCTCGGTAGCCCGCTTCAGGCCGCCCTTGGCGTCACGGGTCGCATCCACGACCTTCTCGCGCGCCTCTTCGGTCGCACGGTCGACCTTGGCCAGTTCCTGGTCCACCTGGCGCGAGACCTTCGCGCCGGCCTCGTCCAGCGCCTTGCCGGCGCGCTGGGCCGGCCCCATCGCGTCTTCGTCACGGCTGCAGCCTGCCAGCGCGGCAAGCAGCAGCAGCGTGCCCAACATGCTCGTCTTCATGCCTGACTCCCCCTGTCTGCTTGCCGTCCAGCATACACCGGCGCCGAAAAACGTGGCTGACGCTTGGCGCGGATAGCCGCTCACTCGTTGCGGGTGGGATCGGCCAGCGGGTGTTCGCGTTCGTCGACGATCTCCAGCCGCAGGGCGCGGGTCTGCTCGTCCTCGCCCCAGCGCCTGGTGAACACGGCCAGCCGGGCCAGTGCCTTGTCATAGGCGCGCGCACGCCGCAGTTTCTTGATGGCGCCGCTGGCATCGGCCCAGGCGCTGGCGCGCTGCTCGGCGCGGGTGCAGTCCGCGGACGCCTTGTTGAGCGACTGCTGCACCTGGCGCAGCTGTTCGGGCGTGGCGCGGGTGTTGCGCAGGGCGATCAGTTCGTCCTGGGCGTCGCGCGCCTTGCAATCGACCGCCAGCGCCACCGCCCGCTCCATGCGCCGCTCGATACGGCTGCCCTCGGGACGTACCGCCATCCAGATCAGCCACAAGGCCAGCAGCGCGGCGATCCACCAGCGCAGCCGGATCGGGGCGCGCCGCGGCGGCGCCGCTCCCGCCGCCGCTCCCGCCGCGGCACGGCCGACGCTGGGCGGCGGCGGGATGCCGCGTCCGGCCTGCGGCTGCGCTGGCGGCTGCGCCGGCCGCTGGGCTTGCGGCTGCGCTGGCGTCCCTGCCCCCATCGCCGCAGCGGCCGCCGGGTTCGGGAGCGGCGGCGCGGTCGGCGCCGGCGTCGGGGCGGCCGTCGGGGCCGGCGGCGGTGCGGCCGTCGGCGCCGCCGCCGGCGGTTTGGCCAGCACCGGCGCCATGGGCTGGGCGGCCTGCTGCGCCGTGCCGCACCATGGACAGAAATTCACCCGCCTCGGCATCAGGCGCCCGCAGTGCGGGCCGATGCAGCGGTAGACCGCGTCGTCTTGCACCATGCCGTCCTTCATTCGGGGTCCGGAATGCCGTCGCTCCTGCCCGGAACGTCGTCCGGGTCGGGAATAGCATCGCCCAGCAGCGCCGCCAGTTCCGGCAGCGCGCCGACCGTGCTCCACTTGTCCAGCCTCGGGTTCCAGGCCATGTTCCAGGCGCGCGTCGCGCCGTCGATCTCGCCGCGCGCCGCCTGGCGCGCGATCTCGTCGATGGTAAAGGGGCCGCGCTGGGCGCTCTGCACGAACAGCTTGTAGCGCGGCCCGTCCGCCAGCGTGCCGCCATGCACCGCCGGCGCGGCCTTGGCCAGCGCCACCGGCGCCGCGGCGCGCCCCTGCAGCACCGCGCTGGCATGCGCGTCGCTGTGCAGGTACTGCGGCAGGATCACGCGCTTGTCCACCGGCCGCTCGACTTCCCAGCTGTAGGCGTCGCTGGCGGAATCCGGCACCGCCTCGGTCCACCCCTGGATGCCGGCGAGCGCGGTCTCGATCTGGCTGGGCGACAGCGTCGGGTCGAGCGCGGCGGCGCGCCGGATCCACCCGTCGTACAGGCGCCGCGCCGTGATGTTCGGCAGCGAGGGCGACGGCAGCTGGGCGCCGGTCTCGTCCACCTCCAGGCGCGGCTCGTAGACGCGCAGCTGGTAGTAGCGCATCAGGGCCGCCAGCAGCACCAGTTGATGCGGCCCCACGTTGGCCAGGCGCTGGCGCACGGCGCCAATCACCCCGTCGCGGTAGTACGGCGGCAGCCCATTGGAACGGACCGCGAACTCGTTGCCGATCTGGAGCCACTCGCCTGAACCCGGTTCGACCTCGAACAGGTACTGGCCGCGCGGCTGGAAGCTGGCCTCGCGGTCGCCCAGGTCGGCCTTGCGGCGGATGACGCCGAGCGCGATCGCCTGCAGGAACCACTCGTAGTCGTCGGCCAGGCGGTTCAGTTCATCCATCGAAGGCGAGAGCGGATGGCGAAAGCGCGTGGCGTCGAAGTGCAGGTGGGTCGGGATCTTGGGGTTCTCGATCTGGTACGAGGCGCGCCAGGTCGGCAGGCCGCGCAGCACGGTCATCGGGTAGCCCGACAGCTCGATGTAGCACACCGCCTTGCCGGAAATCCCCGTGTTGACGACCGACAGCAGGTCGCCGTGGAAGTAGCCGGTGGGTACGGCGGCGCGCAGCTCGCCCTCCATCTTGCGCCAGGCGCTCACGTCGCCGACGCCGATGAAGCACTTGAACTGGTCGGCATTCGGCGTGAATTCGGCCGAGAAGCGCGCGTTCACCCAGGGCATGGCGCTGCGGATCCACTCGGCGAATACGCGCTGGCGTTCCTGCGGGCTCATGCTGGACAAGCGCTCCAGCAGCGGATCGACCGGCTCCGGCTGCTCCAGCTCCTGGGTCGACAGCTGCAGCTGGGCGCGGCGGAACAGCTTGAGCAGCAGGTCGGCGCGCAGGCGTTCGTCGCCCAGTTGCGGGAACAGGCGCGCCGAGCCGCCGAATTCCAGCAGCACTTCCTCGCTCCAGCTGCTGACGTCGCTGCTGAGCCTTACCGGCGGCGGCAGCGTATCGCTGGCCAGCTTGATGTAGGTGGCGTGCTCCTGGCGCGCATCGGCGCGCAGTTGGCTGATGCGCTGGTCGGCGGCCGCCAGCATGGCCCCGACCATCCGCCGGCCTTCCTGGAATTCGCCGGCGATGCCGGTCCACTGGGCATTGCCGTGCTCGTCGGGCGCCTGCGGCTCGCCCAGCCAGGCCGACATGTTGCGCATCACCTCGATCGACTGGTTGGCGGCGACCGCCAGCAGGTGGAAGCGCAGATAGTCGGCGATGTCGCGCTTGAGGTGGTTCATGACTTCGCGCGCCTGCGGCTCCTTGCCGAACAGGCGGCCGGCGGCCTGCGACAGGTTGTTCAGCGATTCCTCCACCTGGCGCGTGCGCAGCGCGTCGCGGATGTCGCGGTAGCGGCGGCCATTGCGCTCGGCATTGGCGATGTCGCGCTGCGACAGGCGCGCCTTGACCTGCTCCAGCAGCGACAGCACGAATTCCAGGCCGCCCTGCTTGCGGTCGTCCAGCAGGGCATACAGGCGCTCGCGCACGCGGGTCTTCTGGCGCGCCGTGACCTCGCCCGTGTGGCGCTTGATGCGGTCTTCGCTGGTCTCGGCGGTGGCGCCGGCCTCGCGGATGGCGTCGCGCTCCAGCTGCGGCAGGAGTTCGGCCACCTTCTCGCGCCACTGGCGGATGTCGTAGGAGGCCATGATGCGGTCGACTTCCAGCTGCACCTTGCTCTCGACGCGCTCGAGCAGCAGGCGCCCGTCCTTGTCCAGCAGGAGGGTGCCGGTGAGCGCATATTCCGGGAAGGGCGTGACGTCCACGGTGCCCTTGCGGAAATCCGGGAAGATGTCGAAGGGGCGCTCGGCCATGTCCATCTGCTCGCGCATGAAGCTGTCGCGCTCCTGGTCGCCGGCGCGCCGCGCATTGCCGTCGCTCCCGGCGAGACCAAAGAAGGCCTTCACCATCAGCCCGGCTAGCTCGTAGGCGCGGATGTCGTCGCGCAGGCTCTGCTGGGTGTCGAGCACGGCCTGGCCGAAGGCCGAGTACACCTTCGAGTAGGACAGGCGCATGTCGCCGAAGCGCTGCTCGGGCACGCGCGGGTTGTAGGGGCCCAGCTTGTGCTGCTGCTGGTTGACCGCCACCGAGCGCTTGCGGTTGGCGAAATCGGCCGACGCGAAATCTTCGAACAGGGTGTCGGCCACCATCTGGTACACGTCCTTCACGTCCAGCGTGGCCTTGTTGGCGAGGTTGGCGGTGTCGACGAAGTACACGTCGTCGTAGGGCGCGCCGCGGCCCGTGATGCTGTCCGGGTCCATCCAGTGGACCTGCGCGTTCATGTCGCGCATCGCGGTCTCCAGCTCCATCAGGGTGGCGTAGGCATTGGCCTCGGTGCGCTCCTTGTTGGCCTTGGCGAAGCCGCCCGGCATCAGGAGCACCAGGTCGACCTGGCTGTCCGATACTTCCTGACGCGCGATGGCTTTCGACAGCCAGCCCAGGTCCAGCACGCTGCCGGCGCCGGTGCCGCCGGCGCAGGAGGCAATGACGACGATGCGGAACTTCGAGGTGTCGACCTGCAGGCCGAGGCGCTGGTAGTTCTCCTTGCGCTCGATGCCGGCATTGCTGCCCAGGGAATTCAGTGCGCCCTTGATGCGTCCCCTCAGCTTGGGGTACTTGTCGAACAGGTAGAGCCGCGCCAGGGCGCGGATCTGGCCCGCCCCTTTCGAGGGGTCGATGCCGAGCGAACGCAGCTTTTTCGGGCGCAGCGGCATCCAGCTTTCGATCAAGGGGAAGCGCGCCAGGCTGTCGTCGGACTCGTGGTACTGCGGCAGGTCGAGCGGTTCGACCAGACGCTCTTCGTCGGTCAGCTTGACCAGTTCGTACCAGGGATCGGTGCGCTGCGACTTGCCTTCGTCGATGATCGCGTTATTGTCCAGGTCGAAGTGCAGGAAGCGCGCCACCGGGAAGTCGGCGATCGACTCCACGCGCGTGGGGTTGTGCCGGTTCCAGACCGCCGACAGGATGCGGCGGCGGATGCGCATCATGACTTCCATGCCGGTGCCGCCGGCGCCGATGAACAGCGTCGGGCGCAGGTCGACTTTTAACTCTGCCTTGGCGTTCAGGGCTGCTGGGTTGGGAAAATCTGCCATGTCGTTCTCTTTGCTCAGTGTGATGCTGTTACCTGCGGCCGATGAACAGGGCCGCGACCAGCGCCACCAGGCCCACCGCCACCAGGGGGCCGGTGACGGCGAAGGTCAGGAATTTGCTGGCATTGATGATGGCCAGGACCGCCGCGGCCGACAGGAAACCCAGGCCGACGAACAGCAGCCAGCCGGCGCTGCCCGCCGAGGAAGGCGCGACGCGCCGCACCACCAGGTGGTGCACGTAGGCGTTGCGCACGAAGAAGTACACCACCAGCAGGATCACGAACACCACCGCGCCGATCGCCAGGTCGCGCGTCGAGGTGTCGGTGGCTGCTACCGGCGCGCTGGTGGTCCCGGGCACCACCTCGATCGGACGGTTGGCAGTGTCCGGCTGGGTCTGGGGCAGCGTGTCCTGGGGCGCAGCCGAATCCTCGGGCAGCTTGAAGCCGGGATCAGCGGGCGTCGGGGCGCTGGGTGCGTGGGTGCCTTGCATGGTGAATCCTTTCTTCTTGTTTATTGTTAAAAACTAGATCAACGTCCGAGCCGGACCTGCGCTCCCTCACGCAGGTCGAGCAACTGGTGGCCGAACAAGGTCGTCTTGAGCATCGCCACCTGGGCGCCGGCCTTGTCGTAGATCGGTTGCGTGGTGCCGGGGCGGGCGCGCATGGTGCGCAGCTCGTCCTCGACCGTGACCTGGGCCACGCGCGGCCGGCCGTAGGCCCAGGCGGCGGCGCCGGCCGCGGCCAGCAAGGCTGCGGCCAGGCCGCCGAGGGCCGCCAGCGGCCCCATGCCGTAGTGGACCCGCACTTCGAGCGGCAGCACCGCGGTCGATGCCCGCACGGTCGCGGGCGGCGTGAAGATGTCGGGCAGCGGGTCGCCCGGGAACAGCGCCGCCATGCGCTCGCGGAAGTCCTGCGACAAGGCGAGGCGCTGGTTCGCCAGGTGCAGCTCGATGCGGCCCGGCAGCACGTAGGCCGATCCGGCCGACTTGAGCGCCGCCATCGACCATTTGTCGGGCAGCTGCGCCACCGGCAGCTGCATCGTCGAGCCGAGCGGCAGCGGCTTGCCCGGCGCCAGGTTCTCCACCCGGCTGCTGGCCAGCCGGATGGGGCGGTCCTCGCCGCCGAGCATCGAGCGCGCGCCCAGCGTGGCCGAGACGATGGTGTACGGGTACATCGCATTCTCGAGATTCCAACGCACGCTGGCCCTGGGGGTGCGCGCATCCGGGTCGACGTCGGCGCGCAGGGCGCCGCCCGGCGCCTGCGAGAACGATACGCCCGGCGCATCTTCCACCTGGGCCGGGCTGAGTCGCACGGTGTCGCGGTCGAGGGGTTTCAGGCGCGCCGGCTGCTCGGTGATCACGCGGGCGATGCGGCCGGAGACCAGCAGGCCGTCGAGCGCGCGGCTGCCCTCCTTGCCGACCGCGAAGGCATACACCATCAGGCCGTTGGCCTGGTAGTGCTTGCCCTGGACCGGCATGCGCAGCGGGAAAGCCACCACCTTGTCGATCGCCTCTCCCTTGTGGATCAGCGCATAGAATTCGCGGTTGCGCGCGGCCGTGGCCTGGTCGTTGTTCGGGCTGTTGCGGTTATTGGTCACCAGCCAGACGATGCCCGGCTTGCCGTTCAATGCCATCGTGATGGCCGCCCGCACGGCTTCGCCGAGGTCGGTGTCGGCCAACGCGTTGCTGTTCGGCTTGCGCGCGGTATCCAGGTCCGCCAGCGCGCCGTTCACCCGGCTGCGTACCGGCTTGTCGTCGGCCTTGAGCGACAGCAGCGCTTTCGGTGAGGGCGCGCCGGGCCGCGACTGGTTGAAAGCGGCCAGCACCAGCGCGTCGCCGGGCTGCACGACGGCGCCCGCCAGCGCGCCGACGAGCGGCTTGAACTGGCTCTTCGGATCGCTGTAGAAGGGCTCCATCCAGCCCGAGTTCTGCACCAGGAGAATGTGCGACGTCGCATGCGGCGTCGCCCATGCGCCCGCCATGACGAACAGCGCCGCCAGCGCGGCAAGACCATGCTTGATCAGCGCCCTCATGCCGGCTCTTCCAGGCGCCAGCCGCGCATCGCATTCCAGTCCGGATGGTGCAGCCACAGGCAGCCGTCGTAGACAAACGGCACGCACTCGAGTGGACGCGACAGGCGCACCACTTCGTCGAGGATCACGTTGCGGCGGCCGATCCATTCGACCGTGGTGCGGGCGATCGTGCGCGCTTCCAGCGCATCCTCGGCGCGGCCGGTGTATTTGTGCATGCGCAGCACCAGGCCGCTCGGCTGGCTGCGGTTGTTGTTGAAGGCACGCAGCAGCGGCAGCACCAGGGTCTCGTCCTGGTTCAGGTCTTCCACGTGTTCGCCCGACCAGGGTTCGTCGAGCACCGGGTGGCCGCGCCGGAACAGGAAGTTGGCGAAGCCCAGGCGCGCACCGTCGATCGGCGCCGTCTCGGGCCGCTCGCTGCCGAGTTCGAGGAAGGAATAGCCATGGCCGTCATGGCCGATGTGCCACAGGCGGCCGTCGCGGCTCTGGGTCGGCCCGCCGAAGGCCAGGCGCGGCTGCCAGCCCGGCGGCCAGGGCGTGAACAGCGGCGGCTCGCCCGGACGCCAGGCCAGTTGTCCCTGCTCGTGCAGCCAGAACAGGCGGCCGTCATAGCCGATCGGGCGCGACCAGCCGCTGGCGGGAACGTCGGGACAGGCGAACTCCTCGACCGCATCAAGATCGATGCGCGCGCTCCAAAGACGTACCAGTCGGCCGAACTGCGCCTCCGGCGCCACCAGGCAGGCGACGTGGCGGCGCATGGCGCCGGGGGCCGCGACGACCGGCGCCTGCAGCACCGGTTCGAGCCGGTAGCTTTCGCTGACGGGATTGATCCACAGGCGTTGCAGGCCCGCATTGGTCGGCACGATGGCGACCTCGCCGCGGCGCGGCTCCAGCACCGGCAGCCATGCGTAGCTGGACGCCGTGAAGGCCAGGCTGGCCGCGCCGTCGTCCGGCGCCATCACGTGCCACAGGCCGGCCACCGGATCCCAGTACTGCAGCACGCCGCGGGTGTGCGCCAGCGCCAGCAGGCGCTGCTCGGGAAAGCCGTAATGGGCGGCGGCGAACACGCAGTAGGCGTTGGGCGGCGCCGGCATGCTCAGGTCGCAGCGGCCCGAATGCGGCGCGGCCGGACGCTCTTCCAGGCTGTCGCCGAGCGGCAGCGACGTGACCGGCAGGCCATGCGGCACGTGGCGCGGCAGCATGGCGTCGGCGCCCGGGCCCCACCAGCCGGGCTGGCGCGAGGGCGTGCCGGGCAGGCGCTGCAAGGGCTTGCCGCAGTTGGGGCAGAACACGAAACCTTCGGGATAGATGGGCGCGCAGCCGCAGCTGGCCGGCAGCGAGGCGCCGAGCAGGCGGGCAACGTCGGGCATGCGGCCGGGCGCATGGGCCTGCCAGTCGATGCGGCCCAGCCCTTCGCTGGCCAGCAAGGCAAACTGCCCGCGCTCGTCCTCCTGCCAGACACTGGCAGGCGTTTCCCATCGGTATGTCATTCTCGCCTTTTCGCCAAAATAATTGATCAACATCTAGCTTGGAGAAGCTGTTGTTGTTGCTCAAATCATAGCGCCGGCCACTGCCGCGCGGCGCGCCGTACACGGGGTAGCACGCCCTGCTACCGGAAGGATCAATAGGCGGGCCTAAAACGGGCTGAAGTACGGAACTTTTGGCCAACGTACGTATAATGGCGCCGATTTCGCATTCATTTCCCTCGAACATGCATACCACAGCCCCGTCCGACGTCCTCCTGCAGGACGCACTCCCCGCACACGCCGTCGACACCGCCAGCGCGCACCTGCGCGACATCCTCGCGGTCGCGCTCGAACACGGCCCCGGGCAGCGTGCGCTGGTCGTGCATGACGGGCGCACGCCCCTGTCGCGCGCCCTGACCGAGGGCTACCGCCGCAACCTGCCCGAGGCGCGCTTCATCGACTTCGACGGCGCCACGCCCGAGGCCGTGCTGGCCGCCTTCCGCGCGATGGCGCCGAAGGACCTGGTGGTGCTGGTGCAGTCGACCAACTTCCGCCTGGACGGCTTCCGCATCCGGGTCGAGCTGTTCAAGCTGGGGCTGAAAGTGATCGAGCATGTGCACCTGTCGCGCATGCCGGGCCCGCAGTCGGAGCACTACATCGAAGCGCTGGCCTACGATCCGGCCTACTTCCGCGGCACCGGGCGCGCCTTGAAAGCGCGGATCGACGCAGCGCCGCACGGGCGGGTCGAGGGCGGCGGCGAGACCCTGCATTTTAGTTCGGCTTTCGAGCCGGCCAAGCTGAACGTGGGCGACTACAGCGAGATGCATAACGTCGGCGGCCAGTTCCCGATCGGCGAGGTGTTCACCGAGGCGCTCGACCTGGAGGCGGTGCACGGCCGGGTGCAGGTGCACGTCTTCGGCGACACCAGTTACCGCTCCAACCGTCCGGAGTTGCCGGTGACCCTGATCGTCGAGCGCGGGCGCGTGGTCGGCACGGAAAACGCGACCCCCGCCTTCCAGGAAGTGCTGGATAAAATCACCGCCGACGAAGGCGAAGTCTGGGTGCGCGAGCTGGGCTTCGGGCTGAACCGCGCTTTCACGCGCACGCGCCGCGTGGACGACATCGGCACCTACGAGCGCATGTGCGGCATCCACCTGTCGCTCGGCGCCAAGCATGGCGTGTATCCGAAGCCCGGTTTCAAGCGCAAGGATGCGCGCTACCACATCGACGTCTTCGCGGTGACGGATGCGGTCTACCTGGGCGAGGAACGTGTTTACGCAGAAGAGCAGTGGATTTGTAACAACTAGTTTTTCTTCGTACCACAAGTGCTACCATGGCTCGTTTGCAACCGTTTCGTAGGGCGTTCCATGGCAGCACATGCACCAAGCTGCGTCGACGAGATCCAGGCCATCGGCGCGGTGCCGAAGATCCTGGAAACCGTCGCCGCGATGACCGGCCTGCGCTTCGTGTGCATCGCCCACGTCACCCCGGATTCCTGGACCGCCTGCGCGGTGCTCGACAAGCTCGAATTCGGCCTCAAGCCGGGCGACCCGCTCGACGTCACCACCACCCTGTGCGAGGAAGTGCGCGATAGCGGCGCCGCCGTGATCATCGACCACGTCCGCGAGAGCGACCAGTACCGCGACCACCACACCCCGCGTATCTACGGCTTCCAGAGCTACTTCTCGATTCCCGTCTTCCGTCCCGACGGCCAGTATTTCGGCACCCTGTGCGGACTCGACCCGGAACCGGCGCGCCTGACCGATGCCGTCACCGTCTCGACCCTGCACCTGTTCACCGAACTGATCGCCAAGCAGCTGGAAAGCGAGCGCTCGCTGGGCGAAGCGCGCGCCGCCCTGCTGGACGAGCGCGAGACGGCCGAGCTGCGCGAACAGTTCATCGCCGTGCTCGGACACGACCTGCGCACGCCGCTCGGGTCCGTGCTGTCGGCCAGCGAGATCCTGCTATTGAAGCACCAGGACCCGTCGACCCGCCAGGTGGTCGAACGCATCCGCCGCAGCACCCGCCGCATGGCGGCCCTGGTCGAGGACGTGGTCGACTTCACGCGCGGGCGCATGGGCAGCGGCATCGCGCTCGACCTGCGTCCCGTGAAAGGCGCCGACCTGCGCCTGTACGACGTGGTGGACGAACTGTCCGGCCTCTACCCGGAGCGCACCATCGACACCGCGATCCAGCCCGGCATGTCGCTGCACTGCGACCCGGAGCGCCTGGCGCAACTGCTGTCCAACCTGCTCAAGAACGCCCTGGTGCACGGCAGCGAACGCCATCCCGTATTCGTGGTCGCGCACGTGCGCGAAGGCCGGTTCACGCTGCGCGTCACCAACGGCGGGCCGGACCTGAGCCCGGCCGTCATCGCCCAGCTCCTGAAACCCTACTGGCGCGCGGCCTCGCGCGCCGGCAGCGAAGGCCTGGGGCTCGGCCTGTACATCGTCGACCAGATCGCGCGCGGCCATGGCGGCACGGTCGAAGTCAGCTCGAGCGCCGGATCGACCTCGTTCACCTTCACGATGGCGGCGGAAGCGCCGGCTTGAGGCGGGCGGGCGCCGGCCTGGCATCTGCTCAGGCATAGGATTGTCTGCTGAACTCGTGGCGATTCAACGACGTTGGCCGCTACCGACAGGACACACCGTGGTGCTACCAGCCTTGGACCTATTTCGACAGGAAATTGTCTGATAGGAGAAGCCAGATTATTCAGTCAAAGTCCTGACGCGTAACAGTCCCCAAGTAGAGCCTAGAAAAGGCTGTTTAAGGCAGAGTTGGCACTTTCCCTTGTCAGGCCTGAAAAGAGCGCTCCTACGATATTTTTTTGGACAGGTTTGGCCCCGTTGAGGCCCTATCCCTCAACCGCTAAGCCAAACTCTTGCCCTTGATACTTTTCTGCCTCGACCGGCCAGTTAAAGTGAAGGGCCATCTCCCCAAATTCTTGGCGGAAATTTTCAGCCTTGAAACACTGCCGGTTGATCTACGTCCCTCCCGTTCCTGACTGTTGCCAACGTTGCTTTTGTTCAGTCGGGCAAGATCGCGCTTCAACCTACAAGGGAGGAAAGAATGGCAATCGATGCGTACCTGCAGATCGACGGCATCAAGGGCGAAAGCACCGACGACAAACACAAAAACTGGATCGAAGTTTCGAAGGTACTCGGTAGCGTCCACCAGCCGAGGGCTTCCACCGTGTCCACAGCAGGGGGGATGACGGCAGGCAAAGCGACGCTTTCGGACATCATGCTTGAAAAGCTGGCTGACTTGTCATCCCCGCTGCTCTGGCAGCACTGTGCGATGGGGAAGACAATTCCAAAGGCGGTGTTCGAATTTATGCGCTCGGACGGGGATGGGAAGCCGATCTGTTACGAAAGAATCACTTTAGCAAACGTGATGATTTCCAACGTGACATACGACAGCGGTGGGGGCGGCATTATGAAGGAAGTCGTGCAACTATCTTACTCACGAATCAACTGGGAACACGTAAAGCAATCCATCCGGGGAGGGACTGACGGAAGCACCCTGGGGGGCTGGGACTGCGCGAAGAACACTGTTTGCTAATAGGAGGCGCTTATGTCCAGCCCTTACATTGGCGAAGTAATGAATCACTGCCCCATAAAACCATTTGATTTTAAGATGACCCGCGCTGTAATTGTGTCGGGTGTTCCTGGTAATTTCTGCGGCCATACACTGCTCGCCACTGGCGGTGGCTGGTATTTCCATGTGGACGGCTTGAAAAACCGTCCTTGGTTCATGCGCGAGGAAGGCTACATGAGGTACTTACGCGAGAACGGCAAGAGAGAGATTCGGCGCTGGATCGTCCAGATTCCTGATCCTATTGGTGCGCATGCCAAACTCGTGGAATTACTAGCGAAGCCTTGGCATTGGCGCGTTTTGCCGAACAACTGCGTGTCCTTCGTAGAAGAAGTGGTCAAGGCTGGCGGTAGTGACGCCGGAATGTATTTCAACTGTCCCGCAGCTGAGCCCTTCGCATGAGTGCGCTTATATCGCTTGGGATAGCATTCTTTGTGATCGTGCTTCTCTGGCTAACGGGAGTCGTGTTCACACCTGACATGAGTTCCGATAGGGCGAGCGGCATAATCTTTATGTCATTCGTTGGAACGGGCTGCATCGCATGGGTCGTTCTAAAATACCTGCGAGGCCCAAGGGCAATATTTCGACGAATCCTATTCCCACTAGGGGCTGGGATTGTCAATTTCGCGTTTGTGTACGGCGTTTGCTTTCTTCCCGCCCCCCAGACGTTCGTAAGGGATGCTGCCATAATCGTTGGCGTTTCCGCATTTCTCTCATCGCTAGTGACATTCGTTATTCTCTCTTTGCCGACCCCACTCCCAGACAAATGGCGAAGGGGGCTCATTTCGCTTAGCGTCGGCTTCTTCGTGGCTGTATTTATGACTGTGCAAATAACCAGCTTCCTTCAAGATGTGAACAATCTCACGTCGATCTTTGGTGGATTGTTCATCGGTACGGCGCTCCTCGCAGCACTCGTGTTGAGGCTACGGAGCCGTTCTCGCTAGTACGAGTTACACGAAGAGCACCGACTAGTAGGGAGACCAAGGGACACGCAGCGCTACAATGGCGTTTTGTCCGGATCTCCCATCATGCTGACACCAGAACAGGGCGCCCAGTACGAACGCGACGGCTTCCTCGTCATCCCCGAGTTTAAGAGCATCGAAGAAATCGCCGCCCTGCGCCGCCGCGCCGAAGAAATCGTCGACGCCTTCGACCCCACCGAATCGCGCGCCATCTTCACGACGAAAGACCAGGCCCGCGCCAGCGATGACTGGTTCCTGGGCTCGGACAACACGGTGCGCTGCTTCTTCGAGGAAGAGGCCTTCGGCCCCGACGGTCAGCTGCGCCAGGCCAAGGCGCTCTCGATCAACAAGATCGGCCACGCCATGCACGACCTCGACCCGGTCTTCCACGCCTTCACGCGCGACCCGAAGCTGGCCGCCGTGGCGCGCGGCCTGGGCCTGGAGCAAGCGCAGGTGTGGCAGTCGATGTACATCTTCAAGCAGCCCGGCATCGGCGGCGAGGTGCGCTGGCACCAGGACGCCACCTTCTTCGACAGCGACCCGATCACCGTGACCACCTTCTGGTTCGCGCTGGAAGACGCGACCGTGGACAACGGCTGCCTGTGGGCCGAGCCGGGCGGCCACCGCGGTCCGCTGCGCGAGCGCTTCCTGCGCGTTGGCGACACGATCACGATGGAAAAGCTGGACAGCACGCCCTGGCCGGACAACAGCACCGCCGTCCCGCTGGAAGCCAGGGCCGGCACCCTGGTCTGCTTCCACGGCCTGCTGCCGCACTACAGCGCCCCGAACAGATCAAAGGTGTCGCGCCACGCATTCACCCTGCATGCCACCGATGCCCGCTCCATCTATTCGCCGCGCAACTGGATCCAGCGCGGGGACGATTTCCCCGTGCGTGGCTTCGAGCCGGGCGAATAAGACACAATTCCGGCCGGGGCGGGGACACATATGCATCATGTATCAGCTTTTTTACAAATCCTCTGAGCAATTGATAATTGGTAAAGCTAGAATAGTTTTTCCTATACCAATGATAATTCCAGGGGAAATATGATACGTCTGCCCATCGGACTAGCCGCGCTGTGCCTCAGTGCCACGGTTTTCGCAGCGCCGCCTTTCGACGACAAATTCCGCCAGCTTGACGAACTGCTGCCGACGCCGGGCGCCGTGCGCACCGCCTCGGGCGCGCCGGGCCATGCTTACTGGCAGCAGCGCGCCGACTACACGATGCGCGCCACGCTCGACGAGAACAAGCGTTCGCTCACCGGTTCGGGCACCATCACGTACCACAACAATTCCCCTGACACGCTGAAGTACCTCTGGCTGCAGCTGGACGAGAACATCTACAAGCCGGATTCGGCGGCCCGCAGCACCGCCACCCTGCCCTCGCGCGATGCCTGGCAGGCGCGCGGCAACGACGGCGTGAAGTTCGACGCCCTGCGCACCCTGTTCACGGCGCGCGATTTCGACGGCGGCTTCAAGGTCGCCAACGTGCGCGACAGCGGCGGCCGTCCGCTGAAGTACACCATCAACGGCACCATGATGCGCATCGACCTGCCGCAGGCCCTGAAACCGGGTTCGCGCGTGTCGTTCAGCCTCGACTGGAACTACAACATCAACGAGCAGAAGGTGCTCGGCGGCCGTTCCGGCTACGAGAAGTTCGACGACGGCAACGACCTGTACGAGATCGCCCTGTGGTTCCCGCGCATGGCGGCCTACTATGACGTCTACGGCTGGCAGCACAAGCAGTTCCTGGGTTCGGGCGAGTTCACGCTGGAATTCGGCGACTACGACGTGCGCATCACCGTCCCGGCCGACCACATCGTGGCGTCCACCGGCGAACTGCAGAACCCGAACGAGGTGCTCACCGCCACCCAGCGCCAGCGCCTGCAGCAGGCCAAGACCGCCAAGAAGCCGGTCATCATCGTGACCCAGGCCGAAGCGGAAGCCGCCGAAAAAGGCCGCGCCACTAACACGAAAACCTGGCACTTCAAGGCCAAGAACGTGCGCGACTTCGCCTTTGCGTCGAGCCGCAAGTTCATCTGGGATGCGCAGGGCATCAAGTCGGGCAACACCGACGTGATGGCGATGTCCTACTATCCGAAGGAAGGCAACCCGCTGTGGGAGCGCTACTCGACCCACGCGATCATCCACACCATCGAGCAGTACAACAAGTACTCGTTCGACTATCCCTACCCGGTGTCGATTTCCGTGAACGGCCCGGTGGGCGGCATGGAATACCCGATGATCACCTTCAACGGCCCGCGTCCGGTCAAGGACAAGAAGACCGGCGAGCTGACCTACTCGAAGCGCACCAAGTACGGCCTGATCGGCGTGATCATCCACGAGGTGGGCCACAACTACTTCCCGATGATCGTCAACTCGGACGAGCGCCAGTGGACCTGGATGGACGAGGGCATCAACTCCTTCGTGCAGTCGCTGGCCCAGGAAGCCTGGGAAGAGGACTGGGATGAAATGCGCGGCCATCCGCGCACGATCGTGCCCTACATGCGCTCCCAGAACCAGGTGCCGATCATGACCAACTCGGAGTCCCTGCTCCAGTTCGGCAACAACGCGTACGCCAAGCCGGCCGCCGCGCTGAACATCCTGCGCGAGACCATCCTCGGCCGCGAACTGTTCGACTTCGCCTTCAAGGAATACGCCGAGCGCTGGAAGTTCAAGCGTCCGACTCCGGCCGACTTCTTCCGCACCATGGAAGATGCCTCCGGCACCGACCTCGACTGGTTCTGGCGCGGCTGGTTCTACACCACCGACGCGGTCGACATCAGCGTGGACGGCGTGACCGAGTACACCATCAGCAGCAAGGATCCGGAAATCGAGAAGGCCTGGGCACGCGCCCGCAAGCAGGCCGAGCCGATCTCGATCACCGACCAGCGCAACAAGGGCATGGAGCGCCGCGTCGACCGCTTCCCGGAGCTGAAGGACTTCTACAACGAGAACGACGACTTCACGGTCACCAACAAGGACCGCAACAAGTTCAAGGAGACCATGGCTGGCCTGGAGGACTGGGAAAAGGCCCTGCTCAAGGAAGGCAAGCACCTGTACCTGGTGGACTTCTCGAACAAGGGTGGCCTGGTGATGCCGCTGATCGTGGAGATCACGACCCAGAGCGGAAAAAAATACATCGAACGCATCCCGGCCGAAGTATGGCGCTACTCGCCGAAGAAGATCACCAAGCTGTTCGTCACCGACGAGCCGATCGTGAGCCTGGTGCAGGACCCGTACTGGGAGACCGCCGACATCGACGTGAGCAACAACGCCTGGCCGGCCAAGGCGGTGCCGTCGCGCCTGGAACTGTTCAAGTCCGAGCGTGAGCCGGCGAACAACCTGATGCGCGACTTCAACACCAAGCTGGCCCCGCCGAAGGCGGCAGGCCAGGAGGCGCCGAAGGCCGAGTAATACGCTGTCGACCCGTCATCACCGGCAGGGCTGCGCGCCCTGCCGTTTCTTTATTGAGCAAGCAAATAGCATGAAAATCAAGCAACTGCAGGCAAGCATCGCCGCCCTGTTCCTGGCCAGCGCCGCCCACGCCGCCCCGGCCTTCGACGACAAGTTCCGCCAGCTCGACGAGTTGCTGCCGACCGCCACCGACACCCGCACCGCCTCGGGCGCCCCGGGCCACCGCTACTGGCAGCAGCGCGCCGACTACCGCCTGCGCGCCACCCTCGACGAGGACAAGCGCGCCGTCACCGGTTCCGGCACCGTCACCTATTACAACAATTCGCCGGATACGCTGTCCTACCTGTGGGTGCAGCTGGACCAGAACATGTTCCGCGCCGATTCGGACAACCGCCGCATCTCCACCCTGCCCTCGCGCGACGCCTGGCAAGCACGCGGCAACGATGGCGTCAAGTTCGACACCCTGAAGGCCACGCTCGCACAGCGCAGCTTCGAAGGCGGCATCCAGGTCACCAGCCTGACAGGCGTTGACGGCCGCGCCCTGCGCCACACGGTCAACAAGACCATGATGCGCATCGACCTGCCGCAGCCGCTCAAGCCGGGCGCGCGCGTGTCCTTCAACATGGCCTGGACCTTCAACATCCCCGAAGCGAACGTCGTCGGCCGCCGCACCGGCTTCGAGAAGTTCGACGACGGCAACGACATCTACCTGACCGCCCAGTGGTTCCCGCGCATGGCGGCTTATTACGACGTCAAGGGCTGGCAGAACAAGCAGTACATGGGCGACGGCGAATTCACGCTGGAATTCGGCGACTACGACGTGCAGCTGACCGTCCCGGCCGACCACATCGTCGCGTCCACCGGCGAGCTGCAGAACGCGAACGCAGTGCTCACCGCCGCCCAGCGCGAGCGCCTGAACCAGGCACGCAAGGCGAGCAAGCCGGTCGTCATCGTCACCCAGCTTGAGGCCGAAGCCGCCGAAAAAGGCCGCTCGAAGGCGACCAAAACCTGGCACTTCAAGGCGAAGGACGTGCGCGACTTCGCCTTTGCCTCGAGCCGCAAGTTCATCTGGGATGCCCAGGGCATCAAGAGCGGCAAGCAGGACGTGCTGGCCATGTCCTATTACCCGAAGGAAGGCAACCCGCTGTGGGAGCGCTACTCGACGGCCGCCGTGATCCACACCATCGAGCAGTACAACAAGTACTCCTTCGACTATCCCTACCCGACCGCGATCTCGGTGAACGGCTCGATCGGCGGCATGGAATACCCGATGATCTCGTTCAACGGCGGCCGCCCGGTGAAGGACAAGAAGACCGGTGAACTCACCTATGCGAAGAGCACCAAGTACGGCCTGATCAGCGTGATCATCCACGAGGTGGGCCACAACTACTTCCCGATGATCGTCAACTCGGACGAGCGCCAGTGGACCTGGATGGACGAGGGCATGAACAGCTTCCTGCAGTTCCTGGCCGAGGAAGCCTGGGAAGACAATTACCCGTCGCGCCGCGGCGAAGCGCGCAACATCGTCGATTACATGCGCAGCACCAACCAGGTGCCGATCATGACCAACGCCGAATCGACTATCCAGCGCGGCAACAACGCCTATGCCAAGCCGGCCGCCGCGCTGAACATCCTGCGCGAGACCATCCTCGGCCGCGAACTGTTCGACTTCGCCTTCAAGGAGTTCTCCGAGCGCTGGAAGTTCAAGCGCCCGACCCCGGCCGACTTCTTCCGCACGATGGAAGATGCCTCCGGCACGGACTTGGACTGGTTCTGGCGCGGCTGGTTCTACACCACCGACGCGGTCGACATCAGCGTGGACGGCGTGACCGAGTACACCATCAGCAGCAAGGATCCGGAAATCGAGAAGGCCTGGGCACGCGCCCGCAAGCAGGCCGAGCCGATCTCGATCACCGACCAGCGCAACAAGGGCATGGAGCGCCGCGTCGACCGCTTCCCGGAGCTGAAGGACTTCTACAACGAGAACGACGACTTCACGGTCACCAACAAGGACCGCAACAAGTTCAAGGAGACCATGGCTGGCCTGGAGGACTGGGAAAAGGCCCTGCTCAAGGAAGGCAAGCACCTGTACCTGGTGGACTTCTCGAACAAGGGTGGCCTGGTGATGCCGCTGATCGTGGAGATCACGACCCAGAGCGGAAAAAAATACATCGAACGCATCCCGGCCGAAGTATGGCGCTACTCGCCGAAGAAGATCACCAAGCTGTTCGTCACCGACGAGCCGATCGTGAGCCTGGTGCAGGACCCGTACTGGGAGACCGCCGACATCGACGTGAGCAACAACGCCTGGCCGGCCAAGGCGGTGCCGTCGCGCCTGGAACTGTTCAAGTCCGAGCGTGAGCCGGCAAACAACCTGATGCGCGATGCGAACACCAGGCTGGCGCCGGCCAGGACGCCTGACGCGGCGAAGAAAGCCCAGTAATGATGTTTCGCCTGAAGCACGCCTATAAGGCGCTGTTCGCCGCCGCCCTGCTGTCTCTCAGCGCGGCGGCGGGCGCGCACCGCTTCCACATGGGAATCACCGAGGTCGCGTTCAATCCGCGCACCGGCAGCACGGAGATCGTCCATACCTACATGGCGCACGACGTCGAGGCGCTCCTGATGAACCTGTACGGCCGCCAGTTCGACCTGGGCGACCCGGAAGACCAGGTGGTGCTGCGCAAGTACGTCGAGGAGCGCTTTTTCCTGAAGGGCGAGGACAAGGCGCGCCTGCCGGTGCGCTGGATCGGCATGACCGCCGATTCGCAGAGCGTGGTCATCTACCAGGAACTGGAACATGCCCCGCTGTCGAAGACCGCCGCGATCCACCAGGGCGTCCTGATGGACTTCCTGCCGGACCAGGTCAATACCGTCAACCTCAACAACGCGGGCGCGATCCGCTCGCTGACTTTCACCCAGGCCGCCGTCGAGCAGCCAACGCAAGAGAAACAACCCTGATGCTTCGTTTCAACCGTACTGCGCTTGCCGGCGCCATCGCCGCACTGTTCCTCCACGTCCCGGCGCTGGCCGACGACTTCGTCCTGCAGCGTGTCCTCGTCGAAGGTTCGCGCACCAGCCAGATCGGCATGACCGACTCGGCCAGCTCCGGCACCGTCGGCGCCAAGGACCTGGCCAACCGCACCGTCTACCGCCCCGGCGAGCTGCTGGAAGCAACCCCGGGCCTGATCGCCAGCCAGCACAGCGGCGAAGGCAAGGCCAACCAGTTCTACCTGCGCGGCTTCAACCTGGACCACGGCACCGACCTCGCCACCTGGGTGGACGGCATGCCGGTCAACCAGCGCAGCCATGCGCACGGCCAGGGCTGGACCGACCTGAACTTCCTGATCCCGGAAATCGTCACCCGCCTCGACTACCGCAAGGGTCCCTACTCGGCCACGGACGGCGACTTCGCCTCGGCCGGCAAGGCCTCGATCGCCTACGCCAACCGGCTGGTCTCGCCGCTGGCCGCCGTCACGGTCGGCCAGGACGCGTATGCGCGCACGGTGCTGGCCGCCTCGCCCGAGCTGGCCGGCGGCAACCTGCTGTACGCGCTGGAACTGATGAAGAACGACGGTCCCTGGGCGCGGCCGGACGGCTACCGCAAGATCAACGCGGTGCTGCGCTACAGCCGCGGCTATGCCAACAACGGCTGGACCGTCACCGCGATGCACTACCGCGGCCACTGGAACGCCTCCGACCAGATCCCGCTGCGCGCGGTGGCCAGCGGCCAGCTGAAACGTTTCGACACCATCGACCTGAGCGACGGCGGCAAGGCCGAGCGCAGCAGCCTGTCCGGAAGCTGGCGCCGCACCACCCAGGACACCGCCAGCAGCCTGAGCGCCTATGCGATCCGCAACAAGGGCGAGCTGTATTCGAACTTCACTTATTTCCTGAACGACCCGGTGAACGGCGACCAGTTCGCCCAGCCGGACCGCCGCGTGACCACCGGCCTGGACGGCAGCCATACCTGGCACGCCTACAAGGGAGGTGACGTCGCCTCGGACATGACCGTCGGCTTCCAGCTCCAGAACGACAACATCTTCAACGGCCTGCACGACACCCGCGCGCGCCAGCACATCGCGACCACGCGCGAAGACCACATCGTCGAAGGCAGCGCCGCCGTCTACCTGGAAAACGCGACGATGTGGAGCCAGGCGCTGCGCACCGTGATGGGTCTGCGCGCCAATGCCTACGCTTTTCGCGTCGACGGCGACCGTCCCGAGAATGCCGGCCGCGCCCGCGACAAGCTGGTCACGCCGACACTGAGCGTCGCTTACGGCCCGTGGCAGCATACCGAGCTGTATTTCAACTATGGCCACGGCTTCCACAGCAACGACGCGCGTGGCACCGTTGCCACGGTCGATCCGAAGAGCCTCGATCCGGTCGACCGTACCCCGGGCCTGGTGCGCTCGCGCGGCGTGGAGCTGGGCCTGCGCACGGTGGCGATCCCGAAGACGGAAACCACGGTGTCGGTGTACCGCCTGGACTTCGATTCCGAGCTGACCTACATCGGCGACGCCGGCAATACCGAGGCGGGCGACCCGAGCCGCCGCTACGGCGTCGAGCTGTCGAACAGCGTGCGCGCCAACAAGTGGCTGACGCTGAACTTCGACGCGGCCTATGCGCGGGCACGCTCGCGCGGCGGCAACCCGGACGGCGACCGGGACGCCAGCCGTCGTATTCCTGGCGCCGTCGAAGGCGTGGCCCAGGCGGGCCTGACCGTCGACCGTCTCGGTCCGTGGTCGGGCGCCCTGCGCCTGCGCTACTTCGGCCCGCGTCCGCTGATCGAGGACGACAGCGTCCGCTCGCGCCCCAGCCTGACGCTCAACGGCCGCGTGGGCTACCGACTCGGCAAGGACATGCGCATCGAGCTGGAAGGCTTCAATCTTACCAACCGGCGCGATTCGGCAATCGACTACTACTATGCGTCGCGCCTGTCGAACGAAGCGGATGCCGTGGACGACATCCATTTCCACCCGATCGAACCGCGCTCCTTCCGACTGAGCTTCACGAAGAACTGGTAATTGCTGGCGAGTTGTCCGGTAGCATGCCGGGAGCGGGGAAACCTGCTACGCTATCCGGATGACCACATCTGAACTACCCTACAACGCTCCGTCGCAGCTGGCGGAAGCCATTCGCAGCGAGGGCTATGCCCTGCTGCGTCCGCAAGACGTCGCGCGCCTGGCCGGCTGCTCGCTCGAGGAGCTGCAGTCGCTGGTGCCGAGCTGGGACCGGCTCGAGCTCGACAACTACCTCAAGGACGGCGGCCGCTACCGGCGCCGCCGCCATTCCTGCTTCATCGACGAGAGCGACGACAGCGGCCACGCCCTGGTGCAGGTGCCGCACCGGCCGCATTGGCAGCCGGTCGAGTACAACGCCCTGCACGGCGGCATGCACCGTCTGTTCGCGCCGATCGAGACCGCCACCATCGCGAACCCGGCCTGGAGCCGCCTGCTGCGGGCGCTGGGCGACGTCTGCTCCAGCGTGCGCGGGCACCAGACCTGGTATGTGGAGGCGCACCAGTTCCGCATCGACACCGCCGACGGCATCGGCCGTCCGACACCGGAAGGCGCGCACCGCGACGGCGTCGATTTCGTCGCCGTCATCCTGATCAGCCGTACCGGCATCAAGGGCGGGGAAACCCGGGTATTCGAGGCGGACGGCCCGGCGGGCAAGCGTTTCACGATGCTGGAACCATGGACCCTGCTGCTGCTCGACGATGCCGCCGTCATCCATGAGTCGACGCCGATCCAGCCGCTGGGCGAGCATGGGCACCGCGATACCCTGGTGCTGACCTGGCGCGCGGGCGCTTTCCAGGGCGCTGATGTCGCCCAAACGGATTGAATGCACCAAGAGCGTCCAACAAAACCCTCAGGGCAAGGCGCATCGTCGAAGACAGTACTCTAGTACGGCGAGACGATGCAACGCCGCCATGAGGGGAATTGTTGGACGCTCTAAAAAAAAAGCGCCCGCGAACCTTGCGGCTGGCGGGCGATAATCCAATTTTCGGAGAAAACTGGAGGAGACAGTTCCAATATACTCCGCTTTATTGTGCAGTGCAATACCGTAGAACTACGTAATCAAAATTCGACGGGAAGCGTTTCCAGAAACAGACACGTTCACGGCGTTTTGTTGCACTGCGCAATAATCGCTTCCTGGCATCAATACCGTAGAAAATCGCGGCTCTGCAGCAGTTCCCGCAAACCCTGGGCGTGCGCCGGGTGGCTGCGCGCCGCCGCCATCGCGGCAGCGGAAGGCGTCGGCGCCGCCATCAGCACCGGCCCCGGCTGGGCTAGCGTTCCCAGCGGCGCCTCGCCTGCGGCGCCGGCACGCAGCGGCGGCGCCGACGAGGCGTATTCGTACGGCTCCACGGACGCCGTCAGCGCCAGCCTTCCGGCGGCCAGGCGCTCCACGAATTCGGCGCGCTGCGCATCCGGCAGCGGACCGTCAGCAAAGGCCACCAGCGGCGCAAGCTTGTCCACCGCCAGGCCGGATGCCCGGACTGCCGAGACCACGAAGCGGAACCCATCTTTTTCCTTGCTGCGCCACTGCGAGGGCGCCAGGAATTCCGGGCTGGTCAAGAGCTGGCGCAGCACGGCGCGCTGCTCGCCTCCCGTGGCCTCCCACACCCGCCACACCGACGCTTGCAGACTGGCGGAGGGCGCGGAGACGAAATGCCGCACCAGCGCCCCCATCGCGGAGCGTTCGCCATGCCGGCCGCGCGCATGCTGGTCGAGCGCCGCGCGCAGATCGGCATAGCGGCCCAGCACGTGCGGACGGAGCAGCGCCTCTGCGGCCTCTTCTTTCTTGAAGTAGTCGAGCCAGAAACGCACCAGCACTTGTTCCAGCTGGCGCGGGCTGGCGATGGCGCGCAGCAAGGCCGCTTCCGGCCCCGGCAGCGTGCGCAGGCGCGCTTCCAGGCGCGGCGGCATCGGCGGCGGCGCCAGCTGGCTGTCCACCCAGCCCTGCGCACCGAGTGCGCGCACCCGCGCCACCTCGCCCGGCGCCGGGCCGTAGCCCAGGCGGTTCAGCAGGTGCTGCGCGAGCCCGGCCTCGATCGGGGCGAGCGGCTGCGCATGGGCCGGTCCACCCACGGACAAGAGCAGACAACACAGGATGGCGAGGAAGCGCATTCCGACTTTATATACCAACAGGGGGCTCCTTGCTGCGCCGTTTGGTAAATGTTTGTAAGCTTGGCGGCATACGAATCAGCCCGCACCGCATTGCAATTTTGCTACACTTAACAGCTTGAACCAAAGCCGATTGAAGAAGATGCCAACCCTCCGCCGCCTGCCCCAGACCATCCCCGTTCCACTGCTGGCCATCGCCGCCGCAACGCTCTGTTTTGCCCTCGCGCTGGCCGTGCCGAAGCGCGCCACCGCCAAGGACGACAAGCCGGCCGCGCCGACGCCGGCGCTCACGGTGACCACTGGCCAGCCGTCCACCACCACCCTGCCGGTGGGATTGACCGCCAACGGCAGCGTCGCCGCCTGGCAGGAAGCCGTGATCGGCAGCGAATCGAATGGCCTGCGCCTGAGTGAAGTGCGGGTGAACGTCGGCGACGTCGTCAAGAAGGGCGAGACCCTGGCGGTATTCGCCAGCGAGACCGTGCGCGCCGACGTCGACCAGGCGCGCGCCGCGCTGCAGGAAGCCCAGGCCAACGCCAGCGCCGCCAAGGCGGACGCGGACCGGGCGCGCGCCCTGCGCAGCTCGGGCGCGCTGAGCGAACAGCAAGTCACCCAGCTCCTGACCGCCGAGCGCACCGCCGCCGCGCGCGTGAGCGCCGCCCGGGCCACGCTGGCCCAGCAGGAGCTGCGCCTGCGCCAGGCCACCGTGGTCGCGCCGGACAGCGGCATCATCTCGGCGCGCAGCGCCACCGTCGGCGCCGTCACGGGCCCGGGCACGGAGCTGTTCCGCATGATCCGCCAAGGCCGCCTCGAATGGCGCGCCGAAGTCACCTCGAACGACCTGGGCCGCATCAAGCCGGGCATGCGCGCCGCGGTGCGCGCCGCCAGCGGCAGCGAGATCGTCGGCAAGGTGCGCACCGTGGCGCCGACCGTCGACCCGCAGACCCGGCTGGCGCTGGTCTACGTCGACCTGCCGCCTTCGCTCTCCGCCAATGCGCCGCTCAAGGCCGGCATGTTCGCCAGCGGCCGCTTCGAACTGGGCGCCACCAGCGCCCTCACCGTGCCGCAGCAGGCCCTCGCAGTGCGCGACGGATTCAGCTACGTGTTCCGCCTCAACCAGGACAGCCGCGTGAGCCAGCTGAAGGTCAGCACCGGCCGCCGCCTGGGCGACCGCATCGAGATCGTGGGCGGGCTGGCGGCCGGGACCCCGATCGTCATCAGCGGCGCCGGTTTCCTGAATGACGGCGATCTGGTGCGCAATGTGCCGCCACCGGCCGCGCCGGCCAAGGCTGCGCCGGCCCCGGCGCCGCGCCAGACCGCGGCACGCTGAACGGAGCATCCTCATGAACTTTTCCGCTCTATCGATCCGCAATCCGATCCCGGCGATCATGCTGTTCGTCCTGCTCACGGTGGCAGGGCTGCTGGCCTTCAAGGCCAGCAAGATCCAGGACTTCCCGGACATCGAACTGCCGATCGTGACCGTCGCCGCCACGCTGGACGGCGCGGCGCCGGCCCAGCTCGAGACCGAGGTGGCGCGCAAGATCGAGGATTCGGTCGCCACCCTGCAGGGCGTCAAGAACATCTATACCAAGGTGCTGGACGGCGTGGCCACCGTCACCATCGAGTTCATTCTCGAAAAGGACCTGTCCGACGCGGTCAATGACGTGCGCGATGCGGTGGCGCGGGTGCGCGCCGACCTGCCGGCCGAGATGCGCGAGCCGAGCGTGACCAAGGCGGCCACCGCCGGGCGCGTGGTCGCCACCTACAGCGTCGAGCGCAGCAAGAGCGCCGGCAGCGCCATGGACGACCAGGAACTGAGCTGGTTCGTCGACAACGACGTGGCCAAGCGCCTGCTGAGCGTGCCGGGCCTGGGCGCGGTCAAGCGGGTGGGCGGCGTTACCCGCGAAGTGCGCGTCGAACTCGACGACCAGCGCATGGCGGCGCTGCGGGTGTCGGCCTTGGACGTGTCGCGCCAGCTGCGCAACGTCCAGAGGGAAAGCCCGGGCGGCCGCGGCGACGTCAACGGCGCCGAACAGTCGGTGCGCACCATCGCCACCGTGCACTCGGCCCAGGAACTGGCGCAGATGGACATCCCGCTGCCGGACGGCCGCCACGTGAAGCTCGCGCAGGTCGCCACCGTCACCGACACGGTGGCCGAGCCGCGTGCGATCGCCCTGCAGGACGGCCGCAAGGTGGTCGGCTTCGAGGTGTTCCGCACCCGCGGCGCGGGCGAAGTGGACGTGGCCGAAGGCGCGCGCGCCGCGGTGGCCCAGCTGCAGAAGGAAAACCCGAGCGTGGTGCTGCGCGAGGTGATCGACAACTCGGGACCGGTGCAGGAAAACTTCGACGCCTCGATGGAGATGCTGTACGAGGGCGCGGTGCTGGCGGTGCTGGTGGTGTGGTGGTTCCTGCGCGACTGGCGCGCCACCCTGGTGGCCGCGGCTGCGCTGCCGCTGTCGGTCATCCCGGCCTTCCTCGGCCAGTACCTGTTCGGCTACACCCTCAACATGGTGACCCTGCTGTCGCTGGCGCTCGTGATCGGCGTGCTGGTGGACGATGCGATCGTCGAGATCGAGAACATCTCGCGCCACCTGCGCATGGGGAAGACCCCGATGCAGGCGGCGCTGGAAGCGGCCGACGAGATCGGGATGGCGGTGATCGCCACCACCTTCGCCCTGGTCGCGGTGTTCCTGCCGACCGCCTTCATGGGCGGCATTCCCGGTAAATTCTTCAAGCAGTTCGGCTGGACCGCGGTGATCGCGATCCTGGCCTCGCTGGTCGTGGCGCGCCTGCTCACGCCGATGATGGCCGCCTATATCCTCAAGCCGTCCAAGCAGCACGGCGAAGAAAAGGACGGCCCGCTGATGCGGCGCTACATGGCCGCCATGCAGTGGTGCCTGCGCCACCGCATGACGACCGCGATTGCCGCCGCCGTGTTCTTCCTGTGCTCGATCGCGCTGGTGCCGCTGCTGCCGACCGGCTTCGTGCCGCCGGCCGACCGCTCGCAGACCATGGTGACGGTCGAACTGCCGCCCGGCTCGACCCTGGCCGAAACCTATGCCGTGGCCGAACAGGCGCGCCTGGCGGCGATGCAGGTCGAGGGCGTCAAGGGCGTCTTCAGCTCGATCGGCGGCGGCTCCAGCGGCGACGCCTTCGCCCCGGGCGCGGCGGCGGAAGCGCGGCGCGCGGTATTGACGGTGACCACCGTCGACCGCCACGACCGCGACGTCGGACTGTCCGAGCTCGAGCGCGCACTGCGCGTCAGGATGGCGCAGATCCCGGGCGCGCGTTTCAACGTCGGCGCCCCCGACACCGGCACCAAGCTGCAGCTGGTGCTGCGCAGCGAAGACCCGGAGCTCCTGACCACGGCCGCGCGCCAGGCCGAGCGCGAACTGCGCACCCTGAAGGGCATCGGCAACGTCAGTTCCAGCGCCTCGCTGGTGCGGCCCGAGATCATCGTGCGCCCGGACTTCGCGCGCGCCGCCGACCTGGGCGTGACCGCCGCCGCCATCGGCGAGACGGTGCGTGTGGCCACCGCCGGCGACTACGACATCTCGCTGTCCAAGATGAACCTGGACGAGCGCCAGGTGCCGATCCGCGTCAAGCTGCCCGACGCGGTACGCGCCGACCTCGACGCGCTGGGCCGCCTGACCGTGCCCGGCGCGCGCGGACCGGTGCTGCTGGCCAACGTGGCCACCATCACGGTGGAAAGCGGCCCGGCCGAGATCAACCGCCTGAACCGCACCCGCAACGTCACGCTCGACGTCGAGCTGCAGGGCCGCTCGCTGGGCGAGGTCAATGCCGAGGCGCGTGCTCTGCCGGTGTTCCAGAAGCTGCCGCCGGGCGTGCAGATCGCGGAACTGGGCGACGCCCAGGAAATGCAGGCGCTGTTCGCCAGCTTTGGCGTGGCGATGCTGATCGGGGTGCTGTGCATCTATGGCGTGCTGGTGCTGCTGTTTAACGACTTCATGCAGCCGGTGACGATCCTGGCGGCGCTGCCGCTGTCGATCGGCGGCGCCTTCGTGGCCCTGCTGCTCACCCAGAACGCGCTGTCGATGCCGACCATGATCGGCCTGATCATGCTGATGGGGATCGTGACCAAGAACTCGATCCTGCTGGTGGACTATGCGATCCTGGCGCGCGAAGCGGGCATGAACCGCTTCGATGCCCTGGTCGACGCCTGCCACAAGCGTTCGCGCCCGATCGTGATGACCACCATCGCCATGGGCGCCGGCATGATGCCGCTGGCCCTGGGCCTGTCGGGCGACCCGAGCTTCCGCTCGCCGATGGCGATCGCGGTGATCGGCGGCCTGATCACCTCGACCCTGCTGAGCCTGCTGGTGGTGCCGGCGGTGTTCACCTATGTGGACGACTTCGAGCACTTCATGAAGCGCCAGGCGGGACGGATGCGGCGCAAGCAGGTGGCGCCGCCCGTGAAAGCGCCGGCATCGGATCCGGTGAAGTAGGCGTTATCTATACCGCAGGGTGGGCGTCATAACCGCTCACCCTGTGAAGCCCAAACAAAAACCCCGGCCGGGATCGCGCCCGCCGGGGTTTTTCATTGACGGCTTGCGCCGATCAATCGCGATAGTAGCGGTATTCGCGACGCTCGGTGGTGTCGCTGCTGCTCAGCAGCTTGGCCAGCAGGAAGCCGACGCCAGCCGCGACCAGCAGGGCGGTGCCCGGGTTGGTCTTGACGTACTCGGTGCTCTTGGTCGAGTAGTTCTGGTAGGTCTCGCCCAGCTGGCCCTTGCGCTGGCCCAGGCTTTCCGAAGCGCCGCTCAGCATGCCGCTCAGGCGATCGACGCCGGCGTGTGCGGTGCTGACCAGGCGGTCGACCAGGGGCTGCGCGCCTTGTGCGAGCTGGTCGATTTTCTCGTGCGCCTTGTCCGGGGTGATGTTGGACATTGCAGCCTTGATGCCGCCCTGCGACTGGTCGCCGCCCGAGGTCGAACCCGACGATTGTGCGCTGGCGCCGCCCATGCTGCCGCTGCTGCCAGCGGTGGTGCCGGCGCTGCTGCCGGTGGTGCTGCCGCTCGAGCCCAGGGCGCTGTTGCCGCCGGTCGAGCTGCCCAGGCTGCCGCTGCTGCCGGCTGCGCTCGAACCCTGCGAGCCGCTCTGCTGGCTGTTGGAGCTGGAGCTGGAGCTGGAGCTGGAGCTGCCCAGGTTGCCCGAGCTCTGCGAGCCGCTCTGCATGCTGCTCGCGTTGCTGGTGCCGCCGATGGCGCCGCTGCTGCTGCCGGTGGCCGGCTTGGCGCTGCTTGGCGAGGCGTTGGTGCTGCCGAGGCTGCCCGACGAACCGTTCTGGCTGCTGCCCGAAGCGCTGCTACCCTGGTTCAGGCCGGAAGTCTGGCTTTTACCAATGCTCGAACCTGCACCCTCGCGGCTTGCGTCGCTGCCTTTTCCCTCGGTAGGTTTCTGATTATCCATGATGTATCCCTCGTAAAAATGTAGACCAACGCGATTAGACCGATACCCGACTATCACCACATTCTTCCTCGATTCCGCCTCCAACGGCGCGAGGGACGACGATTGACTGCGCTATCTCAAGACAGAACTTTGTTTCTTGCTCCAGCCCCATTCTCACGAATCGAGACCCGAAGCCAACGCAAAAGTTCCGCTGTCAGTGCAGACGTCCTCGTCGCTGCGTGAGCGGTCGCCTGTGGCGGTCCGAAAACGCGCGCAGTATCGGACACTGCGTCGCGATACAAAAAATACAACAGCCGTGCTTCCCGGACCGTGCGCTGACTAACAGAGCCGTGCCATCCACCCGGACGATGCCCTGCCTTAGCAGATGCTTTCTATCCACCTCACCTACCACACAATGTAATACGCGTAATAATTTTCATTTGTTCGAGAGCACGTATGCGAAATAAATACATGTTTGCTGTTGTCGGAAAAACCATGGACGGAAGGCCATGAATGGCTGACAGCGCTGACAGACTTGGACGGAAACCGAGCGCTGCGGGTAAGGTCGCAGTGCATTGGCACCCGATCTGCTGAGCCCTACTGCCGCACCAGCGACCTCGCGAAAATTGTATTTACCTTTTTACAATTGATCTGATTCAATCAAAACTGTTAAGTTATCGATTCGGCAGAAATGTAATCGTGCACAGAAATTTATGGCAACGCAGAAAATTGTTTTTGAGCGTATCGCACTGTTGCGGTACCTTATGATCGTAGGCATCGTAGTTTTACATACTCCTCCATACGTTCCCGTCTCCGAGATCGGTTCCGGTGCCTTCGACTTCGTCAAGGCCTTGTTCCAGAACGCTGCGTTCCGCGCTACCGTGCCGGTACTGACCCTCATTTCCGGCTACCTGCTGTTTCGGTCCGGACTCGATCGGCACTGGGGGCAGTTGATGAAGAAAAAGACACGAACCATTCTCGTGCCTTTTCTTGCTTTTAATCTGATTGTGCTCGCTGGCGCCTTCGGAGCTCAACACTACTTCGGGTTGAGCATGGCTTATCAGTTAGTGCCCTTCGATTTATCGACCTGGATGAATGCTGCTTTCAGCATCGAGCGATCGCCAATCAACTATCCGCTTCATTTTCTTCGCGACCTGTTCGTTCTCATGGCGCTGTCACCCTTGTTTGGATTCGTTTTGCGCAGCACCCGGCCATGGATTGGACTCGTTGCTATTACCATTATTTCTATGAACAACCTGGATGGCATCCTGGTCTTGCGCACTACGATGCCAATCATGTTTTACCTCGGCGGCATGGCAGCGACGCGTCAATGGAATCTGTTGGCGCTGGACCGGTATGCCCTCCCTTGTCTTGGCCTCTTCCTCGCATTATGCGTGTGCCTGGTTTATTTCCAAATAGCCAACACCTTGTATTTCCGTTATCTGGCGCCTTTCCTCATCTGGCCTGCGGCTTCGCTGCTCCAGCATACGGAGATGGGCCGCTGGCTACAGTCTCAAAGCAAAACCAGCTTCTTCATTTTTCTGGCCCATGCGCCCCTCCTGCTAATGGTGTCGATGGCATTCGACAAGCTCGGCAGCAACATCCCTTATCCGCTCAAGTGGATTACGATACCGGTTGTCACCGTCACCATACTGGCCCTGCTTTACCACGCGCTTATGCGTCTGTGCCCGCGCTTGTTCTCACCCCTGATCGGAGGCAAGCCACCAGAGCGTGAGACGCCTCCGGTGAGCGTTCCTGCGCGCATTTCGTACTAGTCTGCAATGGGTACCATTGCGCTTTCGCCTCCATTCAGCCGCATGCTTGGCTTGGAGTGATGAGACAAGGGCAGCAAAAAGCAAAAGGGCCACCCTGACGGGTGGCCCTTTTGCTTTTTTGGTGCCGCTGACCGGAATCGAACTGGTGACCTTCGCATTACGAATGCGCTGCTCTACCGACTGAGCTACAGCGGCGAAACCTGGCTCTCACCTGATGCCATCCGGCGGAAAGCCGGACTGGTGAAAGAACCATATTTTAGCAAACAATGCGGCAAACTTGCTAGTGTGTATCGAAAGCCGCCGCATTTTTTACCGGATGGTCAAACTCTGCGCCTTACTCCGCGTGATAGCGGGTGACCAGTTCGACCTCGCTCTTCGAACCCAGGAACACCGGCACGCGCTGGTGCAGCTTGGTCGGCTGGATCTCCATGATGCGTCCCTTGCCGTCGGTGGCCATGCCGCCGGCCTGTTCGACGATCATGGCCATCGGGTTGGCTTCGTACATCAGGCGCAGCTTGCCCGGCGAAGACGGATCGCGCATGTCGGCCGGGTACATGAAGATGCCGCCGCGGTTCAGGATGCGGTGCACGTCGGCCACCATCGAGGCGATCCAGCGCATGTTGAAGTCCTTGCCGCGCGGGCCGGTGGAGCCGGCCAGCATCTCGTCCACGTAGCGCTGCACCGGCGGGTGCCAGTGGCGCTTGTTGGACATGTTGATCGCGAATTCCTTGGTGGTTTCCGGAATCTGCATGTCGCTCTGGGTCAGCACCCAGGAGCCCATTTCGCGGTCGAGGGTGAAGCACTGCACGCCGTTGCCGGTGGTGAGCACCAGCATGGTTTGCGGACCGTAGACGGCATAGCCGGCCGCGACCTGCTGGGTGCCCGGCTGCAGGAAGTCCTGCTCGGTCGGATCCTTCATGCCTTCCGGGGCCTTGAGCACCGAGAAGATGGTGCCGATCGAGACGTTGACGTCGATGTTGGACGAGCCGTCGAGCGGGTCGTACATCAGCAGGAACTCGCCCTTCGGGTAGCGGCTCGGAATCTGGCGGATGGTTTCCATCTCTTCCGACGCCATTGCCGCCAGGTGGCCACCCCACTCGTTCGCCTCGAGCAGGATCTCGTTCGAGATCACGTCGAGCTTCTTCTGCACCTCGCCCTGGATGTTCTCGGTTTCGGCGCTGCCCAGCACTTCGCCGAGCGCACCCTTGCTGACCGAATAGCTGATGCGCTTGCAGGCACGCGCCACGACCTCGATCAGGAGGCGCAGTTCGGCATTGATGGTCTGGTGGAGGCGCTGTTCCTCGACCAGGTACTGCGTCAGACTTACGCGTTTCATGGACTTCCTTTGGTTTGGTTTGGATTTCGTTGTTGTAGGGTGGACGGGGGAGAAGAGTCCAGTGGACTGTTCTCCCGTCCGCGCGTTCAGCTCACGCTTGCACTGCGGCTGCGCATGGACCGGTTGAACGCGCGGTCGGCGGAGCCGACCACCCTACGTTTAATTGGCGAGCGCCTTGGTGACGATCTCGCGCACGTCGTTCGACAGCCGCTGCTGCCCCGCCACCTGCTGCAGCGCCGTCTTCATGTGCTGCTGCAGTGCCGGGGTGTAGCGGCGCCAGCGGTCCATGGCGCGCGCCAGGCGCGCCGCGACCTGCGGGTTGAGCGCGTCGAGCAGGGTCACGTGCTCGGCCCAGAACAGGTAGCCGCTGCCGTTCGGCGCGTGGAACTCGACCGGGTTGCTCATGCAATAAGTCGCGACCAGGCTGCGCGCGCGGTTCGGGTTGCGCAGGTTGAAGGCCGGGTGGCGCATCAGCTCGCGTATCTTGGCGATGTCGGTGGTCGGCGCTGCGGCCTGCATGGCGAACCACTTGTCGACCACCAGCGCTTCGCCCTGGAACTCCTCGTAGAAGCGTTCCAGCTCGGCTTGCGCCTGGGGCGCCCGGGCATGGATCAGGGCGCTGAGGCTCGCCGCGCGGTCGGTCATGTTGTCGGCGTTCTGGCACTGGCGCAGCGCCAGCGCGATGGTCTCTTCGTCGGGCGCCGCGTTCAGGTAGGACAGCGCCAGGTTCTTGAGGGCGCGCTTGCCGGCGGACTGCGCATCCGGGCTGTAGGGACCGGGGGTCTGGTTGGCCTCGTACTGGGCCAGCAGTTCGCTGCGCAAGCGTGCGCCGATGTTGGCGCGCATGAACTGGCGCGCCATGTGCACGGCCAGCGGATCGACGGTGTCGAGCTGCTCGGCGATCATGGTTTCGGTCGGCAGCAGCAGCGCCTGCTCGCGGAAGGCCGGGTCGAGCGACTCGTCGGTCAGCATCCTGCGCATCGCCTCGATGAAGGTATCGTCCAGGCTCAGGCGGCTGGATACCGGCGCCTCGCCGGTGAGCTTGAGCAGGCGGCCCATCGCCAGGCGCTGCCCCGCCTCCCAGCGGTTGACCGGGTCGGCATCAAAGCTGAACAGGTGCAGCAGGTCGCTGTCGCTGTAGCCGTGCTGCAGGATCACCGGCGCCGAGAAGTCGCGCAGGACCGAGGGCACCGGCTGCTCCTTCACGTTCGAGAAGACGAAGGTCTGCTCGGCTTGCGTCAACTCGAGCACGGCGGTGGTGCCGCATTCCTCGCCATCGATCACCAGCGGCATGTCATTGCCCTCGCGGTCCAGCAGGCCGATCGCCACCGGGATGTGGAAAGGCTTTTTCTCCGGCTGGCCCGGGGTCGGCGGGCAGGACTGGTAGAAGGTGATGCCATAGGTTTGCGCCCCTTCGTCGTAGCACGCCTCGAAGCGCAGCTGCGGCGTGCCGGCCTGGTCGTACCAGCGCTCGAACTGGGTCAGGTCGCGGCCGTTGGCGTCGGCCATCGCCTGGCGGAAGTCGTCGCAGGTAACGGCCTGGCCGTCGTGGCGCTCGAAATACAGGTCCATGCCCTTGCGGAAGCCTTCCACGCCCAGCAGGGTCTGGTACATGCGCACCACTTCCGCCCCCTTCTCGTACACGGTGACGGTATAGAAATTGTTAATCTCTACAAACGAGTCGGGACGTACCGGGTGGGCCATCGGTCCGGCGTCCTCGGGGAACTGGGCCTGGCGCAGGGTATGCACCTGGTCGATGCGGGTGACCGCGCGGCCGGTGCTGGTTCCGATCATGTCGGCGGTGAATTCCTGGTCGCGGAATACCGTCAGGCCTTCCTTGAGCGAGAGCTGGAACCAGTCGCGGCAGGTGACGCGGTTGCCGGTCCAGTTGTGGAAGTACTCGTGCGCCACCACCGCCTCGATGCCCTGGAAATCGATGTCGGTGGCCACGCGCGGATTGGCCAGCACGAACTTGATGTTGAAGATGTTCAGGCCCTTGTTTTCCATCGCGCCCATGTTGAAGTCGCTGGTAGCGACGATCATGAAGCGGTCCAGGTCGAGTTCCAGCCCGTAGCGCTCCTCGTCCCAGCGGATGCTGTTCTTGAGCGACTGCATCGCGTAGTCGGTCTTGTCGAGGTTGCCCTCTTCGACCCACACCTGCAGCAGGGCGTCGCGGCCGTCGGCCAGGCGGAAGGTCTCTTCCTGGCAGACCAGGCGGGCGGCGACCAGCGCGAACAGGTAGGACGGCTTCTTGAATGGGTCTTCCCACTTGGCATAGTGGCGGCCGTCGCCCAGTTCGCCTTCTTCGAGCAGATTGCCGTTGGAGAGCAGCACCGGATAGCGTTCCTTGTCGGCGCGCAGCATGACCGTGTACTTGGCCATCACGTCCGGACGGTCCGGGAAATAGGTGATGCGGCGGAAGCCTTCCGCCTCGCACTGGGTGAAGAAGTTGCCGTTCGAGGTGTACAGGCCGCTCAGCGTGGTGTTCTGCTCCGGCACGCACACGGTCTCGATCTCGAGGGTGGCTTCTTCCGGCGCGTTCGGGATCGTGAGCAGGTTGCCGTTGATCGCGTAGTCGCGCTCTTCCAGCAGGCGGCCGTTCAGGCGCAGCGCCACCAGTTCGATGTCTTCTCCGTAGAGTTCGATCTCGCGCTGGGCGCTGTCGGGATTGCGGCGCACCGTCATCCGGTTGGCGACGACAGTACGGGCAGGGTCGAGGTCGAAGCCAAGCTCAACAGTTTCCACGAGGTAGCTCGGCGGGGTATAGTCACTCCGGTAAATCGTCAGGGGCGTATCGGTGCGCATAGGAAGTCCGCAAAAGGCAAGGGTTGTGGATCGTACTGAAGTGCTTATTCTACCAACAAGATTTCGGGGCACCCGCACCATACCCCGTGTATCGGAATGTGCACGCGGTAACTGCGTGTAAATAAATTGTCCGAGCTGCTGAACAGAAGATAATCTACAGGATAGGAAAAGTCCGAATTGATGAGGGAGATAGCAATGAAACGCCTGATGATCGCCGCCGGAGCCGCGCTCGCGCTGCTGCTGACCGGGTGCGCCACCACGATCCGCAGCGACGTCACCACCTTTCACCAGTGGCCGGCGCAGATCGAGGACAAGAGTTACGTGTTCGAGGCGCCGCCGGCCGCCGACGACACGCTGGAATACCGCGCCTACCAGGATCTGGTGCGCGGCCAGCTGGCGCGCCTGGGGTTCCGCGACGCTGTCGACAGCAAACCGGCGCTGACGGTGTCGATGCGCTTCTCCACCACCGAAGTGCCGGTGCGCGTGGTCGAGCCGATCACGCCTTTCGCCCACCCGTTCGCTTCGCCGTTCTACCGCCCCTACTACCACCCGGCGCGGCGTTTCGGCTACCGCGGCCTGCACCGGCCCTACTGGGGCGGCTTCTACACCAGCCCGTTCTACGATCCGTTCTGGAGCCCGGCCTACCAGGTCTCGATCGAGCACCGCTACCGCCGCGAACTGCAGGTCGGGATCAAGTCGGCCAGCGACGGCAAGCGCCTGTTCGACGTCACCGTGCACAACACCAGCCGCGAGCTGTCGACCCCGGCGCTGATGCCGGCGCTGGTGCAGAGCGCCTTCGAAGGCTTCCCGGGGCCGTCGGGCGTGGCGCGCAGGGTGGAGCTGAAGCAGCAGAACGGCTAGCAGACTGTGGACGGCTTCGCCGTCCACCCTACGAGAAGTAGGCCTCCGAGCCGACCGTGATCGCCACGATCAGCACCAGCGCGAACGCCAGCACGACCAGCAGCCGCCCAAATTTCGGCGACCCATTGTCTTCCTTGCCGGTGTCGCTCATGGCAGCAGCACCGTCGAGCCGGTCGTGCGGCGCCCCTCCAGCGCCCGGTGCGCCTCGGCCGCCTCGCGCAGCGGGAAACGCTGCTTGACCTCGATTCTCACCTTGCCACTTTCCACCATCTCGAACAGGTCCGCCGCCATCGCCTCCAGTTCCGGACGGGTGCCGGCATAGGCGAACAGGGTCGGGCGCGTGATGTACAGCGAGCCGCGCGAGGCCAGTTCGCTCAAGGCGAAGGGCGGCACCGCGCCCGACGCATTGCCGAAGCTGACCATCAGGCCGCGCGGCTGCAGGCAGTCGAGCGAACGGATGAAGGTGTCCTTGCCGACCGAGTCGTAAACCACCGGCACCCTGGCGCCATCGGTAATCTCCAGCACACGCTGCACTACGTCTTCGGTGTTGTAGTTGATGACGTGGGCCGCTCCGTGGGCGCGCGCCAGTTCCGCCTTTTCCTCGGAGCCGACGGTGCCGATCAGGTTCACGCCGAGCGCCTTGGCCCACTGGCAGGCGATCAGCCCGACGCCGCCCGCCGCCGCGTGGAACAGGATGGTCTGGCCCGGCTCCAGGCGGTAGGTCTGGCGGAACAGGTACTGCACCGTCAGACCCTGCAGCATCATGGCCGCCCCCTGCTCGAAGGAAATCGCATCCGGCAGGCGCACCAGCATATTGGCCGGCATGACGCGCGCCTCGCTGTAGGCGCCCGCCGGGCCGCCGGCATAGGCGACGCGGTCGCCCGGCGCCACGTGGGTGACGCCCTCGCCCACCGCCTCGACCACGCCGGCGCCTTCCTGGCCCAGGCCGGACGGCAGCGCCATCTTGTACAGGCCGGTGCGGTAATAGGTGTCGATGTAGTTCAGGCCGATCGCGTGGTGGCGCACGCGCGCTTCGCCCGGGCCCGGTTCGCCGACCTCGACGTCCACGTACTCGAGCACTTCGGGGCCGCCGGTGGCGGCGATGCGGATGGCTTTGACCAGCATGGGGTTCTCCACATGCGTCTCCTCAGGCGCGCGCGCGCATCAGTTGCGACAGCACCAGGCGCGCGGTCGAGACGTTGGTGGCGCAGGCGATGTCGTGCACGTCGCAGGCGCGTACCAGGGCGTTGATGTCGGGTTCGTGCGGCTGCGGCGTCATCGGGTCGCGCAGGAAGATCACGCAGTCGATCTCGCCCTGCACCAGCTGGGCGCCGATCTGCAGGTCGCCGCCGACCGGGCCGGAATGCTTGCGCTCGACCGTGAGCCCGAGCTCGTTGGCCAGGCGGCCGCCGGTGGTGCCGGTGGCCGAGAGCGTGCAGCCCTTGAGGAAGTCGAGGTACTCGCCTGCGAGGGTGATCATGTCGTCCTTCTTCCTGTCGTGCGCGATCAGTGCAATCCGGGGCTTCAACTGCGGTGGCTTGGTCATTGTCGTCATTTTTTTAGCGAGAGAGAATAGATCCCCACAAGCACGAGACCGGTGCCGGCCAGCTGGACGCCCGTTACCGGCTCGCCGAGGATCAGCGCGCCGAGGAACAGCGTCGATACCGGTCCGATCATCCCGGCCTGCGAGGCGGTCGCGGCGCCGATGCGCTGGACCGCGGCCATGGTCATGAACACGGGGAAGATCGTACAGAATACCCCATTCACCAGCGACAGCCAGTATACCTCCGCCGGCTGCACCAGCATGCTCGCCGGGCGCAGCAGGAAGAACTGGGCGATGCAGGCCGCGCTCGACACGCACATCGCGTAGGCCACCAGGCGCAGCGAGCCGATGCGGCTGACCATCTCGCCGGTGCCGAGCAGGTAGACGGCATACGAGATGGCCGAGCCCAGCACCAGCAGCGAGCCCAGGATGGCACTGCCCGAACCGCCCGCCAGGTCGTGCACGAACACCAGCAGGATGCCGCAATAGGCCAGACCCAGGGCCGCCCACTGCGCCCCGCTGACGCGCCGCTTGAAGATCATCACGTTCGCCAGCAACACGAAGGTCGGGGTCAGGAACAGGATCAGCCGCTCGAGCCCCACCGAGATGTGCTGCAGGCCGAGAAAGTCGAGGTAGCTCGACAGGTAGTAGCCGAGCAGGCCCAGCACGACGATGCGCCAGCGGTCCTGCTTCGACAGCGGCGGCTGGGTCCGCATCTTCCAGAGCGCGACAGCGGCGAACACCGGAAGCGAGAACAGCATTCTGAACGCGATCAAAGTGACTGCATCGATGTGGTAGCGATACAGCAGTTTCGCGACGATGGCCTTAGTGGAAAACAGGACGGCGCCTGCGACGGCGATCGACAGGCCGGCGACGAGGGCGGCACGTGGTAAAGGAGCAGCAGGATTGACGGGGACGCTTTCGTTCATCCGACGATTGTACGGGGCTTCGCCCGGGCTCGCTGGAGGCGGACCGGACGGCGACTAGGAACGCCGCCGGCGCGGCGCTGTCGAACAGCGCACATCAACCATATCGAGGAGAGACCGAATGACGAACTCGTCAAATCATCGCAGGGTCCGCCACCGGGCGGACGCAAGCTTCGTGCACGCAGCCGCCCTGCCTGCCCGGCGCGGGAGCCGCCAATGAGCCTGTCCGGCATCGATGAACGTCTCGGGAGTCCGGTCGCGCTCGGCCTGGCCTGGATGGCCCTGCTCGCCTGCGCCTGCTTTGCCCCCTTCGTTTTCCAGGGTGGGGGGATGCCCCTGCCCCTGTCCGGGGTGTCCTCCCTGCCTCCGCCGGCGCCGCTGCGCGCCACCGAATTGATGCTGCTGTTCGCGATGTGGACCGGCCTGTGCGTGGCCGTGATGCTGCCCGCCGCGGCCGGCGCCCTGTTCGTCTACCTGCGGGTCGCGCGCCGCCGTGCGGGCGTGCGCTGGCCGCGCCTGTCGACCGCCCTGTTCGCGCTCGGCTGCCTGCTGGCCTGGACCGGATTCGCGGCGCTGCTCACCCTGCTGCACTGGGCCCTGCACGACGCCGGCTGGCTCGACGCCAGCCTGGGGGCGAACCAGCCGGCCCTGGGCCTGGCGCTGGTGGCTGCCGGGGCCTGGCAATGGACGCCGGCCAAGCACGCCTGCCTGCAGCACTGCCGGGTGCCGCTGGCCGGCGTACTGGTCGACTGGCGCGGCGGCGCGCTGGGCGCGCTGTGGCAGGGGGCGGAACACGGGCGCACCTGCCTCGGCTGCTGCTGGCTGCTGGTCCTGCTTCTGCTGGGCGGGGGGCCGGGCAGCCCGGCCCTGGTCGCGCTGGCGGGACTGCTGGTGCTGGCCGAACTGCGGCTCGACGAGGGCCCGCTGGCCGGCTGCGTGGCCGGGGCGGCGATGGTGGCCGGCGGCACCTGGCTGTTGTTTCCATGACGATTTGCTCACCATTCCGGGCGATTTTGCAAGGGGGGCCTATGCTAGAATGTCGGCCACTCTTGCATACAGGAACCCCGCAGGTTCCATACCGTCTAAGGAACTTTAGAAATGGCTGGACACAGCAAATGGGCCAACATCAAGCATAAGAAAGCCGCCACCGATGCCAAGCGCGGCAAGATCTGGACGCGCCTCATCAAGGAAATCACCGTGGCTGCGCGCATGGGCGGCAGCGACGTCAACTCGAACCCGCGCCTGCGCCTGGCGGTCGAGAAGGCGGCCGACGCCAACATGCCGAAGGATAACGTCACCCGCGCGATCCAGCGCGGCGCTGGCGAACTCGAAGGCGTCAACTACGAAGAGATCCGCTACGAAGGCTACGGCATCGGCGGCGCGGCGATCATCGTCGACTGCCTGACCGACAACCGCGTGCGTACCGTGGCCGAAGTGCGCCACGCCTTCAACAAATACGGCGGCAACATGGGCACCGAGGGTTCGGTGGCCTTCATGTTCAAGCACGTCGGCCAGTTCCAGTTCGCGCCCGGCGTGGACGAGGACAAGCTCATGGAAGCCGCGCTGGAATCCGGCGCCGACGACGTGGTGCAGGACGAGGAAGGCGGCTTCGAAGTGCTGTGCGACCCATTCGCCTATGCAGGCGTGAAGGAAGCGCTGGAAAAGGCCGGTTTCAAGGCCGAAGTCTCGGAAGTCATCATGAAGCCGGACAACGAAACCGTGCTGACCGGCGAAGACGCCGTCAAGATGCAGAAGATCCTCGACGCGCTGGAAAACCTGGACGACGTCCAGGATGTCTACACCAACGCTGTCATCGACGAGTAAGCCGCAGCGATCAAGCTGTTGAAAACCGGCTGGCATGCCAGCCGCCCCCCGTAGCAACCAAGTAGGAACGCGCCCGTATGAAAATCCTCGTAGTCGGCTCTGGCGGCCGTGAACACGCCCTGTCCTGGAAACTGGCCCAATCGGAGCGTGTCCAGACTGTCTTCGTCGCCCCGGGCAACGGCGGCACCGCCCTCGACGCACGCCTGGTGACCGTCGAGATCACCGATCCCGCGCTTCTCGCCGACTTCGTCGTGGCCGAAGGCGTCGCCCTGACCCTGGTCGGCCCGGAAGCGCCGCTGGCCGCCGGCATCGTCAACCTGTTCCGCTCGCGCGGCCTGAAGATCTTCGGGCCGACCAGGGAAGCGGCGCAACTGGAAAGCTCGAAGGACTTCGCCAAGGCCTTCATGCAGCGCCACGGCATCCCCACCGCGAAGTACCAGAGCTTCTCGGATGCGGCCCTGGCGCACGCCTACATCGACGCCAACGGCGCCCCGATCGTCATCAAGGCCGACGGCCTGGCGGCCGGCAAGGGCGTGGTGGTGGCGATGACACTTGCTGAAGCTCATTCTGCGGTCGACCACATGCTGTCCGATAACGCCTTCGGCGACGCCGGCGCCCGCATCGTGATCGAGGAATTCCTGACCGGCGAGGAAGCCAGCTTCATCGTCATGTGCGACGGCAAGAACGTGCTGCCGCTGGCGACCAGCCAGGACCACAAGCGCCTGAAGGACGCCGACGAAGGCCCGAACACCGGCGGCATGGGCGCCTATTCCCCTGCCCCGATCGTGACCCCGTCGATGCACGCGCGCGTGATGCGCGAGATCATCAACCCGACCATCCAGGGCATGGCCAAGGACGGCATCGTCTTCACCGGCTTCCTGTACGCCGGCCTGATGATCGACAGCGAAGGCAACCCGCGCACGCTGGAATTCAACTGCCGCATGGGCGACCCGGAAACGCAGCCGATCATGGCGCGCCTGAAAAGCGATTTCGCCACCGTGCTGGACCACGCCTGCAACGGCACCCTGGATGCGGTCGAGCTGGAATGGGACCGCCGCACCGCGGTGGGCGTCGTGATGGCCGCTGCCGGCTATCCGGACAGCCCGCGCAAGGGCGACGTCATCAACGGCATCCCGGCCGAGACCCCGGAATGCGTCACCTTCCACGCCGGCACGCAACTGGTGGGCGGCAGCCTGCAGACCAGCGGTGGGCGCGTGCTGTGCGTGGTCGGCCTGGGCGACAGCGTCAAGATGGCGCAGAAGCAGGCCTACGAGACGGTCGAGAAGATCCATTTCAACGGCGCGCAGTACCGCCGCGACATCGGCTGGCGCGGCCTGAAATAAGACCACCGCCGGCGGCGGGTGTACAATCTGCGCATTTTTCGCCGCCGGCCCTGAACGCATGACCATTCCCGATCCATCCGCCATCAAGACCTGGCTGCTCGACCTCCAGTCCCGCATCGTCGGGGCACTCGAAGCGGTCGACGGCAAACCCTTCCTGGTCGACACCTGGGAGCGCCCGGAAGGCGGCGGCGGCATCTCGCGCCTGATCGAAGAAGGCAATGTGTTCGAGCGCGGCGGCTGCAACTTCTCGCACGTCACCGGCGCCAGCCTGCCGCCATCGGCCATGGCCGCGCGTCCGGAACTGGCGGGGCGGGCCTGGGAAGCCATGGGCGTGTCGTTGGTGCTGCATCCGCGCAACCCCTATGCACCGACCGTGCACATGAACGTGCGCTTTTTCGAAGCCACGGCCGAAGGCAAAGACCCGGTCTGGTGGTTCGGCGGCGGCATGGACCTGACGCCCTATTACGGCAACCAGGACGATGCGCGCCACTTCCACCAGGTCTGCCACGACGCATTGGCGCCCTACGGCGACGACCTGCACCCGCGCTTCAAGAAGTGGTGCGACGAGTACTTCTACCTGAAGCACCGCAAGGAACCGCGCGGCGTGGGCGGCATCTTCTTCGACGACTTCAACGAGACCGGTTTCGACGATGCCTTCGCGATGGTGCGCAAGGTCGGCGACGGCTTCCTCGATGCCTACCTGCCGATCCTGCGGGCGCGCAAGGACACGCCCTACGGCGAGCGCGAACGCGACTTCCAGGCCTACCGCCGCGGACGCTACGTCGAGTTCAACCTGGTGTGGGACCGCGGCACCCTGTTCGGCCTGCAGTCGGGCGGCCGCACCGAGGCGATCCTGATGTCGATGCCGCCGATCGTGAAGTGGCGCTACGACTGGCACCCGGAACCGGGCAGCCCGGAAGCGGCGCTGTATACCGACTTCCTCGTTCACCGGAACTGGCTGGAAGCGAGAAGCGATTCGTGAGCCGGTGCATTGCCCTGCTGGGTGGCAGTTTCGACCCGGTGCACCACGGCCACGTCGCGCTGGCCGCGCTGTTTGCCGAACTCCTGCAGCCCGACCAGCTGCGCATCCTGCCTGCGCGGCCGTGGCAGAAGAGCGCCCTGCAGGCCAGCGATTCCCAGCGCGTGAAAATGCTCGAGCTGGCTTTCGGCGATCAGCCGTTCGCGGTGACGATCGACCTGCAGGAAATCGAACGCGGCAGCGCCACCTACACGGTCGAGACCCTGCGCGGCTTGCGCGCCGAACTCGGCGAGGGCGCTTCGATCGTCTTCGTCATGGGCGCCGACCAGTTGCAGAAGCTCGATACCTGGCGCGACTGGAAAGCCTTGTTCACGCTCGCCAACCTGGGCGTGGCGGCGCGTCCGGGCTACGAACTGGACCAGGACAAGCTGCCGCCGGCGGTGGCCGATGAACTCGCAGGACGGCTGGCGACGCCTGCGGAAGTGCGTGCCACGCCCTACGGCAAGGTATGCCTTGCCCACACTTTGGCGGTAGATATTTCCGCCACACAAGTCCGACATCTGCTGCGCGCGGACGCGAACCATGACGCCGACCTAGGCGCGCTCGTTCCGCCGCAAGTGCTAGACTATATTCAACAACACAACTTATATAAAACCTAATGGATATCAAGAAACTGCAAACGCTCGTCGTCGACGCCCTCGAGGACGTCAAGGGCCAGGAGATCGTCCTGTTCGACACGACGCACCTGACCAGCCTGTTCGACCGCATCGCGGTCGTGTCGGGCACCTCGAACCGCCAGACCAAGGCACTGGCTGCCTCGGTACGCGACAAGGTCAAGGAAGCAGGCGGCGACGTGATCGGCATGGAAGGCGAGGACACCGGTGAATGGGTGCTGGTCGACCTGGGCGACATGATCGTCCACATCATGCAGCCGGCCATCCGCCAGTACTACCGCCTGGAAGAAATCTGGGGCGAAAAGCCGGTCAAGCTGGGCGCCGCCAAGCGCAAGTCGACGCCGGAAGCGGCGGAAGCAGCCGAATCCAAAACCAAGTCGAAGCACCTGGCCGCCAACAAGGACGAGCCGGAAGCCAAGCCGGTCAACGAGCGCAAGCCGGCCGCCAAACGCGCCACCAAGACCGCCACCGCCACCACCGCCGCCAAGAAGCCGGCCGCCAAGAAGGTCCCGACCGGCAAGACCGTGAAGGTCGCGCCGAGCAAGACCGAGGTCGCCGCCGTCGAAGCCACCAAGGCCAAGCCGCCGAAGCGTACCCCAAAGGCCGCTGCTGCCGACGCCGAACCGGTGAAAAAAGTGATCCGCCGCGTGAAGAAGGCCGCCGAGTAAGCTTTCCATGCAGCTGATCATTGCCGCGGTCGGGCACAAGATGCCGGCCTGGATCGAATCCGGGTTCGGCGAATACACCAAGCGCATGCCGCCCGAACTGCGCATCGTGCTCAAGGAAATCAAGCCGGTCGAGCGCTCGGGCAGCAAGACCGCCGCCACCGCGATGGCGCTCGAGCGCGAACGCATCGAGGCCGTGCTGCCGAAAGGCGTGCGCATCATCGCGCTGGACGAGCGCGGCAAGGACCTGACCAGCGTCGGCCTGTCGCAGATGCTGGAATCCTGGCAGCAGGACGGCCGCGACACCGCCTTCCTGATCGGTGGCGCCGACGGACTCGACCCCGGATTGAAGGCGCGCGCCGAAGGCATGATCCGCATCTCCAGCATGACGCTCCCGCACGGAATCGTGCGTGTCATGCTGGCGGAACAGTTGTACCGTGCCTGGTCGATCACCCAGAACCACCCGTACCATCGCGTGTGATTGCCCGCCACCCATGAAACCCACTGACAAGAAAATCTACCTCGCCTCGAAGAGCCCGCGCAGGCGCGAACTGCTGCGCCAGGTCGGCGTGGAATTCGAACTGCTGATGCTGCGCAGCGACCCGGCCCGCGGCGTGGACGTCAGCGAAGACGTGCTGCCGGGCGAAGACCCGCACGCCTACGTGGCGCGGGTGGCCAGGGAGAAAGGCGCGTTCGCCTGGAACATCCTGCAGCAGCGCCGCCAGCCGCTGCGTCCCGTCCTCACCGCCGACACCACGGTCACCATTGACGGCGAGATCCTCGGCAAGCCGGCCGACAACAAGGAAGCCATCGCCATGCTCGAGCGCCTGTCCGGCCGCACCCACCAGGTGCTGACCGCGGTGGCTGTGCATTCCGAGCGGGTGGCGGAACAGCTCACCCAGGTGTCGAACGTGCGCTTCGCTACGCTCAGCCCGGCGCAGATCCGCGCCTACTGCGCCACGACCGAACCCTACGACAAGGCGGGCGGCTATGGCATCCAGGGCCTGGCCGCGCTGTTCGTCGAGCATATCGAGGGCAGCCATTCGGGAATCATGGGCCTGCCGATCTTCGAGACGGCCAATCTGCTGCGCAAAGCCAGCTACCCCATCTGAACGTTCCGGTTTCCGTGGGGCCGGCGGCGCACCGCCCGCCTGCGAACGACGCCGCCCGTGTATGATGTCGCTCTGAACAATACTGCACGGCCGGCCATGAACGAAGACATCCTCATCAACATCACCCCGCAGGAAACGCGCGTGGCGCTGATCCTGCAGGGCGCTGTGCAGGAACTGCACATCGAGCGCACCCTCACGCGCGGGTTGGCGGGGAACGTCTATCTCGGCAAGGTCGTGCGCGTGCTGCCGGGCATGCAGTCGGCCTTCATCGACATCGGCCTGGAGCGCGCCGCTTTTCTCCACGTCGCCGATATCTGGGAAGCGCGTAATCACGAAGGCCCCAACGGCGCCCTGGCCGCGCCCACCCCTATCGAAAAGCTGCTGTTCGACGGCCAGGTGCTGACCGTGCAGGTCATCAAGGACCCGATCGGCACCAAGGGCGCGCGCCTGTCGACCCAGATTTCGATCGCCGGCCGCATGCTGGTCTACCTGCCGCAAGACCACCACATCGGCATCTCGCAAAAGATCGAGAAGGAAGCCGACCGCGAACACCTGCGCACCCGTCTGACGAGCCTGCTGCCGAAGGAAGAAAAGGGCGGCTACATCGTGCGCACCCAGGCCGAGGAAGCCTCGGATGCCGACCTGGCGGCCGACGTCGACTACCTGCGCAAGACCTGGGCCGCCATCGTACAGGGTGCGCGCACCCGGCCGCCGACTTCCCTGCTCTACCAGGACCTGAACCTGGCCCAGCGCGTGCTGCGCGACTTCGTGCACGACGAGACCGCGACCATCCAGGTGGACTCGCGCGAGAACCACGCCATGCTGGTCGAGTTCGCGCAGGTCTACACCCCGAGCGTGCTGTCGCGCCTGACCCACTACACCGGCGAGCGCCCGCTGTTCGACCTGTATGGCGTCGAGGAGGAAATCCTGCGTGCGCTGGGCCGCCGCGTCGACCTCAAGAGCGGCGGCTACCTGATCGTCGACCAGACCGAGGCGATGACCACCATCGACGTCAACACCGGCGGCTACGTCGGCGGGCGCAACTTTGCCGACACCATCTTCAAGACCAACCTGGAAGCGGCGCACGCCATCGCGCGCCAGCTGCGCCTGCGCAACCTGGGCGGCATCATCATCCTCGACTTCATCGACATGGAGAACAACGAGCACCGCAACGCCGTGCTCGCGGAACTCAAGAAGACCCTGGCGCGCGACCGCACCAAGGTCTCGGTGAGCGGCTTCTCCGCACTCGGCCTGGTCGAGATGACGAGGAAGCGCACGCGCGAGTCGCTGGCCCACATCCTGTGCGAACCCTGCCCGGCCTGCGCCGGCAAGGGACAGGTGAAAACCTCGCGCACCATCTGCTACGAGATCCTGCGCGAACTGCTGCGCGAAGCCAAGCAGTTCAACCCGCGCGAGTTCCGCATCGTCGCCTCGCAGGAAGTCATCGACCTGTTCCTGGAAGAGGAATCGCAGCACCTGGCCATGCTGGGAGACTTCATCGGCAAACGTATTTCCTTGCAGGTGGAGAAGGGTTACCACCAGGAACAGTACGACGTGATCCTGATGTAGCAATCGGGCGGCTGCCAGGCGCGAGGCGGGTATGATGTGCTCCACATGAGCACATCAGGGACAGTCCGATGGAAGCCGAACCGACAGTGAAGCTGAGCAAGGCCGATGCACCGGCGCCGGTCAAGGCCGCACGGGTGCGCCTGAAGCGCAAGATGCGCATGGAAGACGCGCTGCAGCGCATCGGGCTGAACTGCATGGCGCAGATCGAATCCAATGTGCCCGGCGTGCTGGTGCAAAACGTCGAGAGCCTGCACCAGATGCGCGTCGGCCTGCGCCGCCTGCGCGCCCTGCTCGCCATGTTCCGCGACCTGGCGCCGCTGCCGCCCGGGCTCCAGGAAGAACTCGACTGGCTGGCGGCCGAACTGGGCGCCACGCGCGACTGGGACGTGCTGGCCGGCACCATCCTGCCCAGCATCACCGGCATCCAGACCGGGGCCCTGCAGGCGGCGGCACAGGAACAGGCCCGCGCCCTGCACAAGAACCTGCTGCCCGCCCTGCGCTCGCCGCGCTATGGCCAGCTGGTGCAGCAGATGAACGGCTGGCTGCACGGCCGCCAGTGGCGTCCCGCGGCCGGCCTGGGGCCGGACGACCCGCTGGCTAAGTGCGCCCTGGATGGCCTGGTGCCGCTCGTGCGCAAGGCGCAACGACGCCTGCGCAAGCGCGTCGCGGCGCTCGACGAGAACGATGCGCCGTCCCGGCACCGGGTGCGCATCGCGGCCAAGAAGGCGCGCTATGCGGCCGAATTCTTCCGCGATCTGCTGCCCAAAAAAGAGGTCAAGGCCTATATCAAGTGCCTGTCCGGCGTGCAGGACCGGCTCGGCCACCTGAACGACCTGGCGGTGGCGGACAGGCTGCTGCCGGAGCTCGCACACCACGGCCACGCGCACGACGGCGCGTATGCGCGCGGCTGGGTTGGCGGGAGCGCGTGCGCCGCCGCCCACGGCCTGCGCGACGCGCTCGGGAAGGTGGCGCGCATGAAACTGGCGTAAGCCTGCCGCGCGCGGCGCCGCCCGGCCAGGGTGTAGCATGGCGCCATGAACCCGCCTGTCCCCATCCGCATCGACGTCTGGAGCGACTACGTCTGCCCCTTCTGCTACCTCGAGCTGCCGCCGATCCGGCGCCTGCAGGAGCAGTACGCCGGGCAAGTCGACGTGGTCTGGCGCGCCTTCGAACTGCGTCCCGCACCGAAGCCGACGCTCGACCCTGACGGCGAGTACCTGCACACGACCTGGAACCGTTCCGTGTATCCGATGGCGGCCGAGCGCGGCATGCGCCTGAAGCTGCCGCCGGTGCAGCCGCGTAGCCGCCTGGCCTTCGAAGCCGTCGCCCACGCCCGCGAGCAGGGCCATTTCGACGCCATGCACGAGGCGCTGTTTCGCGCCTTCTTTGAAGATGGCCGCGACATCGGCAACCCCGGCGTGCTGGCCGACATCGCGCAAGAAACCGGCCTCGACCGCCAGGGCGTGAGCGAGGCGCTGGAAAGTGGCCGCCATACCGCCGCGGTACACGCGGACCAGCAGCTGGCGCAGTCGCTCGGCGTGGCCGGCGTGCCGATCATGGTGTTCCGGCCCGCGGGCGCCGGCTGGGAACAGGCTGTCGGGGTACGCGGCGCCGTGCCCTACGAGACCATGGAAGCGGCGCTCAGGCAGGTGCGGGACGAAGCGGCCGGCTAGCTGCCGCGCGCGGACCAGGGGCCCGTGTCAGCGGTATTCGAGGCGCCCGTCGCGCAGCTTCAGGCGCTGGATGCCCGGCAGCCCGATCAGGTCGCGGTCGTGGCAGGCCATCACCACGCTGCTGCCCTGCTCGAGCAAGGTGGGAATCAGGTCGATCACCTGCTCGCGCGCCGGACCGTCGAGGTTGGCCGTGGGTTCGTCGAGCAGCAGCAGGCGCGGCTGCAACACGCGGGCCCGGGCCAGGGCCACGCGCTGCTTCTCGCCGCCGGACAGGCGGCTCGGGTCGGTGTCGCGCAGGTGGGCCACGCCGGCCCAGGCCATCGCTTCCTCCACCAAGGGGGCCGCACTACGCCGGTTTTCGCCGCGCGCCAGCAGGCCGTAGGCGATGTTGTGGGCGACGCTGGTCGAGAACATGATCGGATGCTGGTGCACGAACACGATGGCGCGCCGCAGCGCTGGCGGATACGGGTGCAGCGGCATGCTGCGGCCGTCGAACTCCACCGTGCAGGCGTCAACGCGTTCCAGGCCGGCGAGCGTGCGTAGCAGCGTCGACTTGCCGGCCCCGTTCACGCCGGTCAGGACATAGGCCGTCCCTGTCTCGATGGCCAGCCGCTCGATCTCGAACAGCGTACGTTCGCCGTGGCGCTTGCGCAGGCCGTGCACGGTGAGGAGCGGATTCACCAGCGTCCTCCCGCCGTGTGGGCTTCGCCCTGCAGCAGCACCAGCGCGCCATTCATCAGGAGCGCCAGCGAGACCAGCACGATGCCCAGCGCAATCCCCTGCGCGAACTCGCCCTTGCTGGTTTCCAGCGCGATGGCGGTGGTGATGGTGCGGGTCTGCCCTTCGATGTTCCCGCCCACCATCAGGGCGCAGCCGACTTCCGAGATCACGCGGCCGAAGCCGCTGATGACGGCGGCCATCACGCCGTAGCGCGCCTCGTGCAGCACGGTGAGCATCACGCGCCAGCGCGAGGCACCATGGGCGATCGCGGTTTCGGCGTAGCGCGGGTCGGCCGCCTGCACCGCCGCCAGCGTGAAGGCCAGCAGCACCGGCATCCCGATCACCATCTGGCCGAGGATCACGCCTTCCTGGGTGAACAGCCATGCCAGGCCGCCCATCGGGCCGCGCCGCGACAGCAGCAGGTAGAGCAGCAGGCCGATCAGGACGGTGGGCAGCGACAGCGCGGCCTGGGCCAGCCAGACGGCGATGCGCCGCCCCGGGAAGCGGTGCATCGCAATCACGTAGCCGAGGAAGACCGCCGGCGGGGCCGCCAGCAGCAGCCCGAGGATGCTGGTCTTGAGCGAGACCCAGACGATGCGCCATAGCGCCTCGTCGCCGCTGAACAGCAGCGCAAACGCGTGCATCGTTGCGTCCAGCAGGGACATCAGGCCGGCCGCGCGCTATGGTAGGGAGCGTTCAGGGGTTCCAGCAGCTCGGGCTCGAACACCAGGCGCTCGTGCCCGGCCAGCAGCAGGAAGTGCTTGCCCGAGCAGCGCGCCAGCAGCGACATGCCGACCCGCTGCGCCACCATGTGCCCCATCTGGGTGGTGCCGGAACGCGAGAGCAGGAAGGGAATGCCCATCTGGGCGCCCTTGATGACCATCTCGGAGGTCAGGCGCCCGGTGGTGTAGAACACCTTGTCCCCGCCCTCCATGCCGTCGAGCCACATCAGGCCGGCGATGGCGTCCACCGCATTGTGGCGGCCGACGTCCTCCACAAAATACAGCAGCTCGCCCTCGCGCGAGAACAGCGCGCAGCCGTGCACCGAGCCGGCCTGCTTGTAGACCGACTGCTGGGTGCGAATCAGCTCGACGATGCGGTAGACGACCGACTGCGGCAAGCGCGCATCCTGGGGCAGCGTGATTCTTTCGACCTCGTCCATCAGCCCGCCGAACACCGAGCCCTGCCCGCAGCCGGTGGTCACCACTTTCTTCGCGGTGCGCTCCTCGACATCCGCAATGCCGTTGCGGGTGACGACCGCCACCGCATCGACCGACCAGTCGACCTGGATCGAGACGATGTCCTCGAGCGTGCGCACCAGGCGCTGGTTGCGCAGGTAGCCGAGCGTGAGCGCCTCGGGTGCGCCGCCCAAGGTCATCAGGGTGACGATCTCGCGCTTGTCCACGTACACGGTCAGCGGGCGCTCGGCGGGAATGTGGATGCTTGAAACACGGCCGCGCTCGTCCATGGCCGTGACTTCCTGCGTCAGGCTGGCGCGCGCGTCGGACAGCTGGGGTCGGTAGCGCGCGGTGGCCTGAAATGGTTCGGGGCAGTTCATGTTGCCAATTGTGCCATGCCTTCGAGGATTTGGCCGCCACCGTAGCTTCCCTGCGGCGCGACCTCACCGCCGGGCGTCACCTTGATGGCGCAATACTTGAACTCCGGAATCTTTCCAAAAGGATCGAGCGCGGCGTTGGTCAGGCGGTTAATCGCCGCCTCGTAATAACAGAAGGGCACGAAGATCGCCCCCACCGGCGAACTGTCGTCGGCCCGTGCGTACAGCACCACTTCGCCGCGGCGCGAGGCGATCGTGACGGGCTGGCCCGGCTTGAGCCCCAAGCGTTCCAGGTCGAGCGGATGCACCAGCGCCACCGGATCGGGCTCGATCGCGTCTAACACCGTGGCGCGCCGCGTCATGCTGCCGGTATGCCAGTGCTCGAGCTGGCGGCCGGTGATCAGGACCATCGGGTAGTCGGCGTCGGGCCGCTCGTCGGCCGGGATGATGTCGGCCGGGACGAAACGCGCCCTGCCGCCCTCGCGCGGGAACAGCTCGGTGAACACCACCGGCTGGCCCATGTCGCCCTCGTTCATGCACGGATACACCACCGCGCCGTTGCGCTCCAGGCGTTCCCAGGTGATGCCGCCGATGCTGGCCATGGTGTGGCGCATCTCATCGAACACTTCCGATACGTGGCCATAGTTCCAGCGCAAGCCGAGGCGCTTCGCCATCTGCTGGATGATCCACAGGTCCTGCTTCGCCTCGCCCGGCGGGTCGATCGCCTGGCGGCCCAGCTGAACCAGGCGGTCGGTATTGGTGAAGGTGCCGGTCTTTTCCGGGAAGGCGGACGCCGGCAGGATCACGTCGGCTAGGTAGGCCGTCTCGGTCAGGAAGATGTCCTGCACCACCAGGTGCTCCAGGGCCGCCAGCGCGGCGCGCGCATGGTTGGCGTCGGGATCGGACATGGCCGGGTTCTCGCCCATGATGTACATGCCGCGGATCTGGCCGCTTTGAATAGCGTCCATGATCTCGACCACGGTCAGGCCCGGCCTGGGGTCGAGGGTGGCGCCCCAGGCCTGCTCGAAACGGGCGCGCGCGGCCGGGTTGTCCACGCGCTGGTAGTCCGGCAGCATCATCGGAATCAGGCCGGCGTCGGAGGCGCCCTGCACGTTGTTCTGGCCGCGCAGCGGATGCAGGCCGGTGCCCGGGCGGCCGATCTGGCCCGTCATCAGGCTGAGCGCGATCAGGCAGCGCGCGTTATCCGTGCCGTGCACGTGCTGGGACACGCCCATGCCCCACAGGATCATCGAGCCCTTCGAGGTGGCGTACAGGCGCGCCACGTAGCGGATGGTGTCGGCATCGATGCCGCAGATCGACGCCATCGCTTCCGGGCTGTACTCGGCCACGTTCTTTTCCAGGTCTTCATAACCGACCGTGCGGCTGGCGATGAAGTCGGCATCGACCAGGCGCTCGCTGACGATCACGTGCATCATCGCATTGAGCAGCGCGACGTCGGTGTCGGGCTTGAACTGCAGGTAACGGTGCGCGTGGCGCGCCAGCTCGGAACGGCGCGGGTCCATCACGACGAGCTTGGCGCCGTCCCTGACCGCATTCTTGATCCAGGTCGCGGCGACCGGGTGGTTGACGGTCGGGTTGGCGCCGATCACGACGATCACCTCGGCGCGCGTCACGTCCATCACCGGGTTCGACACCGCGCCCGAGCCGATCCCTTCCAGCAGTGCCGAGACCGAGGAGGCGTGGCACAGGCGGGTGCAGTGGTCGACGTTGTTGGTCCCGAAGCCGGTACGCACCAGCTTCTGGAACAGGTAGGCTTCCTCGTTGCTGCCCTTGGCCGAACCGAAACCGGCCAGGGCCGCACCGCCGTGGGCGTCGCGGATGGCGGCCAGCTTGCCGCCGGCAAGCGCCAGGGCCTCGTCCCAGCTCGCTTCGCGGAACACGTCCAGCACGCGCTCCGGGTCCATCGTGAAGTCGCCGCTCTTGGGCACGCCGGCGCGGCGGATCAGCGGTTTGGTCAGGCGGTGCGGGTGATGGGCGTAGTCGAAGCCGTAGCGGCCCTTGACGCACAGGCGGCCCAGGTTGGCCGGACCGTTGCGTCCCTCCACGTACAGGATCTTGTTGTCCTTCACGTTATAGGTCAGCTGGCAGCCGACGCCGCAGTAGGGGCAGACCGAATCGACCTGCTTGTCGGGAATGTTGAGGGCTACCTCGCGCGCCGGCATCAGGGCGCCGGTCGGGCAGGCCTGCACGCACTCGCCGCAGGCCACACAGGTGGAGGCACCCATCGGGTCGTCCTGGTCGAACACGATCTTGGTGTCTTGCCCGCGGAAGGCCAGGCCGATCACGTCGTTGACCTGCTCGTCGCGGCAGGCGCGCACGCAGCGCGTGCACTGGATGCAGGCATCCAGGTTGACGCTGATGGCGGCGTGGCTCCGGTCGGCCTGTGGCTGGCGGCGGGTCGGCGCGAAGCGCGGCTTGCCGACGCCGAGCTTTTCGGCCCAGATGTCGACTTCGTTCTTGCGGGTGTACTCGGCCTCGGGCATGTCGGCCTGCAACAGCTCGAGCACCATCTTCTGGGCGGCCAGCGCGCGCGGGCTGTCGGTCGTGACCTTCATGCCCGGCGCCGGGTTGCGGCAGCACGAGGGTGCGAGCACGCGCTCGCCGGCGATCTCCACCATGCAGGAGCGGCAGTTGCCGACGGACGCCAAGCCCTCCTTGTAGCACAGGCGCGGCACTTCGATGCCCTCGCGCGCGGCGACCTCGATCAGGGTCTCGTGCGGCAGCGCGTCCACGGCGCGGCCATTGAGTTCGAAGGAAACGGTAGGGATGGGAGCGTTCATGGCGGTGTACCTTTTTACTTGGCCAGCTCGTGAGGAAAATACTTGATGACGCAGTCGACCGGGTTCGGCGCCGCCTGGCCCAGGCCGCAGATCGAGGCGTCGCGCATCACCTGCGACAGCTCGCCCAGCAGCGCGGTATCCCATTGCGGCTGCCTGATCAGGTCGAGTGCCTTGGCGGTGCCGTTGCGGCAGGGCGTGCACTGGCCGCAGGACTCGTCCTTGAAGAAGGCCAGCGTGTTGCGGGCGGCGGCGACCGCGCTTTCCTGGTTCGACAGCACCACCACCGCGGCCGAACCGATGAAGCAGCCGTAGGGCTGCAGGGTATCGAAGTCGAGCGGAATGTCGCCCATCGATGCCGGCAGGATGCCGCCCGAGGCGCCGCCCGGCAGGTAGGCATAGAAGCTGTGGCCCTCCTGCATGCCGCCGCAGTACTCATCGATGAGTTCCGTGATCGTGATGCCGCTAGGTGCCAGCTTGACGCCAGGTAGACGCACCCGGCCCGAGACCGAGAACGAGCGCAGGCCGCGCCGTCCGTGGCGTCCGTGGCTGGCGAACCAGTCGGCGCCGCGCTCGAGGATGTCGCGCACCCAGTGCAGCGACTCGAAATTGTGTTCCAGCGTCGGACGCCCGAACAGGCCGATCTGGGCCACGTAGGGCGGACGCAGGCGCGGCATGCCGCGCTTGCCTTCGATCGATTCGATCATCGCCGACTCTTCGCCGCAGATATAGGCGCCGGCGCCGCGCCGCAGGTAAATCGGCGGCATGTCCGGCACCGGCGGATCAAGACGCAGCTTGTCCAGTTCGGCTTCCAGCATAGCGCGGCAGCCGTGGTATTCGTCGCGCAGGTAGATGTAGATGGCCTCGATGCCGACCGCCCAGGCGGCGATCAGCGCGCCTTCCAGGAAACGGTGCGGATCGCGTTCGAGGTAGACGCGGTCCTTGAAGGTGCCGGGCTCGCCTTCGTCGATGTTGATGGCCATCAGGCGCGGGCCGGGCTCGGCACGCACGATGCGCCACTTGCGGCCCAGCGGGAAGCCGGCGCCCCCCAGACCGCGCAGGCCCGAGTTTTCCAGCGTCTGGATGACCTGTTCCACATCGTGTCGGCCGGCGACGCAACTGCGCAGCAGCGCGTAACCGCCGGCTTCGCGGTAGGCTGCGTCATCGATGTAGTTGCCCACCGCGTCGGCCGTTTCACCGGCACCGACCTTGGCCAGCACGGCTTCAAGGCTGGCATGCGGCACCGCGCGCTGCCCCACCACCGCCACCGGCGCCTGCTCGCAGCGGCCGACGCAGGGCGCCTCCAGCACCCGCACTTCCCGCCCCAGCAGCGCCGGCAGCCTGTCCAGCAGTTCGCGCGCTCCCGCCATCTCGCAGGACAGGCCGGCGCAGACGCGTACCGTCAGCGCGGCGGGCGCCTGTTCTCCCTCTTTCACCACGTCGAAATGGTGATAGAAGCTGGCGACCTCGTAGACCTCGGCCTGGGCCAGGCGCATCTCCTGCGCCAGTGCGGCCAGGTGGTGGCTGCCCAGGCAGCCGAAACGGTCCTGGATCTTGTGCAGGTGCTCGATGAGCAGGTCGCGCCGGCGCGATTCGCTGCCCAGCAGTGCCTGGACCTCGCTGAGTGCCTGCGGGTCGACGCGGCGTCCCTTGGGCGCTTCGCGCTTGCGCTGGCGGCTGGCGCCGCTCATGTCGTCAATGCGGGCGATCGGGATGACAGGATGGTTCATGATGGGTCCCGGTGATTCGTTGGGGGATTAGTCAATGGTACTGCAAGGCGTGGACGGCATGGCCGCCCACGCCTTGCCGGCTTACTGGAACAGCACCACCGCCTTTTGCAGCGTGATCCACACGCCGACCAGGAGCGGAATGCCGACCGCCGCCCAGGCGAAGGTGGCCAGCGCCGGGTTGGCCGCGCCGACGGCGACCGCGCCGCCGCGCACGCCGTTTGATGCGCTCAGGTCGCGCTCCTGCGCCAGCTTCTTCTCCGCCGCCAGCTCGGCATCGGTCATGAAGTGCTTGTCGGCCAGCGGGCGGATCATCGCGTTCAGCACGATGCCGACGACCACCAGGCCGGCCAGCACATACATGGTCACGTCGTAGGCCTGGGCCTTGGGCACGCCATGGGCGATCTGGTACTCGCGGATGTAGTTGATCAGGATCGGGCCGAGCACGCCCGCAGCAGCCCAGGCCGTGAGCAGGCGGCCGTGGATGGCGCCGACCATCTGGGTGCCGAACAGGTCGGCCAGGTAGGCCGGCACGGTTGCGAACCCGCCGCCGTACATCGACAGGATGATGCAGATGAAGCCGACGAACAAGGCCAGCTGGCCGTTGTGCGCCATCGAAGGAATCGAGGCGTACAGGACGAAGCCGAGGATCAGGAACACGAAATAGGTCGCCTTGCGCCCGATGTAGTCGGAGCACGAGGCCCAGGCGAAGCGGCCGCCGATGTTAAACAGGGACAGCAGGCCGGTGAAACCGGCGGCGATGGCCGCGATCTGGCCTTTCTGCGTCACGTCGAGCTCGTTGAAGCCGGCGTCGATGCCGATCAGGCGCCCACCGAACACTTCCTGCAGCAGTGGCGAGGCCATGCCCAGGATCCCGATGCCCGCCGAGACGTTCAGGAACAGCACGCCCCAGATCAGCCAGAACTGCGGGATGCCCCAGACGCGGCTGGCGTGCACGTGGCGCGCCGTGATCATCGTGGTGGCGGCCTTCGCCGGCGCGGTCCAGCCCTCAGGCTTCCAGCCGTTGGCGGGCACGCGGTAGGTCAGCGCGCCGGCGACCATGAACACGAAATAGATCGCGGCCAGGGCCAGGAAGGTCTCCCACACGCCGACCGAGGTCGGGGTGGCGAAGTACTTCATCAGCTTGTCGGCCAGCGGCGCGCCGATCATGGCGCCGCCGCCGAAGCCCATGATCGCCATGCCGGTCGCCATGCCGCGCCGGTCCGGGAACCACTTGATGAGGGTCGAGACCGGCGAGATGTAGCCCAGCCCCAGCCCGATGCCGCCGATGACGCCGGAGCCGATCCACATCAGCCAGATCTGGTGCGTGTAGACGCCGATGCTCGATATCACCAGGCCGCCGCACCAGCACAGCGCCGACACCAGGCCCGCCTTGCGTGGCCCCGCATGCTCGAGCCAGCCGCCGAACAGCCAGGCCGACAGGCCGAGGAATACGAAGAACAGCGTGTACATCCAGCCCAGCATCGAAATCGGCCAGTCGCAGGTCGTGGCGAAGATCTGCTGCATGAAGCTCATCTCGGCCGGGCAGCTCACCGATTCGGTGATGCCGATCGCTTTCGACAGCGGTAGCCAGAACACCGAGAAACCGTAGGCCATGCCGATGCACAGGTGAATCGCGAGCGCCGCCGGCGGTACCAGCCAGCGATTGAAACCGGGTCCTGCGATGGTGTGTTCCTTGTCAAGAAAACCGAATCCAGCCATGTCCCCTCCAATTTTTTGAGTGTTGGAATATGCTTTTAGAAGCATATTTATTTGTCATTTTTTATTGTTTTGCGGAGCGTATCATGATGTTTTTAGGCAAGAAATAGGCTATTTTTAGCATATGCTTACCGTTCACATCCGCCCGCACTGGGAGATCAGCGTCAAGGGCGAACCGCCGCTGGACACCGCCGCCCTGCTCGGCCTGCTGCTCTCGATCCAGGACACCGGTTCGATCGCCCAGGCCGCCAAATCGGTGAAGCTGTCCTACCGCTACGCCTGGGGTCTGCTGCGCACGGCCGAGGCCCTGTTCGGCCAGCAGCTGCTGCAGACCGGGCGCGGGCGCGGCACCCAGCTCACGCCGCTGGCGCAGAAGCTGGTGTGGGCCGACCGCCGCATCGCCGCGCGCCTGTCGCCCACGCTGCAAAGCCTCGCTTCCGAACTGGAGGCGGAACTGGTGCGCATCACCGCCAGCCGCGCCCGCGCGCTGCGCATGGACGCGAGCCACGGCTTCGCGGTGGCGGCGCTGCTGGGCTGCATCGACCGCGATGTCCTGCCGCTCGACTCGCGCTACCGCACCAGCACCGACGCGGTGGTGGCACTGGCGCGGCGCGAGTGCGACCTGGCCGGCTTCCACGTGCCGCTCGGGCGCTTCCAGGCGCCGACGGCAAGCTGGTACCTGCGCTGGCTCGACCCGGAACAGCATTGCCTGGTGCGGGTCGCGGGCCGCGAGCAGGGCCTGATCACGGCCCGCGGCAATCCGCTCGCACTGCGTGGACTGGCCGACCTGGCGCGCCCCGGCGTGCGCTTCGTGAACCGCCAGGCCGGCTCCGGCACCCGCATGCTGCTCGAGATGATGCTGGACGCCGACGGTCCGTCCCCCGATGCCATCCAGGGTTTCAACAACGCCGAGTTCACCCATTCCGCGGTGGCGGCCTATATCGCCAGCGGCATGGCCGACGCCGGGATCGGCATGCGCGCGGCCAGCGCCCAGTTCAAGCTCGACTTCATGCCGCTGGTGAAGGAGGTGTATTACTTCGCCGTGCGCCGCGACGCGCTCGAGGAACCCGCCATGCGCCAGCTGCTGGACCTGATGCGTGGGCCGGCCTACCACAGGCTGGTGGCCGCCCTGCCCGGCTACGATGCGCGCGGCGCCGGGGAACTGGTGGAGATCACCGAGGCTTTTTCGGCAACGTGAGGTGTTGTAGGGCGGACGGCATAGCCGTCTACCCTACGGCTTGCCTCAATCTGAGCCAGCGGGTATAAAGCAGGCCCCATGATCGATCCGTCTTCCCTCCCCGCCCGCATCAGCGACATCCTGCTGCGTCATCCCGCCGACGCACCGGCCCTGGTCGAGGACGGCCGTGCCTGGACCTACGGCGAGCTGCGCCGTGACATCGAAGGCCACGCCCGCGGGCTGCGCCAACTGGGCGTGCGCGGCGGCGACCGCGTCATGCTGGTCAGCGAGAACTGCGTGGCGCAGGTGGCGCTGCTCCTGGCGATCGCCAGCATCGACGCCTGGAGCGTGACGGTCAATGCCCGCCTCAGCGAAGGCGAACTGGCGGCGATCCGGGCGCATTGCCGCCCACGCTGCGTGCTGACCGCCACCAGTGCAGGCGTGACGACGGGCGAGCCGGATGCGGCGGCCGTGCCCGAGCCGGTCAAGCCCGACGGCACGCAGGTGGCGGCGCTGGTGTACACCACCGGCACCACCGGCCAGCCCAAGGGCGTCATGCTGACCCATGCCAACCTGCTGTTCGTCGCCGCCACCTCCAGCGCCCTGCGTGGCCTGGTTCCGAGCGACCACGCCAGCGGCGTGCTGCCGATTTCGCACGTGTATGGTCTCACCTCGGTCATGCTGGGCACCCTGTACGCGGGCGCCTGCCTGCACCTGATGCCGCGTTTTTCAGCCGCGGCGCTGCTGGCGCAGATCCGCGAAGGAGAGCTCAGCATCGTGCAGGGCGTCCCGGCCATGTACGCACGCCTGCTGGCGCTCACGCGCGGCGAACCGGCCGCATTTCCTCTGCATTCGCGCCTGCGCTTCTGCTACGCCGGCGGCTCGCCGCTCGACCCGGCCCTCAAGCGCGAGGTCGAACGCGTGTTCGGGCTGCCGCTGCACAACGGCTACGGCCTCACCGAGAGCGGCCCGACCGTGTCCCAGACCCGCCTGGACGCCCCGCGCGGCGACACCTCGGTGGGCCATCCGATCCCCGGGGTCGAGGTGCGCATCGATGCGGCGACCGGCGAGCTGTGGGTGCGCGGCCCGAACGTGATGGCGGGCTACTACCGCGATCCGGCGCTAACCAGCGCCACCCTGCGCCCCGGCGGCTGGCTGGCCACCGGCGACGTCGCCACCCAGGACGGGGATGGCGCCCTGTTCATTGCCGGGCGCCTGAAGGAACTGATCATCCGCTCAGGTTTCAATGTCTATCCGCTGGAAGTGGAAACGGCGCTCAACAGCCATCCGGCCGTGCTGCAGTCGGCGGTGGTGGGCCGGCCGGTTGCCGGCGGCGAGGAAGAGGTGGTGGCGTTTGTCGAAGCCTCCGGCGTGGTCGACGCGGCCGCGCTGCAGGAGTGGCTGCAAAGCCGCCTGGCGCCTTACAAGCGGCCCTCGCGCATCGTGTTCATGGATGCGCTGCCGGCAGCGCCGAGCGGCAAGATACTCAAGAGCAGGCTGCCGTAGGAAGGTCAGCGGCGCCGCTTCTTCCAGTTGTAGTCCGGCCCCGTCACGTCCACGCCCGGATGGCCGACCAGATCGGGATGCTCGGACGACATCGTGATGAAGCGCACCCCTTCTCCCTCGCGCTGGCGCTTGCGCAGGGTTTCCATGTGCTGCATCGCTTCGACCATGTCGGTGGTCTCGAACAGCTTCTGGTGCGGCGTGCATTTCTCTGCTTCGACGATTGTCCAGTACACCATGTACATCATGCCCTCCTTGTATGACGGTATTGTCGCCGGTCCCGAGGCCGCACGGCGCACCCGTCACGACGGTTCGATATTTATGGAAATTTCCAGTTAGCAGAAGTTAGAGGCTAAAACGATGATTATGCGCACAAATGTAGGACTGGTCCGAAATGTCCTTTATATGTGGGTTATTTCACACAACTCGTCGCAGGTGGCCTTTAGGCTTTAAGCTGTCTTCACAAACAGCGGGTCAGAACATGAACACACCGATGGTTTCCCAGCCGGTCCATACCCCCGAGCTCGAGCTCTGGGGTGGACTCGAATGCACGGTCAACCGTGTGCGCGACAACTACTTCAGCCAGATGGAGCGTAACGGCCACGCGGAACGCCTGCAGGACATCGACCGCTTCGCCTCCCTCGGCATCAAGGCCGTCCGCTACCCGGTGCTGTGGGAACGCACCGCGCCGGATGGCATCGAGTCCGCCGACTGGTCATGGTCTGACGAACGCCTGCCGGCCCTGCAACAGCTGGGCATCACGCCCATCGTCGGTCTCCTTCACCACGGCAGCGGACCACGCGACACCAGCCTGGTCGATCCCGCCTTCCCCGAAAAGCTCGCCGAGTACGCCGGCGCGGTAGCCCGTCGCTACCCCTGGGCCGAGTACTACACCCCGGTCAACGAACCCTTGACCACGGCGCGCTTTTCCGGTCTGGCAGGTGTCTGGTACCCCCACGGCAGCGACGAATCCACCTTCATCCGCGCCCTGATCAACGAGTGCCGCGCCACCGTGCTGGCGATGCACGCGATCCGCGCGGTCAACCCGGGCGCCAAGCTGGTCGCCACCGACGACCTGTCCAAGACCTACGGCACGCCCGAGATGCAGGAAGTGGTCAGCTTCTTCAACGAACGCCGCTGGCTCGGCTGGGACCTGCTGTGCGGGAAGGTCGACCACAACCACACGCTGTGGAACTACCTGCTCGCGTCGAACGCCAGCGAAGAAGAGCTGCTCTGGTTCCGCGACAACCTCTGCCCGCCCGACATCATCGGCGTCAACTACTACGCCACCAGCGAACGCTGGCTCGACCATCGTCCGGAGCGCTACCCGGAAAACCGGCGCCACGTCTACCGCGGCATCCCGCACGCCGACATCGAGACCCCGCGCGCGCTGGCCACGCCGACGCCCGGCATCGGACCGCTGCTCATGGAAACCTGGGAGCGCTACGGCCTGCCGATCGCCATCACCGAAGCGCACATCGACGCCAACCGCGAAGACCAGATGCGCTGGCTGCTCGAGATCTGGAACGCCGCGCGCAGCGCACGCCAGCAGGGCGCGGACGTGCGCGCGGTGACGGTCTGGGCCCTGCTCGGGTCGTACGACTGGAACTGCCTGGTCACCGAGTGCCGCGGCTACTACGAGCCGGGCCCGTTCGACGTGCGCGGCGGCGAGCCGCGCCCCACGGCGCTGGCCACCCTGATGCGCGAGCTGTCCAGCGGACGTCCGCTCTCCAACCCGGTGCTGCAGGGCGAAGGCTGGTGGCGCCGCCCGGGCCGCTTCTTCTGCAAGCCGGTGGCAACCCGCACCGCGGTGGCCGACATCGCCATCCGCAGCCAGTTCAAGTCGAGCGTGGTGCAGCCGATCCTGATCACCGGCGCCACCGGCACCCTGGGCTCGGCCTATGCGCGCATCTGCAAGAACCGCAACCTGGCCTTCCACGTGCTGACGCGCCAGGAGATGGACATCACCGATCCGGCCTCGGTGGAAGCGGCGATCCGGCGCTACAAGCCGTGGGCGATCATCAATGCGGGCGGCTACGTGCGGGTGGACGAGGCCGAGGGCGATCTTGAACGCTGCATGCGCGAGAACACGCTGGGCCCGACGATCCTGGCGCTGGCCTGCATTCGCCACCAGCTGCGCTTCATAACCTTCTCCACCGACCTGGTGTTCGACGGCACCAAGGGCGCGCCCTACGTCGAGTCCGACGCCCTCAATCCGCTCGGCGTGTACGGCCGCAGCAAGATGGAGGCCGAGCAGCGCGTGCTGGACGCCGACCCGCAGGCCCTGGTGATCCGCACCAGCGCCTTCTTCGGCCCCTGGGACCGGCACAACTTCGTCACCCAGGCCCTGAACGCGCTCGAAGCCGGCCAGACCTTCCAGGCCGCGGGCGACATGGTGGTCTCGCCGACCTACGTGCCGGACCTGGTCAACGTGTCGCTCGACCTCTTGATCGACCGCGAGCGCGGCGTCTGGCACCTGACCAATGCCGAAGCGCTCACCTGGGCCGAGCTGGCCAAGCGCGCCTGCGAGGCGGTGGGGGTCGATCACGGCAGGCTGGAAGTGGTGTCGAGCGAGCGCTGCGGCCACTTGGCGCGCCGGCCCGAATACAGCGCGCTGTCGAGCGAGCGGGCCCTGATGCTGCCGTCGCTGGACGATGCGCTGCGCCGCTATGTGGAAGCGGTGCAGGACCGGGCCCATGGCCGCGATGCGGAAGTGCCGGGGGAAGCGGCGCATTACGCGAGCTGAACGCGGGTGGCGGGCACGGCCTGCCTGCCCCCGACCTCGAAGCGCACCGTATTCGGTGCGCTTTTTTTCGCGGCTGAGATTGCATGTGTGAGATATCCCAATATCAACATCCTCGCGCCGGTAGTTAATTGACGAGAGCGGCAACAGGGCATGCAGCGCGCCGTGCCGCGTCCAGCAACCAGCCAGCGCAAGGTAAGCCATGCACCCCTATTACATCGATCTCGGTTTCAAGGACGTCCGCATCGGCATGTATGAGCGCCTGGATTTCGACCAGGACGGCATTCCCCGCTACCGCTATCCGGCCGGCCTCTACTACAACATCACCTTCATCCGCCATGTCGCGCTCTACCACCATTCGCGCTACCTGAAGTTCGGGCGGCCCGAAGACCTGCGGCTGTTCCTGCGGATGAGCGAGTGGATCGTCCTGCATGGCCAGGAAAGCGAGGACAGCTTCCTTTTCCCCTGTGCCTTCCCTTATGCCTGCCCGCATGCGCAGTTCACGCCGCCATGGATTTCGGCGCTGGGACAGGAGCGGATGCTGTCGGTGCTGTCGCGGGCCTGGGCGGCCACGGGAAAGGAGGAATTCCTGCGCATGGCCTGCAAGGCGATGCAGCCCTTCGAACTGCCGGCCAGCGAGGGCGGCGTGCAGGCGCGCTTTCCCGACGGCGGGATCGGCTTCGAGGAGTATCCCCGCCAGGAACCGAACCTGGTCCTGAACGGCCTGATCACGGCGCTGATCGGCCTCTACGACCTGGGCGAAACGGGTCAGGCGCCGCGGGCGCGCGAACTGTGCCGCCAGGGTATCTCGAGCCTGGAGGCCAACCTGCACCGCTACGACCTGGCCTACTGGAGCGCCTACGACCTGACGGGCTACGTGGCGAGCGCCAACTATCACTTCTACCACATCATGCAGCTCTGGGCCCTGTACGAGATGACCGGCCGCGAGGCGTTCAAGCGCACCACCCTGAAGTGGCAGGGCTACCGCAAGGGACCGCGCTTCCATGCCACTTACCTGGTGTCACGCGGGCGCACCTGGCTACGCCAGCAGCTGCAGTGAACCCGACGCCTACCTGATCACTCCTGGTCGGCGGCGACGAACTGCAGGCGGTAGAGGTTGGCGTACATCCCGTTCGCATCGAGCAGCTCCGCATGCGTGCCCTGCTCCACGATGCGCCCGTGCTCCATCACCACGATCCGGTCGGCGCGCTCGATGGTCGACAGCCGGTGCGCGATCACGATGGTGGTGCGTCCCGCCATCAGGGTCTCCAGCGCCGCCTGCACCGCGCGCTCGGACTCGTTGTCGAGCGCCGAAGTGGCTTCGTCCAGGATCAGGATCGGCGCATCCTTGTAGATGGCGCGGGCGATCGCCACGCGCTGGCGCTGGCCGCCCGACAGGCGCATGCCGTTCTCGCCGATGCGCGTCTCCACGCCGTCTTCGAGCTTGGCCACCACGTCCGTGAGGTGGGCGGCCTTGACCGCCGCCGCCAGGCGCTCGTAGTCGATTTTCTCCGCGCCGTAGGCGATGTTGGCGGCCAGCGTGTCGTCGAACAGCACCACGTTCTGGCTCACCATCGCCAGCTGCGCGCGCAGGCTGGCCAGCTTGAGGTCCGGGTAAGGCACGCCGTCGAGCAGCAGGCGGCCGCCTTCCGGATCGTAGAAGCGCGTCACCAGGTTGACGAAGGTCGACTTGCCGCCGCCCGACACGCCCACCAGCGCCACCGTCTGGCCCGGCTGCACGTCCAGCGTGACCTCGGACAGCGCCGGGCTGGCCGCGTTCGGATAGCGGAACGAGACGTTCTCGAAACGCAGGTGGCCTCTAGCCCGGCCCAGCTCCTGCGTGCCGGTATCGCGCTCGGCCGGGGAGTCGATCAGGCCGAACACCGTCTCGGCCGCCGCGATCCCGCGCTGCATCGGGCCGTTCACCTCGGCCAGCGACTTCAGCGGTGTCAAGAGCATCAGCATCATGGTCACGAACTGGGTGAACTCGCCGACCGTCATGTCGGCCTGGATCGCCAGCACCACCACCAGCGACAAGGCCATCGCGGTGGCGATCTGGGTTACCGGCGTGGTGGCGGCAAACGCCACCGTCATGCGCTGCGAGAAGCCGCGCAACGCTTCGCTGCGGGCGTGAAAGCGCGTACGCTCGTAGCGCTCGCCCGAGAACACGCGGATCACCTGGTGGCCGCGCGTGGCTTCTTCCACCACCTGGGTCAGCTCGGCCGTCACGCGCAGGTTCTCGCGGTTCAGGCGGCGCAGGCGGCCGGTGGTGGTGCGCACGATCACGGCGGTCAGCGGGATCACGACGATGGCCACCAGGGTCAGCTTCCAGTTCAGGTAGAGCAGCGTGCCGAGCAGGCCGATCACGACCAGGGTGTCGCGCACGCAGGCCACGAATACCGACTGCAGCATGTCCACCACCTGGCGCACCTCGTTCACCACGACGTTGATGATCTTGCCGGTCGACTCTTCATGGAAACGCGCCACCGGCAGCCTGAGCACGCGCTCGAACACCATCGCGCGCAAGTCGTTCAGCACCCTGCTGGTGACCCAGTTGTTGAGATACGCGGTCGAGAAGGTGCCGATGCCGCGCAGGATGAAGATCGAGACCAGCACGCCGGGAATCCACCACAGGCTGAACGGCACCTTCTCCTTGAAGCCGAGATCGAGCAGCAGCTGCAGGGCCTTGCCCAGCAGCGGCTGGGTGGCGGCGGTGAGCGCCATCGACAGCAGCGCCAGCCAGGCGCGTGTCTGGTAGGGCTTGACTACCGCCAGCAGGCGTTTGACGACAAGCTTATTTTCCACAATTATTGTCCACTTTTCGTTTCGATACGGGGCTCCGCGTCCGCTTTCGCGGTCAGGCAGAAGCCCATCAGGAGGGCCACCATGAGCACGTAGAACATGGCGCCCTTCAAGGACCAGAAGATGACTTCGGTAAGGCCGAAGCCGAAATAGCCGAGCACCACCAGCATGCCGGCCAGGGCCGGGGCGAACTGGGGCATGCCGCGGCGCCGTCCTTCGCCCGCCTCGCGTCCGACCACGCGCGCGAAGAAGGCGAAGGGCGCCGCCAGGATGCCGATGTAGGCGAGCAGCCCGAACACCCCGCCGGCCGCCTGCGCCTGCAGGAGATCGTTGTGCAGGTGGTGGCCGAACTCGAGGATCACGTCCTGGACCTTGCCCTGCTGCGCCAGCTCGCGCAGCCCGGCGCGCACCCCTTCGGCGCCGCGCCCGAACCAGGGTTCCTCCGCGATCAGGTAGCGGGCTCCCTTCCACAGCTCCAGGCGGATGCCGACATTCGAAAAGGCGCTGCCGCCATCCAGCCAGGTCTGCACGTCGTGCATGCCCTGCCCCACCCGCTCCTGCACGCCGAAGGCGGGAATGAAGAAGGTCGAGGCGAACAGCGCGAAGCTGCCGACCAGCAGCAGGCGCACCCGGCGGCTCTGCAGCAGGCGCGCGTAGGTCAGGAACAGGATGGCCGCCAGCACCAGCGCGATCCAGCCGCCGCGCGTGCCGCTGATGACCGTCGCGCCCAGGCCCGCCAGCGCGCCGAGCGCCGGGAAGATTGCCTTGCGGGTGCTGTGACGGTAGTCGACGGCCGCCGCCAGGGCCACCAGCGCCAGGCACAGCGCGATGTCGCCGAAGGTGATCGAATTGAGCCAGCCGCCGGGACGGTAGATATCGAGCGCGAAGCGCTGCCAGGCGATGAAGGGCAGCGCGCCCAGGGCACCGAGGATCACGCCCCACCACAGCGTGCTGCGCGGGGGACGCGCCAGCACCACCAGCACCAGGGCGCTGAATCCGAGCAGCATGCGCGAGGGCTTGTCCAGGTCGCTCCAGTCGGCTCCGGGACGCGCCAGCACGAAGGCCAGCGCCAGCAGGAAGTAATAGCCGAAGGCCGCCAGCACCCAGCGGATCTCGTGCCAGTGCGGCGCCATCGCCGTCCACGCCTTGCGCGGCACGCACAGCAGCACGAGCACGAAGATGAGGCTGGAAAAGCCGATGCCGGACGGCGTGATGAGGCTGAGGAAAGGGAACAGGAAAACCAGGAAGCCGACCCCGTGCTGCATCGGCGCCCCGATTTTCGTCGGATTATTGTTCATTCATGTTCTTGTGGGATACTCTTGCCAAGCTTGAACGCGTGTTAATTGGACTTTATGCAGCACACCCCAACCATCTCTGTCGTGATCACCACATACAACCGCCCGGATGCGCTCGCAGCGGTCGTGGAAGCCTGTTTCATGCAGGATGACAAGAATTTTGAAATCATTATCGCTGATGACGGCTCGACTGCCAACACGCGGGACACCGTCGCGGCCCTGGCGGCGCGCTCGCCCGTGCCCTTGAAACACGTGTGGCAGCCGGATGAAGGCTTCCGCGCCGCGATGGCGCGCAACCGCGGCACGCTGGCGGCAGCCGGCAACTATATCATTTTCCTGGACGGCGACTGCGTGCCGCAGCGCGACTTCATCCGGCGCCACCGGCAGCTGGCACGGCCGGGCTTCCTGGTCGCCGGCAGCCGTATCCTCCTGAGCCAGGCGCTGACCGAGCGCGTCCTGCGCGACCACATCGACGTCGCCGGCATGACGCCGGCCGAGCGCCTGCGCTGCCGCCTGCGCGGCGACATGAACAAGCTGCTGCAGACGATGCTGCGCTGGCCCGACCTCGGCCGCGTGCGGCGCAAGTTCAGCTGGCGCCGCATCAAGAGCTGCAACCTGGCCGTCTGGCGCGCGGACCTGGAGAAGGTGAACGGCTTCGACGAGAGTTTCGTGGGCTGGGGCCACGAGGACGCCGACCTGGTGCTGCGCCTGTTCCATGCCGGCGTGCTGCGCAAGGACGGCGCCCTGGCCACCGAGGTGCTGCACCTGTGGCACCGGGAAGCGAAGCGCGACGAGGAATCGAGCAACCGCAAGGTGGTGCTGGAGCGGGCCGCCAGCAAGACCGTCCAGGCGACCCGCGGGCTGCGCGAGCACCGGGGCGAGGCGCCCTTCCCCGCCCCCGGCTGAAGCGCCGGACCTTCCCTTCATGCAGGGCGGTTTGACCCTGCCGGCCTGGCGTGCAAGTATCGATTCTTGTGCCAACAGCCCGGAAAGGAAACCAAGGTGCGTCAACTATATGCATTTCTCGCCGCATGCCTGTGCTCGGGCGCAGCCGCCGCGCAGGCTTACCAGCCCGATTTCGATCCCAGCCGCCTGAAAGGCCCGGCCGCGGGACCGGCCAACGAGGTGATGGTGCTTGGTACCTCCCACCTGGGGCAGCTGCCGAAGCACTTCGATCCCGTCAAGCTGCGTCCCGTCGAAGACAGGCTGGCGGACTGGCGTCCGGACGGTATCGCGGTCGAGGCCTTGTCGGGCATGCAGTGCGACCATATGCGCCGCTACCCGGCGCGTTATGCGGAATCGATCGAGACCTATTGCTGGGACCCGGCGCCTGCGCAGGCCACGACCGGCCTGGACGTGCCGGCGGCCACCGCGCAGGCCGAACAGATGCTGGGTGCATGGCCCGCGAACCCGTCAGCCAGCCAGCGGCGGCGCCTGGCCGCCCTGTTCCTCGCGGGCGGTGAACGGACCTCGGCGCTGGTGCAGTGGCTGCGCCTGCCGCAGGCGGAACGCCGTGCCGGCGATGGTCTCGACGCCACGCTGGCCGCATTCCTGGACAAGCTGAGGGTCCAGCAGAACGAACGCTACCTGCTCGCCGCGCGCCTGGCCGCGCGCCTCGGACATGAACAGGTGTTTCCGATGGACGACCACACGGCAGACCGCCCGAGCACGGACAGGAAAGCTGCCGGCGACGCCATGGCGAAAGCCTGGGACACCCCGGCGCTCAAGCGGCGCCTGGATGCGATCAAGGCATTGGAAGAACAAGTCGGCAGCGCGGAAGGCGTACTGGCCCTGTACCGTGCCGACAATGCGCCGGGCGTGACCAAACTCGCCTTCGACACCGACTTCGGGGCGGCGCTCGAGGAGCCGTCGCCACGACGTTTCGGCCGCCGATACGTGGGCTACTGGGAAACGCGCAACCTGCGCATGGCCGGCAACATCCGCGACGTGCTGGCCGGGCGGCCCGGCATGCGCATGCTGGTGATCGTCGGGGCCTCGCACAAAGGCTACCTGGAAGCCTACCTGCATCAGATGCACGACGTGCGCATCGTCGACGCCGCCACCTTGCTGCGCTGAGGAGCGTCGGCCCGGCGGCCGGGCGCGGAAGGACTGCCGTCAGGCGCCCATGGAATCCACTGCGGCGGCCGGAATGGCGAGCGCACTGCGGCGCATGCGCATTTCGGCGATCGTGAGCGCATACGCCGCGACGACGACCACCGCCGATGCGCTGACCGGGTGGGCGGGAAATGCGAACCAGACCGCGACCAGACCGGCGGAGCGCAGGATCGCATGGCGATAGCCGAGCGGATGTCCGATGATCCAGGAATAGACCATCCAGTGCAGCCCGAGTGCGATGCCGAGGCTGAGCGGGACGAACTCGGGCGCCCGCATCAGCAACGGGATGTGTACGGCCCACAGCAGGTTGACCATCAGCACGCAGACGCCCATCAGCCTGGCCAGCGGATTGGCATTTTCCAGCAACTGTTCACCGCGCAGCCTGGCAATCGCCATCGCCAGCGGAAAGATCGCACCGGTCGCGAACACCAGCGCCAGGATGGCGGCCTTGGGTGACAGGAATATTCCCAGGACGCCGACGACGCACCAGACCAGCATGCCGGCGATCGGCAAGGACATGGAGCCCTTGGCGCGCTCGTCGAAATCCGCGCGAAGTTGAGTCAGTGTCTGCATGGCCAGGGTCCCCTTTATATTGTTGTACGTACATAAAAATGTAGCACGACTGATGCCGGTGCGGAAGATCTATTGCGAAACGCGCAAGCTGCGGTAGAACGCAGTCTTAGGGTGGACGGCACGAAAGCCGCGAATGACATCACATCGTCGGGTGGAGCGCCCACCCGACGATGACATATGGATCAGTACTCGACCGCCACGTCCTTCGCCCCCAGCGTCAGCTCCAGCTGCTGCTTGAGCGTATCCGAAGGCGCCACCCGCCAGTCGTCCCCGAGCTGCAGGATCGCTTCCACGCCCTGCGGCTTGATTCGAAGGCTGACCGGCATGCCGTCCTGCATGCGGTGCGGCTGCAGGACCTCGGCCAGCTTGGCGGGATTCAGGTCGCAGGGCACGTCCATCTCCAGCTTGAAGCCGTACTGGATGCGCGCCGCGGCGATGTCGAACACCTTCTCGGCCGTGATGCGCAGGCCGCCGTTGAAGCGGTCTTCCGAGACCTTGCCGACCACCAGCAGGAATTCGTCTTCCTTGAAGATGTTCTTGTTCTGCTCCAGCAGCTCGCTGTAGATGGTCACTTCGACCACGCCGGTCTTGTCGTCCAGCGCCACGATCAGGATCTTGCCGCGCTGGGTCATCTGGGTGCGCACGCCGGTGATCACGCCGCACAGCATGCGCGGGTCGCGCGAGGGCTCCAGGTCCTTCAGCTTGGTCTTGGCGAAGCGCCGTACTTCCGCCGCGTAGGAGTCGAACATGTGGCCCGACAGGTAGTAGCCGAGCGCGATCTTCTCTTCGGCCAGCTTCTGGCGGTCGGTCCACGGGGTCGCCTTGACGTATTCCGGCGGGGCCACCAGGTCGGAATCGTCGCCGCCGAACAGGCTGACCTGGTTGGCGCTAGCGGCGGCCTGGCCGGCCGCTTCCATGGCGAAGCCCACCGACGCCAGCAGCACGGCGCGGTCGACGCCGAAGCAATCCATGGCGCCGGCACGGATCAGGCTCTCGATGGTGCGGCGGTTGATCTGCTTGCGGTCCACCCGCATGCAGAAGTCGAACAGGTCCTTGAACTTGCCTCCTTCGGTGCGCGCGGCAATGATCGCCTCGATCGCGCCCTGCCCCGCGCCCTTGACGCCGCCCAGGCCGTAGCGGATGTTCGAGACCTGCTTGCCGGTCACGGAACGCGGCTGGCCTTCCGGGGTGAAGCGGAAGTGGGATTCGTTGACGTCCGGCGGCAGGATGGTGAGCTTGCAGACGTCGATCGCGTCCTCGACCAGGATCTTGATCTTCTCGGTGTCTTCCATCGCCAGCGACATGTTGGCTGCCATGAACGCGGCGGTGTGGTGCACCTTCAGATACGCCGTGTGGTAGGACAGCAGCGCATAGGCGGCCGCGTGCGACTTGTTGAAGCCGTAGCCCGCGAACTTCTCCATCAGGTCGAAGATCTCGTCGGCCTTTTCCTGGCTCAATCCGTCCTTGGCGGCGCCGGCGCGGAAGATCGCACGGTGCTCGGCCATCTCCTCGGCCTTCTTTTTACCCATCGCGCGGCGCAGCATGTCCGCGCCGCCCAGCGAGTAGCCGCCGACGATCTGCGCCATCTGCATGACCTGCTCCTGGTAGACCATGATGCCGTAGGTCTCGGACAGGATGGACTCGGTGCGCGGGTCCGGGTAGTCGAACTTCTCGCCGTGTTTTCGTTTGCAGAAGTCGGGAATCAGGTCCATCGGGCCCGGACGGTACAAGGCGACCAGCGCGATGATGTCCTCGAAGCGGTCGGGACGCGCGTCCTTCAGCATGCCCTGCATGCCGCGCGATTCAAGCTGGAAGATCGCGACGGTCTTGGCTTCGGACAGCAGCTTGTAGGACGGCCGGTCGGTCAGCGGCAGGGTTTCGAGGTTGAAGTCGGCGTCGGCCGGGTCGAGCGCGCGGATGTAGTTCACCGCGCGGTCCAGGATGGTCAGCGTGGTCAGGCCCAGGAAGTCGAACTTGACCAGGCCGACGGCTTCGACGTCGTCCTTGTCGTACTGCGACACCACGCCGGCGTCGCCGCCCTGGGTGTACAGCGGGCAGAAGTCGGTGAGTTTACCCGGCGCGATCAGCACGCCCCCGGCGTGCATGCCGATGCCGCGGGTGATGCCCTCGACCTGCTGGGCGAGGTCGAGCAGCTGCTTGACCTCTTCCTCGTTCTCGAGGCGCTCCTTGAGCAGCGGTTCCTCTTCGATGGCCTCGGCGATCGAGACCGGCTTGCCCGGCTTGAACGGGATCAGCTTGGAGATGCCGTCGCAGAAGTTGTAGCCGAAGTCGAGCACGCGGCCGACGTCGCGGATCGCGCCCTTGGCCGCCATGGTGCCGAAGGTGGCGATCTGCGATACTGCATCACGTCCGTACAGGTCCTTCACGTGCTGAATCACCAGTTCGCGCTTTTCCTGGCAGAAGTCGATGTCGAAGTCGGGCATCGAGACGCGTTCCGGGTTCAGGAAGCGCTCGAACAGCAGGTTGTACTTCAGCGGATCGAGGTCGGTGATCTTGAGCGCGTAGGCCACCAGCGAGCCGGCGCCCGAGCCGCGGCCCGGGCCGATCGGCACGCCGTTGTTCTTGCCCCACTGGATGAATTCCGCCACGATCAGGAAGTAGCCCGGGAACTTCATCTTGATGATGGTCTGGTTCTCGAATTCCAGCCGCGCCTCGTAGCGCGGACGTTCCTTTTCACGCTGCTCTTCGTTCGGGTACAGCTGCACCAGGCGCTCTTCCAGGCCCTTTTTCGTCTCGGACACGAGGAAGTCGTCGATGCTCATGCCGTCCGGGGTCGGGAAGTCCGGCAGCTGCGGTTTACCCAGCGTGAGGGTGACGTTGCAGCGCTTGGCGATCTCCACCGAGTTGGCGAGCGCGCCCGGCAGGTCGGCGAACAGTTCCGCCATCTCGGCCTGCGTCTTGAAGCACATCTCTTCGTTGAAGCGGCGCACGCGCTTGGCGTTGGCCAGCATCTCGCCTTCGGCGATGCAGACGCGCGCTTCGTGGGCGATGAATTCGTCCTTGTTCAGGAACTGCACCGGATGGGTCGCCACCACCGGCAGGCCCAGGCGCCCGGCCAGGGCCACCGAGTGGCGCACGCCCTGCTCCTGGTTTGCTTGGCCCGCGCGCTGGATCTCGATGTAGAAGTGGCCCGGGAAGATGCGCGCCCAGCGCTCGGCCGCACGTTCGGCGCGCTCGATGTCGCCATTGTCGATGGCCTGGCCGACGTCCCCAAAAGCCGCGCCCGAGAGCACGATCAGGGCATTGGCCTGGTCGACGTCCGGCTCCAGCGTGGAGGTTGACGTCGCCAGCGCTTCCAGCCACTCGACGCGGATCTCGGCGCGGCCCTTGTATTGATTGGTGAGCCAGGCCTTCGAGAGCAGGTCACACAGCTGCAGGTAGCCGGTTCGGTTTTTCGCCAGGATCAGGAGGCGCGACGGCTTGTCGCGGTTCTCGTCGTTGGTGATCCAGGCGTCGACGCCGACGATCGGCTTGATTCCCTTCCCGCGCGCCGCTTTATAGAAGCGCACCAGGCAGAACATATTGGCCAGGTCGGTCACGGCCAGCGCCGGCTGCTGGTCCTTCGCGCACGCCCCCACGATGTCGTCGATGCGCACGAGGCCATCGACGATCGAGTATTCGGAGTGGACGCGGAGGTGGGTGAAGATCGGGGCAGTCATCGTGCCATTTTACCTCGTCGGGAAGATCCGATGAAGGCGACGGTGCCGATGTTGCGCTTTAGCATAATCAGCGCGGCCTGCCGGCAAAAAAAAAACCGCGGCCATTGCCGGCCGCGGTTTGTTCACAGTGAAGCCGGCAGCGCCATCACGGCTGCATCTGCCCCAGGACCGCCATGGTGCCGGAAACGTCCAGGCCCGTCATCGGGCTGGAGCCGATGATTTCGATCACCAGGTCGCGCTCGGTAATGAGGGCGTCCCCGTTCAGGTCGGCGACGAAGAACTGCCTGTTGTCGCTGAAGGTGAACAGCATCGCCCCGATGTCGCCCTCGCCCACCGCCATCCCGGGCCCGAAAACGCCATGCTCGAAGGCCGTGCTCAGCTGCCCCAGCAGACCGGCGCCCGTCGCTGCGACCGCAGCGGAGATCGTCAGCGCCTGGCTCCATACGGTGAACGCATGGCCGTCGAGCGCGATCCTGTCCATGCTGCCGGCGCTGACATGCACCTTGTCGTGGTTCGCCGGCGCGCCGCCGTCGGCCTGGACGAACGAATCACGCGTGGACCCGTCCGGGTTCATGGCGTAGCGGTAGGTGTTCATGCCCGTGCCGCCCGAGATGATGTCCGCACCGAGGCCGCCGGTGATCGTGTCGTCGCCGGCGCCGCCGGACAGGAAATCATTGGCACTGGTGCCCGTCAGGGTATCGTTGCCGCCGAAGCCCCATACGTACTGGCCCACCAGGGTCTGGTTGCTTGAGCTGCCGAGCACGTAAGTACGGCCGCTGCTGTCGAAGATCGGCGCCCCCACCGACCCGATGGCCACCATGCCGCGGCCGTCGGTGAAGATGGTGTCATTCCATTTCTCGCCCAAGAAGAGCTTGCCGTTCGCATCCGTGTTCCCCATGCCGTGGAACGCACTCGGAACATGCCCGAACATCACGCTTCCCGGCGTTGCGAGCTGAACATGGACGCCGTTGAAGTCATAGGTCGTCGTCACCGGAGGCTTCACTGGCGGGCCTTCGACGCGCTGGCTGACGAAGTTCTCGTTCCCGGCCAGGTCGACCTGGCGCAGTTCGACCACCTGGGCGCCATTGCCCAGGTTGACCGGGCCGACAGTCACGGTGCCGGTAGCGCCGTCGATCGCATCCGCGCCGACCGTGGCCCAGGTGCCGTTCGCCAGGCGCCACTGCAGCGTGGCGTTGGCATCCAGGGCGCCTGTGTACGTGAAATACACCTTCGCCTGCGCCAGTCCGCTCACGCTGCCGCTGCCGTTGGGCTGCTCGACCGTGCTGAACGACAGCGCGTTCGCCGGCTTGCTGGTATCGAGCGTGAACTGCAGCGCAGTCGAGATGGCGCTCGCGTTCCCCACCGCGTCGACCTGGCGCACCACCACGTTCTTGACGCCGTCGCCGGACAGGAGCAGGTCGGCGCTGCCGCCCGTGTTTCCGCCGCCGCCATGGTTCCAGTTCACACCGCCATTCAGGCTGTATTGCCAGAAGGTCGCGCCGTCCGTGTCCAGTCCGGTCACGCGCACCGTGCCCTTGCTGGTGACGCCGTCGTCATTGAACATGCCGGTGTCGCTGAGCAGGGCGAGGCTCGGCTTCGCCGGCGCGGTATTGTCGTACGTGACCTTGCGCGACACCGGCTGGGTGCTGTTGCCGGCCGCGTCGATCAGGCGCAGCGACAGGGTCGGGCTGCCGGTGGTGTCGATGCCCGCGATGCTCACCACGGTGCCGTTCATCTGCTCGGCCTTCACCGTGGTCCAGGTTGCGCCGTCGGTCGAATACTGCAGGCGCTCGCCAGCGGCCAGCGCACTGCTCAACTGCGCACCCAGGGTGGCATTGGCGACGTTGGTGACGAAATCCGGCGTCAGGTCGTCCTCGCCCTGCGAGATCGAGAGGAGCGAGACCGTCGTTGCCGGCGCCGTTCCGTCGTACACGATGTCCTGCGTGAGCACGGTAGACGGATTGCCGGCGACGTCGACCGCGCGGATCTGCAGGGTCGGGGTGCTGGGGGCGTGGACGTCGTAGACGGTCAGGGTCAGGCCATCGAGCGTGGCGCGCGGGCCGGCCGGTGCGCCGATTGCGAACAGCTGCGCATGCGCGTCATCCGCCTTGATCCAGTTCTGTCCGCCGTCGACGGAGACCTGCACGTAGGCGTGGTCCTCGAGCGCCGTCAACAGGGTGACGGCGACGGTCGCGTATTCCTGGTTGGTGGTGAAGGCCGGAGCGATATCGCCCTCGCCTTTGCTGAGCGAATCGAAGCGCGCGCCGAAGACCGGGGCCACATTGTCATAGGTGATTGCCTGGGCGGCGGGCGCACCGGGATTGCCGGCGGCGTCGACCACGCGGATGCGCAGCTCCGGGCTGCCGGTCACATCGACACCTTCGATGCGCACGGCGGTGCCGGTGATGTTCGCGGCGGGCAGCTTGATCCAGCTTGCGCCCTGGTCCAGCGAGTACTGCACATAGTCGCCCGCGGCCAGTCCGGCCGACAGGCTCGCCTTGACGGTGGCGGAAGCGATGTTGGTGGTGAAGTCGTCCCGGTTGTCGGCGCTGCCGTCGATGCCCTGGTCCTGGCTGATCGACAGGATGGTGACGGTCTGGGTTGCGGCTTCGTTGTCATAGGTGATGCGCTGGGCCGCTGCCGTACCCGGGTTACCGGCGGCATCGACCACGCGGAGCGAGACGGTCGGGCTGGCGGTCGCGTCGAGGCCGGCAATGCTCACGCTGGTGCCCGCGATGGCCCCGCCGGGCACCATGGTCCAGGTGAGGCCGCCGTCGAGCGAGACTTGCACGTACTCGCCCAGGCCCAGTTGGGCCGACAGTGTCGCCTCGAGCGTCACGTTCGGCTGGTTGGTGATGAAGTCGGTCGGTGCATGGCCGGTGAGGGAGACGAAGCTGACGGTCTGCCCGGCCTTCACGTTGTCGTAGGTGATCTTCTGGGTAGTAGCGTCGCCCGGGTTGCCGGCGGCGTCGACCACGCGGATCGAGACCGTCGGGCTGGTGGTGGCATCGATGCCTTCGATGCTGACCGACTGGCCGGCGACGGCCGCGGCGCCCAGGGTGATCCAGGCGCCGCCGACCGAGTACTGCACGTACTCGCCTGCGGCCAGCACGGCCGACAGGTTTGCCTTGACGGTGATCTGGCCCTGGTTGGTGACGTAGTCAGCCATGTTGTCCGGGCTGTCCTGGCCGGTGTCTTCGCTGATCGACACGAAGCTGACGGTCTGCCCGGCCTTCACGTTGTCATAGCTGATCTTCTGCTCCGCGGCGTTGCCCGGGTTGCCGGCGGCGTCGACCACGCGGATGCGCAGCGTCGGGCTGCCGGTCACATCGACACCTTCGATGCGCACGGCGGTGCCGGCGATGTTCGCGGCGGGCAGCTTGATCCAGCTTGCGGCCTGGTCCAGCGAGTACTGCACGTAGTCGCCCGCAGCCAGCGCGGCCGACAGGGTCGCCTGGACGGTGGCGAAAGCGACATTGGTGGTGAAGTCGGGGGTCAGGTCGGGGCTGTCGCCGTCGTCCTGGCTGATCGACACGATGGTGACGGTCTGGGTTGCGGCCGTGCCGTCGTAGGTGATTTGCTGGGCGGCCGAGGCCACGCCCGGGTTGCCGGCGGCATCGACCACGCGCACCTGGACGACCGGATTCGCGGTCGCGTCGACAGCGACCCGCACCGAGGTGCCGTCGATCTTGTCTGCCGCCACGGTCGACCAGGTCTGGCCGCCGTCAACGGAATACTGCACGTAGTCGCCCTTGTCCAGTGCGCCCGACAGGGTGAAGCGGACGGTGGCATCGGCCACGTTCGTGACGAAGTCCGCGGCATTGTCGCCGGCGCCCTGGCTCACGCTGTGGATGCTAGCGCTCAGGCTCGGCGGCAGCCTGTCGACATCGGCGGCCAGTTGGGACAGGTCGAAGCCGGCCAGGCTCTCGAGCAGCTGGTATTCCTTGATCGACAGCGCGTCGGCGATCGTCACCGACTTCGCCTCCGCGATCAGCTTGCGCACGGCGACGCTCGCGAAGCTGGGCGCGTCCGGCGTGCCGCCGAAGATGGCGCCCTTGACGTCCACGATCTGGTACGCGTCGACGCCGCTCGGCGCAGCCATCGCGACCGCCAGCTTCTCGACGCTGCCCTTGATGATGACGGTGCCGGCGTAATCGGTGGCGCTCACGTCGTTCAGGGCGGCGGCATCGAGGGCAAGCTTCTTGCCGGCGCGGGTCACGGTGTGGGTGTCCAGATCGATCTCGAGCGTATCGGTCGAGGTGCCGATGAAGGTCAGCACGCCGTTCTGGAGGCTCATCGACAATTCCGGGGGCTGCGGAGTCGGATACACGACTTCGACCGCGGCCGGCATGCCGCCCGTGGCCAGCGCATCGGCGACATCGTCGAGCGTGGCCTCGGCGGGCATCACTTCCAGCACCTTCTGCATGCCGCCGCCGCGCAGCAGCGAATCGAGGGTCGAGGGCTTGCCGGCGGCGGCTTCGGCGACGTCGGCCAGGGCGCGCAGGGAGCGCAACCGGATCGGCCGCACCGCGCCCGGTGTCGAGCAGCTTCACCAGCGTGGTACCGGTCGCCAGCGCGTCGATCACGGCCGGGGTCCTGGTGGCGCTGTCCGCCAGCTTCAGGGCAGACCGGGTGACGGCCTCGATCTCGGTCTTGCTCATGTCGAGCGTAATGGCTTTCACCAGCACGCGCGCCGCTTCGATCGCAGCGTAACCGTCGTAGCTGGCAGTACCGGCGCCGACCTGGGCGGAGAAACTTTCCGCGACCTGCTGGCGCAAGGCCGACAGATCACGGTCGGTGCCCCGGGCGCCTTTCTGGATCTCGATGGCGGCATCGGCAACCGACATCCTGCCCTGGCTGATGGCGTCGACCCAGAAATCCAGGCCGCCCTGGTCCGGCTCGCGATTGAACAACTGTTGGTAAATCTGGCTGATGCGCCCGGCCGTGTCCTGCGACGAGAAGCGCACCGTGGCTTCCTCGGAAGTGGCAAAAGCATCGACGAGGAGACTGAAATCACCATTGGTGCGAGCCAGTTGGGCCGACCAGAAGGCAAGACCGGCTGCATCGGCTGGGCGACCGTAGTATGCCAAATAGAATGAATTAACCGTGGAAGCGCAGGTATTAAGCATGAAAGTTCTGAAGGGAAATGTTACCAAGAATGAAGCGATTGCCGTGCGGAAGGAAATTTAACACACGGAATTCAACATCCATTCCCTTACAGAAACAATAATTGACATTATGTGGGATTCATCCTACAGATTTGAAAGAAATCACGTAAAAATGTTAAATAAAATATATTTTATTATCGAACAACAAATATTCTTCTAGCACTATAAGTCGTTCATCCATGCGTTGAATGCCAGTTCCATAGAAACTGGCTAGGCGAATAGTTATTCTCTGGGAAGGAGTCGCAGCCTGCCTGGCCCTGCAGCTTCTCAATGCACCTCGGCCTGGGCCGCCTGCACACGGTGGCCTCCGTAATTGCGGCGCATGCGCAGGAACGGCTCCTCGACGATGTGGTAGCACAGCGTCGACAGCGCCCAGGTGGCGCCGTAGGCGACCGCCAGCATGATGGCCGCATCGAGCCAGACCACGCCGGTGGGCGCGACCAGGCCAATGCGGGACGCGAACACGTGCAGCAGGCCCATATGCAGCAGATAGAAGGAAAAGCTGATCTTGCCGCCCTGGCTCAGCGCACGTTCGAGCGCTGTGGGCAGGCGCGGGGCGAACGAGACCCAGGCCAGGATCAGCGCCGCCCAGCCGACGCTTTCCAGGGTCGGCCAGACAATCCAGAAGGCCGAGCGTGGCGTCGCGCCGAAGGGGGCGATGCGGTGCATCAGGGCGGTATCCCACAGCACCAGGACCACGCTCGCCACCAGCAGCAGCGGCGCCCAGCGCGGCAGTGCGTTGCGCCAGCGGGCGTACAGCATGGCCGCCGCCATCCCGATCAGGAACTGGTCGAAGCGGCCGACCCAGGTGCTGAAATACATCAGGGTGCTGTTCTCGTTGACCGTATAAGCCGCCACCTTGAAGAAGGCCATCAGCACCAGCCAGCCGCCCAGGTAGGCCAGGCCGCGCTCGATCGTGAAGCGCGCCAGGAAGGGGAAGACCATGTAGAACAGGAATTCCAGCGAGATGGTCCAGGCCGCGCCGGTGATCACCGTGCCCGAGGTCGGCGCCAGGCCGAGGTTCGAGACGAACAGGTAGAGCAGGTCCTGGGGCGCGAACTTGTCGCGGCCGATCGAGGTGGCGACCAGGAAGATGACGAGGTAGAGCGGCACGATGCGCAGCACGCGGTTGCGCAGAAAATCGCGGTAAACGATCTCGCGCCCTGCCCCGTGCTGGTGCAGGGCGATCTGCATGAACAGGAAGCCCGACAGCGTGAAGAACAGGCCGACGCCGGTGTGCCCTTCGGTGATCAGGGCCGTCCACGGCCCGCCGAGGCGCGCGCCGCCGGCGCCGGCGTATTCGAGGTAGAAATGGAACAGGAATACCAGGGTGGCGGCGAGCCAGCGCAACTGGTCGATGCGCGGGTTGTACTGGATGTTCAGGGAATGCATGGCGAGGCCGGCTGGCGCGTGGCTTGTTGTTCTAATTCATCTATTCTAATGCGAAAACCCGAGCCATTCCCTCTGGAATTGCCGCTTCGCGCAGCAGCTGCCTTATAATAGCCGGCTGTCTTCACCAGCCTCCGCGCGTCCGCAGCCATGTACGTCAATATCGCCGCCTACAAATTCGTCACCCTCGACAATCTCGAAGAACTGCGCCCGCAATACCAGGCGCTGTGCAACGAACTCGGCCTCAAGGGCACTGTCCTCTTGACCCCGGAAGGCATCAACATGTTCCTGTCGGGTACGCGCGAGCACATCGACCAGTACCTCGCCTGGGTCCGCAGCGACGCGCGCCTGGCCGATCTGGAGTGGAAGGAAAGCCTGTCGAACGAGCAGTCGCACAAGCGCATGCTGGTGAAGATCAAGAAGGAAATCATCACGATGCGCATGCCGCTCATCAAGCCGGAACTCGGCCGCGCGCCGTCGGTCGATCCGAAGACGCTCAAGCGCTGGCTCGACCAGGGCCACGACGACGAGGGCGTGCCGGTGGTGATGATGGAAACCCGCAATGCCTTCGAGGTGGACGTCGGCACCTTCCAGAACACGCTGGACTACCGCATCGACAAGTTCACGGAATTTCCCGAGGTGGCCGCGCAGCACAAGGATGAGCTGGCCGGCAAGACGGTGGTGACTTTCTGCACCGGCGGCATCCGCTGCGAGAAGGCCGCGATCCACATGAAGAACATCGGCTACGACCGCGTCTACCAGCTCGACGGCGGCATCCTCAAGTACTTCGAGGAAGTCGGCGGCGAGCACTACCAGGGCGACTGCTTCGTGTTCGATTACCGCACCGCGCTCAACCCGAAGCTGGAACCGACCGAAACCACCCAGTGCTTCGCCTGCCGCGCCGTGGTGACGCCGCGCCAGCAGCTGTCACCAGACTACGTGCCGGGCGTGTCCTGCCCGCAGTGCGCCCCGGGGGCACGCGCCCAGGGTGCCGAGGGGATGGGCGCCGCGCAGGGCGCGGCCTACCCGATCTGAAATTTTCTTTCAACGCGACCCTGCGTTTGAAATAATATTTCAGTGTGCGCGGACGCCAGGTCCGCGCGTGTTCTCACATATACACACCACCCATATCCTCGAAGCCAGACGTGCCGGAGCCGACGATGCGCGCGATCACCGTATCGATGACGCCCGGGTCCATCGCGCTCGCAGCCGACTGCAGGTCCTTGATCCCGGTAATCCAGTCCACCGCGATCTTGTTGGCGGCCGTACCCGAGTAGGCGGTCCGTTCGTTCGGCAGGTCCAGGCGCTCGGTGAACGAGCTCGCTGCCGCGACTTTCGCGTTGTAGGCGAACTGGTCGGTGCCCTGGGCGCCGGCGGCGATCTGGGTCACCATGTTGTCGAGGGTGATCTGATTGTTGTTGAGCAGATTGGCCCAGTAGTCGATGCCGGCCGCTTCCGCCTGACGGCCGAACAGGTTGTCGTACACTTCGGCGACCTTGCCGCGGGTATCCAGGCCGGCATAGGTGTCGAGGTATTCCTTGGAGACGGAGAATTGGCGCGACAGTTCCTGTAGCGCATTCGGATTGCTGGCCAGTTGGCCCTTCCAGTATTCCAGGCCCGCGTAATCAGCCGGACGGCTGAAATAAGAAATATAGAGTTTCTGTATCGCGGTGGTGTTTGCATCTGCCATGACGACCTCCATTTAGATTGGTAAATCGATATTAGCCCAATCGAAAAAAACAGGTCGCAAAATACTGAAGAGTGCGCTAGTTGGTTACATTTAGCATCAATTTCCTGCAAGATAGAACATCTTAACAGACGATGATAAAAAGAAAGTTCCGCCGAAGCGGAACTTTTCTGTAGTCATCGGAAGTAAGCAGCGATCTCGCGTATCGAGTCCGACTGCAGGGTGCCGGCCGCGGCCCGCAGGCGCATCAGGCCCACGAGGTAGGTATAGCGCGCCTGGGCCAGGTCGCGCTGGCTGGTGAACAGCTGCTGCTGGGCGTTCAGGAGGTCGAGGTTGATGCGGACGCCGCCTTTGATAGATTGCTCGGTGGCAGTCATCAGGAGCTTTCCGGACTCGACGGCTTTCATCAAGGCGTCGATTTTCTTTCCGCTACTCGTGACCAGGCTGTGGGCTTTTCGCAACTCGACCAGGATCTGGTTGGTGCGCGCATCCAGTTCGGCCTGGGCGCGCCCATACAGGGCCGCCGCCTGGCGCGTGCTGGCATTGATCGCTCCGCCCTGGTAGATCGGGATATTCACCTGCACGCCGAGCTGGCGATTGGTCTGCTGCTGCCCGCGGTTGGTCAGGTTTTCGCTGTCGCTCTTGCTGTACGCCCCGACAAAATCCACGCGCGGATAATGCCCGGCGCGGTTGCGGTTGATGTCCAGGCGCGCGTTTTCCACCGCCAGGCGGCTTGCCGCCAGCGTATTGTTGCGGGCCAGCGCCAGCTCGCGCCACTCCTCGAAGGACACCGGATCGATCGGCGCGGGACGGAAGTTGTCGCCCAGACGGTCCAGCTGGCCCGGGTCCATGCCGATCACGCCTTCCAGCGTATTGCGGGCGGCCACCAGGTTGTCCTGCGATTCGATCAGCTGCGCCTCCGCCATGTCGAGGCGCGCCTGGGTCTCCAGCATGTCGGTCTTGGTCCCCTCGCCCTTCTCGAACAGGCGCTGGTTGACCTTCTGGCTCTCGAGGTGCGCATCGCGCTGGACCTTGGCCAGCTCCAGCTGGTCCTGGGCAAACAGCACGTCCAGGTAGGCGCTGACGACGCGCACCGAGACTTCGTCGATGCCCGCCTCGTAGGCTTCCTCGCTCTGCGCCGCCTGCACCTTGCCCTGGCGGTAGCGTGCGATGCCTTCCATGTTGAACAGCGGCTGGCGCAGCTGGACGACGCTCGAGCGGCTGGTGTAGCGCGGATGCTCCTTGGTCGGCAGCACATTGAACTGCAGATATTCCAAGTCGGCCACGTTCTTGCCGTAGGAATAGCTCCCCGACACCTGGGGCAGCAGACTGGCGCGCCCGAGGATCCGGTTTTCCTTGCCCGACTCGTTCTCGTAGTAACGCATGCGGAAGGTCGGGTCATTCTTGATGGCCGCCTCGTAGGCCTGCGTCAGCGATACCGCGCCGGCGCCGCCGGCGGCCAGCGCCAGCAGGACGCCCAGCGCGCCGGCGCGCAGGACCGCGCCGCCCTTGCGGTTTTTCTTGCTTGCCGGCATATCAGTCCTCGCTCATCGACGACTGCGCACGGTCCATGAGCGGCTTGAGCAGGTAGTTCATCATGGTGCGCTCGCCAGTTTTGACGAACAATTCCACCGGCATGCCGGGGCGGATGTCCATCTTGTGGTGGGCAATCATCCTGGCTCCCGCTGGCGTCACCTTCACGTGCACGATGTAGTACGGCATGCCGGTGCGCTCGTCGACGTTGCGGTCGGCGGCCACGTTGGTGACTTCGCCCTCGATGTGCGGCGTGCGGTTGGTATTGAATGCCGAGAACATCAGCTCGACCTTCAGGCCCGCATGTACCTTGTCGACCAGGTTGGTCGGCAGGTGGCCTTCGACGATGAGCGGATCGTCGGTCGGCACGATGTCCATCATCTTGAAGCCGGGCGGCACCACCCCGCCATTGGTGAAGACGGCGAGATTGACCACGGCGCCGTCGGCCGGCGACTTGACTTCGACGTTCGACAGCTCGAAGCGCTGTGCGTCCAGGCGCGCACCCTGGCTTTGCGCTTCGCGCTGCACTTCCGACAGCTGGGTGCGCACTTCCTTCTGGTAGTCCTGCATGCGCTGCGCTTTACGCAAGCTGAGCTCGGTCACCTGGCGCTGGGCGCGTCCGATGCTGCCGATGTCTTCGGAAATCGATCCGCCCAGCTGGGCATAAGTACGCTCCAGATCGAGCAGGCGGTTGCGCGCAACGTAACCTTCCTTGGCCAGGTCACGCATGCCGGCAAGCTGCTCCTTCAGGAAGGCGACCTGCTCCTTCTTGCTGTCGCGCGACTCCTCCAGGCCGCGGATCTGCAGCTTCAGGCCGGCGATGTTTTCATCGAGCGCGCCCAGTTCGCTCTGCAGCGAGGCCTGGCGCGATGCCAGCAGCGCGTTCTGCAGGCTGATCAGCTCGGCCACGCGCGGGTCGCCGCGGCGCCCCTCGAGCTCGGCCGGGAACGCGATCTTCTTCAAGCCGTCGCGTTCGGCAGCCAGGCGCGCCTCGGTCGCCACGGCCGACAGGTACTGGCTTTCGGTAGCCTGTACGCCCGCCTGCGCCATCACCGCGTTCATGCGCACCAGCACCTGGCCGGCCTTCACCACGTCGCCGTTGCGCACCAGGATTTGCTGGACCGTGCCGCCGGACTGGTGCTGCACCGCCTGGCGGTTCGATTCCTTGGCCACGGTGCCGCTCAGGGGCACGCCCTTGTCCAGCGGCGCCAGCAGGGCCCACAGCAGGAAGCCGCCGACGCCGAGCAGGACGATGATCCAGCCGAGGCGACTGAAGGCGCGGGCATCGGTATTGACCTCGACCGGCGGCACATCCTGCCCGACGACGTCGGTCAGTGCTTGCGATTTCGTTTGAATCAGTTTCATTATTTTCCTTCTTCAGTCGTTGCGTCGGCAGGCGCGGAGGTGCCGGACGCGCGCGCCGCCGCTGCCCGGGCCGCTGCCGCCTGGGCTGCCGCTTCCTGGGCCGCCGCCTGCGCCGCCGCCGCCTGGGCCACTGCCTGCTGCTGCGCAGCCTGCGCCGCCTCGAGGGCCTTCTTGTTGGCCTCCTGGAGTGCGGCCAGCACCTGCGGAGTCGGGCCGAACATGTGCACCGCGCCGTCACGCATCAGGAGCAGCTTGGTGGTCAGGTTGATCGCAGCCGGGCGGTGCGTGATCAGGATGATGGTCTTGCCACGCTGGCGCAGGTCCATTACGGCATTGACCAGGGCGGTTTCACCGGCATCGTCGAGGTTGGAATTCGGCTCATCCAGCACGATCAGCGCCGGGTCGCCATACATGGCGCGGGCCAGTGCGATGCGCTGTTTCTGGCCGCCGGACAGGCCGGCGCCGCCGTCGCCCAGCTTGGTGTCGTAGCCTTCCGGGAAGTGCAGGATCATGTCGTGCACGCCGGCGCGCTTGGCCGCCTGCACCACTTTTTCCGGATCGACTTCGCCAAAGCGGGCGATGTTCTCGCTGACGCTGCCGCCAAACAGCTCGATGTCCTGCGGCAGGTAGCCGATGTGCGGACCGAGTTCGGCCTTGTTCCATTGGTAGATATCGGCGCCGTCGAGGCGCACGTTGCCCACCATGGCGGGCCAGACCCCGACCAGCAGGCGCGCCAGGGTCGACTTGCCGGATCCGCTCGGGCCCAGCACGCCGAGCACGTCGCCCGGCACGATGCCGAACGAGACGTTCTTGACGATCGGCGTCTTCACGCCCGGCGGCGCCGCGGTGACCGCTTCCAGCGTCAGCGTGCCCTGCGGTTTCGGCAGGGCCATGCCGGCCGCACGGTTGGGATTCGCTTCGAGCAGGGCTGTGAGGCGCTCGTAGGAGCTGCGGGTGCTGCTCCAGCTCTTCCAGACCGAGATCACCTGCTGCACCGGCGCCAGCGCACGGCCGACCAGGATCGAAGCGGCGATCATCATACCCGGCGTCATTTTGTTCTCGAGAACCAGGAGCGCGCCGAAACCGAGCACCAGCGACTGCAGCGACGTCTGCACGAACTTGGTGGCGGCGCCGATGGTGCCTGCCTTCTGGCTGGCGTCCGCCTGAAGGCCCAGGAACTTGCCATGCAGCTTGAACCACCGGCTCATCAGATGCGGCAGCATGCCCATCGATTCGATGACTTCGGCATTGCGCAGGTTGTTGGTAGCCAGCGTGCTGGCCGAGATCGCCATGCTGTTGGCTTCGGCCAGCGGCGCGCGCGTCACGCGCTCGTTCACGTAGGCCAGGATCACCAGGACCAGGGTGCCGACCACCGCGAACACGCCCAGCGACGGCTCGAAGAAGAAGATGACGATCAGGTAGACCGGGAACCAGGGCGCGTCGAAGAACGCGAACAGGGCGTTACCGGTCAGGAACTGGCGCAGCGTGGTCAGGTCGTTGAGCGCCTGGCCGGCGTTGCCGCCCGCCTGCTTCAGGTTCTGCTCGAACGCCGCCGTGTAGACGCGCTTGTTCAACACCATGTCGAAGCGCGCCCCGACACGGACCAGGACGAAGGAGCGGATCACTTCCAGGCCGCCCATGAAGAGATAGGCGCCCAGCATCAGCACGGTCAGCATCAGCAGCGTGATCTCGTTACGGCTTGCCAGCACGCGGTCGTACACCTGCAGCATGTACAGCGAAGGCACCAGCATCAACAGGTTGATGATCGCGCTGAACACACCCACCGTATAAAACGTGCTCTTGAAGGCCGCGAGGGCCTGTTCGATCTCGTTCTTTTTATCCAGAAGTTTTTTCATAGGGCTTGGTTGACAACGACAAAGGCGAGCGAGGATTCGCAGCACCCTACCGGCTCTCACGATATGAGAAAGAAATTGATCGGCAACACATTATCCAATAAAACCCTCGAAAAATGTGATGTGCATCACAAAATTCACACCGACTTGCAACAAAAAGCAGCAACCATGCATGTAAGTAGCGCGCCCTGAATGCACAAAGCCCCGCCACCTTGCGGTGGCGGGGCTCCTAGAGCCTAGAAACTAGGTCTGCTACCGGTGATTAGCCGGTGATGATGCCGTTCGACAGGGTGACTTCGGTCGAGGTCACGCCGGTCAGGGTGATGGTGATGACTTCCGGAGCAGCAGCGCTCGAACCGAAGACCGACTTCTCCAGGACAACCTTGGTGTTGACGCCGTCTTGGAAGATGAACGCTTCCAGGGCGCCGTCGTTGCCGCCGGTGATCTTGCCGGTAGCGGCATCGTACTTGGCGGTGGTGTTCAGGGTGTACTTCGAACCGATGAACAGCGAGTCGGTGCCTTGCAGGCCGAACAGGGCGATCGACTGGGCGTTGGCGGTGCCGACCTGGTAGATGTCGTTGCCATCGGTAGCGATCTTCATGGTCGCATCCAGGGTGACCGGTGCCAGCATGCCGTTGTCGACGAATGCCTGCTGTGCGCCAGTGATCGCAGCATTGACTGCGGTCAGCTGGGCTGCCACGTCGATTGCCTTGTTCATGTCGGCGACGGCCTTGGTGAAGTCTTCGATCGACTTGGCGGTGTCGGTGACGGTCTTCTGGTCGGCGGCCAGGGTGCTGACCAGCTTGTTGTCGGCGTAGACAGCCTTGTATGCGTCGACTTTCAGCTTGAATGCATCAGCGGCAGGCTTGACGGTCGCGTCAGCGGCAGCCTTGGCGTCCAGGATCTGCTGTTCTGCAGCGATCTGCTCCAGGGTCGGCATCGAACCGGTTGCGACGGTAACATTAGTCATCGCTGCCTTGACATCGGCCAGGGCGATCGCTTCGGCGCTGCCGGCGGTCACGTCCAGGTAGTTCACGGTCGCGGTGGTTGCGGCTTCGGCCTTGACAGCGGCGTCCAGGGCCTTGATGGCAGCCTGGTTGGCGGTCACGGCTGCCAGCAGGGCGGTCACGCCCGGCTTGGCGGTTTCGGTGACAGCCGAGCTATCCAGGACCAGCTTGCCAGCCGAATCCAGCTTGATCAGGCCAGCGACGGTGCCGTTGGCGTTGATGGTGATGTTGGTGCCGCCGTTCAGCGATTCGAAAGCGGCTTCCTTGGCAGCCTGGTCAGCGGTAGCCAGCTTCAGCGCGTTCTGGGCTGCGGTCAGGGCAGCTTCGGCAGCGGCGTCGGCAGCGATGGCGTTGGTCAGGCCAGCGACCTTGGCGATAGCGACCTGGTCTTCAGCCACTTTCATTTGAGCAGCAGCCAGGGTGCTGGTGTTAGCAGCGACCTTATCAGCCAGCAGGGCAGCTTTCACGGCAGCCGACGAGGTGGCCGAGTAGCCAGCGATGTAGGTGTCGATGGCGGCGGTGGTGGTGGTGACCTTGTCGGTGATCGAGGCTTCGGTCACCAGTTTCTGGTCCACTTTGCCGTCGGCGGCGTCCAGGAACGCGGTCTTGGCTTCGTTTGCAGCTTGCAGAGCTTGCAGGCCCGACTGCAGGGTGAACGGGGTGCCGGCGATGACGACTTTCGCCACGGTGGCGTTCAGGGTTGCCGGTGCGGTAGCGACGGTCAGCGATGCATCGGTGGTGATGCTGGTGATGAAGGCCTTGGCCAGCTTGTTGGCTTCTGCGCCGCGGTAGCCGTCTTGCTCAGCCTTGGTGTCCAGGGCAGCGCTGAAAGCGGTTGCGCCAGCGACTTTGTTTTCGTAGGCAGTCTTGTCGGTGGTCTGTGCGCCCTTCGAGATTTCAGCGACGACCTTGTCGATGGTGATGACTTTACGGTCCAGCAGGTCGGCCCAGTAGTTCTGGCCAGCGGCTTCTGCAGGACGGCCGAACAGGTTCTGGTACACCTGGTTCACGACCTGAGCATTGGTCATGTTGGCGTAGGCGGTCTTGTACTCGGCTTCAGCAGCGAAAGCAGCCGACACAGCAGCGGTCGAGCCCTTCTGAGCTGCAACAACGTTGGTCCAGTAGTCCAGGCCAGCATAGTCAGCAGGACGGTTGAAGTATGCGACGTACAGTTGCTGAACAGCATTGACGTGTGCGGTGACGATTGCCATGTATTGCTCCAAAAAAGATAGATCGATCAATTCGAATGATGATTCACAGTTGCACAGGGTTGTTGCATCCCTGTAAGCCAACGGACCGGATGATGACAGAAAGCGAGCACGTCCTTATGTGATGGCCATCACATCGGGGACAAAGTTTTTCGAAATTTCGACACATTCATACAATTTCTCTTTTTCAAGGCTGCGTACTGGATAGAATTGGATAGTTTTCGCGGATTATTAGCACTTTCTTCCTTGAGCAGCGGTTATATGCATAAAAGATGCTGGCACTTGCTCATCCGTCATATAAAAAGAAAAACCCGGACTAGCCGGGTTTCTCAAAAGAGATGTATTTCAGCGCCAGGTCGCAGCGCCATTCACCGTGCGCCTGTCATCCAGGCGGCCTTCGAAAATGGTTGCCGCGCTCCCACCACGGTCATTACTCAAGACACCCTGTAAATTGAGTATCCCATGGCGCCCACCCGGATCATTGCTGTAGAGACGACCGTCGCCCGTCACCGTGCCATCGGCACGCAGGTGCACCAGGTCCGTGGTCGTTGCCACATTCATCGCGGCATTAAACGTCCGCGCACCGAAATCGAGATTCAGGGAGCCATTCGACAAGCTTGCCGGCGCCACGACCGTATTACCAAAACCATATTCCGTCGTGACATAGGCTTCACTGCCGCGCAGCGAGAAACCGACGGTCCCGTTATTCGGCGCGACATACTCCTTGCCCGGCGAGCGGAACAAGGCGAAATAACCTGAAAAGCCGAGCAACTCGTTGTCCTTGCGTTCTTGCGCCAGGTCGATGGCCGCGTGACGGTCGAGCACCCCTTGCCAGCGGCCCCAGATTGCCGTGCGGTCCGGCAGATTGGTCGGCACTTCGATCACCGGCGGCGGCATGGTGACCGGCGGCCCCGGGGTGCCGCGGTCGGGAGGCGTCGTGCCGGGGTTGGGCGGCGGGGCGGTGTTGGCAAGCTTCTCGATCACCGTATTCAATCCGGCGTTCTTCATGGCCTCGACACTGGCGGACTGGGCCGGCACCGTGCTCGTGGCGCTCTTGGCCAGCGGCTCGTCGGCGCGGGGCGGCGACACCTGGTCCGGCGACAGCGGGCTGCTCTGCAATACCTGGGCGGCCTGGCCGCGCCGCACCTGCACCAGCTGGCCGCGCTGGGCCGCGCTCAGCTCGCGGCTGGTCTCGCCTTCGCAGGGGCCGGCGCCATCGGGACGGCAGGCGCCGCCGAAGCCGCTCACCACGACGCCGCCGGAAATGACGGCGACGCGCGAGGTTTCGTCGTCGGTGAACACGGTAAAGTCGGTGCCGCGCACGCCGATCGCCGCCACCGGCGTGTTGAAACGGAAGTTCTGGCGCGCCAGCTTGACCGCCTCGCCCGACTTGCTGCGCGCAACGCCGCTGAGCAGTTCGAGCTTGATGCGGGTGTTGGCCGGATTCTTCTGGTCGATATGGTAGGTGACGATGCGCGCCCGGGTGTTCGGACGCAGGATGAACAGGCCGTTGTCGACGGTCTTCACGTAGATGAAACCATCGCTGCCGGTGCTCAGCAGCTGCCCTTCCGCAACCGCCGCGCCTTCACGGGCGGCCTGCTCGCCGGCCTTGGCGTTGCCGGCGACGAAGATGATCTTGCCTGCATCGGCGTGGGCAGCGTGCGCGGCGCATGCAAGCAGTGCAGCCACTAATAATTTTCGCAAGACGTTCTCCTTTTCCTTCCAATGTACCGTGCCGGCGCCAGACCATTCCGTGACAGCCGTCACATTCTATCCAAAAGGATGGGCTCGCTTCTATGAATTACATTTTGTAGTGTTTCAATAAAAACAATGCGCACAAGCAACTCACCACGCTATACTGCGCCTTTGTTTAACTGAGAGTACATCCGTACACTGCTGTGCGTGGCTGAAACGACATCACAAGCCCGACCCGGGGCACGCTGGGTCATCGCTGCGCTGGCCTTCCTGGTGACCGTGTGGTCGCAATACGGGCATCTGGCGCCGTTGTCGTTTATACGAAGCACATCCGACAGCCTGTTGTTTTTGTCCAACGAACGCCTGCGCGACAGTTTCATCCGCATGCAAGCCACGGATGCACCCGACCCGCGCATCCTCGTGGTCGACATCGACGAAGCCTCGTTGACCGAGCTCGGCCCCTGGCCCTGGCCGCGCGAGCGCCTCGCACACCTGGTCGAGATCCTGTTGAGCACGTATGAGGCACGCGGCGTCGCGCTCGACATCGTGCTGCCCTCCCCCAGCGGCTCGCCAGGCGACAGCCGCCTGGCGCTGCTGGCCCGCCACGGGCCGGTCGTGCCGGCGCAGGCATTCAGCTTCGCCCCGCCCGGCCCCGAGCCCCTGCGTACCGGCCACATCGGAGGCGCCACCAGCCTGTACCAGGCAGGCATCGCCGCCACCGGCTACGTCGGCAACTACACGGAACTGGCCGAGGCGCCGCACATCGGTGCGATCGGCTTCATCCCCGATCGCGACGGCGCCTTGCGGCGCGTGCCGCTGGTGACCGGGTTCGAAGGACGGCATTATCCGGCGCTGGCCCTGGCCCTGGTCAACTGCTGTTCCGGCCAGGGGCCGCTGCGCCTGGACGGCGACGTAGCGATGCGCCTGCCGTTCCGGCGCGACTGGTCCGCCTTCACCGTGGTGAACGCCGCCGATATCCTGGCCCAGCGGATCGTGGCCTCCAGCGCCAGCGGGCGCCTGGTGGTGATCGGCTCGTCCTCGCTCGGCCTGGCCGACCGGGTGGAAACCCCGTTTGCCGCCAGCCGTCCCGGCCTGGGCGTGCAGGCCAGCGTGCTGTCGGCCCTGCTCGACCGCCAGGAAGGCAGGACGCCGGCGCCCTGGCCCGGCCGCCTGATCGCCTGCCTGTACGCGCTGGCGTCGGCGCTCGGGTGCATGCTGCTGTTCCCGCGCCTGTCGGCCGGCGCCGGGATCGCCCTGCTCGCCGCCAGTTCCGGCCTCTGGCTGGCGCTGGCCTATATGGCGAGCCCGCACGATCCGGATTTCGCTCCCGCCGGCCCGCTCGCGAGCAACCTGTTCATGCTGGCCGTCGGCGTGCCCTACCAGTGGCAGGCGGCCCAGCGCCGCTCGCGCCATCTGCTGCAGACGCTGCGCCAGTATGTCGCCCCGGCCGTCGTCGAGGAACTGTTGCGCAGCCAGGAAGAGGATCCGCTGCGGCCGCGCCAGCGCGACGTGACGACCCTGGTGGCCGACATGGAAGGCTATACCGGGCAGGTGGAGTCGCTGCCGGTGGCGGAAGCGGCGCAGCTGACGCGCGATTTCCTCGACTGCCTGACCGGCCCGGTGATCGCGCACCAGGGCACCCTCGACAAGTACACCGGCGACGGCATGATGGCCTTCTGGGGCGCGCCCTTGCCGCTCGATCAGCACGCCGACCTGGCGCTCGACGCCGCCCGCGACATGACGCGCCGCGTCGCCGCGCTCAGCGCGAGGCGCGAACGCAACGGTTTCCCACCGCTGCGCGTGCGCATCGGGGTCGAAAGCGGCGTCGCCATGGCGGGAGACTTTGGCACGTCGTTCCGCAGCATTTATACTGCGGTCGGAGACAGCGTCAACACGGCAGCCCGCCTCGAGCAGGTCGCACGTGATTTCAGCCATCACATCATCATCGGCCCCGGCACGGTCGAACGGGCGCGGCGCCATCGCTTCCTCGCCCTGGGCGAGCGCCTGCTGCGCGGTAAAGAAAAAACAACCCCCTTGTACACACTCGATACCAGCACGGGCCAGGCGGCCTTCCAGCCAGCGTCGGCCGAACAAGCGGCCTCATCCGTTATCGGCGTCACGGGATCATCCTCATGAGCACGCGCCTCTTGCCGGTCGCAGTTGCCGTCCTGCTGGCCTGGGCGTCGCCCCGGGCCGCCGCCCAGGATGTCGAGGCCGCCCCCGCGGGCGCTTCCGGCCCGCCCCAGGAAGCGCTCTACCAGGAGGCGCTGCAATCGCTGTCCGAAGGACGGAAGAACGACGCTTCCGCTACGCTTGCGCGCCTGATCGAACAGGTGCCCCAGCACGCCGGGGCCGTGATCGACCTGGCCCTGATCCAGTGCAGCCTCGGCAACGCCGAGCAGGCCGAACGCCTGTTCGCCATCGTCGAAACCCGTTTCGATCCGTCGCGCGAGATCCTCGAGCTGATTGCCGAAGCGCGCGACAGCGGCTGCAAGCGGGCGGCGCCGGCCAGCATGGCCAGCATGAGCATCGGCCGCGGGTTCGACGACAACGTCAACCAGGGCGCCAGCAATTCGACCTTCGTCGTCAGCGGCCCGGATGGCCAGGTCGAACTGCCCCTGCTGGAAGACTTCCTGCCCCAGCGCGACGGCTATACGTCGGTCAACGCGGACTATGTGCGCGGCATCGGCAGCAACGGCAGCCTGGGCTTCATGCAGTTCCAGGCGCGCCGCTACGACCAGATGCGGGCCTACAACACGAGCGCGATGTACGGCGGCATCGAATCGCCCTGGCGCTTCGGCGCCTGGGTCCTGCGCAGCACCGGTTCGCTCGGCGTGACGACCATGGCCGGCCGGCTCTACCAGAAGCAGGCCCAGGCCCAGCTCCGGGTGACTGTGCCGCTGCCGCTGCCGGCGCATACCCAGCTGTACCTGACCGGCAGCGCCACGCAGACCAACTACGCATCGCTGCGCAACTTCGATTCTGCCGTGGTCGAGGGGCGTGCGCTGCTGGCGCACCGGAGCGCAAGCCTCGCCGTCAACCTGGCACTGGGCGTGCTGAGCGACCGCGCGCGCGCCAATCGCCCGGGCGGTAACCGCCACGGCAATGTCCTGACGCTATCGATGCGCAAGGCGCTGGGCTGGGACACCCATGGCGAAATCGCCTGGACCCGCCAGCGCTGGGACAGCGCGGCTCCCTACTCCCCGGAACTGCTGCTCGACGAGGTGCGCGCCCAGCGCACCCAGGTCGTGCGGGCGGCCCTGTCGCACCAGGTCGCGAAGAACCAGACTGTTGCGCTTGAAGCAAGAATGGTACGCAACCGGGAGAACATTAGTATCTTCCAGTACACGAATCGGCAGCTACAGCTGAGCTGGCAATGGCAATTCCCTTGAGTCTGGCGGTACAATCGCCGCGTTCAATATAAAAATCGCTGCCGATGCCGTCTGAAGTACTGTTGTTTGTCTGCGCAGCGACTGTGCTCGTCGTTGCCTGCCTGGTGCCGAATCGCTGGCTGCCGCCTTTGCCCAACGACAAACTCCTGCATTTCGGCGCCTTCGCCGTGTTGACCGTGCTGGCCTTGCGCATCGCGCAGGGCAGGCTTGAAGCAGGCTGGTGGCTGCTCGGGCTGCTGGTCGGCGGCTGGCTGATCGAGTGCCTGCAATCGCTGGTGCCCGACCGCCGCTTCTGCTGGCGCGACCTGGCGGCCAATGCCGCGGGCATCGCCGCCGTGGCGCTTCCCGCCTTTGCCATTGGAAACTTTTAACGCACTGACCCATCGATGAGTTCTTCCGCCAAGCTTTCGCAACACCCCGAGCAGCCCAGCCAAGCCGCCGTTCCCGAGGTGCAGGAGCGACAGCTTCAGGTTCACCTGCGCAAGATTCCGCTGCTGTCCGACCTGACCGATGAAGAACTGCTGCAAGTCAGGAGCGAACTGCGCTTCCGCCATTACCCGAAGCGCTCGGTCGTGCTGCACAAGGGCGGCAGCGGCGATGGCCTGCTGTTTCTGCTGTCGGGCCACCTGCAGGTGGTCGACGTGACCGAGGACGGCCGCTCGGTCGGCCTGCGGATGCTGTCGGCGGGCGACTTCTTCGGCGAGATCGCCTTGATCAACGATTCGACGCGCTCGGCCTCGGTGGTCGCCACCACCGAAGTGCTGGTCGCTTTCCTGCCGGCGGGCCTGGCCTTGCACCTGTTCTCGCATTCGCCCTCGGTGGCGCGCAAGATGCTCGGCCACCTGGCGCAGAAGATCCAGCGCGACTCCGAGTTCCGTGCCCTGCTCAGCATCAACAACACGACGCGCCGCATCTTCACCTATATCGCGCTGATGCAACAGACCGCCAATCCCGACGGCAGCCGCGTGATCGAAAACCTGCCGACCCACCAGGACATCGCCAACATGATCAACACCAGCCGCGAGACCGTCACCCGCGCGCTGCTGACCCTGGTGCAGCAAGGCGTCGCGCAAAAGGACGCGCACCGGCTGATCATCCTCGACCCCGAGGGCTTGCAACGCCTGGCGCAGGGCAACTGAGACGCCGATGCCGGCCTGCCGCGGTAGCGGCGGCGGCGCCAGCGTGATACATTTCTGGCATGCCCGGCACCTGCCGGCGCGACCCACCTACGCCAGGAGAACGATCCATGAGCACGCTGACCGGCAAGCATCCCGTCCAACCCGGCCTGGGCCGCAGCCTGCTGGCCGTGGCCCTGGTCACGGCAGCCATCCTGACGATCCCGCTGGTCGCCATGCAGTTCACCGACGAGGTAAACTGGACCGGTTCCGACTTCGTCGCCGCCGGCATCCTGCTGGCGCTGGCCGGCCTGGTCCTTACCTTTGCACTACGCAAGGTCCGCACAGCAAAAAGCCGCCTGCTCGCCATCGTCCTGGTCGGCCTGGGCTTCCTGTATTGCTGGGCAGAGATGGCGGTTGGAATCTTTACCAACCTGGGTAGTTGAACACGCGACACTTCATTACAGACTAAGTTGATTTTAGACAAGGTGTTACATCTGTAACAATGGATTGGTGCATGGATGAAGTATAATTTTCGGCTCATCCGGCTCAGCCAATCCTTATGCAACTCACATTGACGTACCCGAGTGGGGCGCTGCCAACGCGGGCTGCTCCATGATTTCTCCACTGATGCTGCGCGGCCTGTGGGCCTACCGCGGTTTCGTGCTGGGCAGCGTCAAGCGCGAATTCCAGTCGAAATACGTGAACGCGATGCTGGGCGCCGTCTGGTCGGTGCTCAGCCCGCTCGCCATGATCCTCGTGTACACGGTGATCTTTTCCGAGGTCATGCGTGCCAAGCTGCCGGGCAACGCCTCCGGCGCCGCCTACTCCATCTACCTGTGCGCCGGCATCCTGACCTGGGGCTTGTTCGCCGAGATCGTCGCACGGGGACAGAACATGTTCCTCGAGCAGGCTAACCTGATCAAGAAAATCAGCTTCCCGCGCATCTGCCTGCCGATCATCGTCGTGCTCAACGCCCTGGTGAACTTCGGCGTCATCTTCGGCCTGTTCCTGGTCTACCTGCTCGCCTCGGGCAATTTCCCGGGACCGGTGTTCTTCGCCATCATCCCGGTGCTGCTGCTGCAGATCCTGCTGGCCATCGGCCTGGGGATGGTGAGCGGCATCCTGAACGTGTTCTTCCGCGACGTCGGCCAGTTCGTCACGATCGCGATGCAGTTCTGGTTCTGGCTCACGCCGATCGTCTACCCGGCCTCGATCCTGCCGGAAGCGGCGCGGCCGATCCTGGTCTACAACCCGATGGCGGCCGTGGTGGGGGCGCACCAGGCGATCCTGGTCGAAGGCCGCCTGCCCGACTGGAACGCGCTGATCCCGGCCGCCTTGCTGGCCCTGCTGCTGTGCATCCTGGGCATGCGCCTGTTCCGCAAGCGCTCCGGCGAAATGGTGGATGAACTCTGATGGGCAGCATCGTCGTTCAAAATCTGGGCAAGGCCTACAAGCAGTACCCGACGCGCTGGTCGCGCCTGGGCGAATGGCTGCTGCCGCTGCGCGGTCCGCGCCACAAGCTCAAGTGGGTGCTCACCGACATCAACTTTCGGGTCTCGCCGGGCGAAGCCGTGGGCCTGATCGGCATCAACGGCGCGGGCAAAAGCACCCTGCTCAAGCTGATCACCGGCACCACCCAGCCCACCACCGGCAGCGTCTGGATGGAAGGCCGCGTGGCCGCCCTGCTGGAACTGGGCATGGGCTTCCACCCCGACTTCACCGGACGCCAGAACGTCTACATGGCCGGCCAGCTGCTGGGCATGACGGTGGACGAGATCACGGCGCTGATGCCGCAGATCGAGGCCTTCGCCGACATCGGCGACTACATGGACCAGCCGGTGCGCGTCTACTCGAGCGGCATGCAGATGCGCGTGGCCTTCTCGGTCGCCACCGCGCGCCGTCCCGACATCCTGATCGTCGACGAGGCGCTGTCGGTGGGCGACGCCTACTTCCAGCACAAGTCCTTCGATCGCATCCGCCAGTTCCGCCAGCAGGGCACCACGCTGCTGCTGGTGTCGCACGACAAGCAGGCGATCCAGTCGGTGTGCGACCGCGCCATCCTGCTCGATGGCGGCCGCCTGGCGAAGCAGGGCAGGCCGGAAGAGATCATGGACTACTACAACGCCATGATCGCGGAGCGCGAGAACGAGACCGTGCGCCTGAACGAGGCCGGCGGCAAGGTCCAGACCATTTCCGGCACCGGCGAAGCCACGGTCGGCGACATCGCCCTGCTCGACGAGAACGGCGAGCGGGTCGAGGTGGTCGACGTCGGCGCGGCCGTCACGCTGGAAGTCAAGGTGAAGGTCAATGCCCCCATCCCGCGCATGGTGCTCGGCTACATGATCAAGGACCGCCTCGGCCAGCCGATGTACGGCACCAACACCCACCTGAAACAGTTGCCCCTCGAGGACGTGGCGGCTGGCGAGGAAGTGGTGTACCGCTTTGCCTTCCCGATGAACCTCGGCCCCGGCACCTATTCGGTGGCGACCGCGATCGTCAGCACCGAGACCCACCTGGTGAACAACTACGAATGGCGCGACCTGGCGCTGGTGTTCACCGTGATGAACATGCGTCGTCCCCACTTCGAGGGCTCGGCCTGGCTCGACCCGGCCGTCGACATCCAACGTTCCCCATTGAGCACATGAGTTTCATTTCCTACTCCCAGAACGCCGAGGACGTGCTGCTGTGGCGCGCGCTCGGACACGTCCAGGACGGCTTCTACATCGACGTCGGCGCCAACGATCCCGAAGAGCATTCGGTCACCAAGGCCTTCTACGACGCCGGCTGGCGCGGCATCAGCATCGAGCCGCTGCCCTCCTTCCACCAGGCCTTCCTCGAGCAGCGCCCGCGCGACGTCAACCTGGCGATCGCCGCCGGCAGCGCGAACGGCGAACTGACCCTGTACGACACCCCGCAGGTGCGCGGCTGGGCCTCGCCGGAACAGTCGGTGGCCGAACTGCACCGCTCGGAAGGCCACGAAGTCGTCGAACTGACCGTGCCGGTGCGCACCCTGGCCTCGGTCTGCGAAGAACACGTGCAGGGCCGCCAGATCCACTTCCTGAAGATCGACGTCGAAGGCTTCGAGGGCGAAGTGCTCAAGGGGATGGATTTCGCGCGCTGGCGTCCCTGGGTGCTGGTGATCGAAGCCACGCTGCCGAACAGCCGCGAAACCAACCATGCGTCCTGGGAGCACCTGGTGACGAGCCAGCGCTACCGCTTCGTGTGGTTCGATGGCCTAAACCGCTACTACGTGGCAGAAGAGCACAGCGAACTGGCGCAGCACTTCGGCATCCAGCCGAACGTGTTCGACGACTACATCTCGCACCACCTCGACAAGTCCTGGGGCGCCGCCAAGCGGCTGTCGGCATCGCTCAAGGCGACCGAGCAGGCGGCGCGCGACAACGCCGAACGCGCGGCACGCTCGATCGAACAGGCCCACCAGGCCACGATGCTGGCGCAGCAGGCGCTCCAGCAGGCCGAGCAGCAAAAGCGCGAAGCCGACGAGCAGATCCTGGCGCTGCAGGACGCGCTGGCCACGGCGCAGCTGAGCAGCCACCACCTGACCGTGTGGGCGCAGGACATGGAAGCGCGCCTGATGGCCACCTATGCCAGCACCTCGTGGAAGGTCACCAGGCCGCTGCGCGCTTTGGGGCGCGTGCTGCGCGCGCTGCGCCGTCCCGGCCTGGCGCGCCGCCTCGTCACCCGGATCACGGACAACGAGCGCATGCGCCGCCTCCTGATCCCGGTGCTGCTGCGCTATCCCGCACTGGGCAAGCGGGTCAGCAGCTCGCTGGCCGCCATCAAGGCCGCACCGGAACCGGCCGCGCCCGGCGCGGCGGCGGTCCCCGAAGAACTCAAGGGCCTGCCGGTCTCGGTGCGGGCGGTGCTGGGCGACCTGCAGCGCGCCCGCGGCCAGGCTGGAAACAGGGCAGGACAATAGAGATCAGCTATGCGTATCGTCATCGACTTCCTTCACGCGCAAGACCGCCTCGAGCCGGCTGCGTTGAACATGGCACAAGCCCTTGCCGCTAGCGCCGGCACGCGCGAACTGTGGATCGCCGCGCCCCTGGGCGAGCCGGCCCTGCTCGAAGAGCTGCGCCTGGCCTTCCCCGGCCGCGTGCGCGCGATTGACCTGGGCGGCCATGCATTGGGCGGCAACGAACGCCTGCGGCCGGCCCTGCGCGAACATGCGCTGGCCAGCCTGTGCCCCGACGTGGTGCTGGTGCCGCGCGCGGCCGACAGGAGCGCCGCCGCCCTGCCCTTCCCGGTGCTGCATCGTGCGCCGCAAGGGCTGGACGCCGCCGCCCTGCTGGTCGAACTGGACGCCACCGCCGCCGAGCGCAGCAGCCGCGCGCCGGCGGCCCGCCCGAAGCTCGCCTACGTCTCGCCACTGCCGCCGGTCAAATCCGGCATCGCCGACTACAGCGCCGAGCTGGTGCCGGAGCTGGCGAAGTACTACGACATCGTGCTGGTGGTCGACCAGGACTCGGTGGTCGACGCGCGCCTGGAAGGCTTCCCGCTGCACGGCCCCGACTGGCTGCGCGCCCATGCGCATGGGTTCGAGCGCGTGGTCTACCACGTCGGCAACTCGCACGCGCACCAGCACATGTTCGAGCTGATCCGCGAGGTGCCGGGCATCGTGGTGCTGCACGACTTCTTCCTGTCGGGCGTGCTCGACAACCTGGAGCGCGAAGCCTACCTGCCGCAGGGGTTCATCAAGGCACTGTACGAATCGCACGGCTACACCGGCCTGCTCGGCCACCATAGGTCAGGCCGCAATCCCGCGATCTGGAAGTACCCGCTCAACAAGGGCGTGCTCGACAACGCCACTGGCGTGATCGTCCATTCCGACTTCTCGAAACAACTGGCAAACGAATGGTATGGCCCGGACGCGGCACGCGGCTGGCACACGATTCCGCTGCTGCGCGGCCGCCCCGAGGGCTCGGCCACGCCGGCGGCGCGCGTCGCCGCCCGTGCGCGCCTGGGCATCCAGGACGGCGACTATCTCGTCACCACCTTCGGCATGCTGGGCCGCACCAAGCTCAACGAAGAGCTGCTCGACGCCTACCTGGCCTCGCCCCTGGCGCAGGACCCGCGCTGCCGCCTGGTCTTCGTCGGCGAGAACGACCCCGGCCTGTACGGCGCCAACCTGGCGCGCAAGATCGCCGCCAGCGAAGCCGCCGGCCGCATCCGGATCGCCGGCTTCGTCGACGCCGCCACCTATGCCGACTACCTCGCCGCCAGCGACTGCGCGGTGCAGCTGCGCGCCTCGACCCGCGGCGAAACCTCGGCCTCGGTGCTCGATTGCCTGCTGTACGGCATCCCGACCATCGTCAACGCCCACGGCTCGACCGCCTCGATCGACGACGCGCTGCTGCTGAAGCTGCAGGATGGCTTCAAGACATCGGAGCTGGCCGATGCGCTGGCGCGCCTGCACGGCGATGCCGCGCTGCGTGCCGGCCTCGCCCAGCGGGCGCTGGCCCACATGGAACGCGAGCATGCGCCCGCCCATGTCGGCAAGCTGTATGCCGAGGCCATCGAAGCGGTCGCGCAGCGCAGTCCCTGGGCCGCCTACCGCAAGCTGGTACGGGCCAGCGCGCCGCACTGCCCGGACGCCGAGCTGCCGGCCCTGGCGTCGGCGATCGCCTTCAACCATGCGCCCACGGCGCCGCGCCAGCTGCTGGTGGACATTTCCGCCATGGTGCAGTCCGACCTCAAGACCGGCATCCAGCGCGTGGTGCGCAGCATTCTCCTGTCGATGATCGCGGATCCGCCGCCGGGCTTCCGGGTCGAGCCGGTGTATTCGCACGGCGGCAACCGCAGCTACCAGTACGCGCGCCAGTTCGGCCTGGGCATGGTCGGCGAAACCGGCCTGCTGCTGGAAGACGCGCCGGTCGACCTGCGTCCCGGCGACATCTTCTTCGGCCTCGACCTGTTCACCAACGGCACCTCGCAGAACGAGAACCTGCTGCAGTCGATGCGCGCGCGCGGCGTCGGCATCTATTTCGTGGTGTTCGACATCCTGCCGATGCTGCGTCCGGACGTCTTCCCCTTCGGCACCGAGCAGTACTTCGGCGACTTCCTGCGCACCGTGCACAAGGTGTCGGACGGCGTGCTGTGCATCTCGCGCGCCGTGGCGGACGAACTGGCCGGCTGGATCGAGGTCCAAGGCTTGAAGCGACGCGCGCCGTTGCGGCTCGGCCACTTCCACCTGGGCGCCGACATCGACGCCAGCGCGCCGAGCTTCGGCCTGCCGCCGGACGCAGGGCACGTGCTGGCCGCGCTGGCGCAGCGTCCCAGCTTCATCATGGTCGGCACCGTCGAGCCGCGCAAGGGCCACACCCAGGCGCTGGACGCCTTCGAGCTGTTGTGGGAGCGCGGCGAGGACGTCAACCTCGTGGTCGTCGGCAAGCAGGGCTGGATGATGGAGAAGCTGTGCGAGCGCATGGCCGCGCATCCGGAAAAATCGAAGCGCCTGTTCTGGATGAACGGCATCTCGGACGAGATGCTGCTCAAGCTCTACGCCGCCTCCTCGGCGCTGCTGTCGCCGTCCGAAGGCGAAGGCTTCGGCCTGCCGCTGATCGAAGCGGCCCAGCACGGCATCCCGATCATCGCGCGCAGCCTGCCGGTGTTCCGCGAAGTGGCGGGCGAACACGCCTATTACTTCGACGGCCTGGCCCCCTCAGCCCTGGCCGACGCGATCCAGGCATGGCTGGCGCTCCAGCGCGAAGGCAAGGCGCCGCAGTCGACCGGCATGCCCTGGCTGACCTGGGACCAGAGCGCCCGCCAGGTGCTCGACGGCCTGGTGCGCCAGCAGTGGTACCGCGTGCTTCCCGGCCTTGATACCGGCCATGCTTGAGCGCTGGCGCTTCCCGCTGCTGGTCGCACTCAGCTTGTGCGGCCTGCTCGCCATGTACAAGCCCTACTACGGCGGCGACGTGGTCGAGTATGCGGTCGCCACCGTGGCGATCGCCGACCATGGCTCGCCCGACATCCGTCCTGGCGACATCGCCCGCGTACGCGCCCTGCTGCCGGGCATGTTCGTCGAACCCTACGACCTGCTCGAACGCGGCATGCGCGCGGGCGAGCAGCAGCTGTACGCGGCCTTCGTGCGCGGGCGCGACGGCGACGTCTTCCCGGTGCATTACTTCGGCTATTCGCTGCTGGCGGCCGGGCCGTTCAAGCTGTTCGAGGCGCTCGGCGTCCCGCCGTTCAAGGCCTTCCAGGCGGTCAACCTGGCGGCGGTGTTCATGCTCGCGCTGGCGCTGCGCCGCTTCTTTGGTTCCGAAGCCAAGGCCTGGCTCGGCCTGGGCCTGTTCATGCTGTGCGGCGGCGCCCTCTACCTGCACTGGACCAGCCCGGAATGCGTGAGCGCGGCCCTGCTGCTGGCCGGCCTGCTGTTCTACACCAGCGGGGCGCCGCTGGCCGGCAGCGTGCTGGCCGGGCTGGCCGGGCAGCAGAACCCCACCATCCTGTTCTTCTTCGTGTTCGCGCCCCTGTTCAAGCTGTGGCTCGACTACGACCGCACGCAAGGCGGGTTGACAGGACTGCGGGCCAACCTGCGCGCCCAGCTCACCCGCCGCAACATCCTCGGCCTGGCCGGCGGCATGGCGGTGTTCGCGCTGCCGCCGCTGTTCAACCTGTGGCAGTTCGGCGTGCCCAACATCATCGCCAAGCTGTTCTCCGACCCCAGCCTGGTCGGCGCGGCGCGCCTGCTGTCCTTCTACTTCGACCTGAACCAGGGCATGATCATCGGCATTCCCGGCCTGCTGCTGGTGCTGCTCCTGAGCCTGCGCCGCATGGACGGACGCGTGCGCGGCGTGCTGCTGCTCGCCGCCCTGATGACGCTGGCGCTGGCGCTGCCCGCGCTGGCCGTGCTGAACTGGAACTCGGGCGCGGCCGGCGTCATGCGCTACGCCTTCTGGGCCGCAATGCCCTTCCTGTTCGCGCTGCTGGTGCTGCTGCGCCGCCTGCCGCGCTGGCCGCAGTTGGCAGTGGTCGGCCTGGCGGCCAGCCAGGCGGCGGCCATGGTCCATGCCGGCAGCTATGAGTACGTCCATTTCAGCCCCGTCGCCTCGCTCCTGCTGGAACACGCCCCGCAGCGCTACCATCCGGAGCCCGAGATCTTCGCCGAGCGCGCCGGCCACCACGACAACTACATCCGGCCCGACCAGGTCTACACCCTCCAGCGCGGCGGCGCGGCGCTCAAGACCCTGGTCAACGCGGCCAACCCGCACCTGGACGAGCAGCTGTGCGGCCGCGGCGCCAGCCTGGCGCCCGACCTGCCGACCGTGGCCAGCACGCGCGGCTGGCGCTACATCGACGGGCCGCTGCGCTGCGTGGCGGGCGCCTACGTCCAGCGCAGCTTCGGCTTCGAGGCGCTGCGCGCCGGCGAAGCCGTGGCGCTGGTGTCGGGCTGGAGCCATCTGGAAGCGAACGGTCCCGGCTGGGACGGCGCCTGGTCGCTCGGCGCGCGCTCGCGCCTGCGCGTGGAGGTCGACGGCGGCGCGGTCCAGGCCCTGCTCATCAACGGCAACTACCTGGCGCCGAACCGCCGGACCCGCGTCATCGTGAACGGCCAGGATCTCGGCTGGCATGCGCTCGACCAGGCCGGTCCGCTTGCCTTGCCGGCGCAGTTGTCACAAAGCGCCCGCGCCGCCACCCTCGACATCGAACTCGAACATGCCTCGCCCACCTCACCCGGTCCGGGCGACCCGCGCCTCCTCGCCTTCTTCCTGCGCGAGGTCAGCGTACGCCAACACCCCAGCAAGCCATGAACGCTCCTGATGCCAGCACCATGAATCCTCCCCTTGCCAGCGCGCTGCCGGTCACGCCGATCGGCGTGCCCGACGCGGTCGCGGTCGTGATCCCCAGCTACAAGGTCACCCGCCACATCCCGGGCGTGATCGCGGGCATCGGCCCCGAAGTCAGCCGCATCTATGTGGTGGACGACAAGTGCCCGGACGGCAGCGGCGCCTTTGTCCGCGAACACTGCCGCGACCCGCGCGTGGTTGTGCTGGAGCACGCCGAGAACCAGGGCGTGGGCGGCGCCGTCATGACCGGCTACCGCGCCGCCATCGCGGACGGCGCCAGGGTGATGGTCAAGATCGACGGCGACGGCCAGATGGATGGCGCCCTGATCCCCAGCTTCGTCGCGCCGATCCTGGCGGGCGAGGCCGACTACACCAAGGGCAACCGCTTCTTCAACCTGGAACGCCTGGGCGCGATGCCGCCGATGCGCCTGTTCGGCAATGCGATGCTGTCCCTGATCACCAAGCTGTCCTCGGGCTACTGGGACCTGTTCGACCCGACCAACGGCTACACCGCGATCCACGCCGACTGCGCGCGCTACCTGCCCTTCGACAAGATCAGCAAGCGCTATTTCTTCGAATCGGACATGCTGTTCCGCCTGAACATCCTGGGCGCGGTGGTGGCCGACGTGCCGATGGACGCGGTCTATGGCGACGAGGTCAGCAACCTCAAGATCTCGCGGGTCGTGACCGAATTCTTCACCAAGCACGTGCGCAACTTCGGCAAGCGCATCTTCTACAACTACTACCTGCGCAACATGTCGGTGGCCTCGATCGAGCTGCCGCTCGGGATCCTGCTCACGCTGTTCGGCGCCATCTACGGCATCACGCACTGGATCGCCTCGGCCCAGGATGGCGTCGCCACCCCGGCGGGCACCGTGATGCTGGCCGCGCTGCCGGTGATCATGGGCGTGCAGCTGATCCTCGCCTTCATCGCGCACGACGTCGCCTCGGTGCCGCGCCGTCCGCTGCACAAGAAGACCCTGTACCGCAGCAAGCCATGAGCCCGGCCAAGATCGCTTCAAAACTGGCGTCGCGCCAGTTCGCCGTCTACGTCACCGGCGGCGTGCTGTGCGCGCTGGTCGACATCGGCCTGATGCAGCTGCTGCTGGGGACGGGCTTTCACCATAGCGCGGCCGCCAGCGCCGGCTTCGCGGCCGGGCTGCTGGTCAACTTCGCCTTCCACTCGGGCGTCACCTTCAACGCCTCGGCCAATCCCGCGAGCTTCGCGCGCTACCTGTGCCTGGTCGTCCTCAACTACGTGCTGACCCTGGGGTGCGTGGCCCTGGCGCAGGCGCTGGCGGGCAATCCCCTGCTCGGCAAGATCCTGTCGCTGCCGCTGGTGGCGGTGAACGGCTTCCTGCTCGGTAAATACTGGATCTTCAAGCCATGAGGCGGCTCCCCGCCCTGCTCCTCGGCGCCGGCATGGCGCTGGTGGCGTGGTACCTGCTGCAGCGTACCCTCGGCCTGTCGCCCGGCGTGTTCGCCGACGAGTGGTACTACAGCAAGATGGCGCGCCTGATGCCGCTGTCCGAAGCCACGCTGCCGTCCTGGCTCTACCTGCTGGTGTTCGGCGCCAGCAGCAGCTGCGGTCCCGGCTTCCTCGATTGCGCCCGCGTCGGCAACGCTTTGTTCCACGTCGGCGCCGCGCCCTTCCTCTACCTGGTCGCGCGGCGCGTGGTGCCGCCCATGCTGGCCTGCGCCGTGGCCCTGCTGGCCCTGCTGCTGCCGCTGAACCTGTACGCCAGCTTCTTCATGCCGGAATCGATGTACTTCTTCGGCTTCGCGGTGCTGGCCTGGGTGGCCCTCGGCGGGCTGGCATGGCGCGCCCCGCTGCACGCGCTGGCGGCCGGCACCGTGCTGGGGCTGATGAGCCTGGTGAAGGTGCACGCCGTCTTCCTGCTGCCGGCGCTGTGCCTCTACCTCGTGTACGCCAGCCGCGTACGCGCGGCGGGCGGCCCCTGGATCGCGCGCGGGCTGGGCTGCGCCGCACTGGCGCTGGCGACCGCCGCGCTGGTGAAGCTGCTGCTCGGCTGGCTGCTGGCGGGCGAGGCCGGCCTGACCCTGTTCGGCGCCTTCTACGGCGCCGGCGCCGACTCGGCGTCGCAGCGCAGCCTGCTCTCGCGCCTCTACCCGATCTCGGTCAGCGCGCGCGGCCATGCGATGGCGCTGACGGCGCTGCTGGCCATTCCCGTGGCGGCGCTGCTGCATGCGCTGTTCCAGCGCGACACCTGGCGCGCCGACAACCCGCGCGGCCCGCTGCTCGTGTTCACCGTGCTCGCCCTCGGCTCGGCGCTCGGCCTGGCGGTGCTGTACACGGCCTCGATCGCCCACGAAGGCCCGATGGAGGGCCTGCGCCTGCATTCGCGCTACTACAGCTTCGCGCTGCCCCTGCTGCTGATCGCGGGCGCCGCGGCCACCCGCGCAGCGGAAGACCGGGCTGGGGGCCGCGCCATGCTGGTGCCGGCCCTGACCGTCATGGTGCTGGCCGTCCTGCTGGCGGCGGCGTGGATCCGGCTATCCGGTTTCGACCCGCGCATCACCGACAGCCCGGAATACACGGCGCTGCTGAAGCACGAAGGCCCGGTCTTCTGGCTGTTCATCGTCCAGGCCCTGCTGCTGGCGCTGTGGCTGCGCTACCGCCGTGTGGCAGCCTGGGGCGCGCTGCTCGTCGCCCTGCCGCTGGCGCTGTTCGCCACCGACCGCGAGGTCGACACCTACCTGGGCCACCTGCAAGCAGCGTCGCCGGCGGACCGCGCCGGCCTGGCCGCCCGCGACCTGATTCCGCCCGCCGAGCGCAGCGCCGCCATGATCGTCGCCAACGGCGCCGACCTGTTCCGCACCCAGTTCCACATCGACCATCCGGACATGATCCTGCTCGACATGCCCGACGGTGCCCCGATCGAGGCCTACCGCCTGCCCTCGACGGCGCGCTGGCTGGTCGCGGTGGGCCGCCATCCGCTGCCGCAAGGGATGGTCCCGGCCATCGCCGCTGCGGATTTCACGATCGTCAAGCTGCCCCGTTCTGAACGCAGCCTGGTGGGCGAGTACGCTTTCAACGTCGCACCCGGCCCCGGCCAGCTGGTGCTGGGCGCGGACGGCCTGTCGAACGTGGAAGGCTGGGGACGCTGGTCGGAAGGCAAGCGCGTCGAGCTGCGTTTCGCCAGGGCCCTGCCGGCACGCCTGACGGTGGTCCTCACCGCGGGCGCCTTCGGCGCCAACATCGGCGCGCCCTTCGTGCTGCGCGCAGGGGACGCCGCCGTTGAATTCCGCCTGCCCTGGGAAGCGCGCGAAGTCGTGCTCGACCTGGATACCGACGGGCGCCAGCACAGCCTGGTGATCGAGGTGCCGCAGCCGCAGCGGCCGAGCGAGCTGGGAAATTCGACCGATACGCGGCTGCTGGGGATTTCGCTGACGCGCTTGCGGATTGAAGAGAACAAGAACGAGACATGACGCCAAACCAACCCCGAAGCAAACACCTCGCCTGGCCCCTGGCCCTGGCTGTCGCCCTCGCCGGCGTCGCCTGGCTCCTCTACCAGCGCAATGCCGGCCTGCAGCCGAGCGTCTTCGCTGACGAATGGTATTACAGCAAGTTCGCGCGCCTGATGCCGCTGGCCGATTCGCTGCTGCCCTCGTATCTGTACTTGTGGCTGTTCGGCGCCAGTAGCGCCTGCGGCGACGGCTTCCTCGACTGCGCCAGGCTCGGCAACCTGGCCTTCTTCATGGGCGGCGCGCCTTTCATCTACCTGGTCGCGCGCCGCTATACGAGCGCCCCGGCGGCGGCCGGCGTCGCGCTGCTGAGCGTGCTCGCGCCGCTGAACTCCTTCACCGTCTACTTCATGCCGGAATCGATGTACTACTTCGGTTTTTGCGTGCTGAGCTGGGTGGCGCTGACAGGCAGCGACTGGCGCCCAAGCGTGCACGCGCTGGCAAGCGGCGCCGTGCTGGGCCTGATGAGCCAGGTGAAAGTGCATGCGATCTTCCTGCTGCCGGCCCTGGTCCCCTTCCTGCTGGCGGCCAGCTGGCTGCGCGGCGGGCCCTGGTTCTTGCGCGGCATCGCCATGGCGGCGGCCGCGACCCTGTGCACCTTCGCCGTCAAGTTCGGCCTCGGCTGGCTGTTGGCCGGCGATGCCGGCCTCAGTATATTCGGGGCTTTCTACGAGTCGACCAGGCTGGGTACCGACAGATT